>NZ_JBVKAI010000001.1:643632-1054950 GCF_055639495.1 Streptomyces sp. NPDC039424
CTACGAGAGGAGGCCCGCCGCCTGTTCCGCCTCCTCGGCGGCGTCCCCACCTGGCTGGCCCACCAACTGGCTCCACCGGCTCCGGGGGCGGCTACCGCGTAGCCCCGGAACTCGGGGCACGGTTTCCCCCAGACCCTCCGCATCCCGGAGGAGTTGAGACCTGGCCGACACGGCCCCCGCGCCAACCTCCCCCGCCGACACCGAGACCGAGCCGGAGGCATCCCGCCTGCGAGAGGAGGCCCGCCGCCTGTTCCGCCTCCTCGGCGGCGTCCCCACCTGGCTGGCCCACCAACTGGCTCCACCGGCTCCGGGGGCGGCTACGGCGTAGTGCCGGTACGGCTGGGCCGGGCTGACGTACCGCCGAAGCGGAGCCGCCGCTCAGCCCGCGCCCGCGAAGTGCTCCGCCACCAGTTCCCGGACCACCGTCAGATCGCGTGCGATCAGGGCGTCCAGCAACGCGGTGTGCTCCGCCGCGTCCGCCACGAGGTCGGCCCGGCCGTGCCGGACCGGGCCCCCGACCAGCGGCCACTGCGCCCGCCGGTGCAGGTCCTCGGCGATCCGGACGAGCTGTTCGTTGCCGGACAGGCCCAGTACGGCACGGTGGAACGCCCGGTCGGACTCCGCGTACGTGGCCCGGCACCCGGAGGCCGCCGCGCGGACGGTGTCCTCGGCCAGCGGCAGCAGTTGCGCCCACCGCTCGGCCGGCACCGTACGGGCGAGCCGCAGCATCACCGGCACCTCGATCAGCGCGCGCACCTCGGCCAGCTCCGACAGCTCCCGCGCGCCGCGCACCACCACCCGGAACCCCCGGTTGGGCACGACCTCGACCGCGCCCTCGAGGGCGAGCTGCTGCATGGCCTCGCGCACGGGCGTCGCGGAGACCCCGAACCGCTCGCCGAGCGCGGGCCCGGAGTACACCTCGCCGGGCTTCAGCTCCCCCGCCACCAGCGCCGTGCGCAGGGCGTCCAGGATCTGCCCGCGCACGGAGGCCCGCTGGACGACCGGCCGGGGGTGCGCGACGGACGGCTCGCCGTGGGTGTGCTCGCCCCGGGCGGTCTGGGCGGCCGTGCCCCGTTCCCGGTCCACGTCCTGCGCGCGCGGCTGCGCGGGCAGCCGGACCCCGGCCCCGCGATCCGGCGTGCCCGACCCGGCGGAGCCCTGCACGCCCTGCTTCACGGGGTCCTCCTCCGGCTTGTCGGCACTTGGGGTCATTACGACGGGTTGTTACTCGTCCGTCAAGCACGATAGGCGCACAAGTCGACAGTTCAAACTTCGCCGTCCGATCGGTAAGGTAAGGCTTACCTCGCTCGCCCGTGTCCCATTCCCCGATCGGTGGTGCTCCCATGCCCGTCCCGGCCTCGCCCGTCTCCGCCGCGTACGCCCGCCTCACCGCGGCCTACCCGGGCCTGACCGTCACGGAGCTGGGCCCCCGGGACCCCGCCCCGCGCGGCGGCGACTGGACCGCGGCCGCCGCGCTCGCGGAGGGCGGGACCGAGCTGACGGACTTCCTGGCCTGGGACGAGACCCAGGTACTGCGGGACTACGGACAACGGGCCCGCCCGGACGTGGTGGCGAGCTTCGGGCTGCACCGCTACGCCTGGCCCGCCTGCCTGCTGATCACCGTGCCGTGGTTCCTGCACCGCAGGGTGCCCCGGCTGCCCGTGACCCACGTCTCGTACGACCGCGCCGCCGGCCGGATGGCCGTCCGCGTCGCCTCCTTCGCCTGCCTCCCGGGCGACCCTGCGGCGGCGCTGCCCGGCGCGGTCGTGGTGCCGGACGAGGAGGCGCTGCGCGCCGAGGTGCGGGCCTCGGTCGCCGAGCACCTGGAGCCCGTGCTCACCGGGTTCGGGCCGCGGATGCGGCGGCGCGGGCGCGCGCTGTGGGGCATGGCGACCGACGAGCTGGTGGAGGGGCTGTGGTACATCGCCCATCTGCTCGGCGAGCGGGAGCGGGACCGGGCGGTGCGGGAGCTGGAACTGCTGCTGCCCGGGGCGACCCGGCCGTACATAGGCTCCGCCGCCTTCCGCACCCTCACCGGACCGGACGGCGAGCCGCTGCCCACCCGGGACCGGGTGAGCTGCTGCATGTTCTACACCCTGCGCCCTGAGGACACCTGCGCCACCTGCCCGCGCACCTGCGACACCGACCGGATCGCCAAACTCACCGCCACCGCTGCCGCTTGACGCTCCCTCAGGTCGGAGCACGCCTGCCCGTCCACTAGGATCGCCGCGACCCGAGCCCGATCGGAATCCCCGCACGGGACAGCGATTCACACATTCCCCACCCGTCGCGGGAACTTTCCGAGGAACCATCCGTACGGGTACTCTTATTCGAACTCAACTCCCGCCCCTCACGCGGCAGTTCGAGCAGAACGCCGCCCTGGGCATCCCCTTGCACCTCCTTGGCGGCCTCTTGCCCCGAAACCCCCTGAGGGCCGCTGGGATTGGGCCACTATGGCGGGCGTTACGCCCTATCCCAATGCAAGGGACCCCAGATGAGACTGACCGACATATCGCTGAACTGGCTGCTTCCGGGCGCCGTACTGCTCCTGGGCATGCTGGCGGCGGTGGCGGTGCTGGCGCGCGGCAAGCGCTCCTCCGGTCAGAGCGCGAGCGCGGACGACTCGTGGGAGCGCAGCGAGGAGCGCCGCAGGCGCAAGGAGGCCGTCTACGGCACGGCCTCCTACGTCCTGCTGTTCTGCTGTGCGGCGGTGGCCGCAGCCCTCTCCTTCCACGGACTGGTCGGCTTCGGTGAGCAGAACCTCGGCCTGACCGGCGGCTGGGAGTACCTGGTGCCGTTCGGCCTGGACGGCGCGGCGATGTTCTGCTCCGTGCTCGCGGTGCGCGAGGCCAGCCACGGCGACGCGGCGCTCGGCTCCCGGATACTCGTGTGGACGTTCGCGGGCGCGGCGGCCTGGTTCAACTGGGTGCACGCGCCCAGGGGCGCCGGTCACGCGGGGGCTCCGCACTTCTTCGCGGGCATGTCCCTGTCGGCGGCCGTCCTGTTCGACCGCGCGCTGAAGCAGACCCGCCGGGCCGCCCTGCGCGAGCAGGGTCTGGTGCCGCGCCCGCTGCCGCAGATCCGGATAGTGCGCTGGCTGCGGGCGCCCCGCGAGACCTACAGCGCCTGGTCGCTGATGCTCCTGGAGGGTGTGCGGAGCCTGGACGAGGCGGTCGAGGAGGTGCGCGAGGACAAGCGCCAGAAGGACGAGACGCGTCAGCGCAGGCGCGAGCAGCAGCGCGTCGAGCGTGCCCAGCTGAAGGCGATCAGCCGCGGTCACCGGGGCATCGTCGGGCGCGGCTCCGGCCGCCAGGTGGAGGTGCAGGCGGTGGAGCGCGGCTCCGCCCAGGTCACCGCGGAGCCTGCCATATCCGCGCCGGAGCAACTGCCCGTACGCTCTCGGCCCTCCCTTCAGCCGGTCCGCAAAGGGGCTGACCCCCTCACGGTCGACCTGACCGCGGAGGACGACACGATGGCCCTGCCGCGCCTCGACTCCCTGGAGCGCAAACTCAAGGACCTCGAGCAGCAGTTCGGCTGACCCGCGAGAAGCCGGACACCACGGGACGGGGCGTGACCTTCACGGTCACGCCCCGTCCCGTTCACGCGTCCGTCCGGTTCACGCGCCCGTCCCGCTCACGCGGCCTCCGCGTCGAGCTCGAACCACACCGACTTCCCCACCCCGTGCGCCCGTACACCCCAGGCGTCCGCCAGGGACTGCACCAGCAGCAGACCCCGGCCGTGCGTGCCGTCGTCGGCGTCCGGCATGCACAGGCGGGGCCTGCGGGCGACGAAGTCCCGTACCTCCACGCGCAGTCCGTGCGGTCCGACCACCGCCGTCAGGACGGCGTCGTGGTCGGTGTGGACGAGCGCGTTGGTGACGAGTTCACTGGTGAGCAGTTCCGCTATGTCCAAGCGCCCCGGCTTCCCCCAGTGTCCGAGGAGTTCGCGCAGCGCCCTGCGGGCCTCGGGCACCGCCCGCAGGTCCGCCCGGCCGAGTCTGCGCCGGAGCTGGGGCGCTCGCGTGTGTTCCGTGACGTTGTCGGCATCTTCCCCCGCCTGCTTCGCCGAGGAGGCCCCGATGGCCACGGGACCGCCCCCTCGTGCCTGCCTCTTCATGTCCCCCGCCCGCACGCCGTTGCCGTTACCCCTCCTGATCGAACACGTTCACGGGGATCCATGCCCCGTGTGCCGGGGGCCAGTCATGCCGGATCGCCGACGACCAGCGGTTCGGCCACGGGTGCACCGCCGCTGAGGCACGGCTCCAGCGCCATGGCAACCGCGTTCAGGACAAACGGGCCGCTGTACGACGTCACGGGCGTCCCGTCACCCCGGGCCGAGGTCACCCGCTTCCCGTCCCGGCGGCCGTCGCGGGCTCCGGGAAACTGGCCGGAATCCGCCCATCCTCCGAGTGCCGGTTCAAGGCCGGGGTACGTTGCGCAGGTTGGAGCGCGCCATCTGGAGCATGCGCCCGACCCCGCCCTCCAGCACGATCTTCGACGCGGACAGCGCGAACCCGGTGACCATGTCGGCGCTGATCTTCGGCGGGATGGACAGCGCGTTGGGGTCGGTGACGACGTCGACCAGGGCGGGCCCCTTGTGCCGGAAGGCGTCCTTCAGCGCCCCGGCGAGCTGCTTGGGCTTCTCCACCCGCACCCCGTACGCGCCGCAGGCGCGGGCCACCGCGGCGAAGTCGGGGTTGGTGTTGGCGGTGCCGTACGAGGGCAGGCCCGCGACCAGCATCTCCAACTCGACCATGCCGAGGGAGGAGTTGTTGAAGAGCACGACCTTCACCGGCAGGTCGTGCTGGACGAGGGTCAGGAAGTCGCCCATCAGCATGGTGAAGCCGCCGTCCCCGGACATCGACACCACCTGCCGCCGGCGGTCGGTGAACTGCGCGCCGATCGCCATCGGCAGCGCGTTCGCCATCGAGCCGTGGGAGAAGGAACCGATGATCCGGCGGCGGCCGTTGGGCGAGATGTAGCGGGCGCCCCAGACGTTGCACATCCCGGTGTCGATGGTGAAGACGGCGTCGTCGTCGGCGACCTCGTCCAGGACGGCGGCCACGTACTCGGGGTGGATCGGCACGTGCTTGTCGACCTTGCGGGTGTACGCCTTGACGACGCCCTCCAGCGCGTCCGCGTGTTTCCTCAGCATCCGGTCGAGGAAGCGCCGGTCGTCCTTGGTCCGCACCCGCGGGATCAGACAGCGCAGCGTCTCGCGCACATCGCCCCACACTGCCAGGTCCAGCCGGGAGCGACGGCCCAGCACCTCCGGCCGCACGTCGACCTGGACGATCTTCACATCGTCCGGCAGGAAGGCGTTGTACGGGAAGTCGGTGCCGAGCAGGATCAGCAGGTCGCACTCGTGGGTGGCCTCGTAGGCGGCGCCGTAGCCGAGCAGACCGCTCATACCGACGTCGAACTTGTTGTCGTACTGGATCCACTCCTTCCCCCGCAGCGCGTGCCCCACCGGCGATTTGATCTTCTCGGCGAACTCCATCACCTCGGCGTGCGCGCCCGCCGTGCCGCTGCCGCAGAACAGGGTGACCCGGTCGGCCTCGTCGATCATCCGGACGAACTGGTCGATCTCGGCGTCGGCGGGCCGGGCGGTGGGCCGCGAGGTGACGATGGCGGTCTCGGCGGCCTTGTCGGGCGCGGGCTGGGCGGCGATGTCGCCGGGCAGGGAGACCACGCTCACCCCGCTGCGGCCGACGGCGTGCTGGATCGCGGTCTGCAGCAGCCGGGGCATCTGCCGGGGGCTGGAGATCAGCTCGCTGTAGTGGCTGCACTCGGCGAACAGCCGGTCGGGGTGGGTCTCCTGGAAGTAGCCCAGGCCGATCTCGCTGGAGGGGATCTGCGAGGCGAGGGCGAGGACCGGGGCCATGGAGCGGTGGGCGTCGTACAGCCCGTTGATGAGGTGGAGGTTGCCGGGCCCGCAGGAGCCGGCGCAGGCGGCCAGCCGCCCGGTGACCTGGGCCTCGGCCCCGGCCGCGAAGGCGGCGGTCTCCTCGTGGCGTACGTGGATCCAGTCGATGGCGGAGTTGCGGCGGACGGCGTCCACCACCGGGTTGAGGCTGTCACCGACGACGCCGTACAGACGGCGCACACCGGCGCGGACGAGGATGTCGACGAACTGCTCGGCGACGTTCTGCTTGGCCATGGATTACATGAACCCACAAGGTGCCGGCTTACGCCTCCCACACGGCCGCCACCGTACGGTCGTCGGCGTAGCCCTTCACCCGTACCTGCGTGTCGGCGAGGAACGCGGCGAGGCCGGGCGCGGTGCGGCCGGACCAGCGCCGTGCCAGGTAGGCGCAGAGGGCGGCCTCGCCGCGCAGCGGGTCGGCCAGGCCGGACGTGCACATCAGCAGCGCATCACCCGGTCGGGCGATGGAGGCGCGGAAGCGGAAGGGTTCCCGGGGCGGTTGCGGGGCCGGTTCGAAGGGGCTCGGCGGCGTCGGGATGCCGAGGTCCATGGTGAGCCGGTCGCCCTCGGGGGTCTCGGCCGGGGGCGAGCCGAAGCCGACGACGGGCTCGCCGGCCGCCGGGACGGTGGAGACCTGCGGCTCGATGTCCTGCCACTCGTCGCCGCGCAGCCGGAACAGTCCGCCCGCGCCGACGCCGAAGAACACGCGCGTACGGCAGTCGGGGTGAGCGGGCAGCAGCAGACAGCGCAGCGTGGCCGCGTACTCCTCCGGGTCGACGCCCTGTTCGGTGGCGCTGGCGCGGAGCCGGCCGAGGCTGCGGTCGGTGAGCCGGTGCAGCCCGGACTTGAGGTCGCCGCGCCGACCGGCCCGGATGTCCTCGGCCAGTCGTGCGTGACTGCGCCCCACCGCCCGTCCGATCCACCGGCACGCCTCGGCCGCCGCCCGGTGCGCGTCCGGCGTGGCCCGCGCCCCGGTCGCCATCGCCACCAGGACCAGGGCCTGCTCGCCGCTGCCGAACCGGGCGGTCAGCAGCGAGTCGCGGCGCGGCTCCCCGCGGTACCGCGGGGAGTCCCCGCGCACGGAGGCGGCCCGCAGTGTGCAGGTGCCGTAGCGCGCCCCGTCCAGCACGGTGTCGGCGACCAGGTCGCCCAGTTCCTCCGGGTCGGCGGCCGGCAGCGCCGTGGGTTCGGGGTCGTAGGTCGGCGGACCGGAGCCCACGTAGTCGACGCCCGCGGGGGGCTGCGGGGCGGGGAGGTCGAGGTGGGTGGCGGGGTGGGCGGCCTGGGGGGTCTCGGCGGTGGCCTCCGGCGCGGCCGGGGGCGGGGAGGGGGGTGCGGCGGGCTTCGGGGGTGCGGCGGGGCGTGGGGGCGGGTCGGCGGCGCGCTGGGTAGGGACCGCGCCCCCGGGAGGGCGTTTGGAGCGGCCCTCCGGTGAAGCCGTGGTCTGCGCTTCCCGCGTCCCGGGTTGTGGCGGGACGCCGACCGCGCCCGCCGCCGAGGCGAACCGGTCGTCCAGGGAATCGGCCTGGGCCGTGGGCCCCGTGTCCGGGGTCGAGTCGTCGTACAGCTGTCCCCACCAGTCGTCCTCGCGACGGGCGGGCCTGCCCCCCTGCTGGTTCATGCCCCCAATTGTCCACCGCACGGGCCGTATGAAAACGGGGCATCCCGAAAATCCGGCGCACCTTCCGGCCGTTGACCGCATGTCAGGTACGTCATCGAACAGCCGTGCGTGGGACGAGGGTTGCCGCGGGAAGCGGGCCGCCGGGCGGCCCCACCCCCCACGGGAGGACCGCCCGGCGACACGGAGTGACCCGGCCCCGGATCCCCTTCGCGCGCTCGCGCACGTCATGGGCCCGGGCCACCGTCCACGCGGCCGGGTCCACCGCAACCGGACGGCCGCTCCGCAGGTTGACCGGCTTCCCTGGTGATCGGCTGTGAAACCGGCCGCGGATCCGCCGGTGATGATCGACATCGCGGTGACGACACCTTGGCAGAGTGACCGGTGGTACGGCGATGATGTGCCGAGGCGGGTTTGCGTCGTGGCCGGTTTCCGCCACGGCCCGGACCGCGCCGGGGTCGTCGGGGGTCTCAAGGGGAGGGACGAGGGGCTGATGCTGGCAGGGATAGGGCTGGACGAGACGCACGAGTCGGCCTACCGGGCACTGGTCTCCGTGGGCGCCGCCGACGTGCCTGATCTGGCGCGGCGGCTGACCCTGGCCGAGCCCGACACCGAGCGCGCGCTGCGCCGGCTGGAGCGGCAGGGGCTGGCGGCCCAGTCCTCGGCCCGGCCCGGCCGCTGGGTCGCCGCCCCGCCCGGCGTGGCGCTGGGCGCGCTGCTCACCCAGCGGCGGCACGAGCTGGAGAAGGCCGAGCTGGCGGCGGTGCTGCTGGCCGAGGAGTACCGGGCGTCGGCCGCCGAACCCGCCGTGCACGACCTGGTCGAGGTGGTCACCGGCGCCTGCGCGGTCGCACAGCGCTTTCTGCAGCTCCAGCTCGGCGCGAGCGACGAGGTGTGCGCGCTGGTCACCGGCGACCCGGTCGTGGTCTCCGGCGCGGACAACCACGCCGAGGAGCAGGCGGCCGGGCGGGGCGTGCGCTACCGGGTGGTCGTCGAGCGGCCGGTGCTCGACCTGCCGGACGGCGTCACCGAGCTGACGGCGGCGCTGGGCCGGGACGAGCAGGTGCGGGTGACCGACCGGGTGCCGACCAAACTGGTGGTCGCCGACCGGTCCCTGGCGATGGTCCCGCTCACCTCGCACAGCGCCGAACCCGCCGCCCTCGTGGTGCACGCCAGCGGCCTGCTGGAACTGCTGTCCGGCCTGTTCGAATCGGTGTGGCGGGAGGCGCTGCCGCTGCGGCTCGGCGCGTCGGGGCCCGGTGAGCAGCGGCCGGACGGCCCCGACGCCACCGATCTGGAGGTGCTGTCGCTGCTGCTGGCCGGGCTGACGGACGCGAGCGTCGCCAAACAGCTGGGCCTCGGCCTGAGGACCGTACAGCGGCGGGTGAAGCGGCTGATGGAACTGACCGGTGTGACGACCCGGCTGCAGCTGGGCTGGCACGCCTACGAGCGGGGCTGGGTGGCCCGGGACAGCCGCCCGTGACCTGCGCCTCCCGCTCCGCTCCGGCACGCTGGTCGGATGGGAGCGTGGGAACTCCTGCTGGTCGGCCTGGTGATCGTGCTCGGCCTGTGCGGAGTGCTGGTGCCCGGGGTGCCGGGATCGTGGCTGGTGTGGGCCGCGGTCCTGTGGTGGGCGCTGAAGGACCCGCGGCCGGTGGCGTGGGCCGTGCTGGCGGGCGCCACCGCCGTGCTGCTCCTCTCCCTGGCGGTGCGCCGGGCGCTCCCGCCCCGGCGGCTGCGCGCGACCGGTGCCACCCCGCTGCTGGGGGTGTACGCGGGGGCCGGGGCGTTCCTCGGTTTCCTCCTGCTTCCGGTGCTCGGCGCGATCCCCGGATTCATGGCCGGGATCTACGTGTACGAACGCCGGCGCCTGGGCGGGCACGTCGCGGCCATGGCGGCGCTGCGCACGGCGATGCGTTCGGGCGGCTCCGGCGTGCTCGCCGAACTCCTCGCCTGCCTGCTGATCACCGGGGCGTGGCTCGCGGCGGTGCTGCGGGGCTGACCGCCCACCACAGGACGGCGCCCAGGTCGACCCGGTCGGCCAGGGCGCGGGCGCCCGCGTCGTTGAAGTGCAGGTGGTCGCCGCAGTCGTAGGCGCGCCGGATCCGCTGCGGCCGGTCCGGGTCGCGGACGGCGGCGTCGAAGTCGGCGACGGCGTCGAAGGCGCCGCCCGCCCGGATGAAGGCGTTGACCTCCTGCCGTACCGCCTCCCGTGCCGCGGTGAAGGCGGGGTGTCCGCCGTACGGGGTGAGGGTGGCCCCGACGACCCGGATCCCACGGGCGTGCGCGCGGGCCACGATCGTCCGGTAGGCGTCCGCCATGGCGTGCGCGTCGCCGGCCTGCGGCCTGCCCTTGATGATGTCGTTGATGCCCTCCAGCACGATCAGCACCCGCGCCCCGGCCCGCGACAGGGCGTCGGCGCGAAGCCGGGTCAGGGCGCTCGGTCCGGTGCCGTCGAGCAGCAGGCGGTTGCCGGCGATGCCGGCGTTGAGGACGCCGGGGCGCAGGGACGGGGGCAGCGCGCGCAGGCGTTCGGCGAGGCGGTCGGGCCAGCGGTGGTTGGTGTCGGGGGTGGTGCAGGTGCCGTCGGTGAGGGAGTCGCCGAACGCGACGACGCTGCCGGCGGCCGGGCCGCGCACGTCGACACCGGTGACGTAGTACCAGTGGCCGGTGGTGACCGGGTACCCGCTCCCGTCCTCGTCGGCGGCCCGGCCGGCGCCGTCGAGGGCGAGGTAGCCGGTCTGCAGGGCCGTGCGGTGGTAGGTGGCGGGCCCGGAGTCGGTGGGCGTCGCGACCGTGACGAGCAGGTCGGCGGCGGACGGTACGGCCAGCCGCACCGGATCGGTGACCACATCCCGGCCCGGCGGGACGACGACGGTCCGGGCGCCGCGGAAGGTGGCGGTGCGCATCGACCCGGGCACGGCGTCCGGGCCGCCCGCCCGCCGCAGGGCGACCGTGACCGCGCCGAGCGTCAGGGGGGCGCTGCCGAACCGGTTGCTCAGGCGCACCCGCAGGACCCGCCCGCCGACACCGACGTGCACCACGTTGCGGACGGCGGCGCCCGGGAACGGCGGCGCGACACCGGACGGGGCGGCCTCCCAGGTGCCGGTCCAGACCGGCGGAGCGGGCCTGGACGAGGGCAGGGCGGACCCGGGCCCGGCCGTCGTCGCCGTACCCGCCAGCGCCAGGACCGCCGCCGCGAGGACCCGTTTGCCCTTGCCCATGACCCCGCCCGCCCTTCCCGCTCCTGTCGGCCGCAGGCGACGGTGGCACACGCGCGACCGGCGCTGACGGAGCATCACCGGCAGCACCACTCGCTCGGCCCAGGGCGGAGCAGGCCGACGGCCTAGGACGAAGAGCCGATGCGCGCGGGCGCGGGGGCGTGTTTGGCTGCCCGCATGACCGAATTCAGCGCGGCCGAGCGCGCCTACCTCCGATCGCAGCGGCTGGGACGGCTGGCCACCGTCGACCCGCACGGTCAGCCGCAGGCCAACCCCGTGGGCTTCTTCCCGCAGGACGACGGCACCATCCTGATCGGCGGCTTCGCGATGGGCCGCAGCAAGAAGTGGCGCAACCTGCGGAAGAACCCGAAGGTCGCCCTCGTCGTGGACGACATCGTCAGCCTCGACCCGTGGACGGTGCGCGGCGTCGACATCCGCGGCGAGGCCGAACTCCTCGTCGGCCCGCACGACTTGGGCCCGCACTTCAGCGAGGAGGTGATCCGGGTCCATCCGCGGCGGATCCACAGTTGGGGGCTGGAGGCGGGCTAGTCGGCCGGCTCCCCCGCCACCGCCAGGTGCCGGAGGGCGTACGAGCGCCAGGGCCGCCAGGTGTCCGGGACGTCCGTGCCGGGCGGGGCCACGTCCGGGTCGCCCAGGGCGCGGACGCGGACGGTGGCGACGACGGCCGGGTCCATGCCGGGCAGGGCGAGCAGCGCCGCCTCGGTGTCCTCCCGGTCGGCTCCCGGGTCCAGTCGTACGGTGCCGTCGGCGAGCGCGGCGGCCAGCGTGCCCAGGGTGCCGTGCGGCTCGGCCTCGGCGAGCACGGCGGGCTCCGGGAACAGATGGGTGAGGCTGCCGCAGGGGGCGTCCAGCGCCTTGCCGTACCGCCGTACGAGCAGCTCGGCCTCCTCGCGTCCCACCAGCGCCCGCACCGCGAGTTCCGCCGGGTCGGCGGTGCCGGGCGAGCGCAGCCCGGGCCGGGCGGCGACCAGCGGGGCGAGTTCCGGGTCGGCGCCGAGCCGCTCGTCGACGGCGTAGGGGTCGGCGTCCAGGTCGAACAGCCGCCGCAGCCGCTGCACGGCGGTCGTCAGGTCCCGGAGGTCGGTGAGGTGCAGCCGGGCGTCGAGCCAGCCGCCGGGGTGGGCGGCCGGCCCCGCCCTGGGCGCGCCCGCGCGCTCCTCGACGGCGGCGATCCCGGTGCCGTACGGCAGCCGCAGCGTGCGCCGGTAGGTGCGGCGGCCCACCGCGCCGCTCACCTCCTCGACACCCGGTACGGCCTCGCGCCGCAGCAGGTCGAAGACGGCACCGGACTGGTACGGCCCCCGGTGGGCGAGCCGCAGCGGGATCCCGGCACCGGGAGTGGCGGCCCGGCGGCCCCGGCCCGGTCCCCTCGGCGCGGCGGCCCGCAACTCGCTCGGCGTCGCGGCGTACACCGCCCGCATCGTGTCGTTGAACTGCCGCACACTGGCGAACCCGGACGCGAACGCGATCTCGGTGACCGGCAGCCCGGTCGTCTGCAGCAGCACCCGCGCGGTGTGCGCCCGCTGCGCCCGGGCCAGCGCGACGGGCCCGGCGCCCAGCTCGGCGGTGAGCTGCCGCTGCACCTGCCGCGCGCTGTATCCCAGCCGCGCGGCGAGCCCGGCGACGCCCTCCCGGTCGACGACGCCGTCGCCGATCAGCCGCATCGCCCGGCCCACCGCGTCCGCGCGCACGTTCCACTCGGCGGACCCGGGCACGGCGTCCGGCCGGCACCGCCGGCACGCCCGGAACCCCGCCCCCTGCGCGGCGGCGGCCGTCGCGAAGAACCGCACGTTGCGCCGCTTCGGGGTCACCGCCGGGCAGCTGGGCCGGCAGTAGATCCCGGTGGTCTCGACGGCGAAGAAGAACTCGCCGTCGAACCGGGCGTCCCGGCTGCGCACGGCCTCGTACCTGGTGTCCTCGTCCGTCATGCCGTCCAGTGTGCGCGCGGAGCGGACCCCCGGCTGGCGGAAAACGGACATCCAGGTACGGCGACGGCGGCCCCGGGCGCTACTGCCATCCCCTCCGCTTGGCCTCCATCGCGGCCTTGCCGATGGCGCCCTTCCGCTTCCAGTCCCGCCGGAGCTCCGCCCGGACCCGTGCGTCGGTCTTGGCGACGATCCACTGGTTCTCCCGCATGAGCTTGCGGTAGCTCTCCAGCCGCCGCACCGGCAGCTCTCCCGAGGCGACGGCGGCGAGCACCGCGCACCCCGGCTCGCTCTCGTGCGCGCAGTCGTGGAACCGGCACTCCCTCGCCAGCTCCTCGATCTCGGAGAACACCTGCCCGACGCCCACCTCGGCGTCGAACAGGCCCACCCCGCGCAGCCCGGGGGTGTCGATCAGCACGCCCCCGGCGGGCAGCGCGAGCAGGTTGCGGGTGGTCGTCGTGTGGCGGCCCTTGCCGTCCACGTCCCGCGCGGCCCGGACGTCCATCACCTCCTCGCCGAGCAGCGCGTTGGCGAGCGTGGACTTGCCCGCGCCGGACTGCCCGAGCAGCACGGAGGTACCGCCGCCGACCAGCGCGACGAGGACGTCGAGCCCCTCGCCGTGCAGCGCGCTGACGGTCAGCACCGGCACGCCCGGCGCCGTCGTCTCCACGTCCTGGACGAGGTACGACAGCGCCACCGGGTCCGGCACCAGGTCGGCCTTGGTCAGCACGACCACCGGCTGCGCCCCCGACTCCCAGGCGAGGGCCAGGAACCGCTCGACCCGGCCGAGGTCGAGCTCGACGGCGAGCGACACGGCGACGACGGCGTGGTCGACGTTGGCGGCGAGGATCTGCCCCTCGGACCGCTTGGAGGAGGTGGACCGTACGAAGGCGGTCCGGCGCGGCAGATACGCCCGTACGTAGCGCGGGTTGCCGCCGGGGTCGACGGCGACCCAGTCACCGGTGCACACGACCCGCATCGGATCGTGCGGGGTGACGAAGGCGGTGTCGGCCCGCACCACCCCGCCGGCGGTGACCACGTCGCACTGGCCGCGGTCGACCCGGATCACACGCCCGGGCAGCAGGCCCTCGGACGCGAAGGGGGCGAACTCGTCCGCCCAGGCCTCGTCCCAGCCGTAGGGAACGAGGGAGGAAGCGGAAGAAAAGGCAAAGCTGGAAGTCAAGGGGTGACCCTTCACAAGGGTGGCCCCGGCAGCCGCGTACGCACGCGGAGAAGTTGGTGTGGGATCAGCCGGCGGCCACGGAGGTGGACTTGACGGTCTTCGGGATGCGGGCAGCGCCCAGCACAGTGACAGCCATCGGTCACACCTCCTGTCTCACGTCGGCGACAACGATCACACCCTAGCCGGGGCTCCCTCGGCCCCGTCAACCGAATTACTTCGCGCAGGCCTCGCCGTTCAGCGTGAAGCCGTACGGCGCCGAGTTGGTCCCCTGCCAGGAGGCGAGGAAGCCGAAGGAGAGGCTGCCGCCCGGGGCGACGGACTTGTTGTAGTCGGCGGCGGTGGCGGTGACCCGGGAGCCGTGCTGGGTGACGCCGGCGTCCCACATCTGGCCGACCTGCTGGCCGTCCCGGAAGGACCAGGCGACGCGCCAGCCGGTCAGGGCCTCGCTGGAGGTGATGGTGACGGTGGCCTGGAAGCCGTCGGGCCACTGGTTCACGAGCTCGTACTCGACCCGGCATGCGGGCGCGGCCTCGCTGCTGCCGGAGGTCTCGTGCGCGGTGGAGGACGAGGTCCCCTGCGGCTCCGGGTCGGGGTCGGCCGGGTCGGACCTGTCGGACTTGCTGGTCGTCCCGGACGCGGCCGGGGCGGCGGAGCGGGACGCCGGGGCGGAGGGCAGCGGTGCCGCGGACGGCAGGGAGGGGCTCGGGTCGGCGACCGGCTGACGGTCGTCGTGGGCTGCCGCGGTGTCGTCGCCGGAGCCGCCGAACGGCATCATCGACACGCCGAGCGCCAGCACCGACAGCAGGACCGCGGCGGCGAGCAGCCCATGGCGCGCGACGCGGGTACGGCCCGTGCCCTCCCCCGGCTCCCCGCTCTCCCGGTCCGGCTTCGCGGGGCCGCCCGCGCCCAGGCGCACTTCGGCGGCCCGGCGGCGGCGCTCCAGATAGGCGAGACCGCCCCAGCCGATCACGCCTGAGGCCAGGGCCGCGGGCACGCCGCCGCCGTGCAGCCGCAGGCAGGCGGCGGCCTCCGCGCACTGCACACAGGTGGCGAGGTGCCGGGAGAGGTCCACGGGCGTGTCGGCGGCGGTCGAACGGGTGACCGCGTCCAGGAGCCGCGCGTAGCTGCGGCACTGCGCGTCCATCGGCGAGTCGAGGTGGGCGCGGTGGGCGCGGTCCCGGAACAGGGCGCGTACCTGGTCCAGTTCCCGGGCCGCGGCGGCCGGGTCGAGGCCCAGGCGGCGGGCGACGGCGGGCAGCGGCAGCGCCTCCACCTCGGCCAGCCACAGCAGCGACGCGTCCGCCTCCTGCATGTCCCTCAGGCCGCGCAGGGCGACCGGGCGCAGCAGGGGCAGCCCGGTGTAGCGGGCGGCCTTGTCGGAGTTGAGCCACAGCCGGAGGTCCGGGTCGAGCTTGTGCCCCTGGCCGTCGGCCTCCCAGGTCGCCGCCGTGGTGCGGACGGCGGTGAGCAGCAGGGGGATCATGGGCAGCCGGGCCGGGCGGCGGCCGGCGCCGCGGCCGGGCGCGGCCTCGGCGGCGCGGGCCTCGCGTATACCGAGCGCGAACGCGTCCGTGGCCAGCTGGTTGGCCGAGGCGGCGCCGGAGGTGCACAGGTCGGCGTAGGAGAGGACCGCGTCCCAGCACTCGGAGAACAGCGCGGCCTCGGCGGCGTCCTGGGGCTTCGGCAGGTCGGGCATGGGTCTCCTGCATCCACGAACGAGGTCAACTCGCCACATCGGCAAAGGAGTTGGGGGGAACCTCGCGGCAGGGCCCGAGCTTTTCACGTCATCGACACAACTGACAAGCGGCATATTCAAAAACCGGTTGCCATTTCGGCCGCCCCCGTCTCCGGCCTTGTGTACGGACGCGGACCGCCCTCCGACTCAACGTCCGCGCCCGGTTTTTATACCTGGGCCGGCTCCTGTGCCGGAAGGCTGTCCATGAAGGAGCTGACGGAGAACACGGCACGGCCGGGGCCGGGCGGTCCGTAGCCGGGGGGCGAGGCGAGGCCGAACTCGTCCATCGTGGCGCGGTACGCCTCCAGCAGGCGGATGTGGTACTCCAGCGGCGCGCCCTGCGGGTTGGCTTTGCCGAGCGGGGTGGTGGGCTCGGGGCACCAGGTGGTGAAGCGGGGTGTGATGCCGTGCGACATGAAGAAGCGCAGGCCCTCGGTGGTCGAGGCGATGGCCTCGTCGACCGTGGTGAAGCCGAACGGCTCGGCCATCTCCACGCCCGCGACGAAGTTGGGGATGACGTTGCGCGCGCCGAAGACCTCCGCCGAGTCCAGGATCCGCCGGTGCCACTCGTCCCGGCCGACGTAGCGCTCCTTGCCCGGGCAGTACAGCTCGAACAGACGGCGGTCCCACACCTCGTAGTTGGGGTGGTAGATCTGCACGCCGTAGTCCTTGAACCGCTGTACGTCGTCGCGCGGCAGCGCCTGGGCCACCACCTTGCCGATCCAGCGGCCCGGGAAGCGCTCCTCGATGGCCTTGGCGTAGTGGCCGTAGAAGTCGGCCTCGTCGCGCCCGGCGACCGTCTTGGTGATGGCGCCGCCGGTGAGGGTGTAGGCGGTGGACGCCTTCTGGGTGTCGTACCGGTCGATGATCTCCAGCGCCTCCAGGACCTCCTCGACGTCCTTCACACCCGTGTACGGCCGCCCGGCCGCCTTGTGCTGGCGCCAGTTGTGGTTGATGTCGCAGTACTGGCACTCCTCCTTGGCGCCGAAGTACTGGCAGACCCGGAAGACGGTGAGGTAGATGAGGTAGCCCCACTGGATGGTCGGGGCGACCTCCATGACGGACTTCCCGTTGGAGAGGGTGTGCCGGTAGTACTCGGGCATCGGCGGCACGCCCACGTCGGCGATCCGCTGGCCGTCGAGGTACAGCCCGAGCAGCCCTTCGTCGTCGGCGGCGACCCGGTAGGGCGAGGACGGGTTCACCCGCACGGAGACGACGGTGCGGCGCAGGTCGTAGGGGCCGCCGGTGAGGATGATCTCCTCGGGGGGCCGCCGGAGCGCGGCCTCGCCGAGCTCGGGCAGGGTGCCGTGGTCGAAGGAGAAGATGAAGTACGACTTGGGCTTGACCTCGCCGCTCTCGTTGTCGGACAGCGCGGACGCGTCGAAGGCGACCCCGCCCCGGAGCAGGTCCTCCTTGAAGACGGCTTCCCGCGGTACATGCGGGAACCGCTCCATCAGATCCTCGACCAGCGCGGTGCGGCTGCCCATCCGAATCTCCTCCCGGCTCAGGCGTTCGACTCCTCACGGTATGCCCCCGCCTGTACGGCTGCCCGGCCGGGTCCCCCCAAAGGTGCGGCGGGTCAGCCGCCGCCCGCCCGCCGTGTCGACTCCCGCAGCACCACGTGGGTGCCCAGGACCAGGTGCTGGCTGTCGGGCAGCTCGTCGCGGTGCAGGGCCAGCCGGACGGCGGCGCGGCCCAGCTCCTCCTGGGGGACGTGCACGGTGGTCAGGGCGGGATACACGTCGCGGGCGACCGGGATGTCGTCGTATCCGGCGACGGCGATGTCGTCGGGTATGCGCCGGCCGGCCTCGCGCAGGGCCTGGACCACCCCGGTGGCGATCATGTCGGTGGCGGCGAAGATCGCGGTGAACTCCTTCCCGGAGGTGAGGAGTTCACGGGTCGCCCGGTAACCGTAGGAGCGGGCGAAGACGCCGTCGACGATCAGGGCGGGGTCCGGGGCCAGGCCGAGGAGTTCATGGGCGCGGGTGAAGCCCCGGACGCGCTGGCCGCTGGTGGACAGGCCGGGCACCCGGCCGAGGTAGGCGATGCGCCGGTGGCCCGCGGAGAGCAGGTGGGTGGTCAGGGCGAAGGCGCCGCCCTCGTTGTCGTAGTCGACGACCGTGGCGGGGACGCCGGCGCCGAGCGGCGGCCGGCCGACCAGCACCAGCCGGGAGCCCGCCCGGTCCAGGGCGTGCGCGAAGTGGGTCATACGGTCCTGGTAGGCCTTGTCCTCCCAGGCGCCGCCCACCACGATCACCGCGTCGGCCCGCTGCTCGCGCATGGTCTCGACGACGGCGAGGATGCGGCGCGGGTCGCCGTGCGTGGTGCACAGCATGCACAGCCGGCCCTCCTCGGAGGCCTGCTCCTCCACCCCGCGCGCGATGTGGGCGTAGAACGGCCCGGTGACGTCGTCGACGACGAAGGCGACCGTCTTGTTGGTGGCGCCGCCGAGGGCGCGGGCGTGCGCGTTGACCACGTAGTCCAGCTCGCGCATGGCCTTGAGGACCTTGGCGCGGGTGGCCGCGGCCACCGGGTAGGTGCCGCCCAGGACGCGGGAGACGGTGGAGGCGGAGACCCCGGCCCGCGCGGCCACGTCCCGCACGGTCGAGGCGTCCTGGCCGGCCGCCGGCTGCGTCCGCTTCGCCGTCGTCACGCCGCCCGCTCCAGCGCGGTGTGGTCGATCGCGTACTCCAGCGGGCCGCCGCCGAGCAGCCGTTCGGCCTCCTCGGCGACCGTGCGGCCGAGGCGGGCCACCTCGTTGCCCTGGGAGCCGGCGAGGTGGGGGGTGATGAAGGCGTTGGGCAGGCCGAACAGGGGCGAGTCGGCGGGCAGCGGTTCGGGGTCGGTGACGTCGAGGACGGCGCTCAGCCGTCCGGTACGCAGCTCGGCGACCAGGGCGTCGTGGTCGACGAGCGCGCCGCGCGCGGTGTTGATCAGGACCGATCCGTCGGGCATCAGGGCGAGTTCGCGGGCGCCGAGCAGGTGACGGGTCTGCGGGGTCTGCGGGGCGTGCACGGTGACGATGTCCGAGGTGCCGAGCAGTTCGTCCAGTCCGGCCAGGGGGACACCGAGCCGGGCGGCCTCCGCCTCGTCCACGTACGGGTCGGCGAGGCTCACCCTCAGGTCGTGGGGGCGCAGCAGCTCGATCAGCCGGCGGCCGATGCGGGAGGCGCCGACGACGCCGACGCGGCGGCCGTAGTTGCCGATGCCGGGGAGGATGTCGCCGTAGGGGAAGTCGCGCCGGGTGCGGAGCTGGTCGCGGTAGCCGAACACGTCCTTCCCGGCGAGCAGGATCATGGCGAGGGTGTACTCGGCGACGGGCAGCGCGTTGGCCGCCGCCGCCGAGGAGACCGCGATGCCGCGCCGCCAGACCTCGGGGGTGGTGAAGCCCTTGACGGAACCGGCCGCGTGCAGCACCGCGCGCAGCTCGGGGGCCGCGTCCAGGGCCGCCGCGTCCAGGCGGGGGCAGCCCCAGCCGGTGATGAGGACCTCGGTGCGGGCGAGCGTCTCCCGGATCCGGGGGTCGGTGAAGTCCTGCGCCACCAGAGTGGGATCGATTTCTACGTACTCACGCAGCCGCGCGAGCACCTCCGGCGGGAAAATGTGCGGCACGTTCTGGGCGGTCATGGCGAACAGTGCCTGGGGACGCTCGGGCAAGGAAGTGACCTTCCGGCTCGGTGACGCGCGGATAGCAACCGGTCTCTACGGTAGGTGGCGGTGAATGAGAGGGTCAATGGACACGCACTCACCGGGAGGGGCAGGGATGACTCGGGCGGTCACCAACTGGGCACGCAACATCACCTACACGGCGAAGGAGTTCCACCGGCCGCACTCACCGGACACGCTGAGGGCCCTGGTCGCCGGCAGCGCGAAGGTGCGGGTGCTGGGCAGCGGGCACTCCTTCAACCCGATCGCCGACCCGGGCCCCGACGGCGTCCTGCTGTCGATCGCGGACCTGCCGCCGGTACTCGACGTCGACACCGCGGCCCGTACGGTACGCGTCTCGGGCGGCGTCCGGTACGCGGAACTGGCCCGCGCGGTCCACGCGCGCGGTCTCGCCCTGCCCAACATGGCGTCCCTGCCGCACATCTCGGTGGCCGGTTCGGTGGCGACCGGCACCCATGGCTCGGGGGTCGGCAACGGGCCGCTGGCCTCGGCGGTGCGCGCGGTGGAACTGGTCGTCGCGGACGGCTCGACGGTGACGCTGGCACGCGGCGAGGAGGGCTTCGACGGCGCGGTGACCTCCCTCGGCGCGCTCGGCGTGGTCACCGCGCTGACCCTGGACCTGGAACCGGCGTACGAGGTCGAGCAGCACCTCTTCACCGAGCTTGGGCTGGCGGGGCTGGACTTCGAGGCGGTGGCGGGGGCCGCGTACAGCGTGAGCCTGTTCACCGACGCGCGGGCGGCGGGCTTCCGGCAGGTGTGGGTGAAGCGGCGCACCGACCAGGCGCCGGTGGACTTCCCGTGGGCCCGGCCCGCGACCGAGGCGCTGCATCCGGTGCCGGGTATGCCGGCGGTGAACTGCACCGAGCAGTTCGGGGTGCCGGGGCCGTGGCACGAGCGGCTGCCGCACTTCCGGGCGGAGTTCACGCCGAGCAGCGGGGCGGAGCTGCAGTCGGAGTATCTGCTGCCGCGGTCGGCGGCCCTCGATGTGCTGTATGCGATCGACGAGATCCGGGAGACGGTGGCCCCCGTACTGCAGACCTGCGAAGTGCGGACGGTCGCCGCCGACCGGCAGTGGCTGAGCCCGGCCCACGGGCGGGACTCGGTGGCCGTCCACTTCACCTGGATCGAGGACGCGTCGGCGGTGCTGCCGGTGGTGCGCCGGGTGGAGGAGGCGCTGGACGTCTTCGAGCCACGGCCGCACTGGGGGAAGGTGTATACGATCTCCGCGGACACACTGCGTCGACGGTATGCACGCCTCGGCGACTTCCTGGCGCTGGCCCGCCTGCTGGATCCCAGCGGCAAGTTCACCAACGCCTTCCTCCGGGCGACCTTTATAAAGCCCCTTTCCTAACCCCTTGTCGAAAGGTCTCGGCAGCCCATAGCCTTGCGCCGCGCCGGTGCCGACGTCGTCCCGGCCGGCCTGGCAGCGATGGGAGGGGCAGCTTTTCGTGAAGCGCACATCACGGGACATCCGCACCGCGAACCGCTACGAGGTGCTGCGCCAGATCATCGCCGAGTCTCCCACCTCCCGGCAGGAGCTGGCGGCCGCCACGGGCCTGAGCCTGGCCACGGTCGCCACGCTCGTCGGCGAGCTGCTCGACCTGAGGATGATCACCGAGGTCGGGTTCGAGGACTCGGCGGGAGGCCGCCCCCGGGGACTCGTGGCCGTCAACGCGTCGGGGGGCGCGTTGATCGGCGTGGACATCGCGGAGACGTACGTCCATGTGGAGCTCTTCGACCTCGCGCTGAACGTGCTCGCCCGCGCCGACGAGGACATGCGCCCGGGCGAGAGCCGCCCGGAGCAGGTGGTCGGCCACGTCGCCGCCGCGGTCGGTTCGGTGGTCGCGCAGGCCGGGGTCGAGGCGGCGCGGGTGCTCGGCGTCGGGGTGAGCGTTCCGGGGCAGGTGGACCGGGACACCGGCATCTCCGAGTACGCGCCCAACTGGGACTGGCACGACGTGCCGTTGCTCGATCTGCTCTCCGAGCACATCGCCTACCCCCTCTACCTGGACAACCCGCTGCGCGCCTGCGCGGTGGCCGAGCTGTGGTTCGGGGCCGCGCGCGGGCGCGGGGACGCCGTGGTGGTCAACCTCGGCACGGGGGTCGGCGCCGGACTCGCGCTCGGCGGCGGGCTGCACCGGGGGGTCAGCAACAGCGCCGGCGAGTGGGGCCACACCACGCTCGTCCTGGACGGCCGGCTGTGCCACTGCGGCAACCACGGATGCGTGGAGACGTACGTCGGGGCGCCCGGCATCATGCAGAACCTGCGGGAACTGAGCCCGCAGAGCACGCTGCTGCATCCCGAGGACCAGACGGCCACCATCGACGCCCTGGCCCGCGCCGTTGCCGCGCACGACCCGGTGGCCGTCAAGGTCGTCCGGGACACCGCCCGCTACCTCGGCGCCGGTATCTCCGACCTGGTCAATCTGCTCAACCCCGAAGTGGTCGTGCTCAGCAGCTGGGTCGCCGCCCGGCTCGGTGAGCCGCTGCTCGACGAGGTGCGCGAGGCCGTCGCCCGGCACGCGCTCAGGCGACCGCTGGCCGCCACCGAGATCGTCCTCTCCCCGATCCCCACCGACCCGGTGTCCCTGGGCGCGGCGACGTTCGCGCTCGAAGGCGCCCTGCAGTCCGTCGGGCAGAGGGCAGCGAAACGCACCATCCCCGCAAGGAGCCGTACCGCACCACCTTCATGACGACGGAAGGGTTGCACGTGTCTCACCCCCGCACCACGACACCCCGCTCCAGGAGAGCGGTGCTGCTGACAGCCGCAGCCGCGCTCACTGTCGCCGGCCCCCTCGTATCCGCCCCGACCGCCTCGGCCGCCACCCCCACGGCGGCCGAGGTCTCCCCTCACGCCGCCCAGACCATCGACGACATCGGTGCCTCCGGCGCCTGGTGGGTCAACGACCTGCAGCACTTCGCGCCCGAGGTCCAGGCCCGGGTGGCGAAGCTGCTGTTCTCCTCGCAGGGCCTGGACCTGAGTTCGTACCGCTACAACATCGGCGGGGGCGGCGCCGCCGTCACCACGCCGGCCCGCGCCCCCGAGGACTTCCTGAAGCCGGACGGATCGTACGATTGGAGCAAGGACAAGGGCGGCCGGACGTTCCTGAAGTACGCCGCGGAGTACGGCGTCGAGGACCTGATCGGCTTCGTCAACAGCGCGCCCGCCCGGTGGACGACCAACGGGCAGAGCTGCGGCGGACGGCTGAAGGCCGAGAACACGGCCGACTTCGCGAAGTACATAGCCGACGTCACGGCCCACTTCGCCGAGCAGGGCGCGAGGTTCGACCACATCAGCCCCTTCAACGAGCCGGACAACGACTTCGGCAGCTGCGGCCAGGAGGGCATGCAGGTGCCGCCCGACCAGCGCGACGACATCGTGCGGGCGCTGGGCGCCGAGCAGAAGTCCCGGCACCAGAAGACCGGCGTCATCGCCGACGAGTCCAGCAGCACGGTCCAGTTCACCACCGAGGTCCCGCAGTGGATCTCGCAGCCCGGCACCGCGCAGTACGTGTCCGCGCTGGCCCACCACACCTACAACAACCCCGACGACGGCCAGCTCGGCAACGTCTACGAGACCGCGAAGGCGGTCGGCAAGAAGTCCTGGGCCACGGAGATCTGCTGCTTCGGCAAGGGCTCGACGGGCTGGAACCAGGAGTACGACCCGACCATCGACAACGCCCTGCTGATGTCGAGGATCGTCTACAAGGACTTCGCGAGCTCCCACGACTCGGCGTTCCAGTGGTGGGTGGCGCTCGCGAGCGGGTACGGCAGCGACCCGTCCACCAGGAACGACGAGGGCTGGAACGACGGCCTGATCTACTACGACCCCGACTACGCCACGAACGGCAACCAGACGCTGTACTTCACCAAGCGGTACTACGCGCTGGGCCAGTACAGCAAGTTCGTGAAACCGGGCTCGGTCGCGCACAACGTGACCGGGGCGCCGAGCGGCGTGGAGGTGTCGTCGTACGACCGGGACGGCAAGTGGGTCGTGGTGGTCAACAACCACAACACGACCGACACCGCGCTGGACCTGCACTTCAACAGCAAGGCGCCGGTGCGGGCCACACAGGCCGTCCGCACGTCGACCACCGAGAACTGGGCGAAGGCCGCCAAGCCGTCCGTCAGCGGCGGCACGGTGTCCGCCACGCTCGCCGCGCGCTCCGTGACGACGTACGTCTTCGACCAGAAGGGACACGGCACTTCGGCCGTCACCGGCGCCTGGCAGGGCAAGCAGTCCGGCAAGTGCCTGACGGCGGACGCCTCGGGAGCCGCGATCAGCACCTGCACGGGCGGCGCCGGCCAGTCCTGGTCGTACGACGCCAAGGGTGCCCTGAAGGGCGCCAACGGGTATCTGACGGCCGGGAGTTCGGGGCTGACGACAACCGCCGCCTACACCGGTGACGCCGGTCAGCGCTGGCTGCTGAACGCCAACGGGCAGATCCTGAGCGAGGCGACCGGCAAGTGCCTGGACGTCAGCGGGCAGGCGACAGCCGACGGCGGCAAGGTGATCCTCTACAGCTGCAACGGCGGGCCCAACGAGGCCTGGAACAAGGCGTAACACCCCGGGACCGAGGGCCGCCGGCCATCCCTGACCCGGCGGCCCTCACCCCCCGACGCACCCCCGGCAGACCGCCGGTCCACCCCCCACGTTCGTCATTCCGAACCGGACACAACGTTTCGCGCAGACTTCGTCCAACCCCTTGCCGAAGCCTTAGCCGAAGGTTAACGTCCCGCTCCGCAACCCATTTGAGCCATCTCGCGCTGAGCCGTAGAGCCGCAGCCGCACACATCGAGACAAGGACGTCAGCATGTCGGCAATGAGCAGCAACTGGGACCGCCGATCAATCTTCAAGGCCGCCGCGGGCCTGGCCGCCGCCGGCACGCTGGCCGCGTGCGGCAGCAACAACGGCCGTGGCGGAAGCGGCGGTTCGGGCAAGAACCTCACCCAGTACTTCCACGCCTACGGCGAGGCGGGCGTCGAGCAGGCGGTCAAGCGGTACGCGGCGGCGTACGACAAGGCCCATGTGAACACTCAGTGGATCACCGGCAGCAACTTCGAGAACAAGCTCTTTCCCGCGCTGCTCACCAAGAACGCGCCCGACGTGTTCGAGTTCCACCCGCAGATCCAGCTCGTCAAGAGCGGTCAGGTGGCCGATCTGACCGACCTCATCGACCCGGTCAAGGACGACTTCAACCCGGCCGACATCAAGTCGCACACGGTCGACGGGAAGATCTACGGCATACGGATGATCGACGACCCGCAGTTCTTCTTCTACCGCAAGTCGATGCTGGAGAAGGCGAACGTCTCCGTACCGACCACCCTCGAAGAGCTGATCGAGGCCGCGGCGAAGCTCACCACCAGCAAGGTGAAGGGTCTGTTCCTGGGCAACGACCTGACGCCCATCCAGAGCAACCTGATCTGGTCGGCGGGCGCCGACACCCTCGACGAGAAGAACGAGATCGCCTACCACACGGACGCCGTCGTCGAGGGCCTCAAGCAGCTGCGCGGCCTGTTCACCAGCGGCCACCTGCTTCTCGACGCCCCGGCCGACTGGTGGGACCCGTCCGCGCTCGACCAGGGACTGTGCGCCATCCAGTGGGGCGGCATGTGGGGGATGCCCACGATGCAGAAGGCGCTCGGCGACGACCTCGGCATCTTCCCGTTCCCCAAGGTCGGCAGCGGCGGCAAGCCGTCGGTCACCAACGGCGGCTGGTCGATGTTCGTCAACGCCAAGGGCGACAACGTCGACGCGGCCAAGGAGTACGTGAAGTGGCTGTGGATCGAGCAGAAGAAGTACCAGGAGGACTTCGCGACCTCGTACGGCTTCCACATCCCGCCGCGCACCTCCATCGCCCAGCAGGCCACCAAGCTCCAGTCCGGTCTGCCGGCCGAGGGCGTGAAGCTCTTCAACACCTACGGGCACTTCGACAACATCGGCTGGACCCAGGCGATGATCACCGCCCTCAACGACGTCATCGCCAACTGCGTCCGCAAGAACCAGAATCCGGAGGCGGCGCTCGACGCCTGCGACAAGAAGGTGAACCGCGAGCTCAAGAAGCTGTTCGGATAGTCCGGCGGAGCGCGAGCGACATGTCGACCACCACCACACGCGGGGTCACCCGCCCCGCCCCGGCCAAGGCCTCCCAGGCCCGGCCGCGGCGGGGTCTGCGGGGCAATCCCACCCTCAACTTCTGGCTCTTCACCGGCCCGTTCCTGATCGGCCTGGTGATCTTCGTCTTCGTGCCGATCGGCTGGAGCATCTGGCTCAGCTTCTTCGACGCCCGGTTCACCGTCACGCCGAGCGACTTCATCGGCCTCGACAACTACAAGACCGTCCTGACGGACCCCAACTTCACCAATTCGCTGGTGACGTTCACCGTGTTCGCCGCCTTCATCGTGCCGCTCACCTGGGCGCTGTCGCTGGGCCTCGCGCTGCTGGTGCACCGGCTGCGGTTCATGCGGGCGTTCTTCCGCTCGGTGTTCTTCCTGCCCACCGCGTGCAGTTACGTGGCCGCCTCGCTGATCTGGAAGATGTCCATCTTCAACGGTGTCCGCTTCGGTATGGCCAACACCGTCATCGGCTGGTTCGGCGCCGACCAGGTGGCCTGGCTCGCCAACCCCAGCCCGCCCTGGTACTGGCTGGTCATCGTGACGCTGCGCCTGTGGCTGCAGGCCGGTTTCTACATGATCCTGTTCCTGGCGGCGCTCCAGAACATCCCGTCGGAACTGTACGAAGCGGCCGCCATCGACGGCGCCAAGCCCGGCTGGCAGACCTTCCGCCACATCACGCTGCCGCAGCTGCGGGCCACCACCACCGCGGTGATCCTGCTGCTGCTCGTCGCGGCCTACCAGGCCTTCGACGAGTTCTTCAACCTGATGGGCAAGGCCACATGGGGCCAGCCGCCCCTCGTCATCCTCTACAAGACGGCCATCGGTGTGAACCAGGACTACGGCCAGGGCAGCGCGGGCGCGGTCATCCTGACCGTGCTGATCTGCGTCGTGACCCTTTTCCAGGGCAAGATCATGGGCTTCGGAAGGGGTGAGGAGTCCAAGTGACCACCACCATGCCTCCGGTCGACCGGCCGCGCCGCGTCAAGCGCGGCAGCGTCATCGGCAACACCGGCGTCTACGTCGCCGTCGGTGTCGCCGCGCTGCTCTTCCTGCTGCCCTTCTACCTGATCGTCCGCAACTCGCTGATGCAGGACCCGGAGATCACGGGCGAGAACTGGAAGTGGTTCCCCAGCCACATCCAGTGGGGCAACATCACCGAGCCGTTCGACGACGTGACGGTCGACTTCGGCCGGTCGATGGTCAACTCCCTGATCGTCGCGGTCCTGATGACCCTCGGCACCCTCCTGGTCTGCTCCCTCGCCGGCTACGGCCTCGCCCGCATCCCCTACCGGCACGCCAACAAGGTCTTCTACGCCGTCCTCGCGACCCTGATGGTCCCCACAGCCGTCACCTTCGTGCCCAGCTTCGTGCTGGTCTCGTCGCTCGGCTGGGTCGACACCTACCGCGGTCTCATCATCCCGGGCCTCTTCAGTGGTTTCACCTGCTTCCTCTTCCGGCAGTACTTCCTGGGGTTCCCGAAGGAGCTGGAGGAGGCGGCACGCGTGGACGGGCTCGGCTACTGGGGCGCGTACTGGCGCATCGTCGTACCGAACTCGCTGAACTTCTTCGCCGCGATGGCCACGATCACGTTCATCAGCGGCTGGAACGCCTTCCTGTGGCCGCTGGTCATCGGCCAGGACCCCAGCGCCTGGACGGTCCAGGTCGCCCTCTCCTCGTACATGACCAACCAGACCGTCAACTACCACCTGATCTTCATGGCCACCGCCATTTCCATCCTGCCCCTGGTGTTCGTGTTCCTCTTCCTCCAGCGCTGGCTGGTGCAGGGGGTTGCGCAGACCGGCATCAAGGGATGAGCTAGGAGACCGATGTCTTTCCGCACGACCACGGCCATCGATTACGTCGAGGACGTCTCCCCGGGCAGCGGGGCCCTGCCGCCCCGCTCCTGGTACGGGTCCTCCGACGCGAAGTCCCTCACGCTGAACGGGAACTGGCGCTTCAGGCTGTCGGGGACGGCCGACGCGCAGGACGACGGCTTCGCCGCGGAGGGGTACGACGCCGGGGACTGGGCCGAGGTCACGGTCCCCGGCCACTGGGTGCTCCAGGGCCACGGCTCCCCCATCTACACCAACCACCTCTACCCCTTCCCCGTCGACCCGCCGCGCGTGCCGACCGAGAACCCCACCGGCGACCACCTGCGCGTCTTCGACCTGCCTGAGGACTGGCCGGAGGAGGGCGGCGCGGTGCTGCGCTTCGACGGGGTGGAGTCATGCGCCCGCGTCTGGCTGAACGGCACCGACATCGGCGAGTTCAAGGGCTCGCGGCTGCCGCACGAGTTCGCCGTCGGGCACCTGCTGAAGCCGAGCGGCAACGTCCTGGCCGTCCGTGTGCACCAGTGGTCGGCGGGCTCCTACCTGGAGGACCAGGACCAGTGGTGGCTGCCCGGCATCTTCCGTGACGTCACCCTGCTGCACCGCCCGGCCGGCGCCGTCCTGGACTTCTTCGTGCACGCCTCCTACGACCACGTCGGCGGCGTGGGCACCCTGCGCGTCGACTCCGACGTGGACGGCCGGGTCACCGTGCCCGACCTGGGCATCGACATCGCGACCGGCGAGGCGGCGACCGTCCCGGTCGAACCGTGGTCTGCGGAGACCCCGAAGCTGTACGACGGCGTGCTGGCCACCGAGGGCGAGCGGGTGCCGCTGCGCATCGGCTTCCGCACGGTCGAACTGGCCGACGGCCTGATCAAGGTCAACGGAAAGGCGGTGCTCTTCAAGGGCGTCAACCGCCACGAGTGGCACCCGGAGAAGGGCCGCGCCCTCGACCTGGAGACCATGCGCGAGGACGTGCTGCTGATGAAGCGGCACAACGTCAACGCCGTCCGCACCTCCCACTACCCGCCGCACCCGGCCTTCCTCGACCTGTGCGACGAGTACGGGCTGTGGGTGATCGACGAGTGCGACCTGGAGACCCACGGCTTCACCGAGCAGGCCTGGCGGGACAACCCCGTCGACGACGACCGCTGGACCCCGGCCCTGCTGGACCGCGCGGCCCGCATGGTCGAGCGCGACAAGAACCACCCCTCCATCGTCATCTGGTCGCTCGGCAACGAGGCGGGCACCGGCCGCGGTCTGACCGCCATGGCCGAGTGGATCCACGGCCGGGACGCCGCACGGCTCGTGCACTACGAGGGCGACATCGACTGCCGTGACACGGACATGTACTCACGCATGTACGCGGACCACGCCGAGGTCGAGCGGATCGGCCGCGGCTTGGACGGCGGCACGCACCGGCGCCGGGAACTCCCCTTCATCCTCTGCGAGTACGGGCACGCCATGGGCAACGGCCCCGGCGGCATCGCCGACTACCAGCGGATCCTCGAGTCCTACGACCGGCTCCAGGGCGGCTTCATCTGGGAGTGGATCGACCACGGCATCAAGGACGAGCGGTACGGCTTCGCCTACGGCGGCGACTTCGGCGAGGAGCTGCACGACGGCAACTTCGTCTGCGACGGGCTGCTCTTCCCCGACCGGCGGCCCTCCCCCGGGCTGCTGGAGTACAAGAAGGTGATCGAGCCGGTCCGGATCGAGGGCGACGGCTCGGACGGCACGGTACGCGTCACCAACAGGTACGATTTCGCCGATCTGTCCGCGCTGGTCTTCGAATGGTCGTTCCAGGTGGACGGCGAGACGGTCGAGTCGGGCTCGCTGTCCGTTCCGGCGCTGGCGCCCGGCGAGTCGGCCGACGTGAAGCTGCCGGAGCCACCCGCGTTGAGGAGCGGTGAGACGCTGTGGACGGTACGGGCGCTGCTCGCCGCCGACACCGCGTGGGGACCGAAGGACCATGTGGTGGCGTGGGGGCAGTTCCCCGGGTCGGCACGACAGGTGCCGTCTGTGGCCGCGACCGCCGGGCCGGTCCTCGACGACCGGCTGATCACCCTGGGCCCGGCCTCCTTCGACGCCCGCACCGGGGCGCTGCGGACGATCGGCTCGGTCGGAGTCACCGGATTGCGCCTCGACGTGTGGCGGGCGACCACCGACAACGACGACGGCGCGGCCTGGCAGACGGACATCCGCTACGGCATGCTCTGGCGCAAGCTGGGCCTGCACCGTATGCAACACCGGCTGGACGCGGTGGAGGTGGGCGACGACGCGCTGACCGTGCGTACGCGGGTGGCGCCGGCCGCCTGGGAGGTGGGGCTGTCGACGGTGTACCGCTGGACGTCCGACGGAGATCGTCTACAGCTGACGGTATCCGTGACACCCGAGGGCGACTGGACGGTACCGCTGCCCCGGCTCGGTATCCGCCTCGGGCTGTCCGGCTCCGGCACCGACGAGGTGACGTGGTTCGGCGGCGGTCCCGGTGAGGCGTATCCGGACACCCGGGCGGCGTCGATGGTCGGCCGCTGGCAGTCGACGGTCGACGGTATGCAGACGCCGTATGTCCGTCCGCAGGAGAACGGCGCCCGCGCCGACGTCCGCTGGGCGGAGCTCGGCGGGCTGCGCGTCGAGGGCGACCCGGAGTTCTGGTTCAGCGCCCGGCGCTGGACCACCGAGCAGCTCGACGCCGCCACCCACCGCAGCGACCTCGCCCCGGGCGACACGGTGTGGGTCCACCTCGACCACGGCCAGCACGGCATCGGCTCGCAGTCCTGCGGTCCTGGCCCGCTGCCGGAGTACTACCTGCTCGCCGAACCGGCCGAGTTCTCGTTCGTCTTCGCCGAGACCGGCGGACCGACGGGGTCCTGACCTGTCCTGACCCCACGCCCCGCACCCGTGTACGGACAAGCGCCTGTAAAAGAAGTGGCGCGTGTGACGTACGCGGGTGTGGGCTTGTGTCCTCCGAGTGTCCGCCCGCCCGTTCCCGCTGCCGAAGGAGACACGTCTGGCCATGAATGTGACCGGTAACATCGAGGTGCGCGGTCTCTCCCGCACCTTCCACACCACCGTCCGCCGCCCCGGCTTCGCGGGGGCGCTCAGGTCCCTGGTGAACCCCGAGCGGGTCGCCAAGCACGCCGTCTCCGACATCAGCTTCGACGTCGCCCCGGGTGAACTCCTCGCCCTGCTCGGCCCGAACGGCGCGGGCAAGTCCACGACCATCAAGATGCTGACCGGCATCCTCACCCCGACCGCCGGCGAGGCGCGCGTCGCGGGTGTGGTGCCGTACGAGGAACGGGAGCGCAACGCCCGCAACATCGGGGCGGTGTTCGGGCAGCGCACCCAGTTGTGGTGGGACCTGCCGGTGCGCGAGTCGTTCGCGATCCTGCGGGACATCTACGAGGTACCCAAGGCCGAACACGCCACGCGGCTCGCGGAGTTCGACGAACTGCTGGACCTGTCCTCCTTCTGGGACACCCGGGTACGGCATCTCTCGCTGGGCCAGCGGGTGCGCTGCGACCTGGCGGCGGCGCTGCTGCACGATCCGCCGGTGGTCTTCCTCGACGAGCCGACCATCGGCATGGACGTGGTGGTGAAGGAGCAGGTCCGCGAGTTCCTGCGGTACCAGGTGTCCGAGCGCGGCCGTACGGTGCTGCTGACCACGCACGACATGACCGAGGTGGAGCGGCTCGCCGAGCGCGTGGTGCTGGTCAACCACGGGCGGCTGGTCCTGGACGGCACGCTGGACGAGATCCGCCGCCGGTTCGGCTCGACCTGGCAGGTGCGGGTGACGCTCGCCGATCCGCACGCCGAGGTGGCCGCGCTGCCGGGCGTCGCGGTGGTGCGGCGTGAGGGCCCGCAGGTGGTGTTCGGCCCCGAGGGCGCCGCCGCGCCGACGGTCCACCAGGCGCTGAAGCTGGTCGTGGAGCGCCACGAGGTGACCGACATCGCCCTCGACGAGGCCGACCTGGAAGACGTCATGCGGGCCGCCTACGTGCAGGCCGAGGCGGTGTGACATGGCCGTCCCCGTCGCCTGGCGCGCCGCCCGGGTCACCCCGCTCGGCGAGCTGTACACCCCGCCCCGCGTCACGGCCGCCCTGCTGCGGCTCACCGTCCAGGTCGTGCTGGTGGCGTCCCTGTGGCGCGGCCTGTACGCGCACACCGGCACGACGGCCGGGCTCTCCCGCGACCAGGCGGTGACGTACGCCGTCCTGGCCGTACTCGCCTCCCGGCTGCGCGAGCTGGACCAGTACGCGGCCCGGGACACGGTGGTCCAGCACCTCCACTACGGCACCATCGTGTACTGGTACCTGCGCCCGCTGCCGCCCCACCGCTACTACGCGCTGCGCGCCCTCGGCGAGCAGCTGTACGGGTTCGTCTGGGCGCTCGCCGGATACGCCGTCTGCCTGGCGGCCGGGGTGGTGCAGCCGCCCCGGTCGGCCGCGGTGGCGGGGGTGTTCGCGCTCAGCCTGCTGCTCGGGCAGTGGGTGCTGCACTACGTCATGCTGCTCATCGACCTGTTGTGCTTCTGGACCCTGCGCAACGACGCCGCCATCCTGATCCTCGTCTTCGCGCAGAACCTGCTGTCGGGGGTGTACGCGCCGCTGTGGTTCTTCCCGCACTGGTTCGTGGTGCTGAGCGGCTTCCTGCCCTTCCAGGCCACGCTGAGCGTGCCGCTGTCGCTGTACGTGGGACGGATCCCGCTGTCGGACGCGGGCGCCCAACTCGCCGTCCAGGCGGGCTGGGTGGTGGCCCTGTGGGCGGTGACCCGGTTTCTGTGGCGGCGGGCCGGCCGCCGTGTCGTCTCGCAGGGAGGCTGATGCCCGTGAACGCCGTACGGATCGCCTGGCGCATCACGCGCCTCAACTTCCGTGCCCAGCTGGAGTACCGCACCGAGTTCCTGATGATGATCGCGATCGGCGCCATCTGGCAGGTGTCGGTGATCGTCTTCGCGACGGTGCTGCTGACCCGGTTCACCGGTATGGGCGGCTGGGACAGCTCCGACGTCCTCCTCATCCCGGCCACCCGCATGCTGGCGCACGGGCTGTTCGTGCTGTTCCTGGGCCGGGTGCACGGTCTGGGCCGGCACATCCAGGAGGGGAAGATAGACGGGTATCTGCTGCGGCCCATGCCGGTCCACCGCCAGATCCAGCTGCAGTTCTTCCCGACCAACGCGATCGGCGACCTGACGGTGGCGGCGGGTCTGATGGCGGGCGCCCTCGGCCGCAGCCACCTGGACTGGACGGCGGGCCGGATCACCTACCTGGTCGCGGCCGTCCTCGGCGGGATGCTCCTGGAGGCGGCCCTGTTCACGGTGGTCGCCGCGGCCTCGCTGCGCTTCCCGGCGGCCGGGTACTGGGGCCGCTGGCTGGAGGAGCTGCTCGGCACCTTCGGCAGCTACCCGCTGAACGTCCTGCCGCAGGCGGTGGGCGGCTTCCTGACGTACGGCCTGCCGCTCGCCTTCGTCGCCTACTTCCCGGCGGCGGTGCTGACGGGCCACGGCCACCACGCCGGGGCGCCGTACTGGCTGGCCGCCGCCTCGCCGCTGGTGGGCGTCGTCGCGTATCTGCTGTCCCGGCTGCTGTGGCGGTGGAGCCTAGGGCACTACACGGGGGTGAACGGGTGACGGGGCGCGCGGGCGCGGCACTGTCGGTGGCGCGTGCGAGAGTTCCGGCATGACCGACACACCCGTGCCCCCGTCGTACGCCGGCGAAGCCGCCCTGTGGAGCCGGCTGGCCGCCCTGCTGCCCGATCCGGTGGACGTGGAGGAGGTGCGGGCGGGCTGGGACATCGGCGAGCAGGAGGGCGCGCTGATGGTGCTGGTCGAGCGGATCCTCGAACAGGGTGTGGCCGTCGACGAGCGGGCGCGGGCCGAACTGGCGGTGATGGCCGAGCAGTGGGGCGTGTGGGACCAGCTCGGTGCGGACATCGCCCGGTGCGGGCCGGCGCCGGACGCCGCCGTGCTGCGGGTGTGGCCCGACGGCGCCGGGGAACCGCTGCCCGCCGGGCCGGTCCTGCCGGGCCATCCGGCGCCGGACCTCTTCCTCGTCCCGTGGATCGGCTGTACGCGCTGCGGCCGGGTCCTGGCCCGCGCCCATGTGCGGGAGGAGTGGGGGTCGCTGTCGTACCTCCCCCTGTGCTACGTCGTGTTCACCCCGGCCGGCGGCCCGACGCCCCGGGTCTACGACCACGAGGAACGCGACGCCGCCTGGTCGGCCCTGGCCGCCCTGCGGGCGGACTGCCCGCCGGCGCCACTCACCGGTCACCGGGAAATGTTGAACAGTTTTCTCAACTACCCTCCAAAACCGGCCCGGTTGACAGGAACATGGCCAACATGAAGAGACTCCTCGGCACTCTCGCGGCCACCCTGCTCACCCTCACCGGGCTCACCACGACGGGCGCGTCCCAGGCGGCGGCCGCCGCCTCCGCATCCGGCACCTTCAACGTCCTGACGTACAACGTGGCGGGCCTCCCCGAGGGCCTGAGCTCCAGCCATCCGGCGACCAACACCCCGCTGATCTCGCCCCGGGTGGCGAAGTACGACATCGTGAACGTCCAGGAGGACTTCAACTACCACGCGGCGCTGTACGCGGGCGACCACCACCCGTACCGCACCGCGACCAGCGGCGGCGCGGGCATCGGGGACGGGCTCAACACCCTCTCCGACCACCCCTTCGAGGACTTCGAACGGGTCAGGTGGAACAACTGCACCGGCACCAACTGCCTGACCCCGAAGGGCTTCACGCTGGCCCGGGTACGGCTGGCCGAGGGCGTCTACGTCGACCTGTACAACGCCCACCCCAACGCGGACGACACCGACGACGCCCTCGCCGCCCGCCGCGCCAACATCGCGCAGCTCTCCGCCTTCATCCAGGCCAACTCGGCGGGCAACGCGGTGATCGTCATGGGGGACACCAACACCCGCTACACGCGCACCGGCGACAACATCCGCACGCTGGTGAACGACAACGGCCTGACGGACGCGTGGGTGAAGCTGGTCAAGGGCGGTACCGCGCCGGCGCTGGGCGCGGACCCGCTGCTGTGCCCGGCCTCGGCCCCGCCGAACGACTGCGAGGTGGTCGACAAGGTCCTCTACCGGGGCAGCCCCCTCGTGTCCCTCACCGCGACCCGCTACAACGACGAGTGGGCGTCCTTCCTGGACTCCTCCGGCGGCAATCTCTCCGACCACTTCCCGCACACCGTCGACTTCTCCTACACCCTCGACTCCAAGCTCAGGGCGAGCGACTTCTTCGGCGGCCCGCACGGCACGGCCTTCAACGACGCCGACGACCTGCCGTCCGCCGTCTCCCCCCGCACCCTGACCCTGCGCGGCGGCAGCCGCCTGGACGCGGTGTCCCTGACCCACGACGGCGGCACGGTCCTCTCCCACGGCGGCACGGGCGGCACGGCGGCCTCCCTCACCCTCGCCTCCGGCGAGCACCTCACCTCGGTGAGGCTGACCCAGGGCCAGAAGGACGGCCGCACCCGGATCTTCTCGGCCGCGTTCACCACGGACAAGGGCCGCACCCTCTCCTCCGGCACCGCGACCACCGACGCCACCACCCTCACCGCCCCCTCCGGCTGGCAGATCGCCGGTTTCACCGGCCGCTCGGGCGACGAGATCGACAAGCTGGGCGTGCTGTACGCGCCGATCGGCTGACCCGCGAAACCTAGGTGCCCTAGGATTTCCCCTAGGAAACCTAGGAGGTGTCTCATGGTCCGCGCCGGACTCACCGCCGACCGCCTGGTCGCGGCGGCGGCGGAACTCGCCGACGAGGTGGGATTCGAGAACGTCACGCTGTCGGCACTGGCCCGCCGCTTCGGGGTGAAGGACGCGAGTCTGTACTCGCACGTCAGGAACCTGGGAGACCTGCGGACGCGGCTCGCGCTGTTCGCGGGCGCCGAGATGGTCGACCGGATCGCGGAGGCCGTGGCGGGACGGGCCGGGAAGGAGGCGCTGGCCGCCTTCGCCGGGGCGTACCGGGCGTACGCCCTGGAGCGGCCCGGCCGGTACGCGGCCACCCAGATCCGGATCGACCAGAACCTCCTGGCCGGCTCCCCCGCGCTGCGGCGCACCGCCGAGGTCACCTACGGCATGCTGCGCGCCTACCGCCTCGACGAACCCGACCTCACCGACGCCGTACGCCTGCTGCGCAGCACCTTCCACGGCTACTGCGCCCTGGAGTCGGCGGGCGGCTTCGGCGCGCCCCGCGACGTCCAGGCCTCCTGGGACCGGGCGATCGACGCCCTGCACATCGCCCTGGAACACTGGCCACGGGAGAAGAAGACCGATGAGTGAACCGCACTACGACGTCACCGGCAGCGGGCCCGTCCTGCTGGTCATCCCCGGCGGGGCCGGGCATCCGATGGGGCTCGGCCCGGTCACCGAGCGGCTGGCGGAGCGGTTCACCGTGGTGACGTACGACCCCCTCGGCCTCGCGCACGGCAGGCTCGGGCGGCCGGTCGCCGACCAGCGGGTGGCGGACTGGAGCGAGGGGGCGTACGCGGTACTGGAGGAGGTGCTCGCGGCGGGCGAGTCCGCCAGTGTCCTCGGGACCAGCTCCGGCGGCATCGCGGCCCTCGACCTGTTCGCCCGGCACCGCGGGCGGCTGCGGCACGTGGTCGCGCACGAGCCGCCGTGTGTGACGCTGCTGCCGGACGGGGCGGCCCGACGGACCCGGCTCATCGAGGCGTTGGAGGCATCGGACGCGGCCCCCGAGAGCCCCATGGGTGTCTTCCTCGCCCACGTCCTGCGCCCCTTCACCTCGTACGCACCGGACTTCACCGCCTCCCCCGGCCGCCTCACCGTGGCCGCCGGAACCGACTCCCGGGGTCAGGTCCTGTACGAGGCGGCCGCGTCGGTGGCCGAACGGACCGGTGGCGTCTTCGCCGAGTTCCCCGGCGGGCACCTCGGCGCGCTCGAACATCCCGTGGCGTTCGCCGACCGGCTCGCGGAAACGCTGGTTCCGGTCGACACCCCTGAGGCACCCCTGACCACCTAGACTGGAAGCTTCGCGGGTGTCACGTGCCGCCCTGGGGGAGGGAGCGCGCCTTGTCGCAACAGCAGCTCGGACGAGGGCCGTTGAGATCCCCCGGCGCCGGCCCCGCGTCCCCGGACGGCACGGGCTCGCCCCCGGCGCGTTTCGTCGGCTGGCTGGGCAGCCTGGGGTGCGCCGCCGCCGGGTACGGGGTGTTCCAGTTCCTGTTCGGGGTGCTGCCCGGCTCCCTCGGCGGGGAGCTCGCGAAGTGGCTGGTCTCCGTGGTGAGCGGGGTGGGCACGGGCCTCGCGGCCTGGCTGGCGGCGGCGCTGCTCAAGGCCCGGTCCGCCCGCCCGGGCCGGGCGGTGGCGTTGCCCGTGCGGGCGGCGACCGCCGCGCCCGGACCGCTGCCCGGGGTGTTCGCCGCCGCGTACGAGACGCTGGTCGAGCAGGTGAGGGTGGTCGACGACCCGGCCCGCGGGCGGCTCACCGGCTGGACGCACTCGCTGGGCGAGTCCGCCCCGTGGCCGCCCACGCCGGTCGGCACCGCGTACGGCCTGCACATCATGCTCGACCTGGGCGTGCCCGACGGGCGGCTGAACACCGGCGACCTGGTGGACACGCTGTGGCGGCTGAGGCTGCCCGGCGGCGGCTGGTCGGCGCGCTCGCAGGGCGCCGAGGCCCGTCCGGAGGTGACGGCGCTGGTGCTGGGCGCGCTGGCGCGGGCGGGATCCTCCGGTGAGCGGCTCGCGGCGGAGGTGACCCGGTGCTCCGCCGCCTTCACCCGTGAACTCGACCCGATGGGACGGGAGTCCACGCACGTGGTGACCACCGTGCTGCGCGGGCTGCTGCGCGCGGCGCCTCGCTCGGCACTGCTGCCGCTGCTGCGGGAGACCCTGGTGGACGGCGCGATCGACGACGAGCGCCGCGAGCACCTGCGCTGCTGGGGCTACCGCCTCCAGCCCTCCTACGGCCCCCCGTCGCCGCTGCACACCGCGCAGGCGGTGGTCGCCCTGGACCGGGCGGCCCGGGTGCTGGGCGAGACGGCCGGGGCCCGGGCCGCCCGCCAGGACGGGGTGCGCTGGCTGCTGGCCTGCCCGGACGCCCCGCACCACGCCTGCCTGGACGTGGAGAACCTGCGCGAGGAGATCCGCCGGCCGCGCACCGACGACCCCATCCGCCAGGAGGTGCTGAACGTACGGCACTTCACCGCCTCGTGGATGGTGCGCGCCCTGCTCACCCCGGGCGCCCGCGACGTCGCCCGCGCGGACGGGCTCCAGGCCCAGTGGCGGGAGCGGCTGGAGGGTGCGGTCGCCGCCGTGTGGGCGGGGCAGACGGACGGCATCTGGAGCTGGGGGCGGAGCGACGGAGCCGAGCTGCGCCGGCCCATGTGGATGACGTATCAAGGTCTTTCGGCGCTGCGGGCCCATGCCGTATGGATGTATCAGCCGGTTGAGTGAGCTGCTGTCAGAAGTGGGGTGTGCATGGGCGGTCGGCAGGTTCTGGCGGCACGGCGGCTGCTGGCCGGGGCGCTGGACGGTGAGCTGCCCGAACACGTCGCGACCGCCGCGGCGCGCGGCGTGGTGGCCGAACTCGGTGACCCGGACCGGTTGCTGGAGCTGATCGCCGAACTCGCCTCGGGCGAGGGCGATCCGGAGGGCTGTGCCCGGCTGTCGTACCGGCACGTCCTCGGCTTCGACAAGCTGCTGCTGATCGACGGCGGCCCCCAGCACATGCTGCGCGCCCACGTGTGGCATCCGCGAGCGGCGGCGCCCGGCAGGGAGGACGTGCACAACCACCGTTCGCCGCTGGCCTCCTACGTCGTCAGGGGCAGGCTCGCCATGGAGCTGTACGAGACGGGAGCCGGGGAGGGCGGGATCGGCGCCGACCGCTACGAGGAGTCCCTGTCGGACCGTTCGGCCGACTGGCTGCTGCGGCCCGCCGGACGCGCCCGGCTGCGGCTCGCGCACGAGGGACGGTACGCGGCGGGCAGCTCCTACGCCCTGCCCGCGCACACCCTGCACCGCGCCTGGTGCGACACGGACGCGACGACGGTGACGCTGTTTCTGGAGACGGGCGCCGAACGGCGGCGCCACACCGATGTGTTCACGGCGGCGGGGCCGCATCCGGGGGCGGTGCCCAAGGTGCCGATGGACGTGGGCGACTATCTGGCCGCGCTGAGCGCTCTCGCGGAGCTGCTCAGGAGTTCGTGAGTGCCTGGCGTACGACGTCGAGGTTGTACGCGTCGATGTCGACCGTGGACAGCCCGGCGGGGGGCAACCAGGCGTACGCCTGGTCCGGTTCGGGGAGGGTGACGTGCCGGGTGAGCGGCCTGACCAGGAAGTTGTCCTGCCAGTTCTTGACCTCGTGCCCGCGGTAGTCGCTGAGGAAGGACGACTCGCCGACCCGGCGGAGGACCTCGCCGAGCAGGCCGGTCTCCTCCTTCAGTTCGCGCAGGGCGCCGTCCTCGGGGCTCTCCCCCGGCTCCAGCTTCCCGCACGGCACGCCCCACACCCGTGGCAGGAACCGCTCCCGCTCACTGCGGCGCACCAGGAGCACCCGCCCCTGCTCGTCCATCACGACGGCGGCCGCCAGCCGCCTCTCGCCGGGGATCTCCATGTCCATGGTTCCTCGGTCCCTCGCCGGTGATGAGTCCAAAGGGTCTGATACCCACGAAAGCATCCACCGTACCAGGGCAGGGCGAACCGGGCAGTGCCGTCGCTCTCATCCCGGCCGACGCCCCAGCGCCCGTACGGCGTCGTACGAGGGTGTCGTCCCCCGCGGCGCCCGCCCCTCGGCGATGCCGGCCACCGCGTCCAGCGCGGCGCCCAGCGCCCGGCGGTAGAGCAGGGAGCCGAGGCTGATCCGGCTCACCCCGAGGTCGGCGAGGTGGGCGACGGTGGGCCCGGCGGGCGAGTAGAGGATGTTGAGGGGGATCTCGAGGTGCCGTACCAGCGCGGCGATCCGCCCGGGGTCGGTCAGGCCGGGGACGAACACGCCGTCGGCACCGGCCTGTCGGTAGGCGTCCAGGCGCGGCAGGGTGTCCTGCCCGTCGCCGAGCCAGTACGTGTCGGTCCGCGCGTTCACGAAGAGGCCGGGCGCCGCCGACTTCACCGCCTCGATCTTCGCCGCGTGCCGGTCGGCCGGGCCCAGCCCGTCCTCCAGGTTGACCCCGACGGCGCCGACCGCCCACAGTTCGCGCGCGAACTCGCCCACCTCCTGCGGGTCGTCGCCGAAGCCGCCCTCCGCGTCCACGGACAGCAGGAACGGCTCGGTGCCGAGGACGAGGGCGAGGCGCAGGGTGTGCTCGCGGGTGGCGGCGGCGCCGTCGGGCAGTCCCACGGCGGCGGCGACGCCGAGACTGGTGGTGCCGATCGCGGGGAAGCCCCGGGCCGCGAGGGCCGCCGCCGAGGCGTGGTCCCAGGCGTTGGGCAGGAGCAGCGGATCGCCCGGGCGGTGCAGGCCGGCGAAGGCCGTCATGACAGGTCGCCCACGGCGTCGGCGTAGTACGTGGACTCCCGGAGGTGGTGGGCGAGTCGACGAAAGCTCCAGCCCTCGCCGGGCGAGGAGTCGAGCTGTTCCTCGGTCAGCGCGTCCAGGCGGTGCGCCCAGACGCGGGCGAGGCGGGTGAGGCGGCTGCGGGCCTCGTCCAGGTCCTCGGCGGTGAAGGGCGCCAGATCGGCCGCGGTGGTGATCGCGGAGGCGTGCCAGTGGTCGGGCTGGGGGTCCGCGCCCGCCAGCCGGGACTCCAGTTCCGCCAGGTGGTCGATCAGGTGGTCGGCCACGCGGCGGATCGCCTTGTGCGGGGTGTAGACGCGGTCGTCGGCCCGGGCGGGCGTGCCGTCCCAGGCGGTCCAGGTGGCGGCCAGGGCGAGCACATGGTCGACCGTGCCGGTGACGGCTCGGGCGGGGGTGTCGAGTGCGGCGGGGGTGCGGGATGCGGTGTCGCTCATGCCCGGAAACGCTAGGGGCGGATCACTTCGGTGGCGGCCGAAGTGTCCGCGCCGGGCGTCGCGGGGCGGACACGGCCTAGGCCGCGCGTTCCCCCGCGCTGCGCTCCACGCAGAACTCGTTGCCCTCGGGGTCGGTGAGGACCGCCCAGCCGGTGCCGTCGGGCCTGCGGTGGTCGTCGAACAGCGTGGCGCCGAGGGCGAGCAGGCGCTCGACCTCCTCGTCGCGGGTGCGGTCCTGCGGCTGGAGGTCGAGGTGCACGCGGTTGCGGACGGTCTTGGCGTCCGGCACGGTGACGAAGAGCAGGCCCGCCTCCTCGATCAGCGCCTCCTCGTCGCCCGGGTGGTCGTCCTCGTGCAGGGGAAGGCCCAGGACCTGGGACCAGAAGGTCGCGAGCGCGTGGGCGTCGGCGCAACCGACCGTGATGTGGCGGATCTTGGAAGTCATGGGTGCGATTCTTGTCGACCCCCGTAAAAAAGGGTGAACGAATTTCGGCAACCTATTCGAGGCCTGGCGGCGACCGGCGGTCATGACAACTGCACGACGTACGACAGGCCACCGCCGGGTCCGGGTGGCCCGCAAACCCGCGATCGGCGGCCTCGCGGCGGCCGGGCTGCTCGCCGGGGCGTGGTACGCGACCGCCGGGGCGGCGCCGGCCGGTTCGCCCGCGCTGGCCGTGAGCACCACGAAGGTGAGCCTGCCCGCCAAGTTCCCGTATCTGGAGGCGGGTTACAACAACACCCGGGAGTGGAACCGCACCGCCACCGCGGTCGCCCCCGACGGGGCCCTGCGCGTGGCCTGGCCCGCCGCGGACGGCGTCCATGTCACGCCGCTCACCCCGGCCGGGAAGCGCTCGGGCGCGGACACGGTCGTCAAGGGCGCCAAGGAGGTCGGTGGCCTCGTCGCGCACGACAACGGCTTCGCGCTGCTCACCCGGGTACCGGACACCAACAAGTGGCATGAGACGGCCGCCGCGATCGTCCGCTACAGGGGCGGCAGGAAGACCTGGTCCACCAAGCTCACCGGCACCTCCTCCCACGACACCGCCCCGCTGCTGGACGGCAAGCTGACCTTCAACGGCAGCAAGTACGGCGCCTACTTCGTGGTGCACGGCGCGGGCGGATTCGCCGACGGGCACTACGGCGACAAGCTGTCGTACGTCAGCCCCAAGGGCGCCAAGCTGAGCGGCGGCTGGGCCTGGGGGTGCAGCCACAACGAGGGCATCGCCCTGCACGCCGAGTCCTCCGGCGCCTTCACCTCCCTCTGCTTCGACGACTGGCGCTCGGGGCTCTTCGTGTCGACCGGGATCGGCGCCCCGGACGAGGCTCCGGTCGTGCAGCGCGAGCAGTGCTGGGCGGGGTACTGCGGGGGTACCTTCCCCGGCCGCACGGGTGACCTGGTGAAGTCGTCCACCGGCAGGTACGCGACCGCCTTCGCCTCCCGTGGCGCCGCCTCCGCCAGGAAGAACCCCGACGACTCCAGCGGACGCGGCTGGACGGTCACCCCGAAGACCTCCACCCACCAGGTGGCGATCGCTTTCCTCAAGAACCGCGACTCCGGCCCCGGCAAGGCGGTCTACCTGTCCAGCACCAAGGGCACCGAGCACGTCAACGTGCATCTCGCCCCGTACGGCAAGGACAAGCTCCTGCTGTCCTGGGAGTCCCTGAAGAACGCCAAGTGCGCCGAGGGCACCTGCACCGGCACCTTCGCGGGCACCCATCTGCGTCTCGTCGACTGGAACGGCAGGTTCGCCGGCGCGGACACGGTGGTGAGCGCGCGGATCACCGGTGACCTGGCGGTCCTCGAGGACGGCTCCCTCACCTGGGCGTACGCGCCCGTCACCCCGTCCTACGCGACCAAGCTCCCCGGGGCGTCACCGACCACGACGAGTCTGCGGATCGCCCGTCTGACGCCCTGAACCGGAAGTCCCTGACCGCGCCGCCGGCCCAGCGGACGCTCAGCTCGTGGGCCCCTCGCACCTCCACGGACACCAGGTCCGGGAGGGGCAGGGGGTCCGGTTCGGCGGTGAGGCGGGCCAGGGCGACGAACAGGGTGGGCCCGTCCCCCGTCACCCCGGACCCGCCCGACAGGTTGTGCACCGGCACAAGTTCGGCCTCCTCGTCCTCCCCCGGCACCCAGCCGGTGACCCGCACCTGTGTGCCGGGATCCGCGCCGGTCACCAGATGGGCCCGCACCTCCACCGCGCCGTCGGCCACGACGAGGCTGGTCACCCCGGCCCCGGATCCCACCGTGTACCGGGAGGCCGCCCAGCCCTCCCCCGCTCCCAGCGGCACGATGCCGGTGCGGACCGGGTCGCCGCCCACCATGACGGTGTTGTCGGGCGGCGAGCCCAGCGGCCGGGTGACCGTGGAGTAGGCGAACCGCGTGTAGTAGGGGTCGTAGCGGATGTCCTCGCTGCCGTGGTTGTGCAGTCGCACCACCCCGTCCGAACGCGTCGACTGCAGCAGCCAGTTGGGGCCCGCGAGCGCCGTCACCGCGTCGGCGCGCTCCGCCGGGCCCGGCTCCTCGGCCGCCGTCCACACCTCGTGCTCCGGCGGCAGGAGCAGACCGAGGAACCCCTTGCTCGCCCAGTACGGCGACGCGGGCCCCGAATAGCCTTGCAGGACCGCCTCGTCGGGGCCGTGCCAGCCGAGGGTCAGCAGACCGCGGTCGTCGACCGCGTCCCGGTCCAGGAAGTACCTCAGCGCGCCCGAGGCGAGCCTGCGGGTCTCCCCGGGCGCCAGCGGTGTGCGGCCCGTGAGCGCGCCCAGCCACAGCGGGGCGGTCGTCGCGAAGCGGTAGGTGAGGGAACGCCCCTGGTGCATCGGAGCGCCGTCGCCGCCGAACAGGCGGGCGTAGTCGGCGAGATGGGCCTGAAGCCGGCCGCCGTACAGGTCGAGCAGGCCGGCGTCGTCGGCCAGCCAGGCGTGCAGCACCGGATAGAGGTGCATCGCCCAGCCGTTGTAGTAGTCGAACTTGCGGCCGTCGCCGTCGGTATACCAGCCGTCGCCGACGTACCACTGCTCGATGCGCTCCAGCCCGTGGTCGATCGCCTTGCGGGCGGCGTCCGCCTCGAAGCCGATCTCCTGGAGGAAGCCGCCGACGGTGACCGGGAACAACTCCCAGTTGCAGGGCCAGGGCTCGGCGCTCAGCGCGTCGGCCAGCCAGGCCGCCGCCCGTTGCCGTACGGCGTCGTCCAGGCGGTCCCACAGCAGCGGGCGGGTCAGTCGCAGGGCCAGCGCGATGGATGCCGCCTCGACCAGGGACTGGCCGCGGTCCTCGATGCGGGGCCAGACGCCGGAGGTACCGGCCGCGAGGCCCTCGGCGTAGCGCCCGAGCGCGTTCTCGTCCCGGCGGAAGGCCGCCAGCAGCAGGGTGCGGGCGTAGCCCTCCAGGCCGTCGGAGAGGCGGCCCGACCAGCTCTCGCGGTCACCGGGGAGGTGGTAGAGGGCGCGGTCGGCGGTGGCGTACGGCTCCACCGCGGCGAGCAGGGCGTCGGCGGCCGCCTCCCAGTGGGCACGGGTGTAGCCGGTGCGCGGGCTGAGGACGCGGTCGTCGGCGGGGAGGTGCATCAGCGGGGCGTTTCCTTCCGGGCGGGTCCGAGGCGGTGGTGGCCTGGGACGCCCCGGTTCCGGTCGGGGCGCCCCAGGGTCTCATCCCACCCGCACCCTGCCCTTGGGCACCAGATGCCGGGCGAGGAGTTCGTCGCGGACCAGTCCGGCGTAGACCGTCGCGCCGTGCACGGAGGTGTGCGTGTTGTCCTTCTTCTCGTTGTACAGGTACAGCGCCTTCGAGCCCTCCACGCCCAGCGACTCCACGAGCGCCTTGGTCCTGGCGGTCAGGTCGATCAGCGGGACGTCCTCGGCGGCGGCGACCTGGCGGACGACCTCGGGGTGGTTGACGCCGAGGCCGTTGACGAGGAGGGCGGTGTCGTTGTTCAGGGTGCCGTCGGCGCTGAACCAGCGGCGCACAATGGGGGTGACGAGGACCGGCTCGCCGCCCCTGTCGCGCACACCCGCCACCATGGTCTCCAGGTTCCCCCGGTACGTCGCTTCATCCGTCGTCTTGTCGTTGTGCGCCAACTGGATGAGGACCAGGTCGCCCGGGTGGATCAGCGGCCGCACGGTCGCCCACAGCCGCGGGTCCTGAAGGTAGCTGACCGTACTCTCGCCGGAATCCGCGTAGTTGGCGACGGACAGGCCCTTGCCGAGGTACTGCGGGAGCTGCTGGCCCCAGCCGGAGTACGGGTCGGCGGGCTGGTCGCAGACCGTGGAGTCGCCGACGAGGAGGATCTGCCGGGCGTGCTTCGCGGGGGTGACCCTGATGCCGGCCAGAGCGGGGGCGACGCCGCCGAGTGCCAGGTCCAGGCCGGGCGTTCCGTCGGCGCCGGCCGGCTCGCCCTCGGGAGTGCGGACGTTCACGGTGAAGGTGCGGGTGATGCGCTCGCCCGCGGCGACGGCGGTCTCGGGGAGCAGGGAGCGCCGGGTCTCGCCGCCGACGGCCGTGCTGGACGCGGTCGCGCCGCCGAGGACGACCTTCACGTCGTAGGTGCCGGGTGGGACGTCGAAGTGGCAGGCGGTGGCGGTGCAGTTCTCGATGCCGAGGGGCGGCCGGCGGTCGTGGGCGTGCGCGGGCGCGGCCGACAGCACGGCCGTCAGCGTCATCGCCGCGAGCGCGGCCGTACGCACACCGTTGAAACGTCTCACTCCTGGCTCCGTCCCGGCGACAAGACCTGGCCGCTGGACCGTACCGCTCTGCACAAGCGCTTTCTAGCCCTTCGGCGGATTTCACAAGATTGCCGATTCCCGGCCTGTGAAAGCCCTTTCGCGAAATCGATTCAACTGTCACCCTGCCAGACACCCGCACCCCCACACCTCCCGAAGGAGGCACCCCCATGTCCGGATCCGTGAACAGACCGGTCGGACGCCGTACCTTCGTGCTCGGCGCGGCCGCCGCCGGTTCGGCCGCCCTCGCCGGACCGCTCGCCGCCACCGCGTCCGCCGCGAGCTTCGGCTACACCGACGACGGCTCGAACTACGTCGTCGACACCGGCGCCAACCTGGTCTTCAAGGTCAGCAAGACCAACGGCGACCTGACCTCGCTGGTCTACCGCGGCACCGAGTACCAGGGCTACGGCGGCAAGAACTCGCACATCGAGTCGGGCCTCGGCACCTCCACGGTGAGCGTCAGGCAGTCGGGGACGACGATCCTGATCTCGGTCGCGTACGGCACGCTGAAGCACTACTACGCGGCCCGCAGCGGCGAGAACAACATCTACCTGTGGACCAACAAGGCGGACTCCTCGGTCAGCGCCACCCGGTACATCGTGCGCGTCAGGGCGGGCCTGTTCCCCAACGACCAGCCCGACTCCTACACGTACACCACCAGCACCGTCGAGGCGTCCGACGTGTTCGCGAAGTCCGACGGCCAGACCCGCTCGAAGCACTACTCCAAGCTGCGCGTCATCGACTACGACTACCTCGGCTGGAGCGCCGGCGGCGTCGGCCTGTGGATCGTGCGCAGCAACCACGAGAAGGCCTCCGGCGGTCCGTTCTACCGCTCCCTGCTGCGCCACCAGAGCGCGGACGGCGGCGGCCTGTACGAGATCCTGTACTACGGCGAGAACCAGACCGAGGCCGAGCGCTACGGCCTCCAGGGCCCGTACGTCATCGCCTTCACGGACGGCGGGGCGCCCTCCTCGTCGCTGTTCCCGGGCACCCTGACCACCTCGTGGGCGGACTCGCTGGGCATCTCCGGGTACGTAGCGCCGAGCGGCCGGGGCCGGGTGGCGGGTGTCGGCGTCTCCGGGCGGAACACGGCGTATCCGTACACCGTGGGGCTCGCGAACTCGGCGGCGCAGTACTGGGGGCCGGCGCGGGCGTCGGACGGGTACTTCTCGGTCGGCGGTGTACTGCCGGGTGTCTACACGCTGACTGTCTACAAAGGCGAACTGGCGGTATACAGCACATCGGTGACCGTGTCCGCGGGCGCGACGACCACACTGAACACGATCGCCGTCCCGTCCTCCAACGACCCGGGCAACGCGGGCGCCATCTGGCGGATCGGCGACTGGAACGGCACCCCGAGCGGATTCAAGAACGCGGACCTGATGACATACGCGCATCCCTCCGACGTCCGCGCCGCGTCCTGGACCGGCAATGTGGTGATCGGCGGCGGCAGCGAGACGTCCGCCTTCCCCTGCTACCTCTGGAAGGACGTCAACAGCGGCATCGTCGTCCACTTCCGGCTGACGGCCGCCCAGGCCGCCGCCGCGCACACCCTGCGCATCGGCGTCACGACGGCCTACGCCAACGGCCGCCCGCAGGTCGTCGTCAACGACACCTGGACCTCCGCCATCCCCTCCCCGCCCACCCAGCCGAGCACCCGGTCACTGACCGTGGGCTCGTACCGGGGCAACAACCACACCTTCAGCTACAGCGTTCCGGCCTCCGCCTGGCTGACGGACACCAGCGCCTACAACACGCTGAAGATCCACGTGGTGAGCGGTTCGGGGACGACGTCCTATCTCAGCGCGGGCACGTCGATCGACGCCATCGACCTACTGGCCTGACGTCAGGTTCCGCGCGTCCACTGCTGGTTGGTCGCTCCGTTGCAGGTGTACGTGATGATCGCGGCGGAGTTGGCGGTGGACGCGCCGGACACGTCCAGGCACTTGCCGCTCGCGCGGGACTTGACGGTCACGTAGGAGCCGGAAGTGGTCAGCGACCACTGCTGATTCGTGGCCGAGCCGCAGTTCTCCTGGGTGACGGTGGCGGCGTTCTCCTGCACGCACAGGGAGCTGTTCCTGACCGTCAGCTGGTAGTAGCCACTGCCGACGGACTTGAACCAGTACTTCTGGTTGTTGCCGCCGTTGCAGTCGTACTGCTTGATCTGGGCGCCCTGCCACAGCGACTGGCTGGTCACGTCGGCGCACTTGCCGCTGTGCCGCGCGATCAGCGTGTTGTACGTGGCGCTCGTGCCGGTGACCGTCCCGGCGGCCGTGTCGACGGTGACCTCCGGGTACCAGGACATGGACATCGTGGTGGAGGACGGGAATGTCAGCGGCAGCCACACGTAGCGGGAGTCGTTGACGGTGCCGCCGAAGGAGTTGCCCCAGCGGTCGCCCATGTAGAGGTACGACGTACCCGACGTGCCTTGTACGGGAAGAACGTATGCGGTCTGCGATCCGTAGGCCGTCGAGTCGCCGATGTTCGTCATCGACGTCCACGGGCCGGCGAGGGAGGTCGCGGTGGCGTACTGCTGCTGGTTGGGGCCCCAGCCGGTCGCGCCGGAGGTCAGCATGAAGTAGACGCCGCCCCGCTTGAACAGCGCGGGGGCCTCTCGGTGGCCGCCCGGCCAGGGGTTGGCGACCAGGCCGGCGATGCCGGTGTAGTCGGTGGTGAGTTTGTAGATGTGCAGGTCGTAGTTCTCGTTGGCGGCGGAGACCATGTAGGCCGTGCCGTCGGTGTCGACGAACGTGGTGATGTCCCGGGACATGTACTGGCCCAGCGGGCGGAAGCTGCCCTGGTAGGTGTACGTCCCGTCGACGGTGTCGGAGACGGCGACGGCGGCGCGGGCCTCGCTGTAGTCGGTGCCGTTCTCCTTGTGCATCCACATGACGAACTTGCCGGTGGATGCGTTGTAGACGACCTTGGGCCGCTCGATGTATGCGGTGGCCAGCTCGGCGGCGCTGGACTGGGTCAGGACGTGGCCCCGGAACTCCCAGCTCTTGAGGTCGGTGGAACGGTAGGCGTCCACGTAGCGGAAGGTGTTGTCGGAGTTGCGGTCCTCGCCGAACCAGTAGTAATAGGACCCGACCTTGAGGACGCCGCCGCCGTGGGCGTGCAGGGCGGCGCCCGAGGTGTCCGTGAACCGGGTGCCGTTGGGGACGGTCTGGGCCGCCGCCTGGGCGGGTCCCGCGGTGGTCAGGGCGCCGGCCAGCGCCAGACAGAGCGCGAGCAGGATCGCGTACGCACGTCTCATCTCACGCACTCTCCTTCACGGTGTCGGCCACGGGGACGCCGAAGTCCGGGGTGCCGTCCGGCTTCCAGCGGAGCTTCTGGACGCGGGTGTGGCGGTTGGGGTCGTTCAGCGGGTCGCCGGTGATCTCCTTGTACTGGCGGGCGTGGTAGACGAGGACGTCGGTGCGGCCGTCCTCGGCGACCGTGAAGCAGTTGTGGCCGGGACCGTACTGCCGCGTGGTGTCGTTGCTGGTGAAGACGGGGACCGGCGACTTGGACCAGGTCGCCGGGTCCATGAGGTCGCCGCGCGCGTCGGCGGTCAGCAGGCCGACGCAGTAGTGGTAGTCGGTGGCGCTGGCCGAGTAGGTGAGGAAGACCCGTCCGTTGCGCTGGAGGACGTACGGGCCCTCGTTGACCTTGTAGCCGACGCACTCCCAGTCGTACTCGGGTGTGGAGAGCCGGATCTGGGGGCCCGTCAGGGTCCAGGGGTCGGCCATCTCCGACAGCCACAGGGCGGTGTTGTTGTCCATGCCGGGTTCGTGCTGGGCCCAGGCGAGGTAGCGGGTGCCGCGGTGGGTGAAGGTGGTGGCGTCCAGGGAGAAGGTCTCCCAGGCCGTCTTGATCTGGCCCTTCTCCACCCAGGTGCCCTTGAACGGGTCGGGGTTCGCGTTCTCCAGGACCCAGATGCGGATCGCCCACACGTCCTCGGCGGGCGCGGAGGCGAAGTAGATGTACCACTTGCCGTCGATGCGGTGCAGTTCCGGCGCCCAGATGTGCGCGCCCATCGGGCCGGTGGCGTGGGCCCGCCAGATCACCGACTCGGTGGCGGTGGTGAGGCCGTTCAGGGTGCGGGAGCGGCGCAGGATGATGCGGTCGTACTCGGGGACGGTGGCCGTGAAGTAGTAGTGGCCGTCGGTGTGGCGGGTGATGTGCGGGTCGGCCCGCTGGGGGACGAGGGGGTTCACGTACGGGGCCGCCTTCCGGTGCGCGGACGCGGCGGACGCGGCCGGGGCGCCGGACACGGCGGCCAGGACGGCACCGGCTGCGGCGCCCTTCAGCACCGCTCTCCGGCTGGGGACTTGGGGCAGGTCGTACTCGCGGCTCATGCGGACTGCCTCTCGGCGGTTCGAAATGGCGGACGCCATGTGGTATTACGAACGCCGAAAAGGTAAGGGTGGGCAACCAGGAGGTCAACGGGTCGGACGGGACGAGACGGTAAGCGATTTCTGCGAGGGGAGCCGGGTCGCGGATTTCTGTTATCGGGGCGCATGCCCGACCGTCTCCAGAGCCGTGCGCAGCCATATCCACACAGCAGCAGCGGCCTCCGGCGCCCTCGCGGCGGTCGCCCTCCTCGTCATCGCTCCCCCCGCGTCCGCCGCGGGCACCCGGGACGTCACCGCCGACGTACTCGCGGACCGGGACGTGACGCTCACCGGCGACACGGTGGTCACCGTGCCGTCCGGGACGACCACGTACGACGGCGCGTTCCACGGCGAGGGAACCCTCACCGTGCGCGGCGGCGGGACACTGGTCCTCACGAAGGACAGCGACTTCACCCTGCCGAAGTCCCGGCAGCGGCAGGTGGTGAGGACGCGGGGCGGCAACCACCCGTACGTCACCGTCGGCAACCCGGACCAGCCGGCGATCACGGTCGAGCGCGGGGCGACCCTGCAGTACGGCGACGGCGGCACGACCGGGCTGATCGACCACTTCCCGTACAACACCCCGGCGTTCCGCCTCAACCAGGACAACATCCGGGTCGACGGCACCCTGCGGCTGTCCCTCAAGAGCGCCTACAACCTCGGCACCGTCAGCGGCTCCGGGCTGATCACCGAGCCGAGGTTCCTCTGGGGTACCTGGGACCTCTCCGGCACCCACCCCTTCTCCGGGGTGATCGACAACGGCACGCAGCTGAACGCCGGGCGGCCGGAGTACGCGACCTCGCTGCCGAACGTGCGCAAGGTCCTCAACCAGGGCACCTGGACCGTGGACACCCCGCTGGGCCAGACCGTCACCATGGGGATGGACTTCTACCAGCGCGAGTACGGCAGCGACATCAACGTGCAGTCCCGGCCGGGCGGCAAGGTCGTCCTGACCGGGCAGTACAGCTGGTCGGACCGGGGCGGCGACACCAACCCCTCGCTCAGCGACCCGGCCCTGAACTGGACGCCCGCGCGCAAGAACGTCAACAAGCGCGGCACCAACATCAAGGGCGCGAACGTCCAGTGGGGCGACGGCACCACCAACAAGATCTTCATGCCGGGCACCGCCGAGACCGTCTACATCAACCTGCTGGCGGCGCGCTCCCGTTCACTGCTCACGTTCGACTACGACGGCCCGGTGACCCTGGGCGCCCCCATCGGCGGCGGCGAGTACCACGACACGCTGGCCGCGCCCGGTGCCGGCGACATCGTCATCAAGGGCACGAAGGGCAACGACGTCACCTTCGCCGCCGTCCAGTACTACAACGGCTCGACGACCGTCGAGAAGAACGCCGTGCTGCGGCTGGGCAGCGGCCGGTCCGGTGGCGACGGTGGACTGTATACCGAGGGCGATCTCTACAGAATCGTCGACAACGGCTCGCTCATACTGAACAACAAGTACAAGGCTGTGGTGCTGTCGCGGATCAGCGGCAGCGGGTCGCTCACCCAGGCGGGGGCCGCGACGGCGACCCTGACCGGGAGCGGGGTGACGTACACGGGGGCGACGACGGTCAGGAAGGGCACGTTGGCGCTGCGCTCCGGTGCGACTCTCGCCCACAGCAGGGCGATCAGGCTCACCGCGGCGGGGGCGAAGCTGGACGTGGGCTCGGCGGGCCTGCGGGTGGCGACCACGCTGACCGGCAAGGGCACGGTGAAGGGCGCGGTGACCAACGACGGCGTGGTCGCGGGCGGCCTCACCGTGAGCGGCGCCTACACCCAGAGCGGCACGGGCCGACTGGTCCTGGGCGACAAGCCGCTGAAGGCGGCGGGCGCCGTACGGCTGGCCGGGAAGCTCGATCTGTCGGCCGCCGGGTCGAAGCCCGCCCACGAGGTCACCGTGCTCGACCACACGGGCCGGTCGAAGATCGCCGGCGCCTTCTCCGGGCTGAAGGAAGGGGCGAAGGTGAAGCTCGCCGACACCACCTTCCGGATCAGCTACCGGGGCGGCGACGGCAACGACGTCGTCCTGACGGCGGCGACGGCCGGCAGCCCCGCGCCGAGCCGCACCGAGGCCTCCGGCCGCCCGGCGGTGGCCGGCACCCGTGACGCGAGCGCCACGGCCGACGGTTTCGGCTGGTGGCCGTACGTCCTCGCGCTCGGGCTGCTGGGCGGGCTGGCGTTCCCGGCGGGCCTGCGCCTGCGGGCCGCCAAGGCAGGACGCGGCGGCGGACGCCACGCGGCGCACTGATCCTCGGGGCCCGCTGGGCGCTAGGCGACGGCCTCCGGCGTCTCCTGGCGTCCGCTCAGCCACACGTACACCGGGATGCCCGCGAACAGGAACAGCGCGCCCTGGTAGACGGCGGCGTAGCCGGCGCCCGCGATCAGCCAGAAGGAGAAGGCGAAGGAGAGGGCGGCGACGATCAGGTCGCGGACGAGGCCGGCGGGGCGGACGCGCTCGCGGGTGCCGCGGGCCAGCCGGTACAGCTGGGCCGCCGCCGAGAGCAGGTACGGCACGCAGCCGGTGAAGGTGGTGATCAGGACGAGGACGCGGAAGGTGGTGTCCGGGCCCGCCGTGTAGTTCAGGGCGATCAGGACCGTGCCGAGGACCGCGCAGGCCCAGACGCCGAAGCCGGGCACTCCGCCCTTGCCGACCTTCGCGAACGGCGCCGGGAAGAGTCCGTCGCGGGCGGCGGCGTACGGCATCTGCGCGGCCATCAGGATCCAGCCGTTGAGGCAGCCGGTGATGGAGGCGACGGCGACCACGGCGATGGCGGTGCCGCCCCAGTGGCCGCCGGTGATCGCGTTCACCGCGTCGGCGAAGGGCGCGCCCGAGTCGACCAGCCGGTCGTGCGGGACCAGGCCGAAGACGGCGACGGTGCCGAGGAGGTAGACGAGGGCGGAGCCGAGCGTGCCGAGGACGCTGGCGCGGCCGACGGTGCGCTCGGGGTCGTCGACCTCGCCCGCGCTGACCGCGGCCGACTCCACGCCGAGGAAGCTGTACAGCAGCAGCGCGGCGGAGGCGGCGACGGCGCCGGGGACGCTGTCGCCGGAGGCGTTGAACGGGCCGAAGTTGTCGGTGTCGACGAAGAACAGGCCGACGGTGGCGACCAGCAGCAGCGGTACGAACTTCAGGATGGTGGATACGATCTGCACGGCGCCGACCCAGCGGGTGGCGGCGAAGTTCGCGGCCGCCGGGAGCCAGAGCGCGGCGAGGGCGACGAGGCCCTCCGCGAGGTGGTCGCCGTGCAGGGGTATGAGGACGTCGACATAGCCGACGACGGCGACCGCGAGGGCGGCGATGCTGACCCAGCACATCGTCCAGTACGACCAGGCCGACAGGAAGCCCGCGAACGGGCCGAAGGCGTCGCGCGGGTAGACGTACAGCCCGCCGGTGACCGGGCTGCGCCGGGCCAGCTTGCCGAAGAGCAGCGCGAGGAGCACAGCGGCGACGGACAGGACGAGGAAGGCGAACAGGCTGACCGTGCCGTACGGGGCGACGGTCGCGGGCAGCGCGAAGATGCCGCCGCCGATGATGTTGCCCATGACGAGGGCGGTGGCGGCGGCCAGGCCGAAGGTGCGGCGGGGAGCGCGAGCGGCGGCGGTGGCCGGGGCGGGGTCGCCCGGCTCGGTGGCCTCGGTGGGGCTGGGAGCGGTCATGGCGGATCCGGAGGGGGACGGGGGTGGGGAGGGCGTGATCGTAACCCGGCATCCCACATGCTGGACTGTCTGTTCATTTACTGGACACACTCGTCCGGCTCCGTCCGCTTCGACTAGCGTCGGGGCATGACCAGCGACACCCCTCCCCCGCTCGCCGAAGCCCTCGCCGCCGGCACCGTCGTGCTCGACGGCGGCATGTCCAACCAGCTCGAGTCCGCCGGGCACGACCTGAGCGACGAGCTGTGGTCGGCGCGGCTGCTCGCCGAGCAACCGGAGGCGGTCACCGACGCGCATCTCGCCTACTTCGAGGCGGGCGCGGACGTGGCGATCACCGCCAGCTACCAGGCCACCTTCGAGGGCTTCGCCAAGCGCGGGATCGACCGGGCGGAGGCCGCCCGGCTGCTCACCCTGAGCGTCGAACTGGCCCGGGAGGCGGCCCGCCTGGCCCACGGCAAGGGGGTCGCCCGCCCGCTGTGGGTGGCGGCCTCGGTCGGCCCGTACGGGGCGATGCTCGCGGACGGCTCCGAGTACCGGGGACGGTACGGCTTGAGCGTGGCCGAGCTGGAGCGCTTCCACCGGCCGCGTCTTGAGGTGCTGGCGGCGGCCGGGCCCGATGTGCTGGCCCTGGAGACGGTCCCGGACGCCGACGAGGCGGCGGCGCTGCTGCGGGCGGTGCGCGGACTGGATACACCCGCCTGGCTTTCGTATACCGTCGACGGGGCTCGTACCCGCGTGGGCCAGCCGCTGGAGGAGGCGTTCGCCCTGGCCGCCGACGCGGACGAGGTGATCGCGGTCGGTGTGAACTGCTGCGCCCCCGAGGACGTGGAGTACGCCGTCGCGACCGCCGCCCGGGTGACCGGCAAGCCGGTCGTCGTCTACCCCAACAGCGGCGAGGCCTGGGACGCCGGGGCGCGCGCCTGGAACGGCCGCTCCACCTTCACGGCCGAGCAGGTCGAGTCCTGGCGGGGTGCGGGCGCGCGGCTGATCGGCGGCTGCTGCCGGGTGGGGCCGGAGGCGATCACGTCGATCGCCCGGACGCTGACCGCCGCCTGACCGGGTCTTCCCGCGGGCCGAAAGCCCTCCTACCCGGCCGGTGCCGCTGCTAGCCTCCGGCGCGGGGGAACCGGTTGCCGTCGTGTTGCCCCTGTTCCCGAGGGGCGGGGAGAGGGGACCAGGCGGATGACCAGGAAGAGCGAGGACGCGGCGCGCAGCACCATCCGGGACGTGGCGGCGCGGGCGGGGGTGTCCGCGTCGACGGTGTCCCGGGTGCTGGGCGGGGTGTACCCGGTGAGCGCGGCCACCCGTACGCGCGTCCTGCGGGCGGTGCGCGAGATGGACTACGTCGCCGACGCGCGCGCCAAGGCCGTCGCCGGGGCCGGCACGCCCACCGCCTGATGCGGCAGGCCCTGAAGCGGGGGCTGGAGTTCACGGCGGTGGTGGCGGCGACGGACATGGTGGCGGCCGGCGCGCTGACCGCCCTGCACGACGCGGGCCTGGACGTGCCGGGCGACGTCTCGCTGGCCGGGTACGACGACATCCCGTTCGCCCGTGACCTGTACCCGGCGCTGACCACAGTGCACGTCCCCTACGGGGAGTTGGGCCGCCTGGCCGTGCGTACCGCCCTGGGCCACACCGCCGACTCGGCCGACGAGCATCTGCTGCTGGGCCGCATGTGGTGGTGCGGGACTCGGTGGCGAAGCCGTCGGGCGCGGCGGACGACTGATGTTGACGGGTCACTGACGCTGTCGGGCGACCGGCGTTTCGGTGCGGAGCCGCTGACGTCTCAGTGCAGGCGGGTGCCGACCGACCGGCGCAGCCGGCGTACGGTCGCCGCGAGTTCGGCGCCGCGCAGGTGGGTGCCGTGGACCGTATCCGGTGGTCCGGCGACGGTCGACCACAGGTCGACTTCGGGATCCCGTGGCCCGTATGCGGTATACGGTGTGCCGTCGCCGAGGATCCGGACCGGGTGGGTGGCATCCCACGGCTCCCATCCGGGATCCCCTGTGGTCACGAACCGCACCCACGCCCCGTGCATGGTGTCGCCCAGCTCCTGCGGCGCGCCCTCGCCGGCCAGGCGGGCGGACTCGGGGACGGCCCCGGTGTCGAAGACGAAGCCGAGTTCCAGGGCGTGGCAGGCCTCCAGGCCAGGGAGGTTGGAGGGCCAGGCGAACTCGTAGACGTACGAGGAGGCGGGGCGGGCGTCGGCCAGGCGGTGCAGCGGGACGCGCAGCAGGTGGTCGGTGACCAGTTGGCCGACGATCTCGGCGGGGCCGGCGTCCGGGTGCAGGGCGCGGTAGCCGCGTGGCACTTCGTGGCCGCAGTGGCAGCGGGCCATGGCGCCGGCCAGGGCGACCGTGCCGAGCCGGTCGACGTGCTCCATCAGCCCGCCCGGCACCAGCCACAGCCGGTACTCGTCCCGGGTCCAGCCCATGAGCAGGTCGACGCCCGGGGCGGCCTCGCCCTCGATCAGGGCCTGGAGCGGGTCGCGCGGGACGAGGTCGCCGTCCTCGACGATGCCGAAGGCCGGACCGCCGAGGACCGGGCTGCTGCGCCGGCCGATCTCGGCCTGGGTGCGCAGCAGCAGTTCGCGGTCGACGGCGGCGAAGGCTTCGGCGGTGGCGGGGATCTTCAGCCGGTTGGCCATGCGGCGCACCATCCGCCGTACCTTGGCGCGGTCGGAGGCGTCCGGGGACCCGCTCTGCAGCACCGCCCGCCGGACCAGGCCCTGGGTCTGGGGTGCGGCGAGCAGGGCGCCGGTGCTGATCGCCCCGGCCGACTGTCCGGCCAGGGTCACCCGGTCGGGGTCGCCGCCGAAGGCGGCGATCGAGGCGTGCACCCAGCGCAGGGCGGCCAGCTGGTCGCGCAGTCCGGGGTTGGCGGGGGTGTCCGGGAACAGTCCGTAGCCCTCTACTCCCAGCCGGTAGTTGACGGAGACGAGGACGACGCCGTCCCGGGCGAAGGCCCGGCCGTCGTAGACCGGCACGGCGGAGGAGCCCCTGGTCAGGGCGCCGCCGTGCAGCCATACGAGGACGGGGAGCCGGGCGGCGGGGTCCGGGTCGGGGGTCCATACGTTGAGGTTGAGGCAGTCGTCGCCGGGCACCACCGGGTCGGACAGGTACTGCGCGAACGCCTCCGAGTACGGCGGTTTCGGCGCCGTCGGCCCGAAGGCGCCCGCGTCGCGCACGCCGTCCCAGGGCTCGGGCGGCTCGGGCGGACGGAACCGGCGGGGCCCGAAGGGCGGGGCGGCGTACGGGATGCCGCGGAAGACGGCGATCTCGTGCTCGTACCTGCCGCGCACCGCCCCGTACGGCGTTCTGACGACGGGGTCCGTCCGGTCTGCCGTCATGTGCCCACCAGCCCTTCGCAGCGCTCGTGCACCAGTAACACCACAGCACCACATCCGTCCCGGGTATTCCGGCGCACGGGGGCGGCGGGAGGGCTATTTGGCGTACATGAGGGTGCCGAAACCGAGCTGGTCGTAGCCGCCGCTGGTGGAGCCGTAGTCACCGCCGCCGCCCTCCGGGGCGACGGTGGCGGCCATCCGGGCGATGTACCGGTCGTCAAGGTACAGGCGCCGGTTGTAGTGGTAGTGGAGCATCGCCCACACGGGGCGGGCCTGGCCCCGGGAGGCCGAGGAGATCGCGGTCTGGGACTGCTGGGCGCAGCTCTGGCCGGTGCCCCGGGTGTAGGTGGTGAACGGGACGTCGTCGCCGAGGTTGTACTTGGCGACGTACTGGGCGGCCTTCATGAACCTGCGGTCGTCGTACGAGTACAGGTCGTGCGGTGGTGGGTCAGGAAGCTGGTGCTGAGCGGGTAGAAGACGTCGGTCATCATCCGCTGGAAGGCGGTGAGGTCGAAATCGGGGTGGTCGCGGACGAGTTCGGCGGCGTTGGCGAGCTGCCAGCCGTAGATCCCGGCGGCGAGGTAGCGGTCGGCGTTGCCGGTGACGGTGGTGAGTCGGGACGACCAGGCGTTGAGGATCCGTACGGCGCAGTCGCCGTGTGCGGTGGTGCCGGCCACGTTCCAGCGCAGGGCGTTCTGGTAGGCGGCGGCGATGTCGTTGTACAGGGTGCCGTAGTTCTCGCCGGTGCCGCCGCGGATCACGGTGGCCTGGGGGTTGGGCGTCCAGGTGGACTGGGCGTGGGAGTTGGCGGTCAGCCTGTTCCAGCCGGACAGCCAGGGGTCGTCGCCCGCGGCGACCCGGACCTTGGCGCGGTTGATGTCGCCCTGGTTGTGGAGCATGCCGGGGTGGGTGAAGGTGGCCGGGGCGGCGGTGGCGGTCGAGGTGCCGGCCAGGGCGAGGCCGGCGGTGAGACCGCCGACGGTCTTCAGTAGACCGCGGCGGCTCAGCACCGTGTCGCGGTGGTGGGGGGAGGTGCGGCTCATGGGGGTGCGGCTCCCGTCTGGGGGGGGAAGGACGGCTAGGTGATGATCACCTCGCCGAATCGTGCGGTGCCGAGGGTCAGCGGGCTGCGGGAGCAGACCACCAGGCCCACGTGGTAGGGGGCGTCACCGAAGCCGGGGATCGTGCCCTCGGCGAGGGGGGTCCAGGTGGCGCCGTCGTCGGTGGAGACGGAGGCGGTGAAGGTGGTCCCGGTGCGCTTCAGCCGTAGGAGGGAGGGGAGTTGGACGGTGGTCGTTGCGGTGAAGGCGGATGCGCCGGCCGCTGTCGGACGGAGCATGAGCTGCGCGGTGGTGCCGCCGGTGACGATCAGGCCCGCCGCCTGGTCGAACGGTGACAGGGACTTGGTCATGAGTAGTCCGACCCGGTCGGCGGTGGCGCCGTCCCGGGAGAGCTTCATGCCGTGGACCTGGTGGACGCGGCGTTCACGGCGGACTTCACGGGGTTCCGGCTCACGTGTACGCCGGACCGGCCGGTTCCGCTGTTCGAGGTTTCGAAAGTGCCGCCTGGCGTGATCCCGTGATTTCCCATGTCTTCCCGCCGTGTTGACGCGCACCTATCGTAGGAAGCGCTTTCTGCACGGTCGGTGTTCGGGCCGCGGAAGCAGCGTTGGTCGCAACTTTCGATGGCCCTCGGGCGGGCCGGGAAGGCGGTTTCGGCGATGGTCCGTACGGCGGGGAGCGCGAGCGTGGCGGCCGGTCCGACGCTGGCCGTGGTGGCCCGCGAGGCGGGGGTCTCAGTGCCGACCGCGTCGAAGGTGGTCAACGGCCGCGAGGACGTGGCGCCGGAGACCCGTCGGCGGGTCACCGAGGCGCTGGACCGGCTCGGTTACGTCCGCAGACCCCGCTTCGACGCGGCGAAGGCGCCCGGCCTGGTGGACCTCGTGGTGCACTCGCTGGCGAGTTCCTGGTCGGGGGCGGTGCTGCACGGGGTGGAGGAGGCGGCGCACGAGGCGGGTCTGGAGGTGGTGGTCTCGGCCGGGCTGAACCGCACCCGGGGCGGCCGGCCGGAGCGGGGCTGGCTGGACAAGCTCACCGTGCGGGGGTCCTCCGGGGTGCTGTTCAACCTGGCGGAGCTGTCCGCGTCGCAGTACGCCTGGCTCGACCAGCACCGCATTCCGTACGTGATGATCGACCCGGTGCACGAGCCGCCGCCCGGCGTGGTCTCGGTCGGGGCGCAGAACTGGCAGGGCGGGGTGACCGCCACCGAGCACCTGCTGGGCCTCGGCCACGAGCGGGTGGCCGTGATCGCCGGGCACCGGCGCACGATGTGCAGCAGCGCCCGGGTGGCCGGCTACCGTTCCGCGCTCGCGTCGGCCGGGGTGCGGCACCGGGCCGGGTACGTCCGGTACGCGGGCTTCGACGAGACCGCCGCCCGCCTGCACACGAGCGAGTTGCTGGACCTGCCCGAGCCGCCGACGGCCGTGTTCGTCTGCTCGGACCGGATGGCGCTCGGGGTGTGCGCGGCGCTGGCCGAGCGGGGGCTGCGGGTGCCCGAGGACATCAGCGTGGTCGGCTTCGACGATCTGCCCGAGGCCCGCTGGGCGGACCCGGCTCTGACCACGGTCCGCCAGCCGCTGTCGGAGATGGCGGCGACGGCCCTGCGGCTGCTGGTGCGGATGATGAACGGCGAGCGCCCGGAGGGGACCCGCACGGAGCTGTCGACGCGGCTGGTGACCAGGGGCAGCACGGCGCCGCCCGCCCGCTGAGGCACCCGGACGGGGAGACGGCCGGGCACCTCCCGCACGGGGTGCCCGGCCGCCGTCTCGTCGCCGCGCGGTCAGTCGCCGTCCCGGTCCGCGGCGCCGGCGAGGGCCGCCATCAGGTCGACGGCGCTGCCGTCGTGGTCGCTGCCGGCGGTGCCGCTGCCGGTCTGGACGTTGCCGGTGCGGTCGATTTCGAGGACCGAGTCGGCCCCGGAGTTGTCGATGACGGTGATCAGGCCGCCGCCCGCGGACGCGGGCGCGGCGGCGGTGCCGAGCAGGGCCGCGGCGACCGCCGTCGCCGTACGCAGCCGGGGTGCGGCACGGCTCACACGCCCACACCCTCGGGAGCGGACCGGTGCCGGGCGATGTTGCGCTCCAGCAGCCGGGTGGCCGCCTTGACGCCGACGCCGCTCGCGGGGTCCACCTCGGGCAGCCGGCCGTCGGCCTCCTTCAGGCCGGTGAGCGCGGTGTCCATCGCCTCGTGTGCGGCGAACAGGCACGGGGTGCTGTAGATCGCCACGTCCACGCCGAGGTCGGACAGTTCGCTCAGCGACAGGCGCGGCGACTTGCCGCCCGCGATCTGGTTGAACAGCAGCGGCTTGTCGCCGACGACCTCGCGGATCCGTCGGATCCACGCCACGCTGCGCACCCCGTCGACCAGGACCACGTCGGCGTCGGTGGCGGCCAGCCGCTCGGCCCGGTGCAGGATGTCGTGCTCGTCGGTGGCGTCCGTGCGGGCCACCACCACCAGGTCCCGGCGGGTGGCGAGGACCTGCTGAAGCTTCTCCAGGTACTCCTCCAGCGGCAGTACCTGCTTGCCGTCGGCGTGCCCGCAGCGGCGGGGACGTTTCTGGTCCTCGAGGATCACGCCGGAGGCGCCGATCCGCTCCAGGCCCTCGACGACGTGGCAGGCGACCTCCGGATCGACGTACCCGTCGTCGATGTCGACCAGCAGGTGGTGGTCCGGGAACGCGCCCCGCAGCCGCTGGACGAACGCGACCATGTCCGGCCAGGCGATGAATCCGATGTCCGGCAGCCCGTAGTACGAGGCCGCGAAGCCGAAGCCCGAGACGAACATCCCGTCGTAGTGCTTCGCCGCGATAGACGCCGAGTACATGTCGTACACGCCGATCAGTGGGGTGGTCCCCGGCCCGGCGATCCGCTCGCGCAGCTTCTTCCCGTGAGTCAAGGTCCGGCTCCTTGTGTGGGTGGGTTGCGCGGTCGCCGAGAGTGGCGCCGCGTCGCAACAGCCCTTTGCCAAGACAAGATCATCTCGTGGTGTTCTCGTGGTGCTCTCTGTACGCGGGCTTTACTCACCCCGATGGAGCAACCGGTTCACCGGAGAAACGTCACGCGGCCCGGCCGGAGCGGTCGGGCGGCCACGACGCGGGGCCCTGTGCCGCCGAGCGGCGTCAAGTCCCTTGTAGGGGACCGGGGATGACCGTAGCCTCGGCCGGAATGAACCGCATTCCTCCCTTCCTGGACCACCTCGTCCTGGTGACGCCGGACCTCGCGGCGACGGTCGCCGACTTCGCCCGGCGCACGGGTGTGACGCCCGCGCCCGGCGGGGTGCATGTCGGGCTCGGCACCCGCAACCACCTGGTGGGGCTGGGCGGGCGCAGCTATCTGGAGATCATCGGGCCGGACCCGGAGCAGGGCGCCCCGGAGGCCCCCCGGCCCTTCGGGGTCGACGGGCCGGCCGGGCCGCGCACGGTGACCTGGGCGATCAGCCCGCCCGACCTGGACGGCGCGCTCGCGGCGGCCCGCGCCCGCGGTTACGACCCCGGCCCGGTGTACCCGATGAGCCGCCGTACCCCGGACGGCACGCTGCTGAGCTGGCGGCTGACCGGCAGCGACGCCGCGCACCACTCCGGTCTGGTCCCCTTCCTCATCGACTGGGGCGCCTCACGCCACCCGGCCGCCTCCGGCCTGCCCGTCACTCCCCTGCTGGAGCTGACCGCCACCGCCCCCGACCCGGACGGCGTCCGGCAGCTGCTGTCCGCCCTGGACACCGAACTGGTCCTGGCGGAAGGACCGGTGGGCCTTTCCTTCACCGTTCGGACCCCGAAAGGGCCGGTCACCTTCCGCTGAGGACGCCCCGGCCACGGCGGCGGCCACGACGACCTGGCCGGCCAGGCCGACCAGCACCCGTGCGCTGCCGTCCGTCGAAGTCGATGCCGGCCAGGAGGGCGATGACGGCCGCGATGCCGTCGACGACGAGCAGGCCGACGGTCAGCGCGATGTCCGCGACCGGGTGCCGCCGGCCGCGACCGGACCGGGTGGGCGGGGGCCTCGGCCCGGGCCGCGCCGGGGTACGTGTGTGCGCCGGGTGATGTCCGATTCGTTCAAGACCGTCGGCCGGGGCCCGGCCTACGGTGACGGCATGACTCCACGATGCGCAGTGATCGGCGTGGTGGCCTCCGACCTGGCCGCCTCGCTCGCCTTCTACCGTCGCCTCGGGCTCGTCTTCCCGGAGGGCGCCGAGGAACAGCCGCATGTCGAGGCCGGGCTGCCCGGCGGGCTGACCCTCGCCCTGGACACCGAGGACACCATCCGCTCCTTCCACCCCGGGTGGCGGCCACCGGCCGGCGGGGGCCGGGTCTCGCTCGCCTTCCGGTGCGAGACACCCGCCGACGTCGACGCCGTGTACGAGGATCTGGTGGGCTCCGGCCACCACGGGGAGCTGAAGCCGTGGGACGCCTTCTGGGGGCAGCGGTACGCCACCGTGCACGACCCCGACGGCAACGGCGTCGACCTGTTCGCGCCGCTACCGGCCGCCCAGTAGCTCCCTCAGCGTCGTCCCCGCCAACTCCCGTACGTCCCTGGCCAGGTGCGGCTGATCGGCGTACCCGGCCCGGGCGGCCGTCTCGGCGAACGGCACCCCGGCGCGGGCGAGGGCGAGCGCCCGTTGCAGCCGCAGCACCCGGGCCAGCGTCTTGGGGCCGTAGCCGAAGGCGGTCAGGCAGCGGCGGTGCAAGCGGCGTGCGCCGAGGCCGAGTTCGTCGGCGGTGGCGGCGACCGGGCGGCCGCTGTCCAGCGCCGCGACGAGCCGTCCGAGCAGCGGATCGGGCGGGCCCGCACCGGCCGCCCGCCGCAGCGCGATGTCCTCCAGGGCCGTCGCCGGTTCCCGGGCCGCCTCGACGCGGGCGGCCAGGCGCCGGACCTCGGCGGCGGGCCACAGGTCGGCGAGGTCGACGCGGCGGTCGCGCAGTTCGTACGCCGGGACGCCGAGGAAGCCGGGCGCGGTGCCGGGGTGGAAACGGACGCCCGCCCAGCGGCGCGGCGGCCCCTCGGGGACGTGGGCGCGTGTGTCCGGGCCCGCGACCAGCAGGCGTCCCTCGCTCCACAGCAGGTCCATGCACCCGTCGGGCAGTACGGGCCGCGCGGCGGGGTCCTCCAGGGTGCGGCGCCACACCACCGCGCCGGTCAGCCGGGACGCCCGCTCCTCGTACACGTACGCCAGGCTACGCCGCCGATGCGCCCCTCACGCCCGCTCGGCGACGAGGAGGACGACCGGGTGAAAAACGACTGGGAGAGCAACCAGGAAAACGACGAGGAAGACGACGAGGAAGACAGCGCCCAAGCCCTCCGCGCCAAGGGCGGCCCGGTCACTTCTCCGGCGGTGCCGTGTCCCCGCCCGGCTTGTGGTGCGCGTTGTGGTGGCTCTTCACATGGGTGCGCAGCCGTGCCGTCACGTCCTCCGGGGGAAGGAAGCGGGACCAGCGCTCGGGGAACTCGGACGGCATGTCGGGGTCGTCGGGGTCGGCCTCGCGGGCCGCGGCCGCGCGGGCGACGTACTCGGCGACCTGGACCTCGCGCAGCCGCTCCTGGGCGGCGCGGGCGGCGGCCGTGGCGGCGGCCGGCCAGACCCGGTCGATGGCCGCGTTGACGGCGGCGCCGACGAGGACGGCGAACGCGGACACGCCGATCCACAGCAGGACCGCGACGGCGGCGGCGAGGGAGCCGTAGATCGTGGCGCCCTCGATCGTGTTCGTGAGGTAGATCCGCAGGAGGAAGCTGCCGAGCACCCACATGGCCAGGGCGACCAGCGCGCCGGGCACGTCCTCGATCCACGGGGAGCGCACGGGTACGGACACGTGGTACAGCGTCGTCAGGAAGGCGACCGAGAGGATGATCACCACCGGCCAGTACAGGACCTGCACCACCGTCTCCGACCAGGGCACGATCCGCACCACCGCGTCCGGGCCCGCCACCATCAGCGGCAGCGCCACCGAGCCGATCAGCAGCGCCACGATGAACAGCATGAAGGCCATGATCCGGGTCTTGACGATGCCCCGGACGCCGTCGAGGCCGTACATCACGGTGATGGTGTCGATGAAGACGTTCACCGCCCGGGAGCCCGACCAGAGGGCGAACAGGAAGCCGATGGAGATGACGTCCGGGCGGCCGCCCTGCATCACGTCGTGCAGGATGGGTTCGGCGATCTCCTTGACGCCCTTGTCGGACAGGACGGTGCGGGAGGCCTCCAGGAGGTTGGTCTCCAGGCTCTGGATGGTGTCGGCGCCGGTCCAGTCGTCGACGTAGCCGAGCAGCCCGATCAGGCTCAGCAGCAGGGGCGGCACGGACAGCAGTGTGAAGAACGCCGCCTCGGCGGCCAGGCCGAGGATGCGGTACTCCATGCACGAGTTGACGGTGTCCTTGAGCAGCAGCCAGGCGGTCCTGCGCTTGGAGACGTTCCGGTAGAGGGCTCGGGCCCGGTGGAGCCGGCCGCCGGGCCGCTCGGGGGTTTCACTTGCTGGCTGCACGACCTAACGGTATCCGTCGCACCGGGCCGCGCTCACCTTCCGGGCGGCGGCCCGGGCGGAAGGCGCCCGTGGACGGTCCTGTGCCACGCTGGGGCCATTACCGCCGCCGCCCCGGGTAGGTTCGCTGACATGGCAGGTACCAGCACGCACACCGTGACGAACCAGCCGCCGCCGCTGGTGGGATACGACCTCTTCGCCGCCGACCGGGCCCTGACCGAGGCGGTCGAGCGGCATACCGACCCCGGCCTGCGCGAGGAGGTGCTCGACGAGCTGTCCGGGCTCGGCAAGACCTCGGGCTCGGCCCAGGTGCAGGAATGGGCGGTACTGGCCAACGAAAACCCGCCCAGACTGCGCACCCACGACCGCCACGGTCACCGCATCGACGAGGTCGAGTTCCATCCCGCCTGGCACCGGCTGCTCGGCAAGGGCGTCTCGGCGGGGCTGACCACCGCCTGGACCCGCCCGGCCGGGCATGTGCGGCGGGCGGCCGGGTTCCTCCTGTGGAGCCAGGTCGAGGCGGGCAACGGCTGCCCGCTGTCCATGACCCACGCGGCGGTGCCCGCGCTGCGCACCGACCCGGAGCTCGCCGCCGAGTGGGAGCCCCGGCTGACCTCCACGATCTACGACCGTGAGCTGCGGCCCGCCCATCTGAAGGCCGGAGCCCTCTTCGGCATGGGCATGACCGAGAAGCAGGGCGGCAGCGACGTCCGGGCGAACACCACCACGGCGACGCCGCTGGCCGAGGCCGGGACGTACACGCTGACCGGGCACAAGTGGTTCTGCTCGGCGCCGATGTCGGACGGGTTCCTGGTGCTCGCCCAGGCCCCGGACGGGCTGACCTGCTTCCTGGTGCCCCGGGTCCTGCGGGACGGCACCCGCAACGTCTTCCTCATCCAGCGGCTCAAGGACAAGCTCGGCAACCGGTCGAACGCCTCCGGCGAGGTCGAGTTCGACGGGACCTGGGCGCGCCGGGTCGGCGAGGAGGGACGGGGGGTGCGGACCATCATCGAGATGGTCGCCGCGACCCGGCTCGACTGCGCGCTCGGCTCCGCCGGGCTGATGCGGCAGGCGGTGGCGCAGGCCGTCCACCACTGCGCCCACCGGGAGGCCTTCGGCGGCAAGCTGATCGACAAGCCGCTGATGCGCAATGTGCTCGCCGACCTCGCGCTGGAGTCGGAGGCCGCCACCACGCTCGCGATGCGGCTGGCGGCCGCCTACGACGACGGGGGCGAGCAGGAGCGGGCGCTGCTGCGCCTGGCGGTGCCGGCCGCCAAGTACTGGGTGACCAAACGGTGTACACCGGTGACGGTGGAGGCCGCCGAGTGCCTGGGCGGCAACGGCTACGTCGAGGAGTGGGGCCTGCCCCGGCTGGTGCGCGAGTCGCCGCTCAACTCCATCTGGGAGGGCGCGGGCAATGTCCAGGCGCTGGACGTGCTGCGGGCGCTGCAGCGTGAGCCGGGGGCGCTGGACGCCTATCTGATCGAGGTCGGCCGGGCGCGCGGCGCCGACCACCGGCTGGACGGGGCGGTGAAGAACCTGCTGTCCGAACTCGGCGAACTGGAGGGCGCGGAGGGGCGCGCCCGGCGGCTCGTGGAGCGGCTGGCGCTGGTCCTGCAGGGGTCGCTGCTGGTGCGGTTCGCGCCACCGGAGGTCGCCGACGCGTTCTGCGCCTCCCGGCTGGGCGGTGACTGGGGGGCGGCCTTCGGCACCTTGCCGTACGGTCTGAATCTGGCCGCCGTGGTGGAGCGGGCCCGCCCGGTGTCCTGAGGGCCGGTGGCCCCCGGGTTCGTGTCCGTTCGCGCCCGGCCCGGTCCGCCGGGCAGGGCGTTGACGCGGGAGTGGTGCTGCGCCGACACGGCACCACCCCCGCTCACGGCCCGTTGCAGGCCACGGCGCCGCCCGGGGCGGCGCTGCTCAAGTTTCGGCCACCGCGGGGTCCGTCCACCAGGGTTGCAAGGGGTTGCAACTTGGCGGTGCCTGTGGATGGACTGTGTGTCCCCGGCCTTTCCCAACGGGCACTATGGGAGGGGTGGTCGGGCCGGAAAGCGCCGCCCGGACCGTGTGACAACCGCTTGCCGGCGCATCTCTCCGGGAGGACTTCCGTGGCCGACTCGCCGCTGGATCTGGCGCGGCTCGCCGCCATGGACGTGTCGCGGGCGGCGCGGGTGCTCAGGGAGGTGCGCGCGGCCACGCTCGCCGGGCGGCCGAGTCCGCTCGCGCCCCGCCCGGTGATCGAGCAGTCCTGGGGGCGCATGCTGCGCGGCGGGGTCGACCCCGACCGCGGTTTCCGGGGCGGGCTGCTGTCCCGGGAGGAAGTGCGGCGCAGACGGGAGGAGTCGCCGCTCGGGCAGGTCCTGCCGGTGCTGCGGGAGGGGCTGTTGTCGGTCGCGGACGTCGCCCGGCACATCATGGTGGTCGCGGACGCCGACGGCCGGGTGCTGTGGCGGGAGGGCAGTGCGGCCGTGCTGCGCAACGCCGACGGTCTCGGCCTGGAGGTGGGCGCCGACTGGCGGGAGGACGTCGTCGGCACCAACGGCGTGGGCACCTCGGTGGTGGTGCGGCGGCCCGTCCAGGTCTTCGCCGGTGAGCACTTCGTCCGCTCGCACACCTCCTGGACCTGTACCGGCGCCCCGATCACCGACCCCCGCGACGGTCGGCTGCTCGGTGTGGTGGACGTCAGCGGCCCGCTGGAGACGATGCACCCGGCGACGCTGGCCTGGGTGGACTCGGTGGCCAAGCTCGCCGAGGCGCGTCTGAGGGAGCTGCACCTGACCTCGCTGGAGCGGCTGCGCGCCGAGGCGGCGCCGGTGCTGGCCCGGGTCGGCGGGCAGGCGGTGGTGGCGGACCGGGACGGCTGGACCGCCGCGGTCACGGGGATGCCGTACACGCCGCGTGTCGGGCTGCCCACGGCGCTGTCGGCGGGCCGCCGGTGGCTGCCCGCGCTCGGTCTGTGCTCGGTGGAGCCGCTGGCGGGGGGCTGGCTGGTGCGCGCGGTCGACGAGCCGCCGCCGGGCGCGGTCCGGATCGTGCTGGATCTGGCGCAGCCGCGCCGCTGGACGGTGACGGTCACCGGGGGCGCGGGCTCCTGGTCCCGGGAACTGAGCCCCCGGCACGCCGAGTTGCTCTATCTGCTGGCCCGGCACCGTACCGGCCGAAGCGCGGCGGGCCTGGCCGCGGACCTGTTCGGGGACCCGTCGCGTACGGTGACGGTGCGGGCGGAGATGTCCCGGGTGCGGCGGTATCTCGGGGCGTTCCTGCAACACCGGCCGTATCGTTTCTGCGAGGACGCGGAGGTCGAGGTGCTGCTGCCGGACGACCCGCACGAGCTGTTGCCGCACTCGACGGCGCCGGCGGTGATCGGGGGACGGACGTCGCCGCCCGTTCTCTGAAAAGAGGCGAACTTCACCATATACGGCACATTGAGCACATCCGAGGGGGCATCTTCCGCATATTTGCGGGGTCTTCGGCCTGTGACACCCCCAACTGCCGTAGCATCCCCCCTACGGGCCTCCCCACCTGCTCCTCGGTCAACGTACGGACCGTCCGGCGCAGTTGGCCCGCCTCGGGAGGAGACATGAAGCAACGCGGCAGACACCGTCGGCGCAGACGGGGCGCGGCGCTGCGCGCGGTCCTGGCCGGCACCGCCCTCGCGCTCACCGCGGCCGCCACCCTGATCAGTGCCTCGCAGGCCACGGTCGCCCACGACCCGGGTGCCCTGAAGCCGCTGACCTCCTCTGCCGGGACGGGTGAACTGCGGCTCCAGGAGGAGCTGATACCGGCCCGCTCACTCGACCGGCTGGCCGCGGCCATGGGCCGCCCGGTCGGCGTCGACACCGTCCTGGACAGCGCCGACCGCACCCTGCGCGAGGCGGCCGACTGCACCTCCGGTGAACGGGAGTCGCTGCCCGTCGCCCCCGAGGCCACCCGCGGGTACTGCTGGGATCCCGCCGACACCGCCACCGACGGCTGGAAGCCGGCGTCCGTGACCACGTCCGGTGACGCGGACGACGACGGCCTGTGGGGCGCCAACCGCGTGATCCTCACGGGCTGGACGCACAGCGCGACGACCGGTCCCGCCGCCGAGCGGGGCCTGGCCCGGATCGCCTTCGTCGACGCGAACGACCTGCTCCGTCCGGTCTACCGCTGGGTGCTGCCGGTGGTCCCGACCGAGGACGGCCGCGACTACCGCGGTCTCGTGTCACATGTCTCCGGCATGGTCTGGTACGAGGACAAGCTGCTGGTCACCACCGACACGGGCGCGGCCGAGGCGCTGTACGTCTACGACCTGAACCGCATTCAGCGCACCACCGTCGACGGCCCGCGGATCGGCCGGGTGCCCGGCGGCTGGTCGGCGGACGGTTACGCATATGTGATGCCGGCCGTGGGCGTCTATCGCTTCGCGGCCGGGCCCTGCGCCGCCGCGGAGCGCGGCATCCCCTGTCCGGGCGGCCTCTCCCTGGACCGCGGCACGGCGCCCGACAGCCTGGCCGTGAGCGAGGCGACCCCCGCCGGCAGCGAACGCCACACCCGGCTGTGGCGGTACTCCTTCAGCGCCGACCCGGCACGCGGCGGCCTGCTCGCCACGGACGCGGCGGGCGGGGTGGACGCGGTCGAGGCCTACCGGACCGGGGCGTCCGGAGTCCGGGGCGTGCTGTCGTACCGGCCGGCCGGCGCGGCACGGTCCGTCTGGTACCTCGGACACCCGCCCGGTGACCAGGACGGCCACGGCACTCTGTGGCGCCAGGACGCCAAGGGCGCGAAGGCGGCGCACTGCGGCTCCGACGCCACGCGGCACTGCTGGGCGGAGGGCGCCGGGTCCCTGTCCTACTGGCAGGAGACGGGCGAGGTGTGGTCGGTCACGGACCGCATGCTGTTCTCCCTGCCGCTGGCCTCCATCGACAGCTCCCTGGGGTAGATGATTCCCTGGCCTGCATGAGCAGCGTCACGGTCACCACTTGGTCCCTGGAGCAGACGTCCCCGGCGGACCTCCTCCCGGCCGCCGCCCCCGAGGGCGACGTCCGCATCGTCCGCTCCGAGGTCCCCTCCCCCGAGTTCAGCCGCTTCCTGTACGCCTCGGTCGGTGGCGACATCCGCTGGACCGACCGGCTCGTCTGGAGCTACGACCGGTGGCTGGAGTACCTGGGCCGGCCGGGTGTGGAGACCTGGGTGGCGTACGACCGGGGCACGCCCGCCGGTTATGTGGAGCTGGACCCGCAGGACGACGGCGTCGTGGAGATCGCGTACTTCGGGCTGATCCCGGCGTTCCGGGGGCGGCGGATCGGGGGGCATCTGCTGGCGCACGGAACGGCGCGGGCATGGGACCTCGGCGAGCGGTGGAGCGGGCGGGCGCCGACGAAGCGGGTGTGGCTGCACACGTGCAGCAAGGACGGGGAGTTCGCCATGGACAACTACCTGAGGCGGGGTTTCCGGCTCTTCGACACGAAGGTGGATCAGGAGCGGGAGGTGGCGGCGCCGGGGCCCTGGCCGGGGGCTTGACGACAAGCGCGTACCGCGCATGACACAGATCACAACATCCAGCATTCGGGACAGGCGTGTCCAGAATGCGGATAACGGTGGACTGGCCAGAGATCCCCGTGACACGCTTTCGTCATGTCCGGAACTGGAATTGCCTTGGTGAGTCGGCGGCACGTCGATCTCGGCCGCATGTCCAGCGCCATCTGTCGAGCGAGCTGACCCTTCCCGCAGTGGCCTTGGGCCACGGCCCCAGCACCGCCGACACCCCTTCCTCTCCCTGTGCGCAACGACGCGCACGTATGCCCCGATGCGCCCGCATGCGCAGGTCAGAGCCGCTTTCCGCCTGTCCCGAAGGACGTAGAACCATGGCCGCCACCCCACAGAACCCCGCCGCCTCCGCGCCCCGCCGCAAGGTGAGTCGTCACCGCGGTGAGGGTCAGTGGGCCGTAGGCCACCACACCCCGCTCAACGGCAACGAGCAGTTCAAGAAGGACGACGACGGTCTCAATGTGCGGACACGCATTGAGACGATCTACTCCAAGCGCGGCTTCGACTCGATCGACCCCAACGACCTTCGTGGGCGTATGCGCTGGTGGGGGCTGTACACCCAGCGCAAGCCCGGGATCGACGGCGGCAAGACCGCGATCCTGGAGCCGGAGGAGCTGGACGACGAGTACTTCATGCTCCGGGTGCGCATCGACGGCGGCCGGCTGACCACGCGGCAGCTGCGGGTCATCGGTGAGATCTCGCAGGAGTTCGCGCGCGGCACCGCCGACATCACCGACCGGCAGAACGTCCAGTACCACTGGATCCGGGTCGAGGACGTGCCCGAGATCTGGCAGCGGCTGGAGGCCGTCGGGCTGTCCACGGTCACGGCCTGCGGTGACACGCCCCGTGTGATGATCGGCTCACCGGTCGCCGGGATCGCCGAGGACGAGATCATCGACGGCACCCCGGCGCTGGAGGAGATGAAGCGCCGCGTCCTGAACAACAAGGCGTACTCGAACCTCCCCCGGAAGTTCAAGACGGCCATCTCGGGCTCGCCCCTGCTGGACGTGGTGCACGAGATCAACGACGTGGCCTTCGTCGGCGTCCGGCACCCCGAGCACGGGCCGGGCTTCGACGTGTGGGTCGGCGGCGGCCTGTCGACCAACCCCAAGCTGGGTGTGCGGCTGGGCGCCTGGGTGCCGCTGGACGAGGTGCCGGACGTCTACGAGGGCGTGCTGTCGATCTTCCGTGACTACGGCTACCGGCGGCTGCGGACCCGCGCCCGCCTGAAGTTCCTGGTCGCCGACTGGGGCGCGGAGAAGTTCCGGCAGGTGCTGGAGGACGAGTACCTGCAGCGGAAGCTCGTCGACGGCCCCGCACCTCAGCAGCCGGTCCAGCAGTGGCGCGACCACGTCGGTGTGCACCGCCAGAACGACGGCCGTTTCTACGTCGGTTTCGCCCCGCGGGTCGGCCGCGTCGACGGCACCACCCTGACGAAGATCGCCGACCTGGCGGAGGCGCACGGGTCCGGCCGGGTCCGTACCACCGTCGAACAGAAGATGATCATCCTCGATGTCGAGGAGGCGCAGGTCGACTCGCTGGTCGAGGCCCTGGAGGCGCTGGACCTCACCGCCAAGCCCTCCCCGTTCCGGCGCGGCACCATGGCCTGCACCGGCATCGAGTTCTGCAAGCTCGCCATCGTCGAGACCAAGGTGCGCGGCTCCCAGCTCATCGACGAACTGGAGCGCCGCATCCCGGACTTCGACGAGCCGATCACCATCAACCTCAACGGCTGCCCGAACGCCTGCGCCCGTATCCAGGTGGCGGACATCGGTCTCAAGGGCCAGCTGGTCCTGAACGACAAGGGCGAGCAGGTCGAGGGCTTCCAGGTGCACCTCGGCGGCGCCCTCGGTCTGGAGGCCGGCTTCGGCCGCAAGGTGCGCGGACTGAAGGTGACGTCCGAGGAGCTCCCGGACTACGTCGAGCGGGTCCTCAAGCGGTTCCAGGCCGAGCGCGAGGACGGCGAGCGGTTCGCCGTCTGGGCCGCCCGCGCCAGCGAGGAGGCCCTGTCGTGAGCGAGCGGGCCGCCCCCTTCCACTGCCCCTACTGCGGCGACGAGGACCTGCGTCCGAACGAGCAGGGCCACGGCGCCTGGGAATGCGGAGCGTGCAACCGCGCATTCCAGCTGAAGTTCCTCGGGCTGCTGGCCCGGGGTCTTCAGCGAGCCGACCACGGAGGGGATGACCGGATATGACGACGGCTCAGGAAGCGCGTACCGACGACGAGCTGAAGGCGCTCGCCGAGCAGGCGGGACGCGACCTGGAGGACGCCTCCGCCCTGGAGATCCTCCAGTGGGCGGTGGACACCTTCGGCAAGGACTTCTGCGTGACCTCCTCCATGGAGGACGCGGTGGTCGCCCATCTGGCGTCCCGGGTCCTCAAGGGCGTGGACGTGGTGTTCCTCGACACCGGCTACCACTTCCCGGAGACCATCGGCACCCGCGACGCGGTCGAGGCCGTGATGGACGTCAACGTCATCACGCTGACCCCGAAGCAGACGGTCGCCGAGCAGGACGCCGAGTACGGGCCCAGGCTGCACGACCGCGACCCCGACCTGTGCTGCAAGCTCCGCAAGGTGCAGCCGCTGGAGGAGGGCCTGAAGAGTTACCGGGCCTGGGCGACCGGCCTGCGCCGCGACGAGTCCCCGACCCGGGCGAACACCCCGGTCGTCGGCTGGGACGACAAGCGCCGCAAGGTCAAGATCTCCCCGATCGCCCGCTGGACGCAGGACGACGTGGACGCCTACGTCGCCGAACACGGCGTACTGACCAACCCGCTGCTGATGGACGGCTACGCCTCCGTGGGCTGCGCCCCGTGCACCCGCCGGGTCCTCGAAGGGGAGGACGCACGCGCCGGCCGCTGGGCCGGGCGGAGCAAGACCGAGTGCGGGCTGCACGGCTGACATGACTGTGATTTCCACGTATTCCACGCATTCCGCGCATTCCCCGACGAACAGGGAGAACCACGTGACCACCGGAGCCACCGTCTGGCTCACGGGTCTGCCGAGTGCCGGCAAGACCACCATCGCGTACGAGCTGGCCGGCCGGCTGCGCGAGGAGGGCCACCTCGTCGAGGTGCTCGACGGCGACGAGATCCGCGAGTTCATCTCGGCGGGCCTCGGCTTCAGCCGCGAGGACCGGCACACCAACGTGCAGCGCATCGGCTTCGTCGCCGAGCTGCTGGCGCGCAACGGCGTCAAGGCCCTGGTACCGGTGATCGCGCCCTACGCGGACAGCCGCGACGCGGTGCGCAAGCGGCACCAGCAGAACGGCACGGCGTACCTGGAGGTGCACGTGGCGACCCCGGTCGAGGTGTGCTCCGTCCGTGATGTGAAGGGGCTGTACGCCAAGCAGGCCGCGGGCGAGCTGAGCGGGCTCACCGGGGTCGACGACCCGTACGAGGAGCCCGAGGCGCCCGACCTGCGCATCGAGTCGCAGCACCAGAGCGTGCCGGAGTCCGCGGCCTCGGTGTACGCCCTGCTGAGCGAGAGGGGACTGGCATGACGACCGTCGCCAAGACCAAGGAGGGCGACGAGGGCACGCACAGCCCGTACGCCCTCAGCCACCTGGACGCGCTGGAGTCCGAGGCGGTGCACATCTTCCGCGAGGTGGCGGGCGAGTTCGAGAACCCGGTGATCCTGTTCTCCGGTGGCAAGGACTCCATCGTCATGCTGCACCTGGCGCTGAAGGCGTTCGCCCCGGCGACGATCCCCTTCTCGCTGCTGCATGTGGACACGGGACACAACTTCCCGGAGGTCATCGACTACCGGGACCGTGTGGTCGCCGCACATGGACTGCGCCTCCATGTGGCCTCCGTACAGGACTACATCGACCGCGGTGTGCTCAAGGAACGTCCCGACGGCACCCGCAACCCGCTCCAGACACTCCCGCTCACCGAGAAGATCCAGAGCGAGAGGTTCGACGCGGTCTTCGGCGGCGGACGCCGTGACGAGGAGAAGGCGCGCGCCAAGGAGCGGGTGTTCTCGCTGCGCGACGAGTTCTCCCAGTGGGACCCGCGCCGCCAGCGGCCCGAGCTGTGGAACCTGTACAACGGACGCCACGCGCCCGGCGAGCACGTCCGCGTCTTCCCGCTCAGCAACTGGACCGAGCTGGATGTGTGGCAGTACATCGCCCGCGAGGGCATCGAGCTGCCGGACATCTACTTCGCGCACGAGCGCGAGGTGTTCCAGCGCGCCGGCATGTGGCTGACGGCCGGCGAGTGGGGCGGCCCGAAGGAGACCGAGACGGTCGTCAAGCGCCTGGTCCGCTACCGGACCGTCGGTGACATGTCCTGCACCGGCGCGGTCGACTCCGACGCGACCACGCTGGACGCCGTCATCACCGAGATCGCCGCGTCCCGGCTCACCGAGCGCGGCGCCACCCGCGCCGACGACAAGCTCTCCGAGGCCGCGATGGAAGACCGCAAGCGCGAGGGGTACTTCTAAGCATGAGCACGACGACGACCGAGGCGCTCTCGGCCACCACCCTGCTGCGGTTCGCCACCGCGGGCTCCGTCGACGACGGCAAGTCCACCCTCGTCGGCCGCCTGCTGCACGACTCCAAGTCGGTCCTCACCGACCAGCTGGAGGCCGTGGAGCGCGCCTCCGCGAGCCGGGGCCAGGAGGGTCCCGACCTCGCGCTCCTCACGGACGGGCTGCGCGCCGAGCGCGAGCAGGGCATCACCATCGACGTGGCCTACCGCTACTTCGCCACGCCCCGCCGCCGCTTCATCCTGGCCGACACCCCGGGCCATGTGCAGTACACCCGGAACATGGTCACCGGCGCCTCCACCGCCGAACTGACGGTGGTGCTGGTCGACGCCCGCAACGGCGTCGTCGAGCAGACCCGCCGGCACGCCGCCATCGCGGCCCTGCTCCGGGTCCCGCACGTGGTCCTGGCGGTGAACAAGATGGACCTCGTCGACTACCAGGAGTCCGTGTTCGCCGCGATCGCCGAGGAGTTCACGGCGTACGCGACCGAGCTGGGCGTCCCGGAGGTCACCGCGATCCCGATCTCCGCGCTCGCCGGGGACAACGTGGTGGAGCCGTCCGCCACCATGGACTGGTACGGCGGCCCGACGGTGCTGGAGCACCTGGAGACCGTCCCGGTCAGCCACGACCTGGCGCACTGCCACGCCCGGCTGCCCGTGCAGTACGTGATCCGGCCGCAGACCGCCGAGCACCCGGACTACCGGGGCTACGCGGGCCAGATCGCGGCCGGTTCCTTCCGCGTGGGCGAGGAGGTGACGGTCCTGCCGTCCGGCCGTACGACGCGGATCTCCGGGATCGACCTGCTCGGCGAGCCGGTCGACGTGGCCTGGACGACGCAGTCGGTGACCGTCCTGCTCCAGGACGACATCGACGTCTCGCGCGGCGACCTGATCGTGCCGACCAAGGACGCCCCGGCCACCACCCAGGACATCGAGGCCACGGTCTGCCACGTCGCCGACGCCCCGCTGACCGTCGGCCACCGGGTGCTGCTCAAGCACGGCACCCGCACGGTCAAGGCGATCGTCAAGGACATCCCGTCCCGGCTCACGCTCGCCGACCTGTCCCTGCACCCGCACCCGGGGCACCTCGTCGCCAACGACATCGGCCGGGTGAAGATCCGCACCGCCGAGCCGCTGCCGGCCGACTCCTACTCCGACTCGCGTCGCACGGGCTCCTTCATCCTGATCGACCCCAGCGACGGCACCACGCTCACCGCGGGCATGGTCGGCGAGTCGTTCGCCTCCCCCGAGCCGGTCAAGGACGAGTCCGAAGACGACGGCTGGGACTTCTGACATGACGACCACGGACTTCTACTCGACGTTCGCGAAGGAGGGCGGCCGCGTCGGCAGCGGCGCCCTCGGCAGCGGGCAGGGCGGAGTGGCGCGATGTGTGCGCTGACGTACGCGCACCGCTTGCGCGCCCCGTCCCCCCACCCGACGTCCCGGAAGCGACGAAGACCCCTTGCCGAACTCCCGGCCACGACCTGAGAGACCGTGACCGCCGGGCCAACGAGAGGAACACCTCCCGTGCCTGCCAACCGCTCAACGTTTCTTCGCCGCGGCATAGCCGCCGTAGCCGCACTTCCCCTCCTCACGCTCGCCGCCTGCGGCTACGGGTCCGACTCCAAGGACGACTCTTCCGGCCAGAAGGTGGCCGCCGGCGCCAAGAAGATCGACGGTCTCGACTCCGTCAAGATCGGCTACTTCGGCAACCTGACGCACGCCACCGCACTCGTGGGCGTGAACAAGGGGTACTTCCAGAAGTCGCTCGGCGCCACCGAGGCCAAGTACCAGATCTTCAACGCCGGTCCCTCCGAGATCGAGGCCCTGAACTCGGGTGCGATCGACATCGGCTGGATCGGCCCGTCCCCGGCGATCAACGGCTACACCAAGTCCGCCGGCAAGAACCTGCGCATCATCGGCGGTTCGGCGTCCGGCGGCGTGAAGCTCGTCGTCAACCCGAAGAAGATCAAGTCCCTGAAGGACGTCAAGGGCAAGAAGATCGCCACCCCGCAGCTCGGCAACACGCAGGACGTGGCCTTCCTCAACTGGGCCGCCGAGCAGGGCTGGAAGGTCGACGCCGAGAGCGGCAAGGGTGACGTGTCGGTCGTCCGGACCGACAACAAGGTGACCCCGGACGCCTACAAGGCCGGTTCCATCGACGGCGCCTGGGTGCCGGAGCCGACCGCGTCCAAGCTGGTCGCCGAGGGCGCCAAGGTGCTGCTGGACGAGTCCACGCTGTGGCCGGACAAGAAGTTCGTGATCACGAACATCATCGTGTCGCAGAAGTTCCTCGAGGCGCACCCGAAGGCCGTCGAGGCCGTGCTCAAGGCCTCGGTCGAGACCAACAAGTGGATCAACGCCAATCCCGACGAGGCGAAGGCCGCGGCGAACAAGCAGCTGGGGACCGACTCCGGCAAGGAGCTGCCGGCCGACGTCCTGGACCCGGCGTGGAAGTCCATCCAGATCACGAACGACCCGCTGGCCTCCACGCTCAACACCGAGGCGCAGCACGCGGTCAAGGCGGGCCTGCTGGAGAACCCGAAGCTGGACGGCATCTACGACCTCACGCTGCTGAACAAGGTCCTCAAGGCCGAGGGCGAGAGCACCGTCGACGACGCCGGTCTCGGCGTCAAGTAAGCCGGATCCGAGAGTTCCCAGGAGGTGACGACCATGGCAACCGCCCTCGCCAAGGCCGATGACGCCGAGGCAGTCGAGTACGCCGCCCGCATCGAGCACGTCTCGAAGTCCTTCGCCGGGCCCGCCGGGCAGCAACTCGTCCTCGACGACATCACGCTGGATGTCGCGCCCGGCGAGTTCGTCACCCTCCTGGGGGCCTCGGGCTGCGGCAAGTCCACCCTGCTGAACCTGGTGGCGGGGCTCGACGCCCCGTCCGCCGGCACGATCCGGACCAACGGGCGCCCCGCCCTGATGTTCCAGGAGCACGCCCTGTTCCCGTGGCTGACCGCGGGCAAGAACATCGAACTCGCCCTGAAGCTCGGGGGCGTGGCGAAGAACGAGCGGCGCGGCAAGGCCGAGGAGCTGCTCGAACTCGTCCGGCTGAAGGGCTCGTACGGCAAGCGTGTGCACGAGCTGTCCGGCGGTATGCGCCAGCGTGTGGCCCTGGCCCGCGCGCTGGCGCAGGACAGTCAGCTGCTGCTGATGGACGAGCCGTTCGCGGCGCTGGACGCGATCACCCGTGACCTGCTGCACGACGAGCTGACCCGGATCTGGGAGGAGACGGGGCTGTCGGTGCTGTTCGTCACGCACAACGTGCGCGAGGCGGTGCGACTCGCCCAGCGGGTCGTCCTGCTGTCGTCCCGCCCGGGCCGGGTGGCCCGCGAGTGGCAGGTGGGCATCCCGCAGCCGCGGCGCATCGAGGACGCGCCGGTCGCCGAACTGTCCATCGAGATCACCGAAGTCCTGCGTGGGGAGATCCGCCGCCATGGCCAGCACTGAGACGAAGAGCGTCGCGGACGCGGGGAGCGTCGAGGCGGGCCTGGACGCCCTGGAGGTCACCGCCACCGGCCGCGTGCCGTTCCGGCAGACCTTCACCAGCAAGATCCTGCCGCCGCTGCTGGCCACCGTGGTGGTCCTGGTCATCTGGCAGGCCCTGATCTCGTTCAAGATCGTCGACGATCCGACGAAGCTGCCCTCCCCCGCCGACGTGGGGGGCGAGTTCAAGGACGCCTGGCTGGAAGGCAAGCTGCTCGACTACATCTGGACCAGCGTCTCGCGCGGTCTGCTGGGCTTCCTGTTCGCGCTGGCCATCGGTACCCCGCTGGGTCTGCTGGTGGCGCGGGTGAGGTTCGTGCGCGCGGCCATCGGCCCGGTCCTGTCCGGCCTGCAGTCGCTGCCGTCCGTGGCATGGGTGCCGCCGGCCGTGATCTGGCTGGGCCTGAACAACTCGATGATGTACGCGGTGATCCTGCTCGGGGCGGTCCCGTCCATCGCGAACGGCCTGGTGTCCGGCATCGACCAGGTGCCGCCGCTGTTCCTGCGGGCGGGGCGCACGATGGGCGCGACGGGTCTGAAGGGCGCGTGGCACATCGTGCTGCCGGCCTCGCTGCCGGGCTATCTGGCGGGGCTGAAGCAGGGCTGGGCCTTCTCCTGGCGCTCGCTGATGGCGGCGGAGATCATCGCCTCCTCCCCCGACCTGGGCATCGGCCTGGGGGCACTGCTGGAGAACGGCCGCAACGCCAGTTCCATGGCCATGGTGTTCGAGGCCATCTTCCTGATCCTGTTCGTCGGCATCGCCATCGACCTGCTGATCTTCAGCCCGCTGGAGCGGTGGGTGCTGCGCAGCCGCGGCCTGCTGGTGAAGAGCTGAACCGCCATGCGTGACCCGGTCCTTCTCGTCATCGCCCACGGCAGCCGCGACCCGCGGCACGCCCGGGCCGTGCACGCCCTGGTGCGGCGGGTACGGTCGCTGCGGCCGGGGCTGCGGGTGGAGACCGGGTTCCTGGACTTCAACGTCCCCTCCGTGCACGGGGTGCTGGAGTCCCTGGCGGCTCGGGGCGTGCGGGACGTGGTGGCGCTGCCGCTGCTGCTGACCCGCGCCTTCCATGCGAAGGCGGACATCCCGGCGGTCCTGCGGGATGCGCCGCCGCGGCTGCGGATCCGGCAGGCGGAGGTGCTGGGCCCCTCCCCGCTGCTGCTGTCGGCGCTGGAACGCCGTTTGTACGAGGCGGGGTTGACGCCCGCCGACAAGTCCTCGACCGGGGTCGTGCTGGCCTCGGCGGGGTCCTCCGACCCGGAGGCGATCGCAGTGATCGCTGACATCGCGCGGGAGTGGCGGCACACCGGTTGGTGCGCCGTGCGGCCTGCGTTCGCCTCCGCATCCCTTCCCCGCACGCAGGACGCGGTGCGGGAGCTGCGCGCCCTCGGCTGCCGTCGGGTCGCGGTCGCGCCGTACGTCCTTGCCCCGGGCTTCCTGCCGGACCGCATCGCGCGGGGCGCGGCCGGTGCGGACGTCCTGGCCGATGTCCTCGGCCCCGCGCCGGAGGTGGCGCGGGTGCTGCTGGAGCGGTACGACGCGGCGCGGGTTCCGGTGCTGTCGGTGCTGGGCGCCTGAGGCGGCGGTGGCCGGGCACGGGTCGTGCGGTCGCCCGCGGTCCGACATTCCCCTGTGACGCCGGTTCGCGGACGACCGCGAGCCGGTGCACGGCGTCCGGCTCTCTCCCGAACCTTCTTGCCGTGCCCGGCACTTGGTTCTGCGTTTCTTGCGGCGGATGTGTCACAGTGCCGGGGATCCGGGTGCCGGGAACCTACGTGGCGGGGGTGGTGGCGGTGACCTCGGCCGCGGGCCCGGTGCCCGCCGCCGTCACCGCCGCGACGGTCACCGTGTACGAGGTGCCGGGCCGCAGTGCGCCGATCACCCGGAACATGCCCTTGGCGGAGGGCTGGGTGACCAGGACGTCCCGGCCGGTGACGTCGACCGGGTCGCGGCCGTCGGAGACGGTCACCCGGTAGCCGACGACCTTGGCGTCGCCGGTCGTGGTGGGCGGGGTCCAGGCGAGGGTGGCCCGGGTGGCCGCCGTACGCAGCTTGGGGCTCGTCGGCGCGCCCGGGAGGACGTGCGCGGCGGCCGGGGTGAGCGGCGCGGACGCGAGGGACGGGGCGCTCTCGCCGTGGGCGTTGCCCGCGGTGACCGTCACGGTGAACGGCCCGCCGGACGACGGCAGCCCGCCGACGCGGACCAGCGCGGTACGCCGGAACCCGGCGGCGCCGACGGTCTGTTCGCCGACCTGCCCGCCGGTCGCGTCGTAGGCGCGTGCGGTGTACGAGGTCACCGGCGAACCGCCGTCCGCGAACGTCGGGTTGAAGGTGACGTACAGCGCGTCCGGGCCCGCAGTGGCGGTGCCGACCCGGGAGGGCGCCTCGGGGACGGACGGGGCGCCGACGGGGCGGTTCAGCAGGGCCCGGTAGGGCGGCTGGAGTCCCGCGTCGTCCAGTACGGCGGAGGGCACGTCGGACGGTGCCGTCATGATCTTGTTGCCGGTGGTCACCAGGCCCTTGTTGTCGCCGTCGGCGGTGCCCTCCTCCCACCAGTTGTCCTTGACCAGGGTCGGGTCGTTGTTGCCGAGGTCGTCGCGGTAGTCGGTGTGGCGGGAGGCGACGTTGGCGTAGGAGGCGCGGTAGAGGACGTTGCCCTGGACGGTCTCGTAGGTGCAGCCGTTGTCGGTGTAGACGTTCTTGCCGAGGCCCCACTGGTCGTGGATGACGTTGCCGGTGACCTTCTCGCCGTCGGCCATGGAGGTGCCGGTCAGGCCCTGGGTGTAGATGCCGCCACCGTCGTCGAGCATCTGCAGGTAGTCGAAGATCAGGTTCTCGCGGACGGTGTTGTCGTGGCTGGGGTTCGGGGTCGCCGGGTCGCCGATCTTGTCGGGCCAGCCGCCCCAGCCCATCGACACGGCGCTGTAGCCGACGTGGTCGATCTGGTTGTGGGCGATGGTGGTGTGCCGGGTGTAGCCGCCCAGGACGGCGACGCCGCCGTGGTACTCGCGGGGCAGTCCGTAGAGGTGGTTGTTCGTCACCTGGACGCCGGAGGCGGGTGTCCGCCCGTCCACCCCGCCGATCTGGAGTCCGTTGCCGGAGATGTCGGTGAAGACGCTGCCGCTGACGGTGGAGTCCTCGGAGCCGGTGCCCAGGTCGAGCCCGGCGGCGCCGAGGTGGGCGAAGACGTCGTCGCTGAACTCGATGCGCCGCCCGTACGCGAAGGAGACGTTGCCCGGCATCTTCGTCCAGGACGCGAAGGGACACGTGCCGCCGTCGACGTACTGGCACAGGCCCTGTGTGGCCCAGCCCCGCTCGCCGGTGACGGTGTAGCCGGCCTGGATCTCGGAGAAGCCCTCGGGGCTCGACGGGGTCAGCCAGGTGGCGTAGCTGAACCGCAGTCCGCGGAAGGCGATGTCGTGGACGGGCGCGTCGGCGCTGCCGCGTCCGTCGACCAGCTTCTGGGCGGCGGCTGCCTCCACGTCGGCGCGGGCGAGGTCCTCCCCCTCGCGGGGCAGGTAGTAGACCGTCCGCGCGCTCCGGTCGAGGTACCACTCGCCGGGCTGGTCGAGGAGTTCGTGGGCGTTCTCGACGTACGAGGGCTTGCCGCCGTTGGTGAGATGGCCGGGGCCGACCATGCTGACCGTGCGGCCGGGGATGTCGGGGAACTCGACCCGCTTGTTGGAGTTGTCCCAGCAGGGCTGGGCCATGGTGAGGGTGGTGCCCTCGGCGGCGGCGATCCGGCAGCGCGGCTCGGTCCACTGGCCCAGGCCGTTGCGCTCGACGTTCCACAGGGCCTCGCCGCTGGTGTACACGAACTCGGCGTCCGTGGGGTGCTTCCAGTGGGCGATCGTGCCGGCGGAGGCGGTGTAGCCGGTCGCGGTCTGGGTGAGGGTCACCGGCACGGCGCCGCGGGCCCGCTGGGCGCGTACCCCGTCGACGTACAACTGCCGTGTGTCGGTGAGCCCTTGGGGTGCGGGTGCGGACCACACTCCCGTGCGGCCCGGGACCCGGTGCCAGCCGGTGACCCGGCGACCGCCGCTGACGACCGTGCGCTCGCCGTCGCCCTGCCAGACGACCCGGTGGCCGTTGGTGCCCGAGTCGCGGGCGTCGAGCACCAGCGGCCCGGTCTGCCGGTACGTTCCGGGCGCGAGGTGGACGGTGAGGTCGCCGCGCAGGTCCGCGACCCTGGCGCGGACCAGGTCGCGGGCGTGCCGGAGGGTGCGGACGGGGTGCCGGGCGGTGCCGTCGGCGTGGTCGTTGCCGACAGGCGAGACGTATACATCGGAGGTAATGGCCTCTTGGGCCGTAGCCGTGAGTGGCTGGGCCCCGAGGAGCGCAACGGCGGAAACCAGGGCCAGTAAGGCGGGATTTGAGTGTGCTGGCATATATCTCTCCCGGATGGGAAGCGTGTGCCGACCCGGGAAAGGTAGGAGCATTGACGAGTCACCGTCAATGAGGCAGCGTCAACTGAGGGATGTCAGTCGAAGGACAGTGACCCCGTTCGGGTGCGCTTGAGCTCGAAGAAATCGGGGTGTGCGGCCAGGACCCGGAAGCTGTCGAAGAGCCCGGCCGCCGCCTCCCCGCGCGGGACGGCGCGCAGCACCGGTCCGAACCACGCCGTGCCGTCGACATGGAGGGTGGGCGTGCCCACGTAGCCTCCCGAGTCCGGCTCGGTCCAGGCCTCGTGGCCGCGGCGCACCGCTTCGTCGTACGACGCGTCGTGCGCGGTGGCCGCCAGGTCGGCCGGAAGCCCGAGTTCGGCGAGGGACTCGGCGATCACCACGTCGAAGTCCTGCACGCCGCGCTCGTGGACGCGGGTGCCGAAGGCGGTGTACAGGTCGCGCAGCACCTTCTCGCCGTGCCGTTCGGCGGCGGCCACGGCGACCCGGGCCGGGCCGATCGACCGGTCGACCAGGTCCCGGTACCAGTGCGGCAGTTCGTTGCCGAGGTTGTGCAGATACAGGCTCATGGCATGGAAGCGGAGGTCGAGCGGGCGCAGACGCTCGACCTCCAGCAGCCAGCGGGAGGTGATCCAGGCGAAGGGGCAGGCGGCGTCGAAGGCGAAGTCGATGCGGACGGACGCGCCGGTGTGATCGGTCTCGGAATGCGTCATGCCACGACGCTAGCCCTCGATCGGCGCAGTGCCCGGACCCAATCGATCACTCTTTCTTTGGTCCATTCAGCCGTCCGTGTCCGAGGTGTCCGCGTCGGCCAGCCGGGCCAGTTCTTCGAGCGGCATCGATCCGGCCGGTCTGCGCTCCCGGGCGAAGCGGTTGGCGAGCCGCTGCAGCAGTTCGTTCAGCGGGGTCGGTATGCCGTGCAGGCGGCCGAGGAGGACGATCTCGCCGTTGAGGTAGTCGGCCTCGATGGTGCCGGTGCCGCGGGTGAGGGACTGCCAGGAGGAGCCGCCGCCGCGCGGGGCGCCGTCGACGGGGACGAGGGTGATCTTGTCGCCGCGGGCCGCCGCCTGTTCCTCGGTGCTCGCGTACGGGATCTTGGCCGCGTCGAGCACGGCCTCGCCCTCGGCTCGCACCCGGGCGTACAGCGCCCGGCCGGCGTCGCTGTCGATGGGCCCGCTGACCGCCTCGATCGCGTTGCCGAGGTTGCCGAGCAGCTTGGCGTACTGCCACCGTGTCACGTCCTCGACCACCGGGGCCTCGAAGCGGGACTCGGCCAGGTCGGCGGCGATCCGCCGGAGGCGGTCGTCGGTGCCGTGCGGATACCGGCCGAGGTGCAGCATGCCGGTGAGCGGGGATCCGGCGGCGGAGACGGTGCCCGGCTCGACGAAGGTGGAGGGCAGCCAGACGCAGACGCCGTACACGTGCCGGAACCGGCGCAGGGCCAGGCGCTGGCCCTCCACGCCGTTCTGCGCGCACAGCAGCGGCAGCCGCTCGGCCGCCGTACCGCCGCCCTCGACCGGCACCGGACCCCAGGTCTCCAGGGCCTCCGTGCTGTCCTGCGTCTTCACCGCCAGCACCAGCACGTCGTCGGCGCGCAGCGCGCCGAGCGGCTCCGGTCCGTCGACCACGGGCAGCCGGTACGTCAGCTCGCCCTCCGGCACTCTCAGCCGCAGCCCGCCCTCGTCGAGCGCCGCCCGGTGCGCGCCCCGCGCGACCAGCACGACCTCGTGACCGGCCTGGGCCAGCCGCCCCCCGACGGTGCCGCCGACCGCCCCTGCCCCGATGATGATGTAACGCATGCGGACGAGCCTGGCACACGGGCGGGGTTGACCTTGCCCCCGGGGCAAGGACGAGGGTCCGGGGCATGGACGACACCTACCTGCGGCAGACGCCGTACAGCGATCCCGGAGACCTGGACGTCACCGCCCTGCCGCGTGATCCGCGTGAACTCACCGCGCTGGTACGCGGCCTGATCCTCCATCGGCTGGAGGGTGAGCGCCTCGGACACGACATCCCCCGGGAGCGGCTGCACCACGACGCCGAGTCCCGGTACGTCACCGAGCTGCTGCGGATCCTGCGCGCCCGCAAGGACGCACCGCTCACCGAGGAGCGGTCCTGGGACGAGCGGTTCGTCGGCACCTGCCGGGACTACGCGCTGCTGCTGTGCTCGCTGCTGCGGGCCACGGGGACACCGGCCCGCCTGCGCGGCGGTTACGCCACCTACTTCGTCGAGGGCTTCCACGACGACCACTGGGTGAGCGAGTACCGGCTCCCGGACGGCTCCTGGCGGTTGGCCGACCCGCAGGTGTACACCGGCTTCTACGACGTGCCCTTCGACCCGCTGGACGTCCCGCGGGACCGGTTCCTCGTCGCGGGCGAGGCGTGGCGGGCCTGCCGGTCGGGAGCGGCCGACCCGGAGACGTTCGGCGTCTGGATCGACCCGGGCCTGCGGGGGAGGTGGCTCGTGCTCAACAGTGTCGTGCTGGACCTCGCGGCGCTCCATGGCGTCGAGCCGCTGCCCTGGGACGGCTGGGGGCTGGCCGGCACGCAGAGCTACGACTCGCTCGGCGAGGACGACCTCGCCCTGGTCGACGCCGTGGCCACGGCCCGCTCCCCCGAGGAGCTCCGCCGTCTGTACGCGGACCCCCGGCTCACCGTGCCGCGCGAGATCCTCTCCCACGCTCCCTTCCTGGGCCCGCGCGAGGTCACCCTTCCCCGGCCGTGAGCTCCACCAGCTTCATGACGGTGTTCCAGTTGCGGGTGGTGGCGGTGAGCCCCTTGTTGACGCGCGGCTTGCCGAGGTGCTCGGCGAGTTTGGAGCGGCCCAGTCCGTCGGGGGCGTACAGGTACAGCGCGCGGTCGCCGAGGCGGAACTCCTCGGGGAGGTAGGCGGCCGGGTCGATCTCCGCGAAGCGCTCGGCGGTTACGGGCTGGGAGAAGTACGTGACGTGGAGCTGTCTGGCCTCCAGGCCGGCGGCCGGGAAGGGGCAGGCCTCGGCGACCGCCTTCAGATAGGCGTGGCCGCGCACGATCACGTCGACTCGGAAGCCGAAGCGTTCCTCGATCGCCCGGGCGAGCTCGGCGGCCAGGGACTCCTCGTCACCGCGGCCGGTGGTGAAGACGGCCTGGCCGCTCTGCAGATGGGTGCGGACGCCGTCGTGGCCGAGGCCCGTCATCAGCTGCCGCAGCTCGGCCATCGGGAGCTTCTTCGCGCCGCCCACGTTGATTCCGCGCAGCAGCGCCGCGTACGTCGTCATGCGGACACCATAGAGCGGCCGTCGTGCCCCGTGGGGGTGGGCACGACGGCCGCGCCCGTGGCCGGGCTGCACGGAACTCTGGCCGATGGGGCGGGGGCGGATCAACCTCTACACGCACCTGTGACTTGTTCAACAAGCTTTCGTCATCACAACCGGGATCTCTGCCGACGGAACGGACACCCTGAACGCCGCCCCCTAGAACCGCCGGTAGATGTAAGGGGCCAACATCCTCCCCAGCGGTGAGAGAACGGCCTCGTACTTCACCGGGCAGTACGACGAGATGCCCTTATCCGGCCCATACCTTCGTAACGAACGCACGTACGGAGCGGAACAAGGGGGAAAGCCCGTCATGGGGAACGGAGACACGCGGGTGCGGGGTCTGGCAGCCCGCGCCGGCGGCTGGAGCGCCCGGCACCGCTGGGCGGCCGTCGGCATATGGGTGCTGTTCGTCGTCCTGGCGATGGGACTCGGTTCGGCGGCGGGCCGGGTCGACGTCGACGAGAGCGACCAGCTCAAGGGAGAGACGCACACCGCCGCCAGGATCATCAAGGACGCCGGGATCGAGGAGCCCGCCGGCGAGACGGTCCTGATCCAGGCCAGGGACGGCCGGGCCAAGGCCACCGACGCGGAGTTCCGGGCCACGGTCGCCGACGTGGTCGAGGCGGTGGACGCGACCGGCAAGGTCACGGACGTGACGTCGCCGTACGACACGGGGACCGTCTCCAAGGACGGCCGCAGCGCGCTGGTGCAGTTCGACATGCGCGGCGACTCCGACACCGCCGGTGACCGGGTGGAGCCCGTCATGAAGGCCGTGGAGGGCGTCCAGAAGGACCACACGTCGCTGCGGATCGAGGAGATCGGCGGCGCCAGCATGATGAAGACGTTCAGCGACGCCTTCGGGGACGACTTCCAGCAGGCCGAGTACTCGGCGGTGCCGGTGGCCCTCGGCATTCTGCTCATCGCCTTCGGCGCGCTGGTCGCGGCGCTGCTGCCGGTGGCCCTGGCGATCACCGCGATCATGGCGACGATGGGCCTGATGGGCATCGTCAGCCATGTGCAGCCGATGAGCGACACCGCCAACTCCGTGATGCTGCTGGTCGGCATGGCGGTCGGCGTCGACTACTGCCTGTTCTACCTGCGCCGTGAGCGCGAGGAGCGCGAAGCGGGCCGCGACCCGCAGACGGCTCTCAGGATCGCCGCCGCCACCAGCGGCCGGGCGATCGTCGTCTCCGGTGTCACGGTGTGCGTGGCCATGGCGGGCATGCTCTTCACCGGTCTCACCTCGTTCGAGGCGATGGGCCTCGCCTCGCTGATGGTCGTCGCGGTCGCCATGGTCGGGTCGGTCACCGTACTGCCCGCGCTGCTGTCGCTGCTCGGCGAGCGGGTGGAGAAGGGCCGCCTCCCCTTCCTCGGCCGGCGTCGTCGAGGCGGCAAGGGCAACGGGGAGAGCCGGTTCTGGACCGCGGTCCTGCGCGGCGTCCTGGCCAAGCCGGTCCTCTCCGTCGTGGTCGCGGCGGGCGCGCTGCTGGCGGTCACGGCTCCCGCGCTGGGCATGAAGACCCAGAACCTCACCCTGGACCAGGAGTTCGGCGACTCGCTGCCCATCGTGCAGACGTACAACCGGGTCAACGACGCCTTCCCGGGCGGCTCGGAGCCGGCCGAGGTGATCGTCAAGGCGAAGGACATCAACGCTCCCGAGGTGAAGGACGCGCTCGCGCGGTTCAAGGAACGGGCGATCAGCTCGGGCGCCTCGCGCGGCCCGGTCGAGATCAAGCTGCACGACGCGCAGAACATCGCCTTCGTCTACGTCCCGCTGGTCGGCGGCTCCGACCAGGACAAGGCGGGAGCGAGCCTGGAGAAGCTGCGCGACGAGGTGCGCCCGGCCACCCTCGGCGAGCTCGACGGCGTCGAGGCACCGATCACCGGACAGGTCGCGGGCAACCACGACTTCAACGACCAGCTCCTCGGGTCCGTCGTCCCGGTCTTCGCGTTCGTGGTCGTCTTCGCCTTCCTGCTGATGCTGCTGTCGTTCCGCTCGCTGACCGTGGCGATCACCTCGATCGTGCTGAACCTGCTGTCGGTGGGCGCGGCCTACGGCATCCTGGTCGCGGTCTTCCAGCACGGCTGGGGCGCCTCGCTGGTGGGCGCGGAGGGCGTCGGGGCCATCGTCACCTGGCTGCCGCTGTTCCTCTTCGTGATCCTGTTCGGCCTGTCCATGGACTACCACGTGTTCGTGGTCTCCCGGATCCGCGAGGCCCGGCTGCGCGGCCGGAGCACGAAGGACGCGATCCAGCACGGCGTGGTCACCACGGCCGGGGTCGTCACCAGCGCCGCCGTCATCATGGTCGCCGTGTTCGCGATCTTCGGCACGCTGTCCATGCAGTCCATGAAGCAGATGGGCGTGGGTCTCGCCGCCGCCGTGCTGATCGACGCGACGGTCATCCGCGGTGTGCTGCTGCCCGCCGTGATGGCGCTGCTCGGTGAGCGCAACTGGTACCTGCCGAAGTGGCTGCACCGGCTGCCGGACCTCACCCACGACGAGTCGCCCGAGGCGGCGGCGGCTCCCGTGCGGGACCGGAACGAGCGGCTGACCGTCTGATCCCGCCCCTGATCGTGGGCCCGTTGGTATCCCGGGGGAACCAGCGGGCCCACTGGCGTCATCCGGCCGGCGTCCGACGGCGCCCGTTCACCGCTGGTACCGGGCGAGCACCAGGTTGCCGTCCTTCTCCAGCCGGTGGCGCAGCTCGTCGAGTCCGATGGCCCCGCTGTAGTACTCCTGGAAGGCCGGGGTGGCCACCTTGTCCTTCCACTCGGGGTAGCCGCGGACCGACTGGGCGGGCGCCGGGCTGAGATGGGCGGCCAGGGCGGTACCGGTGGCCCAGCCGTCCTTCGCGGTGTGCAGGGCCGGGTCGGCGAGGGCGCGGGTGCCGGTGGGCAGCATCCAGTCCCCCAGGGCCAGCCGGACCATGTTCCGCGGCCGCAGGAGGAAGTCGACGAACGCGGCGGCCTCCTTCTTGTGGGGGCTGTCGGCGGCGATGGACAGTGTCTGCGGGCTGACGCCCTGGGTGAGCCCGTCGGCCCCGGCCGGGGCGGGCAGCACCTGCCAACGGAAGCCCTTCGGCGCCTGCTGGGCGATCTGCTGCCGGTAGGAGAAGCCCAGCGGGACCATGGCGTAGGTGCCGCCGAAGAAGCCGGGCAGCGTGTCCGATCCGCCGCTGCCCAGCGTCGAGCCGGGTGCGCTGCGGTCGGTGGCGACCTGGTCGTGGACGGTGCGCGGCACCACCTGGTCGGCGGCCTCGAAGCGGACGGTCACCTTGCCGTCCGCGTCCCGGTGGAAGAGCCGGCCGCCCGCCGACAGCGACAGGTTGAGGGTGGCGGAGACGGGTTCCTTCAGCGGCCAGGCGACGCCGTACTTCCCGCCGCCGCTGAGCCGCTTGGTCACCTGCCGGAACTCGGCCCAGCTCCAGGGGCGTTCGGGGGTCGGTATACGCACGCCGGACCGCTTCAGCCGGTCCGCGTCGGCGATCAGTACCCGGGGCTCCTGAAGGAACGGCACGCCGTAGACGCCGTCGTCGAAGGTCACCGTCCGCCAACTGCGCCGGGGGATGTCGGACTTGAGGCGGGAGGACAGCAGGTCCGTCAGGTCGGCCAGGTAGCCGCCGTAGGCGAAGTCCGCCAGGTCGTCGGAGGCGTCGTGGATGACGTCGGGGGCCTCACCGCCCTCGAAGGAGGTGAGCAGCTGGTCGTGGACGCTGTCCCAGCTGCCCTGGACGTACTCGACCCGGATGTCCGGGTGGGTGGCGTTCCACTCCTTCACCAGCTGCTTCGTCGCGGCGACCGAGTCCTCCTGCCAGGCCAGGGACTGGAAGCGGAGGGTGATCCGGCCGCCGGTGTCCGTGCCGCCCGAGGAGCAGCCCGCCAGCAGCAGGAGGAGGAGGGCGACGAGGGCGGTGGCGAGTCGGTCGCGCATCAGCTCTTCACCGCCCCGGCGAGCATGCCGCCCGTGATCCTGCGCTGGACGAGGGCGAAGACGACCAGCGAGGGCAGCGTGGCGAGGAACGCCGCGGCGGCCAGCGGGCCGAGGTCCGCGACGCCCTCGGCGCCGATGAAGTGGGTGAGGACGACCGGCAGCGTCTGCTTCTCCGGCGTCTTCAGCAGCACCAGCGCGAAGAAGAACTCGTTCCACGCGGTGACGAACGCGAACAGTCCCGTCGCCACGATTCCCGGCGCGAGCAGCGGCGCGGTCACCGACACCAGGGTCCTCAGGCGCCCCGCCCCGTCGACCGCCGCGGCCTCCTCCAGCTCGGCCGGGACCGCCCGCACGTATCCGACGAGCATCCACAGCGCGAACGGCAGCGCCCACACCACGTACACCATCACCAGGCCGGGCACGGAGTCGATCAGCCGCAGGTTCTTCAGCACCAGGAACAGCGGGATGATCACCAGTACGAACGGGAACGCCTGGCTGACCACCACCCACGCGGACGCGGCCCTGGACAGCGCGGTGCGGCGCCGGGCCATGGCGTATGCCATCGGGGTGGCGAGCAGGACGGCGATCACGGCGGCCCCGGCCGCCGCGAACAGCGAGTTGAGCGCGGCCTGCAGCAGCGGCTGCTCGTCGAAGGCCTGCCGGAAGTTGGCCAGGGTCGGGTCCCGCGGGATCCAGGTGGGGTGCGGACTGCCCAGTTCGCGGGGGGACTTGAACGCGGTGGACAGCAGCCACAGGAGGGGGAAGGCGAGGAAGGCGAGATAGGCCAGCAGGGCGGCGTACTGGCCCGCCCGGGCGCCGGTGCGGGTCCTCACGCGTGATCACCTCCGCGCAGCCGGCCCACCAGGAAGACGGCGAGGAGCACCGAGATCACCGCGACCATCACGCATCCCATGGCCGCCGCGTAGCCGAACTGGCCGTAGCGGAAGGCCTCTTCGTAGGCGAACAGCATCGGCAGCCGCGTTCTGCCGCCGGGGCCGCCGTTGGTCAGCACATAAACCAGGGCGAAGGAGTTGAAGTTCCAGATAAGGTTGAGCGCCGTGATGGCGAGCGCGACCGGTCCGAGGGCGGGCCAGGTGACGGTGCGAAACCGGCGTAAGGCGCCGGCGCCGTCCACCGCCGCCGCCTCGTGCAGTTCGCGCGGGGTGTTCTGCAGCCCGGCGAGCAGGGCGACCGTCGTCTGCGGCATCCCGGCCCAGACGCCGACGACGATCACGGCGGGAAGGGCGCTGGCCAGCCCGCCCAGCCAGTCCCGGCCGTCGCCGAGGCCGAGGTCGCGCAGGGTCTCGTTGAGGACGCCCGCGTCCGGGTTGTAGACGAGCCGCCACATGATGCCGACCACCACCTCGGGCATGGCCCAGGGGACGATGGCGAGGGCGCGGGCCAGCCAGCGCAGCCGTAACTCCTGGTTGAGCAGCAGGGCGAGGCCCAGCGCCAGCAGGAACTGCGGCACGGTCACCCCGACCGCCCACACCAGCCCGATCCGGAACGACTCCCAGAACAGCGTGTCGTGCAGCAGGTCGCGGAAGTTGAGGGCGCCGATCCACCGGGTGGGCTCGGTGCGGCCCGACTGGGCGTCCGTGAAGGCCAGCAGGATGCCGTAGAGCAGCGGCCCGACGCTCAGGACGAGGATGGGGATCAGGGCGGGCAGGACGAGGAACCAGGCGCCGCGATCGGACACGCGATGCGGCGACCGCCCGGCCTTCACCACCAATGTCACGGAATCATCCCCTTCGCGCGACTCGGTTGGCGCGTTCATGGTCGTGAAGGCGCGGTATTCCGTCAAGGGACCGCGCACCCGGCCCTACCTGTGTGAATGCGAGACTGGTCGGGATCGGGACAGGACACGGAGGCGGACGATGGACGAGGCACGGGCGCGGGACGTACTGGCCGCGGCGGGAGTTCTGCCGGGTCCGGCCCGGGACGCGCGGCTCCTCGCCCTGGGCGAGAACGCGGTGTTCGCCGCCGGTGACCTGGTCGTCAAGGTGGGCCGCGACGCCGAGTTGCTGGACCGGGCGCGGCGGGAGCTCGCCATCGCGGCATGGCTGGCGGGGGCGGGCGTGCCGGCGGTACGGGCGGCCGGGACCGAGGCGCTGCTGGTGGAGGGACACCCGGTGACCGTGTGGCACCGGCTGCCCGAGCCCGTACGGCCCGCCGAGCCGCGCGATCTGGCCGAACTGCTCCGGGTCGTGCACGCACTGCCCTCCCCCTCCTTCGCACTGCCGCCCCGCGAGCTGCTGGGCGGTGTGGAGCGCTGGCTGCGGCTGGCGGGCGACGCGATCGACCCGGCGGACGCGGCGTATCTGCGGGAGCGGCGGGACGGCTTCGCGGCGGCTGCCGCCGCGCTGACGCCCCGGCTGCCGCGGGGGCCCATCCACGGGGACGCGCTGCCGCGCAACGTGCACGTCGGCCCCGACGGCCCGGTCCTGGTCGACCTGGAGACCTTCTCCGCCGACCTGCGTGAGCACGACCTGGTGGTGATGGCCCTCTCCCGTGACCGCTACGGCCTGCCCGCCGAGGCCTACGACTCCTTCACCGGCGCCTACGGCTGGGACGTACGGGAGTGGGAGGGCTGCTCGGTGCTGCGCGGCGCCCGCGAGACGGCCAGCTGCGCCTGGGTCGCCCAGCACGCCCCGGCGAACCCCAAGGCGCTGGCCGAGTTCGAGCGCCGGGTGGCGTCGCTGCGGGACGGGGACGAGACGGTGCGGTGGTATCCCTTCTGAGCCGTGTCCCCGTGCCCGGGGGCGGGTTCAGACCCGTTCGTCCGCAGGCTCCTTGAGCGGCCAGGTCCCGTCGACCACCGCGTCCGCGTCACCCTTGCCCCGCAGGAAGTTCTGGAAGTCCGCCGCCCACGCCGCGTACCACTCGATCTGGCGCTGGTGCAGCAGTGCCGGGCCGAGGGCCGCGATCTTGGGGTGGCGGTCGGCTATCGCCGAGGCCAGGCGGGCCGCGGCGAGGGCGTCGGAGGTGGCGTCGTGGGCGGCGTCGAGCACGATGCCGTACTCGGTGCAGACCGCTTCGAGGTTGCGCTTGCCGCGGCGGTAGCGGTCGACCTGACGGTCGATGGTGTACGGGTCGAGGACCGGGGCGGGGTCGAGGCCGCCGAGGCGCTCGGATAGCGAGGGCAGGCCGTGGCGCCGCAGTTCGGCGGAGAGCAGGGTGAGGTCGAAGGCCGCGTTGTAGGCGACGACCGGCACGCCGGTCTTCCAGTACCCCGTGAGGACGTCCGCGATGGCGTCCGCGACCCGGTCGGCCGGCTCACCCTCGGCCGCCGCGCGTTCGTTGCTGATGCCGTGCACCGCCACCGCGTCGGCCGGGATCTCCACGCCCGGATCCGCCAGCCACTCCCGGCGTCCTATCGGCTGCCCGGCCCTGACCTCGATCACGGCCCCCGTGACGATGCGCGCCTCGCGCGGATCCGTCCCGGTCGTCTCCAGGTCGAAGCCGATCAGCAGCTCCCGGTGCCAGCCCATGGGCGGCCCCCCTTCTTGGTGGTGCGTTCCCCCGGTGGTCTCTCAGTGGTTTCCACCCTCGCACGCGCCACTGACAATCCGAGGTCCGCGTTCCGCTGTACCCCCGGGGACAGTTCAGGACACCGGTCGTGAATCCGCCCAAGCCAGCTCGAATTCCTCGCGGTATGTCGCGAAGAGCCCGCCTTCGCCCACGTCGTCCGACTTGACCACCCGGCTGCCGTTGCGCAGCACCAGCACCGGCGACTCCATCCCCCGCGCCCCGCGCAGATAGGACTGCACCACGCTGATGCCGTCGGAGCCGTCGCCGTCCACGAGGTAGGCGGTGAAGCGCGGTGTCTCGTCGTAGACCTGGATGGCGAAGGCGTCCGGGTCCCGCAGCCGGGACCGCACCCGGCGCATGTGCAGGATGTTCATCTCCACGGAGCGGCTCAGTTCGCCCCGTTTCATCCCCAGTTCGCGCTCGCGCCGCTTCACCGCGCTGGAGGCCGGGTTGAGGAAGAGCAGCCGCACCCGGCAGCCGGTCTCCGCGAGGCGCACCAGCCGCCGTCCGGAGAAGTTCTGCACGAGCAGGTTGAGGCCGATGCCGATGGCGTCGAGGCGGCGGGCACCGCCGAAGAGGTCCTCGGCGGGGAACTGGCGCATGAGCCGCACCCGGTCGGGGTGCACGGCGACCACGTCCGCGTACCGGTCGCCGACCAGGCTCTCGACCGCGTCCACGGGCAGCCGGCGCGCGGACGGTACGTCGCCGCCCGCGCCGAGCATCTCCAGGAGCCGGGCCGAGGCCCGCTCGGCCTGGGCCAGGACGGCCTCGGAAAGGGCCCGGTTGCGGGAGACGACGTTGCGGGTGACCTCCAGCTCGTCCAGGGCGAGCTCGACGTCCCGGCGTTCGTCGAAGTAGGGCTCGAAGCACGGCCAGTGCTGCACCATCAGCTCGCGCAGCTGGGGCAGCGTGAGGAAGCTGAGCACGTTGTCGTCTGCCGGGTCGAGCAGATAGCCCTTGCGGCGGCTGACCTCGCGCACGGCGACCGCGCGCTGCACCCACTCCTGGCCGGCGGGTCCGGCCGCGGCCACCACCCAGTCGTCGCCGTGGACGGGTTCGTAGATGGGCCGCAGGACGGCGGCCACCACCGCGCGCAGCCGCTGTTCGACGAGGTTCAGCCAGATGTAGGCGCGGCCGGCCCGCTGGGCGCGGGTGCGCACCTCGTGCCAGGCGTCGGCGTCCCAGTCCAGTTCCGGCCCGATGGAACCCGCCGCGTCCATCGGCCGCGCCAGGGACACCGCGCCGGGCGGGACGTCCGTGGAGCTCCCCTCGTGACCCTCGTCACCAGGGGGCAGCTCCAGCCCTCCCGAGCCCACCCGTGCACCGCCTTCCGCTCCCCCGAGCTCTTCCCGTGCCAACGATCAAGGAAGGGTACTCCGCAAGCGGTCGACGGTGCAGCCGGATGGACAGGTCGTTTCTCAACTGCGCGGGCGCCAGTGCCCGTTCTGCCACGCGAGCTCGTCGGGAGTGAGCGGGTTCATGGCGGTGACGTCGCGCGGAGCGATGGCGAAGCCCTGCCAGTGGATCGGCATGGGCTGCTGGTCCTCGTCCCGGGCGATGTGGTGGAAGCCCACGTTCATCCACACGACGGGGTGGGTGAGGGTCTGGCCGTTGACCCACTTGTCGACGGTCTTGCCCGCCCCGGAGGGGCAGTTGCCCGGGTTGTTGCTGGCGAACTGCTCGCACTTGTTGTACTCGGTGAAGTACACGTCGTGCTTGGTGAAGCTGCGTCCCGGGTACCGGGTGGTGGTGCCGGGGACGATCTCGTACGAGCGCGCGTGGCCGTCCTTGTTCTTGCCGGTGGCGCTGACCATCCGCCACCAGCGGTAGGTCTTGGCGTCGCCCGCGAGTTCCTTGGTGACCTTGGTGCGGGTGGTCTTGTTGGTCGGGGCGGCCTGGCCGCGGGCGGGCGCGGTGACCGCCGAGTCGTACTGCTCGACCTTGTTCTTGGAGGAGCCGTCGAGGCCGAAGTCCAGCCGCCAGAAGACGTTGTGGCTGTGGCTGGTGGCGTAGGCCTTGGCGCCCTTGCCGATGGGCCAGCCGCGCCCGTCACCGGCGTCGTAGTCGTCGTAGGAGAGGCTGCCGGTGGCGCCGACGTTCATGTTGACCGTGCCGTCGTCCTGGAAGCGCCACTCGGTCATGTACTCGTACCAGCCGACCTGGTTGACCGTGTAGACGAGCAGGTCCTTGCCCTGGGCCTGGAAGACCTTGTTCGCGCTGTCGCCCTGCATGCGGTAGGCGTGGCCGCGGGAGCGGGTGGTGGTGCACAGGCCGTTGACGTTCGGGTGCTGGGGGTCCCAGGCGTCGGGGACCTTGACGGTCTTGATGGTGCCGCCGGGGCACTCGCCCGGCGCCAGGTTGACCAGGCCCTGGGCGAAGCCGAAGCCCGTCAGGTCGTCGTACTCGACGCTGCCGTCGTCGTAGGGGACGTCGATCTGGGCGAGCCGGGCGCTGTTGAGGACCTTGATCGGCGCGGTCTCGCCCTTGGGCTGGTAGGAGACGTTCTCCAGGACGAGACCGGCCTTGCTGTCGTAACGCCAGCACATCCGCCAGGTGGTGCCGCTGGAGAGCTTCTGCTCGATCTTGTAGGCGGCACTGCAGTCGGCGGCCGCCGCGGCGGCCCTCGGCTGGGCGACGGCCGGCCCCGCGCCGGCTGTGACACAGGCGGCCAGCGCGGCCACGGTCAGGCCCACGGCGGCCCGGCTGCGGGCATGACGGATTTTGTTCGCGCGCATGAAGAGGTGACTCCCTCGCAGGAGGTGCAGGTTCGAAAGGTGGACGGACGACGTGTCCGGAGGGCGGCTCAGCCGCGGTCGAGCTGGGCGACCTTGCGGGCGCTGAGGTCGATGATCAACGACCTGGCGTCGATCCACGGGCCGTTCTTGACCTTCGGGAACAGGCGCACGCAGCGGTGTTCGCCGCACTTGTCGAGCACGGCGGGCTGGGCGCCCGGAGTGGCCCGGTAGACCGCGCCGTTGAACAGCAGCTGGTCCGGGGAGGTGAGTGCGTGTCCGGTGGCGTCCTTGTAGTCCGCCTTGAGGCCCGCGCCCAGCGGGTCGGCGATCAGGAGCCTGGCCGCCTCGACGTTCTCGGCCCGGCTCAGCGGCGGCTGGACGCCGTGCTGGGTGCCGGTCTGCTCGACCTTGCCGGTCTCCAGGTTCACGGTCTTGGTGACGAGGGTGTCGTTCTTGTAGTCGTAGAACGTCACGTCGGCCCGTCGCGGTGCGTTCGGGTCGTCCAGCTCGTCGGCCTCCGGGTCGGCGAGGTCGACGGTGAGGCGCTGCGGGCCCCGGTCGCCGTCGACGCCCTTGCCCGAGGTGAGCGCCTGCTGGTTCAGCGCGATCTTCTCGACCCGCTGGACCTCGTCGTCGGTGAGCGGGTCGCCGCCGGTGCCCTTCTCGCCCTCGGACGGGGCCCGCTCGACCACGCCGGGCCGGGCGGCGCCGTTGTCCTGGCCCTGGCCCGACTGCTGGGCGGCCTGAGTGCCGCCGCCGTTCGTCCCTCCCGACTCGTTCGCCCCCGCCGTCCCCGGCAGAGTGATTCCGACCATCACGGCGGTACCGGCCACCGCGATGGCCGTGCCGGCCACCACCTTGCCCAGATGGCGGCGCACTGTCTCGCGCACGTCTTTCCCCCTACTCCCCCTGGTCCCGGGAGTACGTTTCTGCCCCACTGGTTCGGCACACGGGCCTCTGCGAGCCCTCGTGTGCGCTGGTCGCCCGGTAAGAGGGGCGTAAGTCACAGGTGGTTCCATCACTTTCCGGGAGACTCGTGGTCAAGGCACCCCCGGCCGCGCGGCACACCTGGGAGAGTCGTATCCATGCAGGTCTGGCCTGGAGAGGCGTATCCGCTCGGCGCCACGTACGACGGCGCCGGGACCAACTTCGCGGTCTTCACCGAAGCCGCGAACCGAGTAGAGCTGTGTCTGCTGCACGACGACGGCTCGGAGACGGCGGTGGAACTGCGGGAGAGCGACGCGTTCGTGCGGCACGCGTACGTGCCCGGCGTCATGCCCGGACAGCGGTACGGGTTCCGGGTGCACGGACCGTACGACCCCGCGCGCGGCCTGCGCTGCAACTCGGCGAAGCTGCTGCTCGACCCGTACGCGAAGGCGGTGAGCGGGTCGGTCCGATGGGGCGAGGAGGTGTACGGCTACCACTTCGGCGCCCCCGACAGCCGCAACGACCTGGACTCGGCGCCGCACACCATGACGTCGGTGGTGATCAACCCGTACTTCGACTGGGGCGACGACCGGCGCCCGCGCACCGAGTACCACCACACGGTGATCTACGAGGCCCATGTCAAGGGCCTGACCATGCGCCACCCGGGTCTGCCGGAGGAGCTGCGCGGCACCTACGCGGGGCTCGCGCACCCGGCGGTCATCGAACACCTGACGGAGCTCGGGGTGACGGCGCTGGAGCTGATGCCCGTACACCAGTTCGTCAACGATCACCGCCTGGTCGACATGGGCCTGAACAACTACTGGGGCTACAACACCATCGGCTTCTTCGCCCCGCACAACGCGTACGCCTCCTGGGGCGACCGCGGCCAGCAGGTCCTGGAGTTCAAGTCGGCGGTCCGGGCCCTGCACGAGGCCGGGATCGAGGTCATCCTGGACGTGGTCTACAACCACACCGCGGAGGGCAACCACCTGGGCCCGACGCTGTCCTTCCGGGGCATCGACAACCCCTCGTACTACCGCCTGGCGGACGACCCCCGCTACTACATGGACACCACGGGCACCGGGAACTCCCTGCTCATGCGGTCCCCGCACGTGTTGCAGCTGATCATGGACTCGCTGCGGTACTGGGTCACCGAGATGCATGTCGACGGGTTCCGCTTCGACCTCGCGGCGACCCTGGCCCGGCAGTTCCACGAGGTGGACCGGCTGTCGTCGTTCTTCGACCTGGTGCAGCAGGACCCCGTGGTCTCCCAGGTGAAGCTGATCGCCGAGCCGTGGGACGTGGGCGAGGGCGGCTACCAGGTGGGGAACTTCCCGCCGCTGTGGACGGAGTGGAACGGCAAGTACCGCGACACGGTCCGGGACCTGTGGCGGGGCGAGCCGCGCGCGCTCGCGGAGTTCGCCTCCCGGCTGACCGGCTCCTCGGACCTCTACCAGGACGACGGGCGGCGCCCGCTGGCCTCGATCAACTTCGTCACCTGCCACGACGGGTTCACGCTGCACGACCTCGTGTCGTACAACGACAAGCACAACGACGCCAACGGCGAGGACAACCAGGACGGCGAGAGCCACAACCGGTCCTGGAACTGCGGGGCGGAGGGCGAGAGCGACGACCCCGGGGTGCTGGCGCTGCGCGCCCGGCAGATGCGGAACTTCATCGCGACGCTGATGCTGTCCCAGGGCGTGCCCATGATCAGCCACGGGGACGAGTTCGCGCGCACCCAGGGCGGCAACAACAACGCCTACTGCCAGGACAACGAGGTGTCCTGGGTCCAGTGGCCCGGGTCCGAGGGCGGCGGCAGCGAGCTGCGGGACTTCACGCGGGCGCTGGTGTGGCTGCGCAAGGAGCACCCCGTCTTCCGGCGGCGGCGCTTCTTCCACGGGCGGCCGGTGGAAGGCACCCACGACGACCTGTCCGACATCGCCTGGTTCACCCCGGACGGCCGGGAGATGACCCAGCGGGACTGGGACTCGGCGCAGGCCTCGGCGCTGACCGTGTTCCTCAACGGCAACGCGATCTCCGAGCCCGGCGCGCGCGGGGAGCGCATCACCGACGACTCCTTCCTGCTCATGTTCAACCCCTCGCCCGAGTCCCTGGACTTCGTGGTGCCGGTCAACCACGGGCGGCAGTGGCAGGTGGTCGTCGACACGGCCCGCGCCGACGGGACGCCCCCCGCCGCGGACGCCAAGATCCAGGCCGGGGACCGGCTCACCCTGCCGGACCGCGGCATGGTGGTGCTGCGGCGGCCTGCCTGAAAGCCGTCACGCGCGCGTGGGGAGCTGCGGGGTGGATGACACGAAAGGCGGCGGGATGGGTACGTAGGTCTGCATGACATCTGAGCTACCCGATCCGGCGGTACCGACGGCCACCTACCGGCTTCAGCTGCAGCCCGAGTTCCCCTTCTCGGCCGCTGCGGCGGCCGTCCCGTATCTGGCGTCGCTCGGCGTGTCGCACCTGCACCTGTCTCCCGTCCTGGAGGCCGTCCCGGGCTCCGCGCACGGGTACGACGTGGTGGACCACGCGCGCGTGCGCGAGGAGCTGGGCGGCGAGGAGGGCCTGCGGGCACTGGCGGGGACCGCGCGCGGGCACGGCCTCGGCCTCGTCGTGGACATCGTGCCCAACCACATGGCCCTGGCCCCGCGCCACAACCGCGCGCTGTGGGAGGTCCTGCGCGAGGGCCCCAAGTCGCCGTACGCGCGCTGGTTCGACATCGACTGGGATGCCCAGGGCGGGCAGATGCTGCTGCCGGTGCTCGGGCGTCCGGTCGGCGAGGAGCTGGGCCATCTCGTGGTCGACGGCGACGTCCTGCGCTACCACGACCACGCCTTCCCGCTCCGTGAGGGCACCGAGGACCTGCCGCTGCCCCGGCTGCTGGACGCGCAGTGGTACCGCCCGGTGTGGTGGCGGCTGGCCCGGACCGAGCTCAACTACCGGCGTTTCTTCAGCATCTCGGAGCTGATCGGGGTGCGGGTGGAGGACCCGGAGGTGTTCGAGGCCACCCACGGCACGATCCTCCGGCTGCTGCGCGAGGGCGTGGTCGACGGGCTGCGCGTCGACCACCCGGACGGTCTCGCCGACCCCGACGGGTACCTCCGGCGGCTGCACGAGGCGACCGGCGGACGCTGGACGGTCGTCGAGAAGATCCTGTCCGACGGGGAGCACCTCCCGGCCTCCTGGCCCGTGGCGGGCACCACCGGCTACGACGCCCTGCGGCACATCGACGGCCTGTTCACGGACCCGGCGGGGGCGGCGGAACTGGTCGGGCAGTACAAGCGGTTCGCGGCCCCGCAGACGGACCGGGGCGGCAACTGGCCGGCCACGGCGCGGCGGGCGGCGTACAAGGTGCTCACGCACGAGCTGGCCGCCGAGACGGACCGGCTGACCCGGGTGGCGAGCCGGCTGTGCGCGGGCTCGCCGGACCCGGCGCTGCGCGACCGCGCTCCCTGGGCGCTGCGGACCGCGCTGGAGGAGCTGCTGGTGCGGCTCGGGGTGTACCGGCCGTACGCCTCCGGCGATGTGACCGCCGTCGTCACCGAGGAGGCCGCCGAGGAGGCCCGGCGGGCCTTCGTCGTGCCCGAGGAGGGGCAGGCGGTCGACCTCGTGCGCGGGCTGCTGACCGGGCCTGCCGGGGTGGATCCGGACCTCGCGGAGTTCCGCGCGCGGTTCGCGCAGACCGCGTCGGCGCTGCGCGCCAAGTCCGTGGAGGACACGGCGTTCTACCGCTACGTGCCGCTGCTGTCCGCGACCGAGGTGGGCGGCGAGCCGGGCAGTCCGGGAGTGTCCCCGGAGGACTTCCACGCGTACTGCGCGCGCGTGCAGCGCGACTGGCCGGCCACCGGGACCGTGGTGTCGACGCACGACACCAAGCGCAGCGCCGACGTGCGCGCCGCGCTGGCCGTGCTGACCGAGTGCCCGCGGCGCTGGGCGGGCCTCCTCGCGGAGCTCACCCCGGAGGGCGGCGCGGCCGTGCCGGACGGGCAGCTGGCCTGGGCGGCCTGGCAGACGGTGTTCGGGCTCGGCCCGGCGGACCGGGACCGCGTCGCCCAGGCCCTGCTGAAGCATGCGCGGGAGGCCGGGCTCTACACCAGCTGGACGGAGCAGGAGCCGCCGTACGAGGAGGCGGTGGCCGCGTTCGTGGCGGCCGGGCCGTGCGGGGCGCCCGGCGAGCGCGTGGCGGCCCTGCGGGACCTGCTGGCGGTGCACATCCGGGCCAACGTCCTCGGGACGGCACTGGTCCATCTGACGATGCCGGGGGTGCCGGACCTCTACCAGGGCACGGAGGCCGAGTACCGGGCGCTGGTCGATCCGGACAACCGGCGGCCGGTCCGGTTCCCGCCTCAGGCCCCCGGCGAGAAGGGCGCGGTGACGGCGGCGGCCCTGCGGCTGCGCGCGCGCCGCCCGGACGTCTTCGGCACCGGGGCCTCGTACGCGCCGCTGCCCGCCGAAGGCACGGCCGCGGAGCACTGCGTGGCCTTCACCCGATCCGGCGAGACGGTGACCGCCGTGACCCGGCTGTCGCTGCGGCTGGCCGAGGCGGGCGGCTGGGACGACACACGGCTCCCCCTGCCCCCTGGCCGGTGGGCCGACGTCCTGACCCCGGGGCGCGAGTTCGAGGGCCACGCCCCCGCGACGGAACTGTTCGAACCCCTGCCGGTGGCGTTGCTGGAACGGGTCGGCAGCGCCTGAGGATGCCGCGGGAGCCGGGGGTGGGCCGCCCGGCCCGGCGCTGACGGGGTGCGGACGGTCAACCGCAGCCGGTGCTACGGGGGCGTGCGGCCGGGCGGCGCTTCCCGGGGGCGGCCACGCCTCGCGCCGGACGACCACGAAAGCTCCGCCCCACCGGTCGCACGCACACGCGGCGTGCGGGCGGTCAACCGCAGCCGGAGCTCAGGGGGTCGTGCGGGCGGGTGGGCGGGACGGGGTTGCCCGGGGGTGGCCAGGTTTCGCGGAGGAGGGTGATGAAGGCATCGGCGGCGCCGGTGGGTGGTACGCGTGCGTAGGCGGTGAGTGTGCGCTTCCAGGGTGGGTCGGGGGTGAGGACGACGCAGTCCTCGCCGACCGCGCCGCGGACGACGTGGGAGGGTGCCACGCAGACCCCGACCCCGGCGGCGGCCATGCGGACGGCGGTGGAGGTGTGCTCGGTGCGCACGGCGGTGCGCGGCCGGAAGCCGGCCTGTCCGCAGGCCCGGTCGAGGAAGCGCTCGCCGTGCACGACGGGCTCCATGGCGCAGCGCACCCAGGAGTGGTCCGCGAGCTCCGGCAGCGTCACCGTCGTACGGCCCGCGAGACGGTCGTCGAAGGGGACCACGAGGACGATCTCCTCCTCGCCGACCGGTGCGACGGTGCCGGGCCAGTCGGCCGGTGCCGGGCCGACGGCGAGGTCGGCGGTGCCGCGTTCCACCGCCTCCCGCAGGGCTTCGGAGGTGGCGTACTCGTGGAGGTGCAGCAGGACGCGGGGGTGGGCGGTGTGCCAGCGGGCGAAGACGTCGGGGAGGATGCCCACCGCGACGGAGTGCAGGGCCGCGACATGCAGTTCGCCGCCCTCGGCACCGGCCGTGGCGCGGGCGGCGCGGCGGGCCTGGACGGCGCTGCGGACGGCGAGTTCGGCGTGCGGCCGGAAGGCGCGGCCCATCGGGGTGAGGCGCACCCCGCGCGGCAGCCGCTCCAGCAGCGCGCCGCCGACCGACTTCTCCAGGGCCTTGATCTGGTGCGAGAGCGCGGGCTGCGTGACGTGCAGAACCTCCGCCGCGCGCGTGAAGGACGCCTCTTCGACGACCGTGAGGAAGTACTCCATCTGCCGCAGACTCATGCCATAAGCATCCTGCATCGGTTCCACAAGAACATTGCCTTGGACTCATCGCGAGGGACGGACGGAGGGTGGAGAACATGAACACACCGGACGTCATCGTCATCGGCGGCGGCACCGGCGGTTACAGCACCGCCCTGCGCGCCGCCGCCCTGGGTCTGGAGGTCGTCCTCGTCGAACGCGACAAGGTCGGCGGGACCTGCCTGCACCGCGGCTGCATCCCGAGCAAGGCGATGCTGCACGCCGCCGAACTCGTGGACGGCATCGCCGAGGCCCGTGAGCGCTGGGGCGTCAAGGCCACGCTGGACGCCGTCGACTGGCCCGCCCTCGTCGCCACCCGGGACGACATCGTGGCGCGCAACCACCGGGGCGTCGAGGCCCATCTCGCGCACGCGGGCGTGCGGGTGGTGCGCGGCAGCGCGCGGCTCACAGGGCCACGCACGGTGCATGCGGAGGGCGAATTCACCCCCGGCGTGCGGGACTTCACCGCGCGCCGTGGCATCGTGCTCGCCACCGGCTCGCGCCCGCGCACACTCCCGGGGCTCGAACCGGACGGCCGGCGCGTGGTGACCAGCGACGACGCGTTGTTCGCCCCGGGCCTCCCGGCGTCCGTGCTGGTGCTGGGCGGCGGTGCGATCGGCGTGGAGTACGCCTCCTTCCACCGCTCCATGGGTGCGGAGGTCACCCTGGTGGAGGCCGCCGACCGGCTCGTGCCGCTGGAGGACGCGGATGTGAGCCGCCATCTGACGCGGGGCCTGAAGAAGCGCGGTGTCGACGTCCAGGCGGGGGCCCGGCTGCTGGACGCGGAGCTGCACTCGGACGGCGTACGCGCGCGTGTGCGCACCGGCCGCGGCGAGACCCGCACGGTGGAGGCGGACCGGCTCCTGGTGGCCGTCGGCCGCGTCCCGGTGACCGACGGCCTCGGACTGGCCGCCGCGGGCCTGGCGCCGGACGAGCGGGGGTTCGTGGCACCGGCGGACTGGCGGCGGCTGGAGACGGCCGTGCCGGGCGTGCACGTGGTCGGCGATCTGCTGCCGCCGCCGTCCCTCGGGCTGGCCCACGCGTCGTTCGCGGAGGGCCTGCTGGTGGCCGAGACGCTGGCGGGCCTGCCGTCGGCGCCCGTCGACTACGCGGCGGTGCCCCGGGTCACCTACTCCTCGCCGCAGACCGCGTCCGTGGGCCTGGGTGAGGCGGAGGCACGCGCGCGTGGGCACGAGGTCGAGGTCAACACGATGCCGTTGACCGCGGTCGCCAAGGGCATGGTGCACGGGCAGGGCGGGATGGTGAAGGTCGTCGCCGAGCCGGGCGGCGGACAGGTGCTCGGTGTGCACCTGGTGGGCCCGCACGTGTCCGAGATGATCGCCGAGAGCCAGCTGATCGTCGGCTGGGACGCCCAGCCGTCCGACGTGGCCCGGCACGTCCATCCGCATCCGACGCTGTCGGAGGCGGTCGGCGAGGCCTTCCTGACCCTCGCCGGACGCGGCCTGCACCAGCAGTGAGCGCGAAGGGCCGTACCGGCACGGGTGAATGCCTCCGGGCGCCCCCACGGGCCCCGCGACGTGCTTGACAGTTCACCGAGGCCGTGCGGCACTGGGAGGGCGAAGCCGGGCGGACAAGTCGGGGGTGAGTCCTCTGCCGGAGCTCCGTTACCCCAGTGTTGCCGAACTGGTGGCGTCCGCCCGCGCGTTGGCCACCCGTGAGCCCGGTGTGTGCGCCCTGCGGCAGGTGGGCGTCTCCCGCGCGGGCAGACCGCTGCACCTGCTGTCCGTGGGCCATGCGCGGCGGTCCGTCCTGGTGGTGGCGGGCGCCCACGCCAACGAGCCGACCGGGGGCTCCACGCTCCTCGCGCTCGCCGAACGGGTCGTCGTCGACCGGGAGTTGCGGGACGGCACCTCCTGGCACTTCCTGCTGTGCGCGGACCCGGACGGGGCGAGCCTGCATGTCACCCCGGCGCCGCGCAGCCTGCTCGACTACCACCGCGGCTTCTACCGGCCCGCGCAGCCGGAGCAGCCGGAGTGGTCGCCGTCGGTCCTGCCCCCCGACCGGCTGCCGCCCGAGACACGGGCCCTGACCGGGGTGATAGACGAGCTGCGGCCCTACCTCCAGGTGACCCTGCACGGCACCGACCTGGGCGGCAGCTGGGTGCAGTTGACGAAAGACGTGCCGGGGCTCGCCGAGCCGTTCGCCAAGTCCGCGGCGGAGCTGCACATCCCGGTGGAGACGGGCGCCTCGGACGCGGCGGGCTGGCCCGCGTCGGGCCCCGGTGTGCATGTGATGCCCGGCCCCGGCTCGGGCGTCGCCTACCCGAGCATGCCGGACGACGCCCGGCACAGCACCTGGTACCGCGTCCACCGCTACGGCGGCCTGACGGCGGTGGTGGAGGTGCCGATGTGGGCCAGCGACCTGGTGGACGACCCGGCGCCGCATCCCGCCCCGGCGGCGGCGATACGGGGGCTGGCGCGCCGGCTGCTGCGGGACGCGCTGGAGGTGGAGCTGGTGCTCGCCGAGGCCCTGCCCCGGCTGGAGGACACCGATGTGCCCCTGCTGCGGGCCGCCCGGTGGGCCCTGGAGGTGGTGCCGGGCCTGGCCCAGGACTGGGCCGGCACGCCGCCCGCCGACACCACGAGGGCGTACGTCGGCAGCGTGGACGCCTTCGGACGGCGGCTGCCGCTGCGGGCGGCGGCGATGCTGCTGCGGGTCCTGCGAGAGGCGGACGACCGGGCGGCACCCCGGCTGGAGCATCTCGTCGCCTCCTGGTGCGACGCCTTCGCGGAGCGCTTCCGCGCCCGCTGGGTGCCCCTGGAGCACCAGGTCGAGCACCAGTCCCGCACGGTGCTCGCGGCGGCGCTGCACGCGCGCGAAGGGGCGGCGTGAGGCCGGGACACCCCGGCCTCACGCCGCCCCTGATGCGCACTGATGCCCGGTGCTCAGTCGATCTCGAACACCGCCCCGGTCCGCGCCTGCAGGGTGCAGGCGTTCGAGAACGTCTCCCGGTAGTCGACGGCGCGGCCCTGCCACTGCCCTTGCGCGTGGACGGTCACCGGGGCGTAGATCATCGGGCAGACGTCGTCCTTCGGCGGGATGGCGCGGATGTCGCCGCCCGCCGCCGCGAGCTCGGCGCAGGCCTGGTCGGCGCGCGCGTACCCGTGCGGCGGGTCGCACAGCAGCAGCCTGCTGCGCGTTTCGCTGGAGCGGGCGTCGGCGTGGGTGACGGTGAGGTAGAGCCAGTCGCTCTGGCCGGCGGGGCCGGGCGCCGCCTGGGCGGCGGGTGCCGGGCCGATGGCGAGGAGGGCGGCCGCTGCCAGCAGGGCGCCTCGTACCGCTGTCGCTGTGGTGGTGTGCGTCATTCCCGATGCATCGGCACGGCGGCCTGCGTACCCCACCCCGACTCACCCGAACGGGAACGCACGCGTGCGTACCGCTGCGCCAGTTCGAACGCGGCCAGTACGACACGTGTCTGGTATTCGGCCTGGCGTGCGACCGGGATCCAGCGGGCCCCGTAGGTGTCGCGGTAGTCCGCGCACCAGGTGTCGAGGAGCCGGTCCAGGTCCGGCAGGACACCGGCCGGATCGTGGCCCGCGGTGCGCACCACCCGGTGCAGCAGCCCGGCCGAGCGCAGGGCCAGGCGGCGCCCCGCGATGCGCAGGGCCGCCAGGTGGGCGGTGCTGAGCACGGGCAGCCGGTGGGCCCCGCCGTCGGTGTCGGGGTCCCAGGCGTCGGCGAGGCCGGGGCCGACCAGCAGGTGGTCCTCGACGGGGGCGAGCAGGCGCGCCGCGTCCGGGGCGGCGGCCGGCCGCGTCCGGATCCGGGCCAGGACGCCCTCCAGGAGCCGTGTGTCCTGGCGCAGCGTGTGGCTGATCGCGCGCAGTGCCGCGTCGCGGTCCGCGGGCGGCGTGGGGTCCTCCACGGCGCGTACGCCCCACATGGGCGCCTCGACGACCGCGGTCACGGTGCCGTGGCGGTGCGGGTGGAACCAGGTCGACTCGACGGCCGCCTCGGTGATGGCCGCGGCCAGGCCGCCCCGGCGCGGCGGCGGGATCCGGTAGACGGCGGGCCCGAGGACCGGCCAGTACAGGGTGTCGTACGCGCCGAGTTCGCGGGGGATGCCGAGGCGGGCCGCGATGTGGGCGACGCGCGGGGCGAGCCCGGGCAGGTCGCGGGTCAGCTCGACGAAGCCGCCGCCGACGTCGACGCCGTGCAGCGAGCACTGCAGCAGGGGCCGCAGTTCGTCCTGGAGGCCGAGCAGGGCGCGGGTCTCCGGCATCGCGGCGGCGTCGGCGCCGTCGGGCAGCCATTCGGGCTGTTCCAGGAAGCCGGGCCGGAAGAAGTTCCGGAAGTAGTGCTCCAGTGTGTACGGTCCGGCCAGCCAGCCCTCGTTGCGGCGCGCGCCGTCGGGGTCGAGGCAGAGCAGCAGGTTCCAGGTGGCGTCGGCGCCCTCAGTCAGGCGCGGGTCGGCGAGCGCGCGTTCGGCCAGGCGCAGGACGGTGGCGCCGCCCACCGGTTCGTTGGCGTGCGGTCCGGCGACGACCAGGACGTGCCGGCTGCCGTGGCCGACGGAGAGCAGCCACAGGGGGGTGCCCGCGCGGGAGGTGCCGACGCGGCGCAGCCGGGCGTTCCCGGGGTGGCGGGCGACGAGGGCGGCGGCGCGGGCGCCGAGCTCGTCCACGGGCGGGTAGCGCGGGAGGGGCGGCAGGGGAGCACACCTCCACTGTGCGGTGCCGTCGGGTCACGTCTTGTGCATGAGGTAGGCACAGTCAGTCACGACTTCGCGGGTTCGTCAACACCACGTGACCCAAACGGACTTCGGCGCTCCCGAGGTGCGCCCGAGGCACGCCCGCAGCGCGACGCGGACAGGGCCGGTGTCAGTGGGCGGCGAGCCGGTAGGCCACGCGCCCGAAGGCGACCTGGTCGCCCTCGCGGACCACGGCGGCGCCGATCACCCGTCGCCCGTTGACGGTGGTGCCGTTGGTGGAGCCGAGGTCCCTGAGGACCCACATGCCGCCCTGGCGGCGGAGTTCGGCGTGCACCCGGGAGACGGTCTCGTGGTTGAGCCGCAGTCCGCTGGCGGGGTCGCGGCCTATGCGCAGCGGGTGGGCGTTGCCGGGGTGCGGCAGCAGCAGCTTGGGCAGCCGCTCGGCCTGCCAGGCCCGGCGCAGCCGTACGGTGAAGCCGGAGACCGCCTCGACGCTGCCGAGGAGCACACGTGTGAAGCGGTTTTCCTGGGGCAGGTCGGCGGTGAGGGCGGCGAGTTCGTCGGACCGGCGGGCGGTGAGCGCCAGTTCCATGCGGCGCACGAACGTGTCGTGCGACAGCCGGCCCATGGCGACGCCGTCGCGGAGCACCCGCAGTGCCTTGTCGCGCTCCGCGTCGGACAGCCGCGCGGGGTACGTGGAGAACTCGGAGGACGACGTCACGGAGGTGATTGTCGGTCAGTGAACCCCGGGTGTCCAGAAAACGGGAAACGGCTGCCACGCGCGTACTTCCGGCGACACCCGCCGGGAAAGGGAGGATTCCGGGGCGGATTGATCGTGTTTGCAGCACGATGGACGGGCTACATCACGGTGAGCAGACGAAGGGGACCGTCCGTGCAGTTCGAGGTGTGGGCACCGCAGGCAGACCGCGTGACGCTCCAGTGCGACGGCGCCACGCGCGCGCTGGAGCGCGATCCGGAGCGGGCCGGGTGGTGGACGGGTCGGGCGGAGGCGGACGACGGCTCGCGGTACGGGTTCGCGCTGGACGACGGTCCGGTGCTGCCCGATCCGCGCTCTCGGCGGCAGCCCGACGGGCCGGACGGGCTGAGCGCGGTCGTCGACCACGGGCGGTACGCGTGGCGCGCCGAGGAATGGGCGGGGCGCGGGCTGCCGGGTGCGGTGCTGTACGAGCTGCACGTGGGGACGTACACCCGCGAGGGCACGCTGGACGCGGCGGCCGGGCGGCTGGAGCACCTCGTGGAACTGGGCGTCACCCACGTGGAGTTGATGCCGCTGTGCCCCTTCCCGGGGCGGCACGGGTGGGGGTACGAGGGGGTTTCGCTGTGGGCGGTGCACGAGCCGTACGGCGGGCCGGAGGCGCTGAAGCGCTTTGTCGACCGGGCTCACGGGCTGGGGCTGGGCGTGGTCCTGGACGTGGTGCACAACCATCTGGGTCCCTCCGGCAACCACCTGCCGGCGTTCGGGCCGTACTTCACGCAGACGCACCACACGCCCTGGGGTGCCGCGGTCAACCTGGACGCCCCCGGTTCCGACGAGGTGCGCGCCTATCTCCTGGGCAGCGCGCTGGCCTGGCTGCGCGACTACCGGATCGACGGGCTGCGGCTGGACGCGGTGCACGCGCTGCGGGACACACGCGCGTGCCACTTCCTTGAGGAGCTGTCCACGGCCGTGGACGGCCTCGCCGCCGAGCTGGGCCGGCCGCTGTTCCTGGTCGGCGAGTCCGACCTCAACGACCCGCGCGTGATCACCCCGCGCGCGGAGAACGGCCTCGGTCTGCACGCGCAGTGGAACGACGACTTCCACCACGCCCTGCACACCGCGCTGACCGGCGAGTCCCAGGGCTACTACGCCGACTTCGCCCGTTCCCCCTTCGCCGCCCTGGCCAAGACGCTCACCGTCGGCTACTTCCACGACGGCACGTACTCCAGCTTCCGGGACCGGCACCACGGGCGCCCGCTGAACCGCGCGCGCGTGGGCGGGCACCGGCTGCTCGGCTACAGCCAGACCCACGACCAGGTCGGCAACCGCGCCCAGGGCGACCGTCTCTCGGCCGCCCTCTCCCCCGGTCTGCTGGCCTGCGCCGCCACGCTCACCCTGACCGCGCCGTTCACACCGATGCTGTTCATGGGCGAGGAGTGGGCGGCCGGCACGCCGTGGCAGTTCTTCACCGACCACACCGATCCGGAGCTGGCCCAGGCGGTACGGCAGGGCAGGCGGCGGGAGTTCGCGGCGCACGGCTGGGCCGAGGAGGACGTGCCCGACCCGCAGGATCCGGCGACCCGGGACCGCTCCTGCCTGGACTGGTCGGAGCCGGAACGCGAGCCCCACGCGCGCGTGCTGGCCTGGTACCGCAGGCTCGTCGCCCTGCGCCACGAGCAGCCCGACCTCACCGACCCCGACCTCGCCGACACCAAGGTGGCCTACGACGCCGAGACCCGCTGGCTCGCCTTCCGGCGCGGCGACGTCCGGGTCGCCGTCAACCTCGGCAAGGCCCCGGCGGCGATCCCCCTCGGCACCCGCCGCGCCGAGGTCCTCGCCGCATGGGACCCGGTAGAGACCCCGGGCGCCGACGGACTCCTCCAGGTACCCGGGGAGTCCTGCGTGGTCCTGACCCAGGAGTAACGGCCCGCCGCCGCTCTGGGGGGGGCGGGCAGGGAGACGCGCCACCTCTCGGACGGACGCCCGGGCGCCGTCGGCGCGCTCGCCCCGCGGGGCGGTCCCGTGCACGGCGACGCCGGTCTCGTGGCCGCTACGGCTCCCCGTCCTCCCCGTCCTCCCGGAACTCGGTCACCCGCTCCAGGAGGATCGCCTCCCAGGCGCGTCGCAGTTGGGTGCGCAGGAGAGGGAGGGGGGAGGTGTCGCGGCCGTCGAGGCGGGCGGTGAGGCGGATGACGGTGTCGCAGCGGGCGAGCCAGAGGCCGCGCAGGCAGGGGCGGGCGCCGTACCCGGCGAGGGTGGCGGCGCGGACGGCGGCGGGGGAGCCGACGGCGAGGGCGAGTCCGGCGATGTCCTCGGCGGGGTCGCCGACGACCGTGCCGGTCCAGTCGAGGACGCCGCGCACCCGCCCGTCGGCGCTCACCACGAGGTGCTCGCCCCGCAGGTCGTGGTGGACCAGGACAGCCGTACCGGGCTGCGCGGCGAGCTGGGCCGCGGCGGGCGGGGTCAGCTGGGCCATCCGCGCCGGGTCGAACTCGTCGGCGGAGCCGAGCCGTTCGGCCGCGTGCACGGCCATCCGGCGCAGTGCCTCCAGGGAGCGCGGGGCGGTGCGCGGCACGCCGAGCGCCTCGGCCTGTCGTACGGGTACCTCGCGCAGCCCGGTGAGCAGCCCGGCCAGGTCGGCCTCGCCGACGGCGGAGACGTCGTGCTCCTCCCCCGTGCCGCCGGGCACCAAGGTGTCGAGCGTGTAGGTGAGCCCGGGCGCCCACTCGCCGTGCGCCACGCTGGTCGGGACGGCGACGGGCAGGTGCGGGCGTACGAGGTCGCGCAGGCGCAGTTCGCGGCGGCGGCGGGCGGCGGCGTCGCGGTCGGGGGCGAGGCGGAGCACGTAGCGGCTGCCGACCCACCAGGTGGAGTGCTCGCCGCCCTCCGCGACGGGCCGTACCTCGGGTCCGGGGGTGCCCTCCGCGCTCTCCTTGAGCAGCGAACGGACCAGTCGGCGGACGGTGTCCGCGGTGGGTGTCGGTGCCTGGGTCATGGTCGCGCCGTTGTCGTCCGGGGGTTTGCCAGTGGGTACCCGCTCTGCCTTCTCAGTCCACTATGACCATCTCGCGGGTGGTGTTGTTGAGGCGGCGCCCGCCGTCCTCGGTCACCGTGACGATGTCCTCGATCCGCACCCCGAAGCGGCCGGGCAGGTAGATGCCGGGTTCGACGGAGAAGCACATGCCGGGGACGAGGGGCTGCTCCTCGCCCTCGATCATGTACGGCGGCTCGTGCGTGGTGACGCCGATGCCGTGGCCGGTGCGGTGGATGAAGTACTCGCCGTACCCCGCGTCGGCGATCACCGCACGGGCGGCCCGGTCGACCTCCTGGCAGGCGGCGCCGGGCCGCACCGCGCGGAACCCGGCCTCCTGGGCGGCGCGCACGACGTCGTGGACCCGGCGCTCCTCCTCGGTCGGCTCGCCCACGTGGACGGTGCGGGTGGTGTCGGATCCGTAGCCGTCCTTGAGGCCGCCGAAGTCGAGGACGACCATGTCGCCGCGCTGGATGACGCGGTCGCCGACCTCGTGGTGGGGGTTGGCGCCGTTCGGGCCGGAGCCGACGATGGTGAAGTCGACCTGGGAGTGTCCGAACCGGCGCAGCAGCCCGGCGAGGTCGTGGCCGACGTCGGACTCCCGGCGCCCGGCGAAGGGGACCTTCCTGATCTCCTCGAAGGCCGCGTCGGCAGCCGCTCCGGCCGCTGCCAGCAGTTCCAGCTCGGCCGCGTCCTTCACGGCGCGCAGCATGGGCAGGGCGTCGGTGAGGGCGGCGTAGGAGGTACCGGGCAGCGTCCTTTGCAGACCGAGCAGGTGCAGGGCCCAGGCGTTGTCGCTGACGCCGAACCGGCCGGTGGTGTCGAGGAGGGCGGCGGTGGCGGCGTAGGGGTCCTTGCCGTCGGTCCAGTCGCGCAGGGTCAGGGCGGCGGCGCCGGGCGCGTGCTCCGCGTCCGGGGCCTCCAGTGTGGGGACGACGAGCACGGGGTCCCGGCCGGGGACGAGGACCAGCACGGTGAGCCGTTCGGTGACCGCGGTGGGGGTGTAGCCGGTGAGCCAGACCAGGTCCGGGCCCGGTGCCACCAGCAGCCCGGCGAGGCCGGCGTCGGCGGCGGCGCGCGCGGCGCGCTCCATACGGGCCCGGTAGTCGTCGGCGGTGAAGGGCGCGGGCGTGCTACCGGTCATCCGGGCCTCCGGGGACGTCGGAAGGTGCTGGGCAGGGACCACGGGAGCATCCTGCCCGGACACGGAGGACGACGCGAGCCGGTTGCGCGGCCCCGGGGCCGGAGCCGGGCGGTCAGGTGACCACTCCCGGCACGGCGGTCAGCTGCTGGTAGCCGCCACTGCCGTGGCGCACGGTGAGGGTGACCCGGGCTCCGGGGCGGGCGCGGGCGACCGCGCGGGCGAGGTCGGCGGCCGTGTCGACCCGGGTGCCGTCGACCTGGAGGAGGACGTCGCCGCGGACCAGGCCCGCCGCGTAGCCCGGCCCCGGGACGTGGACGCCGACGACCAGCGCGCCGGCCTTCTCGGCGTCCACGACCTCCAGGGCCAGGGTCGGGGCGGGCAGTGTCCCGACGGGGCTCGGGGCGGCGGCGGAGGGGGCGGCCGGCGGTGGCTGGTGCCGCAGTTCGGCGAGTCTGCTCATGCCGATCACGCTGGCGCCGACCGTGCCGAGTCCGATGCCGGCCAGCACCAGGGCCGTGCCGAGGCACAGCCCGAGCAGCAGGGTCCGCGTCCGCCGGCCGCGCCGTCGCAGGGCGCGCGGACGTCGCGAGGGTGCGGTGGGAGCGCCGTCCCGCCGCTTCTGACCGGGCATCGGCTTGGGCCGCAACGCCGTCTGTTCCATGGTTCGCCTCCGGCTGGTGCTCTCCCCGGCGCACTACCCGGCGCGCCGGCGCGCCACGAGCCACGAACGAGTGAGACTGACCCAGGGGTCAACGACGGGACGGCACAGGCGTCACGGCCTGGAGGACCACAGGCCGGTCCGGGACGAAGCCGTGGGTGCGGCGCTCCAGGTAACCCGCCGTGTATCGGTCGACGTTCCGGTGCCAGTGCAGAATCCCGGCCAGCCAGTTCCGCAGGTCGGCGACATAGCCGTCCATGGCCTCGCGCGCGTGGGCCGTCAGCCGGAAGTCCTCGTACACGACCGGCAGTTCGCGCTCCACCACATGCTCGAACTGCCGCATGCGCTGGGTCATCAGGTCGTGTACGACGCCGAGCGCGGCCGGGTAGTCGACGCCGAAGAAGTTCTGCACGACGAGGACGGCGTTGTGGATCTCGCCCTCGTACTCGATCTCCTTCTGGTACGAGAAGACGTCGTTGACGAGGCAGGCGTAGTCGGCGGCGGCGTTCTCCAGCGAGCGCACCGGGCCGCTGCGGTACACCTCCGGTGGGATCGCCGGGCCGTGGCCCATGCGGCACAGGCTCAGGGTGAGGTCGGAGCCGAAGGTGGCGCGGCGCATCTCCAGATAGTCGACCGGGTCGGGGACGCGGTTCTGGAGTTGGTTGGACAGCTCCCACACCCAGCTCTCGGTCATGGTGTCGACGGCCCGTTTCAGGGTGCGCCGCTGGTCGGGGGTCATCTCCGCCGTCGTACGCGTCCACAGGTCGATGAGGCCGCGTTCCATGGCGTTGGCCGGGGCGGGGGCCGGTTCGCCCTGGACGGGCATGCACGCCGAGAGCCGGGCCGTGGTCAGCCGGGCGGCGGCCAGGTCCCGGCGGTGGCCGTGGACCAGGGGGTAGTAGTCGTCGCCGTACGTGCCCCAGGCGAGCCACTGCGAGCTGAGGTCGAGGGCCTCGGGGGTGGCGTCCGGGTCCAGGCCGGCCGCGCAGAGCGGGAGGTCGCAGGCGGCGAGCTTGTCCTCGTCCCAGACGCCCTCCGCCAGGATGCCCGTCCGGTGCGCCCAGGCGGTCAGCCGGGGACGGGCGCCTTCCAGGTGGGGGCTCAGCTCCAGCGGGAAGGGCATGTGGAAGTCGGGCAGCAGGGACGGGCCGACCTTCTGGAAGGGCACGTGGGAGTAGGCGCGCCGGCGTTCGGCGGCGGCCGAGGCGAGCAGCGCGCCGACGTCGGCGGCGGAGGTGCCGGACCCGGTCGGGCCGTGCCAGGGTGCGGCGGGGGCGGCGCCCTCGTTCATGTACCGGCTGGAGCGCAGATGCCATGCGTGACCGCCCGACTGCCAGTCCTGCAGCCCCTTGGTGTACGCCGCCACCGCGGTGACCTCGGCGGGGGCGAGGCCCTGGTCCAGGGCGAGGGCGGGCACTTCGGTGAGGGCGGTGTGCTCGAACTGGTGGAGGCGTGAGGTGAGGATGTCGTTGACGGTGTCCGCGGCCTCCTGGGTGGTGCAGCCGAAGAAGGTCTCCAGGACCAGCACGCCGTTGCTGTTCTCGCCCTCCTCCTCCACCTCCCGCTGGTAGGAGAAGAGGTCGTTGCGCAGGTGGACGGCGTCGGAGAAGGTCTCCATGAGCACCCTCAGCGGCCTCGAACCGGCGACGGAGGCGGGCACCTCGGCGGTCGCGTACTCGACCAGTCCCGCCGACCAGGGGGCACCGCCCACCTTGCGGCGCATCTCGATGTACTCGACGGGGTTGGCGATCCGTCCCTCGTCGATGTTGGACAGCTCCCACAGGGACTCGTTGAGCAGGTGCTCGGTGGCGACGGCGAACCGCCCGCGCCAGCCGGCCGACATCGACGGCACCGTGCGCGCCCAGAGGTCGGCGAGGCCCGCCTCCACCGGGTTGCGCGGCTCCGGTACGGCGGTGGCGAGGTCGAGCGGCATGAACAGCGGCAGCCGGTCGAGGTGGGCCTTGCCGGCGGCGCGGTCCGGGGTGCGCTTGTACATGTCCAGGAAGTGGTCGTCGAAGAAGAACACCCACACGTACCAGTCGGTGATCAGCGAGAGCGCGGGGCCGTCGCAGTCGGGGTGGGTGTAGGCGCACAGGAGCCCGTAGTCGTGCGCCTCGAGGTCGGCCTGCTCCCAGATCCCGGACCCCTCCAGCATCCCCATGTCGCGCGCCCACGCCGTCGAGTGGGCGCGCGCCTGGTCGACATGCGGGTTCAGCCGCGCGGGGTACGGCATGTAGAAGTGCGGGAGAGTGAACGGCTGCGTCATGGCCGGGGCCCTACCCGCGGCCCCCGACGGGCATCCTGGGCGCGGTACATGATCACACCATCGCGTGAACCGACGGAGAACGGATGACCGCTGGTCAGGCCCTGGGATGCCGCCGCGGCACCTCCGCGTCGAGTCAGGGCCCGTCCGGCAGCGCCTAGGTCCTGACCTGGATCAGCGCGTGTGTGCCGCCGGTGCGCCAGCGCTGTCCCTCGGCGGCGACCAGGGCGGCCTCGGTGGCGGCGTCCAGGCCGGTGATCACGTCGGACTTCAGCGTGCGCAGGGCGGCGACCGGGCCCGGGAACCGGGCGGTGACGTCCGCGAAGGGCGTGGTCGGGGGCCACAGCCGGTCGCCCACCAGGCGCCGGTAGTTGAGGTCGCCCTTGACGACGGTCAGGGTGGCGGCGGCGAACTCGGCGCGCAGGTCGTCCGGCATGTCCGCGTACGGCAGCGGGGCGCAGGAGAAGGGATGGGCGCGCACCGAGAGGCGGCCGTCGGCCATGGCCGCCCACAGGTCCCGCCCGTATCCGGCCGCCGCGCCCGGCGCCGAGGTGAGCCTGCGCAGGGCGTCGACCACGTCGGCGGTCGTGGCGTCGGAGACGTAGTACGGGTGGGGCTTGACGTGCAGCACGGCCCGGGCGGCACGGCCCTCGGCGAGGAGGTGGGCGATCAGCAGCAGGTCGGGGACGAGTTCCCGGCCCGCGTTGTCCGCGACCAGGCACAGCGTGCCCGTGCCGGAGGGCGGGAGCAGGGACCACAGGGCCGCGCTGTCGTCGGCCACCAGGGCGGGGACGGCCTCCCGGGTCTCGGCGCCGGCGGCGGAGAGGCGGAAGCCGAGGTCGGCGCGGTTGCCCCAGAGCGAGCCGTGCAGCAGGGCGCGCGCCCGTTCGTCGGGCGGCACGTCCGTCAGCGCGTCGAGCGCGGCCAGTTCCTCGTCCGTCTCCCCGGCGTCGAGTTCGGCGCGTTTGAAGGGGCGGAAGGGGTCGATGCCCGTCCAGGGTCCCGGGCCGAAGTACCCGACGGCGTCGAGCAGTCGGCGGTAGAAGTAGCTCTCGGACCACAGCCAGGGCACGTCGTACCAGGACCGGCCCGCGTAGGCGTCCATGCCCCAGGCCCGCCACCGGTCGCGGTCCGGCGCGTCGGCGGGCAGCGGCTCGATCACGCCCTCGGTGCAGTTCGTCAGCAGCGCGTCGAGCGCGCGGTGCTGCTCGGGGCCGTACGGGAAGGCCTCGCGGACCTGCCGGACGATGGCGGGGTGCCGCTCGGCCAGCACGCTGCGCGGGAACGAACCGGGTCGGTCGCCGAGGATCACGGGCGCGGCGGGGGTGTCGGGCATACGCGTCACCGTACCCCGCGCCTCAGACGGTCCTGGCTTCCCGCTCCAGCTGGGTGGTGAGGGTCAGATAGCGGGCTCGGCGGGGCACCGGCACCATGCCCCGGATCATGAGGTGCCACATCTCGGCGACCCGGCGGGGCAGCCGTCCGTCGGGGTCGAGGGAGCGGCCCGCGACACGGGTGCCGACGAAGAAGTACACGAGGGAGCGGGCGGCGGCGTCGACGTCGATGTCCGGATGGACGTCGGACTCCTTGACCGCGCCGAGGAGTTTGCGGGTGGAGATGTCCAGCCACTCCGAGAAGGGGTGCTTCTGCGGCGGCCGTACGGCGACGTCCGCGGTGGCCAGACGCAGTCCCGCGCGGGGGATCGGGTCGTCGACCGCGAGCCGGGCGAGCCCGAACGTGGTGCGGATCAGGAACTCGAGCGAGGAGCAGTCGCGGCGCTCCACTTCCCTGGCCAGCTGCCGCGAGGCCTGGGCCTGCAGCTCCATGATGGCGCGCGCCAGGTCCTCCTTGGCGGCGAAGTGGAAGTAGAGCGCGCCCTTGGTGACCCGGGCGTGCTCGACGATGTCGCTCAGGCTGGTGGATTCGTAGCCGTGCCGGTCGAACAGATCGGCCGCGGCGGTGATGATCGTCGCTCGGGTCTGTTCGGCGCGTAACTGCCTCGCCATGTGGAAGACACTCCTTAAGAAACCAACGGGACGTGCCGTTTGTTTTTTACCCCGCGCACACGATAACTCACCCTGCGACTACCAGGGGAGGTTGTGCGGAGCTGGTGTACGACACGTGTAAGTGGTGCATGAGGCGATCCGGGGGCCGGTTCGGACCCACAAGCGGATGAACTGAAAACGGGCCCCTCCCTCGGCTTTCGCTGTTTTCCGGAGGCCGATGGCGAACACCGGGTCCCCGCGCCGGTGATCGCCACGATACGAGGAGGTCGGGCCGTTCTCAATGGGACCTCAAACGGACGGGCCGGTCGGTGCACACGTGCACCGGCCGGCCCTGAAGTCATCGGCGGTCATCGAGGAGGCGAAGTGGGCGAGGAGGCGATCTGAACGCTTCCGGGCCGGTGTCCGTACTGCACGGGAACACACACGCCGCCGCCGCGCGGCCGAGGAGGCGTCCCGGATGACTCGGATGACCGCACACCTGAGGGCAGCGGGGGCCACCGTGGCCGCCTCGGCCCTGTTGTCGCTGTGGGCGGCGGGACCGGCCGGGGCACACGGTGCGCCGACGGACCCGGTCAGCCGGGTGTACGCCTGCTCCCCCTCGGGCGGCAGTGCCGGTACGGCGGCCTGCCGGGCGGCGATCGCGGCGAACGGCACGTCCTTCACGGCGTGGGACAACCTGCGGGTCGCCGGCGTCGACGGCCGGGACCGGCAGGTGATTCCGGACGGCAAGCTGTGCAGCGGAGGCCTGCCCGCCTACAAGGGCCTCGACCTGGCCCGGGCGGACTGGCCGTCGACGCGGCTGAAGCCGGGCGGGAAGCTGACGATGACCTACGCCTCGACGATCGCGCACACGGGGACGTTCAAGCTGTACCTGACCAAGCCCGGTTACGACCCCGGTAAGCCGCTGAAGTGGTCCGACCTGCCCGAGCGTCCCTTCGCGCAGGTCAAGGACCCGGCCCTGACGAACGGGGCGTACCACATCGGCGCGACGCTGCCGACGGACCGGACGGGGCGCCAGGTGCTGTACACGATCTGGCAGAACAGCAGCACGCCGGACACCTATTACTCGTGTTCCGACGTGGTGTTCTCGGGGGCGTCGAGCACGAAGCCGGGCGCGGCGAAGGAGCGTGCGAGCGGCGGCGCGACGAAGACCGCGCGGCCGAGCCCGTCGAAGAGCGCCGCAGCCCCCTCGGCGACGGCCGGGACGGCGACCGCGTCGCCGACGGCGGCGGCTTCGCCGGCCCCGCGGACCGAGAGCACCACCGCCGACAGCACACCGGTCGCCTCCGACACCGCCCCCGGCGACTCGGGGCCGTCCGCGCCGCTGATGGCGGGCGGCGCCGCCGCGGTGCTGGTGCTCACCGGGGGCGCCGCCCTGGCGCTGCGTCTGCGTCGGCGGTGAACGCCGCGCCTAGGACGCTCAGTTGACGAAGACCGGTGCGCCCGCGTCGGTCACCGGGGCGTACTTCGCGGTGAAGAAGCCGCTGGAGAAGCAGAGCGAGGAGCCGGAGCTCTTGGTGAACTGCTGGTTGGTGAAGTTGATGCTGTTGTCGCTGTTGTCTGCCGTGCCGGTCAGGCTGGCCGCCTGGTAGACGCAGGTGATGGAGCCCAGCAGCGTCTTCAGCTTGACGGTGGTCTGGATGGTCGAGCCGCTCGCCGGGAGGACGGTCAGCGTGCCGTCGGAGGCGACGGTGGTGGTGTAGGGCAGGTTGTCGACCGTGATGCTGGTGACGCCGGTCACCCCGAGGACGTTGCTGGTGCAGGTCGAGGAGTCGAAGGTCTGCGCGCCGACCGACTCGGTGGCCGTGCCGGGCGCGGCGGGGTTGTCGGTGACGGTGGCGGTGAACTGCGACGACGTGCACTTGACGCCGCTGGTGCCGGTCGCGCTGGAGTAGAGCGTGGCCGTGGTGCCGCTCGCCAGCGGCGCGGTGAGGACGTCGCCGACCGCGACCGGCGTGCCGCCGGTGCTGCCGGTGGTGAGCACCGGGGTGTCCGCCGCGGAGGCGGGGACGGCCGCCAGCGGGAGGGCGAGGGCGGCGACGGCTCCGGCGAGGGTGACGAGGGTACGGGTGCGCATGCGGGTGCCTCATTTCTGAGTGGGGGGCTGGTGAGGGTGAGTGGGGGGTTGGGGGCGCGCGGGGGCGCCGGACGTTGCCGGTCCGTGACGCCTTCTCCGTACGTGACGGACCGGCAACGGCGGTCGGACACCGGACGGAAGCCTCGATGGAGGCCCCGGCCGGGCCGGTGAAGGGGCTGCCGGGCACGGGCCGAAGGGGGGAAGGGACCGTGCCGGTGCCGCACTGCCTGCGAAGAAGCCGAAAGAGCTGAGAAGAGCTGAGAAGTGGGTGCCGTGCCGGGAACACCGTCGGACAGCGACGGTGCCGCGCGGCCGATCCGGCGCCACGGATCCGGACGAGCCAGGGGCAGTTGTAGACCTGATGGTCAGTCAACGTCAAGGTCGATCAAGCGAGTTGCTGCACCTGAGCGCACCGGACGCATAATCGACACTGTTTTTTCACAACTCTCTTGACCCCCCATGTAACCCCCGGTAACTTCCTCGGCGGCTACTGCTGCGTAACGAGAAAGCCCTTGCGTCCGCCGGGAGTGCGAGGAGGCGTGCGCGGCAGCCGCTGTCCGCGCCAGGACAACGCGCCGCTGAAGCCCAACCCGCAGTGACTTATGCCCATGGGAGCAGACATGGCCTCGTCCGCCGACAACATGCCCGAGAACCCGGAAAGCGGTTCCGGGGAGACCACCGCAGGCACCGGGAGACGCGGCCGGGTCCGGCTGCGCCGGGCCGCCGTGATGGCCGTACCGGCCACCTGCGTCGCCGCGGGCCTCGCGATCCTCACCGCCCAGGGCGCCCTGGGCGTTCAGTTCGCCATCTCCGGCATGCCGTTCGTGGTCACCGCCGACAAGCTCGACGGCAAGGGCTTCGCGCAGTACGGCGCCCTGGACAGCATGATCGAGAACAGCCCCAACCAGGGCGACACCGGGGGCCAGGTGCTGGTCGTCACCTCGGTGGTGAAGGACGGCGAACTGACCAACCTCTGCCAGAGCGTCGACCTCGGCGGCATCCAGCTCGTCCTCACCGCCGGCGGCGGGTCGAAGCCGGTGAAGGTGTCGAACCTGGCCATCGACTCCGACGACATCAAGGGCGACGCCGAGTTCAACAACATCGAGATCGGCCGCGACGCCAGCACCTTCGACAAGGTCGGGCGCCAGGGCCCCGAGGGCGTCTACGGCCAGCAGGCGGACGCCGTCGTCATCAAGAACCTGTACCAGCACAACTACGCCGCCACCGCGGCCGTGTTCAAGCTCCCCAACCTGCACATGAGGTTCGACAGCGACGGCTGCCCGCGATGAACCGCTTCCGGCAGTGGACAGCCCGTCGGCCCTTCGTCGGCGGTCTGCTTCTCGTCCTGGGCGGCGCCGAGATCCTGCTGACCATGAAGGCGCCGCTTCCGGTCATCCTGCACATCGGCATGCAGGGCCTGGCGGGCTACCTCCTGCCCACCATGATGCTGATCTGCGGACTGCTGATCATGTTCAACCCGGCCCAGCGCCTCTTCTACTCCATCATCGCCATGCTGCTCACCCTGGGCACCTGGATGACCTCGAACCTGGGCGGCTTCTTCGTCGGCCTGCTCCTCGGCGGCATCGGCAGCTGTCTCACCTTCGGCTGGCTGCCGGAACAGGAGCCCCGGGTGGGCCGGCGGGAGCGCAAGCGAAGGAAGCAGGAGGTGGGGGCCGGCGCCGCGTGAGCCCGCGCCGGTCGGCCGGGCCGCTCACACCGCCGGAAGCAGGCGCGGTTCGATGCGCTCCTCCACCGCGCCGTCGCCGGTGCGGGTGACGATGTACGCGCTCTTGCCGGGCGCCTCGGTGACCGTCTCGACGAGTTCCGTGCCGCGGTAGACCAGGCCGACGCCGTCGTCCGTGCAGTGCGTGGTGGGCAGCGTGCCGGCGGCGACCAGGCGGTGGGTCAGGGGGCGGCGGCCCGGATCGGTGTCGTAGTGCACCCCGTTGCCGTACGGCAGGAAGCCGAGCGCGTCGGTGACGGGGCGCAGCCGGGGGCCGAAGGAGTCGGTGGTACCGCCCCGGAACCAGCAGATGGACCCCGCGCTGACCCCGCTGAGCACGACGCCCGCCTGCCACGCCCGGCGCATGACCGCGTCCAGTCCGTGCACCCGCCACACGGCCAGCAGGTTCGCCACCGAGCCGCCCATCACCCACACGACGTCCTGTTCGAGGACGGTGCCCTCCACGTCCTCCACGTTGGGCCGGGGGAACAGGTGGAGCGGCGTGAGCTCGAACCCCGCCACCCGCGCCGCCTCGGTCATCCGGGCCGTGAAGTGCTCCGCGTCCCCGATGGCCGTACCGACGTACATCACACGCGGCGTGCGGCCGTGCGCCCCCGAGAGGTCGACCGCGTGGTGGACCAGCGCGTCGAACTCCACCATCGTCCGGGCGCCCACGCGGTGTCCGCCGGAGGTCGCGAGGATGGTGGGTTCCGTGGTGGCCATGGTGCGGATACCAGCGCCGGGCCGGACTCACAACTGGGCGAGCACCGGCAGCAGTTCGGCCGCCGCCGTCACGTCCCCGGTCAGCGGGCGGTCCTCCGTGCCGGGCGGCAGCGCTGCGGCGGCCACCGTGAAGGCGGCGACGGGCGGCGGTACCGGATGCAGGCGCAACGCCCGTACGGCGACGACGAGTTCGCATGCCAGGACGGTGGTGTAGGCGGCGGTGGCCCGGCTCGTCTGCCGTGCGGCCTGACCGGCGAAGCTGGCGGCCTCCTCCAGCCCGTGCGAGAGGACGGCGTGTCCGGCGGACGCGGGTGCGGCGCACGAACGCAGTTCCGCGAGGGCGGAGTTGGCGGTGTACTCCAGGATCATCGTGCCGGAGCTGCTCGTGGGGCCGGAGGCGAGGAACGGGGGCAGGCCGGTGAGGTCGCCGCGGCCGAGGGCGGCGAGGCGGGCGGCGGAGAGCTGGGCGGTCTGCAGCACGGCCAGGTTCAGGCCGTCCAGCGCCAGGCCCAGCGGGGCCGCGAAGAAACCGCCGTGGTGGTAGGCGTGACCGTCCGGGGCGATCACGGGATTCTCCGAAGGGCAGTTGACCTCGACCTCGATGATCCGGCGCAGCCGGTCGGAGGCGTCGAGCGCGGCGCCGTGCACCTGCGGGAAGGCCCGGAACCCGTACGGGTCCTGGATCCGGCGCCCGCCGGTGCGCGGCCGTGCGGGCATGCCGAGCAGCCGCCGCACCTCGCCGGCCGCGCGGGCCGGGCCCGGGTAGGGGCGCAGGGCGTGCACCTCGGCGGCGTAGGCCTCCGGCGAACCGGAGACGGCGGCGAGCGAGAGGGCGGCCACCGCGTGCGTGGCGCGCAGCAGCGTCTCCGCCTCGTGCCCGGCGAGCGCGGCCCAGGCGAGCGCGAGCGCGTTGCTGCTGAGCAGCGCGAGCGCGTCACCGGGCCCGAGAGCCACCGGCGCGGGCAGCCCGGCCGCCGGGCCCTGCGCCCACCCACCACCGTCCACCGACACCCCGGGCACGCCGTCGGCACCGCCCCCGCGCAACACCCCGGGCCCAGAGTCCGGCAGCAGCGCCTGCGACCCGGAGCTCCCCACCCCTGCCCCTGCCCCGCACCCCGCGAGCGCGGCGTCCGGCGGTGCGGCCGGGGCGGGGAGCCCAGCCGAGGGAGCCTCCGGGCGCCGGGCGCTGTCCGCCAACGCCACGGGCACGCCGTCGGGCAGCGCACCCGAGCGGGAGATCTCACCGTCGCCGCGCGACACCCCGGGCCCGGCATCCGGCAGCAGCGTCTGCGCCCCAGGCCGCGGGACCTCCGGGCGTCCACCACTGTCCGCCGACGCCACGGGTCCGGTGTTCGGCGTCGAGGTCAGCCAGGGGCGTTCGCCGATCAGGGTGAGGCCGGTCTGGGCCAGGGCCGTCAGGTCGCCGGTGCCGAGGCCGCCGTACTCGTTGACGGCGGGGTGGACGCCGAGGCGGAGGGCCTCGATGAGGGCGGTCACGAAGGCGGGGTGGATGCCGGAGCCGCCGGCGAGGAGCTGGTTGGCGCGGACGGCGAGCAGGGCGCGGACCTGGCGGGCGGGGAGCAGGGGGCCGGCGCCGCCCGCGTGGCTGCGCAGCAGTCGCAGGCCATGGCCGGTCTCGTCGTCCGGGTCGACCGTCACCGAGCGGTGGGCGCCGACGCCGGTGCCGCGCCCGTACAGCCGGCCGCCGGAGGCCAGCCGTGCCGCGGTCTCCCAGGAGCGGCGGACCCGGTCGAGCGCCTCGGGCGGTACGGCGGGTTCGGCGGCGGCGTCGGCGAGCCGGACGATCCCGGTCAGGCCGAGGCCGCGGCCGTCGAGCACGACGCGGGTGTCCCCGGCGTCCGGGGGCACCCGCGTCGCTCTGTCGGTGGTCGTGTCCAAGGGCGGAGGGTCAGTCGAGGCCGGCCGACTTCAGCCAGGCCTTGGCGACGTCCAGCGGGTCCTTGCTCTGCGACTGCACCTGGGTGTCCAGGTCCAGCAGCGCGGCCGTGTCCAGCTTGGCGGAGACGGCGTTCAGGGTGTCGACGCCCTTCTGGTCGAGCGCGGACTTGTAGGCCAGCGGCTGCACGTTCTCGAACCCGAAGAGGTTCTTCGGGTCCTGGAGGACGACGAACTTCTCCTTGGAGATGCTCGCGTCCGTGGTGAAGATGTCCGCGACCTGCACGGTGTTCTTCTTCAGCGCCGCCTGGGTGAGCGGACCGCCCGCGTCGAGCGCCTTGAAGGACTTGAACTCCAGGCCGTACGCGGACTTCAGGCCGACCAGGCCCTGCTGCCGGGTCTGGAACTCCGGCGAGGCGCCGATGACCAGGTCCTTCGCGACGGCCTTGAGGTCGGCGATGGTGGAGCTGCCGGTGAGGTTGTACTTCGCCGCCGTCTCCTTGTTGACGGTGACGGAGTCCTTGTCCTGCGCCGACGCCGGCTTCAGCAGCGTCAGCTTGGAGTCGAGCTTGGCCTCGATCGCGGCCGTGGTCGCCTCGACGGTCTTGGGGGCGGCCTTCGGGTCGAGATAGGCCAGCAGGGCGCCGTTGTACTCGGGCAGGACCGAAATGGTGCCGTTCTTGAGCAGACCGTAGGTGGTCTCACGGCTGCCGATGTTCGGCTTGTACTCGACCTTGATCCCCTTGGCCTTCAGTGCCTCGCCGTAGATGTCGGCGATCAGGATGCTCTCGGGGAAGTTGTTGGACCCGACGACGACGGTGTCACCGCTCGCCTTCTCGCCCGCGAGCGGGTCGTCGGAATCGTCGGAAGAGGAGGAACAGCCCGCCAGCAGGGCCGTCGCCGCGGCCAGCGCGACGATCACCGCGCCGGGGTGTCTCCGGATTGACCTGCTGGTGTGGGTGTTGGAAGTCACGGTTCCCGTTCCGGGCTCAGATGGGGGGCGGACGGCGCTGCACAACAGTGGACAGCTCTGCAACTGATCCAATCCAGCCGGTTCTCGCCCAGTCAAGAGCGTCTTGGTCACTGATTGGCTTCAATTCGTGGCTAGTTGTGTAGCACAAGCGGTTGTTTTGTAACGGATTCTTGACACAGATGGTCCTGATCGACGCATCAAGGACGCTGTAGTCTCACCGCAGTTGACGTCGGTCACAGCGGAGTACGGGGCCCGCTTCGGTGTCGTCACACATCAGTTCGGGTGGAGACACCCCTACCAAGGAGGCCCGGTGTCCACGAACGCGGTGGACGCGTCCGCCCGGGGCTTCGCCGACCGCTGGCCCTTCCGGCGCAAGCTGAACGTCCTGGTCGGCGTGCCGCTCGCGGTGATCGCCGTACTGCTGTCCTACCTCATCACCGACCTCGTCCAGCAGTCGAACAGCGCCCGGTCGGCGGCGCGGCTCGTCCGCGACAGCGCCCAGGTCGCCCGGCTGGTGAACCTGGTGGAGGCCGAACACCAGCAGGCCATCCTGCTCTCCGCCCGCTACGAGGCGGGCCACGGCAAACCCTCGCCGGCCGGCTACCGCGCGGCACAGGGCGCCGTGAACGCCCAGGTGGAGAAGGTGCGCGACACCTTCGGCGACCGGCTGCCGGACACCGAGTCGCAGGCCCTGCGCCAGGTCGAGGGCCTGACCAGCCTGCGCCAGACCGTCCTGGGCGGCTACCTCCCGGCCGACAACATCGACCCGGCGTACACCAATGCCTCCAAGGACCTGATCGACGGCCTCGACCTGGACCGCAACGCGTCCCTCGCCGCCACCTTCACCGGCAACCTGCTGGACTCGCTGCTGCGCGCGGACGCCGCCCACAGCGCCTTCGAGACCAGCGTGTTCTCGGCGACGACCGGAGACACCAACGCGCTGATCGAGTTCACCAACGCGATCGGCTCCCACGACCTGTACGACCACCAGGCCGACCGCTTCACCCGCTTCGCCACCGAGGCCCAGGCGGAGGCGCTGGCCGGGATCGAGCACACCCCCGCGCAGCGCAACATCGCCGAGTCCTACGCCGAGTTGCAGATCGACCCCGGCAGGCTGGAGGCGGGCGGCCAGGCGGAGATCCGCGCGGCGGTCAAGGACGCCCTGAACGACTACCCCGACTACCCCGCCCAGGCCAAGGCCCGGCTGCGGATCACCACCGCGCTGATCGACCGGATCGCCGACCGCGCCGACCAGGCGTCCAGCTCGGCCCAGTGGCGGGCGGGCCTGCTGCTGAGCGCCGCGCTGCTCGGCTTCGCCCTGTGGCTCACCTTCGCCGTGATGGTCCGCCGCTCGGTGATCCGGCCCGTGCAGGCGCTCACCGGGGTGGCCCAGGAGGTCGCCGACGTGGCCGGCCGGGAGCTCGCCCGGGTCGCCGACGACGACGCCGAGGACGAGGGACCGCCCCGGCTGCGCGACATGCCCGTCACCGCGCGCGACGAGATCGGCGACCTCGCCGACGCCTTCAACCGCGTGCAGACCACCGCGGCCGGGCTGCTGGAGCGGCAGGTGCTCAGCCGGCGCAACGTCGCGGAGATGTTCGGCAACGTGGGCCGCCGGGTGAGCAACCTGACCACCCGTCAGCTGGCGCTGATCGACGCGGTGGAGCGGGGCGAGACCGACCCGGCGCTGCTGGAGCGGCTGTACTCCATCGACCACATCGCCGTACGCCTGCGCCGCAACGCCGACAGCCTGATGCTGCTCGCCGGCATCCGGGAGACCGTCCTGGACGCCGGGCCCACCGCGCTCAGCAACGTCGTACGGGCCGCGCTCGGGCAGATCGAGGGCTACCAGCGGGTACGGCTGAACGCCGCGGCGGACGCGGTGGTCGAGCCGGACATTATCGGCGACCTCACCCTGATGGTGGCCGAACTCCTGGAGAACGCGGTGTCGTTCTCGCCGGAGGGCAGCCCCGTCGAGGTGGCCGTCCGCTCCGGCGCCGACGGCACGCACGTCGTCATCACCGACCACGGCCTCGGCATGAGCGCCGAACGCCTCGCCGAGGAGAACGCCCGCCTCATCCGCCGTGAACGCCTGGACGTGGTGCCGACCAAGGTGCTGGGCCTGTTCGTGGTCGGCACGCTGGCGCGCCGCTGGGAGATCGGCGTCGAACTGTCCCGTACACCAGGCGGCGGTGTGACGGCCGAGGTGACCCTGCCCGCGCGGCTGCTCCGGGGGGCCTCCGGCGGTTCTGCGGGGGTGACGGCCACCCGTTCCCCGGCGCTGTCCCAGGCTTCGGCGACCGCTGACGGCCGAGGCACTTCCGATGCGTCACCGGTCCCCGGTGGCACCATACTGTCCGGCACGGCCGCCGCCTCCGCGGGCCCCGCGCGCTCCGCCGTGGCCGCTCCTGCCGGTGTGTCAGGGGCCCTCGGGGGCTCCGCGTCGAACGGGGCCGCCGTCGCTTCCGCGGGTCCCGTGTCCTCCGGTGGGCCGTCGCCGTCCGCGAGCGCCCGTGCCTCGGCCGACGCCGTGGCCCTTGGGCCCGTACCGTCGGCGTCGGCTGCCGTCCACAGCCGCCCCGGGTCCCCGGACCTGGCCTCCGGCCAGGACCACCCCGCCCCGCTCCCCCGCCGGGTACCGCGCCGCGAGTCGGAGGGCGAGGAACCGGCGTCGCCCGGCGACACGGCGTCCCGCCCCCTCCGTCGCCGTGTCCGCGGAGCCACCCTCCGTACGACCGCCGGGGCCGCGCAGGTCGTGCCGCAGGCGGCGCAGACCGCGGACGCGGACGCGGTGCGGGACGCGCTGGAGGAGTTCGAGGCGGCGGTGGAACGCGCCCGGCGGGACAGCGACACCGGTGACTTCCCGCGACCGGACGTGGTCGGCGGGTCCGAGGCGACGAACGACACGCACGACCAGAGACATCATCCGGAAGGAGCCGAGCAGTGAGCACGTCGACAGGTGACACCCCGGCGGGCGGCACCCCGCCGACCGACCTGCGGGCCGCCGCAGCCGACTTCACATGGCTGCTCAACCGTTTCGCGACCGAGACGGCCGGCGTCGTGGACGCCATCGCCGTGTCCTCCGACGGGCTGCTGATCGCCGTGTCGGAGCTGCGCGAGCGCGCCCACTCCGAGCGGCTGGCCGCGATCGTCTCCGGTATCACCAGCCTGGCCGCCGGTGCCTCCGGCAACTACGGGCTCGGCGGCCTCAACAAGGTCATCATCGATCTGGAGGGCGGCCACGTCATCGTCTCCGCGATCGGCAGCGGCGCCGTCCTCGGTGTGGTCGCCGACAAGGAAGCCAAGCTGGGCAACATCGCGTACGAGATGACGCTGTTCGCCAACCGCGCCGGTGCCGCGCTCAGCCCGCAGCTGGTGCTCGAACTGAAGAACACCGTCGGCGTCCCCTCGCCGCGCTGACCGCCCCCGCCGGTCGAGAGAATTCGAGAGAGGAAGCGTAGGCAGTCATGGCGGACGGCTCCCCGCCCCCGGGCCCGGACCCGGTCGGCCCCGCCCCCGCCGTACGGCCCTTCCTGGTCACCGCCGGCCGGGTCGCGGACAGCGGCTCGGGCCGGACGGTGCCCGTCGAGACCCAGGTGGTGGCCACCGCCGAAGGGCTCGACGCGCTCGGCCGGCTCTCCTTCGAACAGCACGACATCATCGCCGCCTGCCGGCTGCCGCAGTCCATCGCGGAACTCGCGGCCCGGCTGCGGCTGCACCTCAACGTGGTCCGCGTGCTCGCCGAGGATCTGCGCGCGGCCGGGCAGTTGACGGTGTACGTGCCCGACTTCGACGCCACCCACGACGCGTCCGTCCTGCGCAGGGTTATCGATGGCCTCCGCGCCATCCCCGACTCCCGGGGGGTACTCCGTGACACCGACTGAAGCTCCGACCGGCGGCCCGGCCGCGCGGACGCGCATACGGCCGCCGCTGCCGGTGAAGATGGTGATCGCGGGCGGGTTCGGCGTGGGCAAGACCACCGCCGTGGGCGCGATCTCGGAGATCGAGCCGCTGACCACCGAGGCCGCGATCACGGAGGTCGCGGCGGGCGTGGACGACCTCACGCACACCCCGCGCAAGACCACCACCACGGTCGCGATGGATTTCGGCTGCCTCACCATCGACCCGACGCTGAAGCTGTACCTGTTCGGCACGCCCGGGCAGGAGCGGTTCGGGTTCATGTGGGACGACATCGTGGAGGGCGCGATCGGCGGGCTGGTCATCGTCGACACCCGGCGCCTGGACGACTGCTACGCCGCCGTCGACTACTTCGAGCACAAGGGCATCCCGTTCGCGGTGGCGGTCAACGCCTTCGACGGGACGGTGGAGCACACCCTGGACGAGGTCCGCTGGGCGCTCGACGTCACCGACGGCGTCCCGGTGCTGGTCTTCGACGCCCGCGAACGCGGCTCGGTGCGGGACGCGCTGCTCGTCGTGCTGGAGCTGGCGCTGGCCCGCACCGAGGCGCGCTGACCTCAGTCGGCGCGGCGCACCCCGGGCGACACCGCGATCCTGGTCACCGCCGAGAACACCGTGAGGGTGACCAGGGCGAGCACGGCCACCAGCGTGGCGCCGCCCACCACCTTCTCGTAGTCGTGCTGGTAGAGGCCGTCGATGACGTACCGGCCCAGCCCGCCGAGGCTGACGTACGCGGCGATGGTGGCCGTCGAGACGATCTGGATGGCCGCCGAGCGCAGGCCGCTGAGGATCAGCGGGAGCGCGACCGGCAGTTCGACCTGGAACAGGATCCGCGGCTCGGCCATGCCCATGCCCCGCGCGGCGTCGACCGGGGCCGGGTCGACGGAGCGCATCGCCTCGTAGGTGGTCACCAGGATAGGCGGGACGGCGAGGGCCACCAGCGGGATCATGACGGGGACCAGGCCGAAGCCGAGCAGGACGAACATCAGCACCAGCAGGCCGAAGCTGGGCAGCGCGCGGGCGGCGGTGGCGATGAGGGCGAGGACGTTGCCGCCGCGCCCGGTGTGCCCGGTGAGCAGGCCCACCGGCAGGCCGATGGCGGCGGCGATGGCGAGCGCCGTCAGCGAGTACTGGACGTGCTCGCGCAGCCGGGTGGGGATGCCGTCGTAGCCGTGCCAGTGGGCGCTGTCGCTGAAGAAGGCGTTGACGAAGTGGAGTACGTTCATCGGGCGGCGTCCTCCAGGACGGCCGTGGCCGGTTCGGGCCGGGCCTCGGCGTCGGCGGGGCGGGCCCTGCGGGTGCCGCGCGGCATCCAGGGCGTCAGGAGCAGGCGGACGAGGACCAGTACCGCGTCCACCAGAACGGCCAGGACGGCCGTGCCGATCACGGAGAGCCACACCAGACGCGGCTGGTGGTAGACCATGCCGTCGTGGAGCAGGTTGCCCAGCGCGCCCTGGTTGCCGATGAGCGCGCCGACGCTGGTGAGGGAGATGCTCGACACCGTCGCCACCCGCAGCCCGGCCATGATTGCGGGCACGGCGATCGGCAACTGCACCTGGACATAGCGGCGCACCGGCCCGAAGCCCATGGCGGTGGCGGCGGCGAGGGTCTCCTGCGGCACCGAGCGGACCGCGTCGACGATCGCCGGGATGAGGACGACCAGGCTGTAGAGGGCCAGCGGGATCATCACCGTGGTCTCGGTCTGGCCGGTGTAGTCGATGAGGACCACGAACAGGGCGAGCGACGGGATGGCGTACACCACGGTCGTCACCCACAGCACGGGCGCGTACAGCCAGCGCAGCCGCACGCACAGCTGGGCGACCGGCAGGGCGATCAGCAGACCGGCCAGGACCGGCAGCAGGGCCTCGCGCAGATGCAGGCCGACCAGGCCGGAGTAGCTGTTCTGGAGGTCGCTCGGGAGGTGGAAGAGGCCGCCGCTCATCCGGCCACCTTGGTGACGGTGGAACCGGTGGGCGCCGCCGCGTGGGCGTTGCGGATGGCCTCGCCGATGGTCTGCTGCGACACGACGCCGACGACCCGCCCGGTGCCGTCCACGGCGACCGCCCAGCCGGTCGGGGAGAGCACCGAGCCGTCGAGCGCGGCGCGCAGCGAGTCCGTGCCGGGCACGAAGGGCCGCCCGTACGGCAGCAGCCGCCCCGGCTCGATCTCGCCGGGGGTGAGGTCCCCGGGCGCGCTCCAGCCGAGCGGTCTGCCGTCGAGGTCGGTGACGAGGAGGTAGGGCACGTCGGCGGCGCCGCGCGCGGCGACCTTCTCGGCGCTCACGTCGACGGCGACGACGGGGGCGGTCTGCAACTCCAGCCCCGCGGAGGGGAAGAAGGACAGCCGGCGGATACCGCGGTCGGCGCCCAGGAAGTCCTCGACGAAGGCGTCGGCGGGGGCGGAGAGGAGTTCGGCGGGCGGGGCGAACTGGGCCAGCTTGCCGCCGGTGCGCAGCACGGCGACCATCGTGCCCAGCTTGATGGCCTCGTCGATGTCATGGGTGACGAAGACGATGGTCTTGCCCAACTCCGCCTGCAAGCGCAGCAGTTCGTCCTGAAGGCCCTTGCGCACCACCGGGTCGACGGCCGAGAACGGCTCGTCCATCAGCAGCACCGGCGGGTCCGCGGCGAGCGCCCGGGCCACACCGACGCGCTGCTGCTGCCCGCCGGACAGCTGGTAGGGGTAGCGCTTCGCGAGCGAGGAGTCCAGGCCCACCCGCTCCATCAGCTCCGCCGCCCGCTTCCGGGCCTTCTCCCGGCTCCAGCCCAGCAGCCGGGGCACGGTGGCGATGTTGTCGGCGATCGTGCGGTGCTGGAAGAGACCCGCGTTCTGGATGACGTAACCCATCGACCGGCGCAGCGTGTTGACCGGCTGCTTCTGGATGTCGACGCCGTCGATGAGGATGGTGCCCTCGCTCGGTTCGACCATCCGGTTGATCATGCGCAGGGTCGTCGTCTTGCCGCAGCCGGACGGTCCCACCAGGACGGTGATCGAGCGGTCCGGTATCTCCAACGACAGCCGGTCGACCGCCACCGTGCCGTCCGGGTACCGCTTGGTGACTGAATCTATCCGTATCAAAGCGCCGAATACCCTTCGGGTGTGGCAGATAGTGCCTGTTCTCGACCACGATCGTCCGTGCGCAGGCCGTTGCGGCAGAGTCTAGACCGCGAGTGTTTCAGTACTTTGGCGGACGGCCGCCTGGCAGCCGGTCGTCAGCGCACTGTGCGCAGGCTGTGAGTTCGCTGATTCTCATCCTTCGCTCAGTGAAGCCTCAGCGGCCCCCCAGACACGGCCCCGATGGTCACTGCCATGACGACTCTCGCCCCTTCGCCCGCGCCCACCGAGGAGGCCGGGCACCGCGCGGCCCGGCCCGAGGACCCGCGCTGGGCCCGCCCCGCCCTGTGGGCGATCCTGGTGCTGGCCACGGCGCTGTACGCCTGGAACCTGTCCTCCATCACCGGCAACACCTTCTACGACGCGGCCGTCTACAGCGGCACCAGGAGCTGGAAGGCGTTCTTCTTCGGCGCCCTGGACTCCGGCAGCTTCATCACCGTCGACAAGCCGCCGTTCGCCCTGTGGGTGATGGGCCTGTCGGCCCGGGTCCTCGGTTACGGCACCTGGCAGTTGACGCTGCCGATGGTCGCGGTGGGCACGGGCTCGGTGGCCCTGCTGCACCGCCTGGTCAAGCGGGACTTCGGCCCGGTGGCGGGCACGATCGCCGCGCTCGCGCTGGCCCTCACCCCCATCACCGTGGCCATCAACCGGGACACCAACCCGGATCCGGTCCTCGTCCTCCTCATGCTGCTGGGCGCCGCCGCCCTGCTGAAGGCGGTGCGCACCGGCCGGATGATGCCGCTGGTGTGGTCCGCGGTCGCGATCGGCTTCGCGTTCAACACGAAGATGATGCAGGCGTACGTCGTCCTGCCCGCGTTCTTCCTCGTCTACCTGTGGGCCGCGAACGTTTCCCTGGGCAGGCGGATCCGCAACCTGGCCGTCGGCACGGTGGCCCTGGTGGTGAGCAGCGCCTGGTGGATGGTGGTCGTCGACCTGATCCCGGCCTCGTCCCGCCCCTACATCGGCGGCTCGACCGACAACACGGTCTGGGACCTGGTCATCGGCTACAACGGCTTCGGCCGTATCTTCGGGGCCGGTTCGTCGGTCGGCTCGCAGGGCAACGGCGCGAGCTTCGGGGGCAGCGCGGGGCTGTACCGGATGTTCAACGACATCATGGGCGGCCAGATCTCCTGGCTGATCCCGTTCGCGGCGGTCGCGCTGGCCGGCGGTCTGGTGCTGCGCGGCCGGGCGCCGCGTACGGACGCCCAGCGGGCCGCGCTCATGCTGTGGGGCGGCTGGTTCGTCCTGCACTGTCTGACGTTCTCCCTCGCCGAGGGCACCTTCCACCCGTACTACGTCACCGCCATGGCGCCGGGCGTCGCGGCCCTGGCCGGTGCCGGCGGGGTGCTGCTGTACCGCGCGTTCCGCGAGGGTGCGGCGGCGACGTGGGGGTGGGTGCTGCCGGGCGCGGTCGCGGTGAGCGCGGTCTGGGCGGTCGTGCTGCTCCAGCGGGTATCCGGCTCCGGGACCCTGTACACCGTGGCCGAGGCCGTGGTCGGTGTCGCGGGCGCGGTGTCGGTGCTCGGTCTGCTCGCCGGACGGTTCACGCGGCGGCGGCGCCTGATGGGCTTCGCGGCGCTGGCGGCGGTCGTGGCACTGCTCGCCGGGCCCGCCGCGTACTCGGTCTCGGCGGCCACCTCCAGCACCAACGGCACCAACCCGACCGCCGGTCCGAGCACCGGGGGCACGGGCGGGGGCCCCGGCGGGGGCGGTCAGCGGCCGAGCGGGACCACGGGCGGCGGCGCTCCGCGGACCGGCGCCACCGGCCAGGCGCCGAGCGGTTCCGGTGCCGGCCCGGAGTCGGGGCAGGCCCCCTCGGGCACGAACTCCGCTGCCGGCGGCCGGACCCAGGGCGGCCGGACGGGCGGCGGCACCCAGGTCGGCTCCGGGATGATCTCGTACCTGAAGAAGCACCAGGACGGCGCCACCTGGCTGGTGGCGGTGGCCACCGACCAGACCGCCTCCTCGATCATCCTGGAGTCCGGCGAGCCGGTGATCTCCATGGGCGGCTGGTCCGGCACCGACAATGCCATGACCCTCGCCAAGCTCAAGAGCCTGGTGAAGTCGGGCAAGCTGCACTACGTCATCGTCAGCAGCGACGGCGGCCAGGGCACCGACTCCGCCATCGCCACCTGGGTCGAGAAGCACGGCACGGCGGTCAAGTCCTCGGCGTACGCCTCGGGTTCGGCCACCTCGACAACCTCGACCACCAGCGGCGGCCTCTACCGCCTGGACGCCTCCGACGTCGGCTGACGCGGGGCCGCTCTAGGCGGCCACCGGCACTCCCGCCGTCCGTACCACCCGCCGCCCGGCGTCGACCGCGAACACCTCGCAGCCGGCCCGGGCGGCGGCCCAGGCCACGCCCTCCTCGCCCAGCGCGAAGGCCGCCGTCGCGGTGGCGTCCGCCTCGGTCAGGGTCGGCGCGACAACGGTCAGGCTGAGCAGGCCGGTCGCCGGACGCCCGGTGCGCCCGTCGATGATGTGGTCGCCGCGCTCGTAGCGCCCGGAGGTCGCCACCGCCCCGTCGGTGACCTCGAGGACCGTGCACAGCCGGTCGGCGTGTTCGGGGTGCCGGATCCCCACCCGCCAGGGGCCTGCGGCGGCCACCACATCGCCCCCGGCGTTCAGGCAGAACCGACGTACCCCGGCCGCGGTGAGCAGGTCCGCCGCCCGCTGCACCGACCAGCCCTTCACCACCGCGCAGGGGTCCAGGCCGCGGCCGGGCAGGCGGGCGTCGAAGGCGCCGCCGGTGGCGGACCGGTACTCCTCGCACAGGCCGAGGACCTCGGCCAGGTCCGCGCTCACCGCACCGGGCTCCAGCTCACCCCGGTCCAGCCGGGACACCTCGCTGTCCGGCTTGAAGGGGCTGAACCGGGCGTCGGCCTCGCGCAGCCAGGCGAACACGGCGTCCGCCGTCTCCTCGCCGACGCCCTCGTCGTCGATCCGCAGCGACACCGGGAACCCCATGACGTGCTCGACGCGGCGCATCTACGCGGCCGCCTCGTCGAGGGCGGCCTGCAGCGACTTCTTGTAGCCCTCGCTGGTGATGGTGGCGCCGGACACGGTGTCGACGTCGGCGCTCTGGGCGTCGAGGGTCTCGCTGATCAGCTTGGGTACGGCGCCCTGGGTCTGCGGGCTGTTCGGCTGCTTGAGCATCCGGACGGAGCTGATCCTGTCCCCGGCGAAGGTCACCTCCACCTGCACGTCACCCTTCTCGGTGGTGACGGTGGGTCCGGCGACGACCTGTGCCGAGGAGCCGGAGGAGCCGGTGGAGGACGCCGTGGGCGCCGGTGCGGCGGCCTCGGTGGGCGACGACGCGGTGTCGTGCGACGGCTCGTAGCGCCACAGCGGGACGAGACCGGCGATGGTCAGGGCCAGGACGGGCAGTGCTCGTTTCACGGTGTTCCTCTCAGCTCCCGCTCATCCGGCCAGGCTGAAGCGCTCGAAGTGGATCTGGTGCTTGGGCACGCCCATGTCGGCAAGGCTGCGCAGCACCGCGGCCGTCATCCCGGGCGGCCCGCACACGAAGATGTCGCGCTCGCCGACGTCGGGCACCAGCCGGGCCAGTTCCCGGGGTGCCAGCAGGTCCGGCACGGCCGGCCCGGTGATCAGGTGCAGCTCGGCGCCCTTGGCGGCGGCCAGTTCGGACAACTCGGCGTAGAGGACCGCGTCCCGGTCGGTGGCCACCCGGTAGAGCAGGACCACATGCCCGTCCAGGTCCTCCAGCAGGGCGCGGATCGGGGTGATGCCCACGCCCCCGGCGACGAGCAGGGTGTCGGGGCGGGTGCGGTGCAGGGCGGTGAAGGCGCCGTAGGGGCCCTCGGCGAAGACGCGGGTGCCCGGCTTGAGGTGGCGCAGGGCGGCGCTTCCGTCGCCGGCCGTCTTCACGGTGAGCCGCAGACCGCGGCCGTCGGGGGCGGCCGACAGCGAGAACGGGTTGGCCTGCCACCAGCGGTCCCTGGTCAGGAACCGCCACAGGAAGAACTGTCCGGCCACGGCGGGCAGCTTGTCGAGGTCGCGGCCGGTGACGTACACCGACACCACGTCGTCGGACTCGGGCACGACGGCCGACACCCGCAGCCGGTGGCGCAGGTTCCGCCACAGCGGCAGCACCAGGCGTCCGGCGAGGACCGCCCCGAGGGCCGCGCCCCACACCACGTACCAGTACGTCTTCGCGACCGAGGACGCGGTGAAGGTCGTACCGACCGCGACCTGGTGGGTGAAGGCCAAGGCGACGGCCACGTAGGTGTACAGGTGGATGAAGTGCCAGGTCTCGTAGGCCAGGCGGCGCCGGGCCCAGCGGGCGGAGACCGCGCCGACCACCATGATCAGGACCAGGGCGACGATCGCGCGCAGTACGCCTTCGGTGGTCTCGGCGAGGTCGACCAGCTGGTCCACCGGATCCATGGAGGACAGCCGGGCGTAGCCGAAGGTGATGAAGACCAGGTGGCCGACCAGGGTCCACAGCAGGCCGAAGCCGGTCCAGCGGTGCCAGGAGGTGAGCCGGTCCATGCCGATCCGGCGGTCCAGCCAGGGCAGCCGGGCGACCAGCAGCAGCTGGAAGGCCATGAGGAGCGCCCCGTACAGGCCCGCCAGGCGCCCGAGCACGATCAGGGCGTTGGAGCCGAAGCCGGCCTGGACGAAGAGGACGGCCACCGCGAGCGCGTTCGCCGCCAGCAGGGCGTAGAGGCCGGCGCGGGCTACCACCCGGGGGCGTATCGCCGTGGCGGGCACGGGGGGCGAGTGGAGGGTCGTCACGGACGGGAGCTCCTTGATCGGTTCCTGGGAGACGAGCTTCGCCCGCGACTGCTGTCGTTTTCCTGTCGGACGACTTTCAACTGGATATCGATGTGCCCGGTGGTGAGGGACGGGTCTGGCGCCGTACGGCGGGTGAAGCAGTATGAGCGGGTGGAAAAAGTACGACTCCTCGTCGTGGACGACGACCCGCCCATCGCCGACCTGGTCGCGACGGTGGCCCGGTACGAGGGCTGGGAGGCGGCCACCGCGTACTCGGGTGAGGCGGCGCTGGCCCGGGCGGCCGAGTTCCGCCCGGACATCGTCGTCCTCGACCTGATGCTGCCGGACGTCGACGGCTTCGGCGTGCTCGACCGGCTGCGCCGCTCGGGGACGATGGTGCCGGTGGTGTTCCTCACCGCGCGCGACGGCGTCGCCGACCGGGTCGCGGGGCTGACCCGGGGCGGGGACGACTACCTGGTCAAGCCGTTCGCGGTGGAGGAGCTGATGGCCCGGCTGCGCACGGTGCTGCGGCGCAGCGCCGGGCCCGGTTTCCAGCGGTCGGTCCTGCGGGTGGCGGACCTGACGATGGACGAGGACACCCGGGAGGTGCGGCGCGGCGGGCGGCGGCTGTCGCTGACCCCGACCGAGTTCGAGGTGCTGCGCTATCTGATGCGCAAGTCCCCGGCCGTGCTCACCAAGGCGCAGATCCTCGACCATGTCTGGGAGTACGGCTTCGGGGGCCGCTCGAACGTCGTCGAGCTGGTCGTCAGCCGGCTGCGCCGCAAGCTCGACGAGACCGGCGGGGAGCCGCTGATCCACACCGTGCGGGGCTTCGGGTACGTGGTCCGGCGGGCGGCCGAGTGATCCGCCGGCTGCTGCGGTCGTACCGCAGACTGCGCCTGGGCACCCGGCTGGCGCTGGGCCTGGGCGCGCTGTCGCTGGTGGTGTTCGCGGTGGTCGGCACGGCCCTGACGACGTATATGCGCGACTACCTCCAGCAGCAGCTGACCCAGCAGCTCAAGCTCGTGCAGACGGTGCAGTCCAAGGACGCCTTCACCCATGGCACGGTCCGGCGCAAGCCGTACTACGGCTGGTACACGGCGGTGTACGACGTCTCGGGCGGCTCGGCGGTGCTGCGCAGGCCGGCCGACGTGCCGGACGACACCCGCGCCCTCACCGCGCTGGCCGAGACGCGGGCCCGGATGACCACGGAGGTCTTCCGTACCGCGCGCATCGCGGGCGAGGGCACCTACCGGCTGCGGGCGTGCGAGGTGGAGCCGGGGGTGGTGCTGGTCAGCGCGGCTCCCCTGGCCGATGTCGAGAAGACGGTACGGCAGTTGGTCGTGGTGCAGGTGGTGGCGTTCGCCCTCGCCCTGCTGGCCCTCGTCGTCTTCGGGCGCAAGATGCTGCGGCGCGGTCTGCAACCCCTGAGCGACATGGCGACCACCGCCCACGGCATCGCCTCGCACGACCTGACGGAGTCGGCGGCCCGGCTGCCGCTGCGCGCGGACGGACCGGGCGGCGGCCCGGAGGTGGAGGAGCTGCGCACCGCCTTCAACACCATGCTGGAGCACATCGACGCCTCCCTCGCCGTGCGCGCGGAGGCCGAGCAGCGGCTGCGCCGCTTCGTCGCGGACGCCTCGCACGAGCTGCGCACCCCGTTGATGTCGGTACGGGGCTACGCGGACCTCTTCCAGTACGCGGCCGCCAACGAGCCCGCCGAACGCGACCGCCACCTGGCCCGGCTGCGCGCCGAGGCCGCCCGGATGGGCGTGCTCCTGGACGATCTGCTCCTGCTCGCCCGGCTGGACGCGGCGGAGGTGGAGACGCCCCTGCGCCCGGAGGACACCGACCTGACCGCACTCGTGCGTGAGGCGGCGGACGCGTTCCGGGCGGGCCACCCCGGACACCCGCTGACCGTGACCACCGGCCCTGCCCCGGTGCGCCTGCGCCTGGATCCGGTACGCATCCGCCAGGTCCTGGACAACCTCCTCACCAACGCGGCCGTGCACACGCCCACCGGCACGGCGGTCTCCGTGGCGGTCCTGACCGGCGACGCCACGGCGTCCATCCGCGTCACCGACACGGGCCCCGGCATCCCGGCGGCCGACCGGCACCGCGTCTTCGACCGCTTCTACCGCGTCGACAAGGCACGCAGCCGGGACCGCGGCGGAAGCGGACTCGGCCTCTCCGTGGCCCGGGCACTGGTGCGGGCACACGGCGGGACGATCACCCTGAACGGTACCGACGGCACAACGGCGTTCACGGTCACACTCCCCCGGGCCGCCCCGGCCTGACCGCAGGCGCGCGAACGCGTTCTAGTCCGAGTTCTCCCACACCAGCACCCCGGGCCCGTCGGGTGTCAGGACCGGCACCCAGGCCTCGTCGGCCTCGGTCAGCCGGGACTCGTCGAGGACGAGGGGGGCGGGGAAGAGGTCGTCGCGGTTGGCCGAGCCGTACACGTGGAAGGCCACCGCGCTGCGCAGCCGCCCGAGCAGTTCCTCCGGCCAGTCCAGGCCCCGCGCGCCCTGCCCCTGCAGTTCGCCGACGAAGATCTGCTTCAGGTCCTCGTCCAGGCCCCGGCCGAGGACGGGGATCAGATAGCCCTCCTGCGCGTACCGCGCGCAGCTCAGCCCGCCGCCCTGCACCTGGTAGACCACGCCGCTGGGTGCCGCCACGATGACGAACACCCAGCCCTGGCCGGAGCCCGTACCGTCCGGGTCCAGGAAGATGTACCGCTTGTCCCCGGGTCCGTCCACGCGGGCCCCCGGTTCAGCCCTCGTCCGCGGCCAGCCGCAGGGAGATGCTGTTGATGCAGTAGCGCTGGTCCGTCGGGGTCGGGTAGCCCTCGCCCTCGAAGACGTGTCCGAGGTGGGAGCCGCAGCGGGCGCAGCGGACCTCGGTGCGGAGCATGCCGTGGGAGCGGTCCTCGATGAGCTCGACGGCGTCGGTGTCCTTCGGGTCGTAGAAGGACGGCCAGCCGCAGTGGGACTCGAACTTGGTGTCGGAGGTGAACAGTTCGGCACCGCAGGCGCGACAGGAGTACACGCCCTTGGTCTTGGTGTCGGTGTACTCGCCGGTGAAGGCGGGCTCCGTGGCGGCCTGCCGCAGGACCGCGTACTCGGCCGGGTTCAGCTCCGCGCGCCACTGCTCGTCCGGCTTCTCGACGTCGTACGACATGAGCCTCAGCCCCTCACTTCGACAGCTGGTCCAGGATCCGCGGGCCGAGGTCGGTGACGTCGCCCGCGCCCATGGTGAGAACGAGATCACCGGCCTTCGCCATTCCCGCGATCACCGCCGGGGCCTCCGTCTTGTCGTGGACCGCCGTCACGTCCGCGCCGGCGGCCCGCGCCGCCTCGATGATCAGCTCGCTGGTGACGCCGGGGATCGGGTCCTCACGGGCCGGGTAGATGTCGAGGACGACCGAGGCGTCGGCGAGGGCCAGGGAATCGCCCATCTCCTTGCCCAGTTCCTGGGTGCGGGAGAACAGGTGCGGCTGGAAGAGGACCAGGATCCGGGCGTCACCCGCCGCCGAGCGCATCGCCTCCAGGTCGGCGGTCATCTCCGTGGGGTGGTGGGCGTAGGAGTCGATCACCTGGACGCCGGCCGCCTCGCCCTTGAGCTGCAGGCGCCGCTTGACGCCGGTGTACGCGGCCAGGGCGGGGGCCAGTTCGGCGGCCGGGACGCCCAGCGCCGCGCCCGCCGCGAGCGCGGCCACCGCGTTGAGCGCGTAGTGGCGGCCGGGGACGGAGACCGTGAAGGTGAGCTCCTCCCCCGCCAGGACGGCGGTGACCTCGCTCTTCAGGCCCTGCGGGACGATCGACAGGACCCGTACGTCGGCGTCCGCCGCCTCTCCGTACGTCACGGTCCGCACCGATCCGGCCAGGCGCCGGGTCAGCTCCCGGGCGCCCTCGTGGTCGGCGGAGATCACCAGCGTGCCGCCGGGCACGATCCGGCCCGCGAAGGTCTCGAAGGACTCGTAGATCTCGTCCATCGAGGCGTAGTTGGCGTGGTGGTCGAGCTCCACGTTGAGGACGATCGCGACCTCGGGCGCGTACTTGTGGAAACTGCGGTCCGATTCGTCCGCCTCGGCGACGAAGATGTCCCCCTCGCCGTGCAGCGCGTTGGAGCCGGGCGCGTCCAGGTCGCCGCCGATGGCGTACGACGGGCGCAGGCCCAGCTCGGTCAGCGACACCGCCAGCATCGACGTCGTGGTCGTCTTGCCGTGGGTGCCCGCGACCGCGATCGGGCGCAGGCCGTCCATCAGCGCGGCGAGGGCGTCGGAGCGGTGCACCACCGGGATGCCCAGCTCGGCGGCGCGGGCCAGCTCGGGGTTGTCCTGCCGGATCGCCGACGACACGACCACACAGCTGGCGTCGTCGGCGAGGTGCCCGGCCGCGTGCCCGATGTGCACGCTCACGCCCAGCGCCCGCAGCGCCTCGGCCGTCGCCGACTCCTTCGCGTCGCTGCCCGCCACCGCGGCCCCGCGCTGCGCGAGGATCTTCGCGATACCCGACATCCCGGCGCCGCCGATGCCGATGAAGTGCGGTCGGTCCATGGCGGGGGGAAGGCCGGGTGCCATGTGCGTGTCTCCCAAGATCCGGTACTACGGTGAGCGCCCCCACCCTATAGCGGGGGCACCCCGGCACTACGCCTTGCTGTGCGAGAAGAGCTTCAGCACCGGCACCCCCACCTTGTGCCGGGCCCGCGAGGCCCAGTCGCGGTGGAAGAACTCCTCCACGTAGTGGGGATCGGTCAGCACGATCACCTCGTCCGCGTTCACCTCGTCGACGAGGGTCTTCAGGGCGTCCAGCGGGTGGTCCTCGATGAGGCGACCCTCCGCCTCGCCGCCGGCCACCCGCAGGGCGGTGAGGGACACCTCCAGCGCCCGCTCGGCGGGCGCCTTCGCGGCCTCGCCCTCCGGTGTCCGCCCCTCGCGGGCGGCGTCGTCGAGCTCGCCGAGCGCGATGTCGTCGATGGCCCTGAGCAGGCGGTCCGCCTGGTCGCCGCGCGGCTGGAGCAGCACGTGGAAGAAGACCGGCTCGTCCCCGTGCAAGGTGGTGACGAACTCCACGTCGGCGGACGTCAGGGCCTTCTCGATCATCAATACGCTTGTGAACACCAGCGCCCCTTCTCCTTCGACTCCTTCGAGCACCCGCGGGCCTCTTCTCTCCCGGGGCCGCACCCGGCCCCGCTGAGACCGTCTGCCCCGCAATCGCACGGGTACTGCCGTCAGGACCGACGGTAGCGACTGAACAGGAATCCGGCCTCTTCCAGCAGCGACACGAGCTCGAACCGCTTGGGTACGGCGACCGACGGGCCGCCCGCGATGCGCTGCGCGTCCCCGGCCGTGAGCATCGGCGAGACGGTCAGGCAGAGCTCGTCGAGCACCCCCGCGGCGACCAGCTGGCCGAGCAGCCGGGGGCCGCCCTCGGTGAGCAGCCGGGTGTGGCCGAGGCCGGCGAGGGCCTGTACGGCGCGGGCCGGGTCCACGCCGACGCCGTCGCCCGCGATCACCACCCGGGCGCCCGCCTTCTCGGCGGTGGCGACCCGGTCGGGGGCCGCCGCGGCGCCGGTCAGGAGGAGGGTGGGCACCAGGGGCGAGGTGAACAGGGGAAGGGAGAAGTCGAGCTCCAGACCGGCGGTGACGACCGCGATCGCCGGGGCCGGGCCCTGCCCCGCCGCGGCCCGCAGCCCCGCGAACTCCGCGCGCTCCCGGGCCGGGCGGTACCCCTCCTGACGTACCGTCTGCGCGCCCACGACGACCACGTCCGCCAGCGCCCGCAGCGTGCCGAAGATCCGCATGTCGGCCGCGCTGGAGATGGGGTTCGAGCGGCCCTCGTGCTGGGCCGCGCCGTCGAGCGTGGACACCATGTTGGCCCGCAGCCAGGGCACCCGGCCGCCGGTCGACGCGGGCTCGGGGTACGCGTAGGCGGCGGCGAGCTCGGCGAGGCTCCACTCGCGGTCGGCGCGATCCCCCTCCGCGAAATCTCCCTCAGGACCCCCGTCGAAGGTCTGGTCTGCTGTTTCGTCGGTCACAGGGAACAGGCGTCGCATCCGTGCAGTGTGGCACGCGGCTTAGCATGGGGAACCGTGTCGTCCTCTCCCGCCGCCTCCGGGCTCAGCCACCTGACCGACGCGGCCCCGCTGTCGCTGTGCACCCGCGAGCCGCATGTCCCCGCGGACCGGCTGGTCGCCGAGATGGTGCCGCCGCCGCGCTTCGACTCGGTGCGCTTCGCCACGTACATCCCGGACCCGAACCAGCCGAGCCAGACCGAGGCCGTGCGGGTGCTCGAGGGCTTCGCGGCCGGGATCGGCGGCGCGAGCGCCGGCAACGCCGGCAAGCGGGGTCTGTTCGGCTTCGGCAAGGCACGGGCGAAGGCCGCCAAGGCCTCGGCCGGCCCGCGCGGCGTCTACCTGGACGGCGGGTACGGCGTCGGCAAGACCCACCTCCTCGCCTCCCTCTGGCACGCCACCCCGGCGGAGCCCTCCCGCAAGGCGTTCGGCACGTTCGTGGAGCTGACCAACCTGGTCGGAGCGCTCGGCTTCCAGAAGACGGTGCAGACGCTGTCCGGGCACAGCCTGCTGTGCATCGACGAGTTCGAGCTCGACGACCCGGGTGACACCGTGCTGGTGTCCACCCTGCTCGGCAAGCTGGTGGACGCGGGCGTCGCGCTCGCCGCCACCTCCAACACCCTGCCCGGCAAGCTCGGCGAGGGCCGGTTCGCGGCGGCCGACTTCCTGCGCGAGATCCAGGGCCTGTCCGCCCACTTCCGCGCCCTGCGCATCGACGGCGAGGACTACCGCCACCGCGGTCTGCCCGAGGCGCCGGCGCCGTTCTCCGACGAGCAGGTGACCCGGGCCGCGCACGCCGCCGAAGGCGCCTCGCTCGACGACTTCCCGCACCTGCTCGACCACCTCGCCAAGGTGCACCCGAGCCGGTACGGCGCGCTGACCGACGGCCTGAAGGCCGTGTGCCTCACCGGTGTCCGCCCGGTGCCCGACCAGTCGACGGCCCTGCGGCTCGTCGTCCTCGCGGACCGGCTCTACGACCGCGAGGTACCGGTGCTGGCCTCGGGGCTGCCGTTCGACCAGCTGTTCAGCGAGGAGATGCTGAACGGCGGGTACCGCAAGAAGTACTTCCGCGCGATATCCCGGCTCACCGCACTCGCCCGGGACGCCAAGGGCCTCGTACCGGACGCCTAAGCGCGCGGCCATTACCTTAGGCGGACGCGCCGGTCAAGGGCCGGTTCACGCCATACAACCAGCACTTTTCACGCTCTCTTCTGCGCGAAACACTGAGTTAACCCTGCAAACAACTTTGCAGGGTTAACGTGTTTCTTGACCATCCATTGACCAACCCTTGGCATGGACCAAACGCGCGAAAAAAGGGGAGGGGGGCTCATGTTCCGAGGTGCGACGGCCCGAAACATGATCGCCCTCCTCGCCGCCGTCCTGCTCGCGGCGCAGTTCTTCGCACCCAGCGGAACCTTCGCATCCGCGCACACTTTCCGTCAGACCGAGGCCAAGGCTCAGCCCGGAATCAAGTGCTCCTCGAAGCCGGTGGGCGACGGTTCCCATACGTTCCGCGATCTCAGCTCGACCGGGGACCCAGCCGGGCCCCCGCACACCCGCGACCGCCACCGCACCGCCGCCTTCGGGTGGGCACACGAACGCCCGCCGGCCACCCGGGTCCCGGCGGCCGCGCACCCGGCGGACGCACCCCACGTCGCACACCACCGCACAGCAAGATCCGCGAGAGCCCTCTCGCCGGCCGCACTCCAGGTCTTCCGCTGCTGAGAGCGGGCGCCGGTCCCCCCACATCCGTCGTCCAAGCCCGACGCGCCACCGCGGCGCGCCAGGAGGAGTCCACACATGCAGCCCCTCATCGACAACGCCCGTACGTTCGGACAGCGCCCTGAGGAGTTCGCCAAACTCGCCGAAGGCCAGTCCCCGCAGGTGCTGTTCATCACCTGCTCCGATTCCCGGGTCGTCCCGGCCCTGATCACGGGCGCCCGCCCCGGCGAGCTCTTCGAGCTGCGCACCGCGGGCAACATCGTCCCGCCGTACGCCTCCGAGCACCCCACCAGCGAGGCGGCCACCATCGAGTACGCGATCGAAGTGCTCGGCGTCCAGGACGTGGTCGTCTGCGGCCACTCCCACTGCGGTGCCGTCGGCGCGCTGGTGCGCGGCGACGACCTCGACGCGGTACCCGCCGTGCGCGACTGGCTGTCGCACGCCACTCCCCGCCCCAAGGGGGCCGTGGAGGACCCGGCGGTCGCCGAGGGCGTACAGAGCCACATCCTGACCCAGCTGCTGCGGCTGCGCTCGTACCCGTGCGTCGCCGAGAAGCTGGCGCAGGGCCGACTCGCCCTGCACGCCTGGTACTACGAGGTGCACACCGGCGCCGTACGGACGCACCGCCCGCAGACCGACACCTTCGAGTCCCTGTGAGCGCGCCGATGACCAACGTGACCCCCATATCCCCGACGCCCCCGAAGTCCCGGTTCCCGTACCTCAAGCAGGACTTCGCCGCGTCCCTCGTCGTCTTCCTGGTCGCGCTCCCGCTGTGCGTGGGCGTGGCCGTCGCCTCCGGTGTCCCCGCGGAGCTGGGACTCGTCACCGGCATCGTGGGCGGCATCGTCACCGGGCTGATGCGCGGCAGCAGCCTGCAGGTGTCGGGGCCGGCCGCCGGGCTGACCGTGCTGGTCTTCGAGGCGGTGGAGGAGTTCGGGCTGCCCGTGCTCGGCGCCATCGTGCTCGCCACCGGCCTGCTCCAGGTCCTCATGGGCGCGCTGAAGCTGGGCCGCTACTTCCGGGCCATCTCCGTCTCGGTCGTCGAGGGCATGCTGGCCGGTATCGGCCTGGTGCTCATCGCCGGACAGCTCTACCCGGCGCTGGCCGCCAAGGCGCCCGACTCGGGCCTGGGCAAGATAGCCGGGCTGCCCGGGGCGTTCGCGGACGCCCTCGGCGACACCGCGGCGCTGGCCTCCTTCGCGCTCGGCGCCGGCACCATAGCCGTCCTGCTGCTGTGGAAGTACATGCCGGCGAAGGTGCGTACGGTGCCGGGTCCGCTCGCCGCGGTCGGCCTCGCCACGCTCGCCGCCGTGGTCCTCTCGCTGCCCGTGGCCACCGTCGAGGTGCAGGGGCTGCTCGACTCGATCCAGCCGCCGCCGCTGAGCTCCTTCGGTGAGCTGGCGGGCGCCGGGGTGATCGGCACCATCGTCGCGTTCACGCTGATCGCGTCCGCCGAGTCGCTGTTCAGCGCGGCGGCCGTGGACCGGCTGCACGACGGGCCGCGCACCCAGTACGACAAGGAGCTCATCGCCCAGGGTGCGGGCAACACGCTCTGCGGACTCCTCGGCGCGCTGCCGATGACCGCGGTGATCGTGCGCAGCGCGGCCAACGTGCAGGCGGGCGCGCGGACCAAGGCGTCGCGGGTGATGCACGGCGTCTGGCTGCTGCTGTTCGCGGCGCTGCTGCCGGACGTGCTCGGCTACATCCCGATCCCGGCCCTCGCCGGCATCCTGATCTACTCGGGCGCCAAGCTCGTCCCCGTCCGCGCGCTCGCCGCCCTGTGGCGCGAGCACCGCGGCGAGGCGGTGATCCTCACGGTCACGGCCGTGTCGATCGTCGCGGTCAGCATGTTCGAGGGCGTGCTCATCGGTCTCGCGCTGGCGATCGTGAAGACCGCCTGGGAGGCCTCGCACGTCAAGCTGGAGGTCGTCGACAAGGGCGCCGGTCCGGTCGAGGCGTACCTGTCGGGCAACGCGACCTTCCTGCGGCTGCCGAAGATCCTCGACAGCCTGGAGGCGCTGCCCCAGGACCGCCCCATCCAGCTGGACCTCTCCGGGCTCCACCATCTCGACCACGCCTGCCGCACCGCCCTGGAGAACTGGGCCGAACGCCACAGCGCGGCGGGCACGGAGCCGGTACGGCTGATGGCCGCCTAGCGGGACGGCGCCCGTCCGGTCCGGGTCCTCTGAACATGGCCTCGGACCGGACGCGGGCATATCGTTACAAGACGATGCCTCTGAGGGTGGAGGAGGTCGTCATGATCCAGGAACTGGTGGGGGCGCTCGCCGCAGCCGGTGCCGCGGGCCTGGTGTACCTGGCCGCGGCGGCGCGGGTCGTCAAGCAGTACGAGCGCGGGGTGGTCTTCCGGCTCGGCCGGGTCATCGACACCCAGCGGCAGCCCGGCTTCACCATGGTGGTCCCCTGGGTCGACCGGCTGCGCAAGGTCAACATGCAGATCGTCACGATGCCGGTGCCCGCGCAGGAGGGCATCACCCGCGACAACGTCACCGTGCGGGTGGACGCGGTCGTCTACTTCAAGGTCGTCGACCCCGTCAGCGCGATCGTCCGGGTCGAGGACTACCGGTTCGCGGTCTCGCAGATGGCCCAGACCTCTCTCCGGTCCATCATCGGCAAGAGCGACCTCGACGACCTGCTGTCCAACCGCGAGAAGCTCAACCAGGGCCTTGAGTTGATGATCGACAGCCCGGCCGTGGAGTGGGGCGTCACCATCGACCGGGTCGAGATCAAGGACGTGTCCCTGCCCGACACGATGAAGCGCTCCATGGCCCGCCAGGCCGAGGCCGACCGCGAACGCCGGGCCAGGATCATCAACGCCGACGCCGAACTGCAGGCCTCCAGAAAGCTGGCCGAGGCGGCACAGCAGATGGCCGACACCCCCTCCGCCCTGCAGCTGCGGCTGCTGCAGACAGTCATGGCGGTGGCGGCCGAGAAGAACTCCACCCTGGTGCTGCCCATCCCGGTGGAGCTGCTGCGGTTCCTGGAGAAGGGCCAGCAACAGACCGCGATCGGCGACGCGGGGCCGCGTCGCGAATAGTCCGGGGTGAGGGCGGGACGAGTCGGCTTTCGCCGGGACGGGGTACCCGGCGGGCATGAGCGAGCACCGGCACCTCAGTGGTTCCTACTGGCTGGAGACGGCACCGGGGCCGTCCCGGCCCGCCCTGACCGAGGACCTGGACGTCGACGTGGCCGTGATCGGCGCGGGCGTGGCCGGGTTGAGCACGGCGTACGAGCTGACGCGGGCCGGGCTCGGCGTGGCGGTGCTGGAGGCGCGGCGGACGGCGGCCGGCGTCACCGGGCACACCACGGCCAAGCTGACCGCGCTGCACACACTGATCTACGACAAGCTGCGCCGCACCCGGGGACCGGAGGGCGCGCGGCTGTACGCCCGCTCCCAGTCCGAGGCGATCGAGCACGCCGCCGCGCTGGTGGAGGAGCTCGGCATCGACTGCGACTGGGAGACCCGGAGCGCCTACACGTACGTCCGTGACGAGGGCCGGGTGGACGAGGTGCGGGCCGAGGCGGAGGCCGCGCGCGAGGCCGGGCTGCCCGCCTCGTTCGTGACGGAGACGGGTCTGCCGTTCCCGGTGGCGGGCGCGGTCCGGGTGACCGGGCAGGCCCAGTTCCATCCGCGCAAGTACCTGCTGGCCCTCGTGGACGACCTGCTCGCCCGCGGCGGGCAGGTGTACGAGGACACCACGGTCACCGGCCTGGAGGAGGGCGAGCCGTGCCGGCTGACGACCGCCTCGGGCGCCACGGTGACCGCCCGGCACGTCGTGGTCGCCACCCACTACCCCGTCTTCGACCGCGCTCTGCTCTTCACCCGCCTCTCCCCGCGCCGCGAACTGGTCGTCGCCGCAAGCCTCGACGCGAACCGGGACCCGGACGGCATGTACATCACGCCCGAGGAGAACACCCGCTCGGTGCGCACCGCGCCGTACGGGCAGGACGGGCAGCGGCTGCTCGTCGTCACCGGGGAGCACTTCACGCCGGGCACCGGCGACACCCCGGCCCGGTTCGAGCGCCTGGAGGCCTGGGCGGGCGAGCACTTCCCCGGGGTGGAGCTCAGCCACGCCTGGGCCACCCAGGACAACGACCCGACCGACACCGTGCCGCTGGTCGGCCCGCTGCACCCGGGCGCCCGGCACACCTACGTCGCCACGGGCTTCGGCGGCTGGGGGCTGAGCGGCGGCATGATGGCCGGCCTGCTGCTGACCTCGCTGATCACCGGCCGGGAGTGCCCGTGGCGGGAGCTGTACGACCCGCGCCGGCTGAAGTCGGCCGTGCGCGAGGCGCCGTCGTTCCTCAAACACCAGGCACAGGTGGCCCGGCACTTCGTCGGCGACCGGCTGCGGCCGGCGCCGTCCGTGGAGGAGGTCGGCCGGGGCGAGGGCGCGGTGGTCCACGCGGGCCATGAGCGGCTGGCCGTCCACCGTGACGAGGGCGGCCATCTGCACGCCCTGTCCGCCCGGTGCACCCACCTGGGCTGCCTGGTCGCCTTCAACGCGGCCGAACGCGCCTGGGAGTGCCCTTGCCACGGCTCCCGCTTCGACGTCGACGGCAAGGTGATCCAGGGACCGGCGACCAAGCCGCTGGAGCAGCGGGACGTGTGACCGGGCTGCCGCCGGGCGGGTGACCGTGCGGCCGGGCCGTACCGCATATCGTCATACATCGGGAGATCCAGTCCTACGTTCGTACGATGATCCCACTGGTACGACGCATCACCGCGGTCTGCGCCCTGAGCGCCGCCCTCGCCGCCTGCGGCACCGCCGGGGCACCCCCCGCCGGCCGTCCCGCTCCCGCCGAGCCCGCCCCGGCCGCCGCCCGGCCGCCCACCCTCGCCCCCGGCCCGGGCGGTCTGACCCCGGTCTTCGAGAACGGGCCCCGTACGAAGGACAGGACGGTCGCGCTGACCTTCGACGCCGACATGACCGCCGACCAGGGGCCGCGCGCGGCGGCGGGCGAGCACTTCGACAACCCGGCGCTGATCGCCACCCTGCGCGCGCTGAAGGTGCCGGCCACCGTCTTCATGACCGGCCGGTGGGCGGACCAGTACCCGGACCAGGCCCGCGACCTCGGCCGTGACCCGCGGTTCGAGGTCGCCAACCACTCCTACAGCCACTACGCGTTCACCGGTGACTGCTACGGACTGCCGACCGTCTCCGCGGACCGGATGCGCTCGGACGTGGAGCGGGCGTACACCGCCATCCGCAAGGCGGGCGTGCCGCACCCGATGCCGTACTTCCGGTTCCCCGGCGGCTGTTACGACCGGCAGGCGCTGCACGCGCTCAGCGGCCTCGGGGTCACGGCCGTGCAGTGGGACGTGGTCAGCGGCGACGCGTTCGCCACGGACACGGACGCGGTGGCCCGGCAGGTGCTGGACGGGGTGAAGCCGGGCTCGGTCGTGGTCATGCACTGCACCCGCAGCGCCGCCCCCACGACCGAGCGGGCCGTGCGCGCGATCGTGCCGGAACTGCGCAAGCGGGGCTTCAGATTCGTGAAGGTCTCCGAGCTGATCGCGGCCACGGGCGCACGCCACTGACCGGCCTAGGCGGGGGAGGCCCGAGGCGCAGCGCAGCGCCTGCTCAGGGTGACCGGCGGGCGGTGAGCGCGCAGGCCACGGCCGTGGCCGCGGCGGCGAACAGGGCGGCCCCGGCCAGGGGGAGCAGCGGCACCGGGACCTGCCCGGACTGCGAGCCGGTGACCAGGCCGCCCACCGCCGCCTGTGCCGGGGAGCCCGCCATCACCAGCGACAGCAGCGCGGCCAGCAGCATGGTGGGCACCGCCCGGCCGGGCGAGCGCAGCAGCGGCCAGTTGGTGAGGGCGCCGACGGCCGTGCCCAGCAGGGTGCAGGCCAGCGCGGCCAGGATCCCGGCCGCGCCCGCCTCGACGCGCGGGACGTGGACGCGGTGACCGGAGCTCACGGGATCGCTGATCAGCGTCACGACCACGGTGGCCGCCGCGCCGAGCGCCGCCGACGCGGACAGGGCCACGAGCAGACAGGCGAGGTGGGCCCGGGCGGGCCCGGTCGCCGCGGCGACGCAGGTGCGGGCCGCGGGCGGCTCGCCCGTGACGCAGATCCGCACCAGCCAGGCGGCGACCGGCAGCAGGGCGGCGGCGGTGTAGCCGAGCGAGTCGAGCACCGGCTGCCCGGACTGCACGCCGACGGCCAGGAAGGCCGCGTACAGGATGACCGGCGGCAGCCAGCGCTGGGAGCGCATCAGCAGGGCGGCGTGGTAGTGCAGCAGAGGCGTCATGGGCGGCCTTCGGGGTCGAGGGGGGTGTCGCCGGGGCGCACGCTGACCACGTGCCAGGGCGGGCGGGCCGTCAGCAGGGCGCGCAGGACGACGTCCGAGTGGGAGGCGGGGACGGTGAGCCGGTGGGTGCCGGGCGTCTCCTCCTCGGCCGAGGTGACCGCCCGCGCGGCCGCGTCCGGAAGCCGGCCGCCCGGCGGGCCCTGCACGGTGACGAGCGTGTGCGGGCCGGTGGGTGAAGCGGGGCGCGCGCTGCGGCGGTCGAGGGTGCCGTCGACGACCGTGTACGTCGCGTGGGCCGCCCCCTCCAGACGGCGCGGGTCGTGGTCGACGAAGACCACGGCACCCCCGGCGGCGGTGCGCTCGGCGACGGCCCGTTCCAGCTCGGCCCGGGCCGCCGCGTCCAGTCCCGTCCAGGCCTCGTCGAGGACCAGCAGCTCCGGGCCGGCGAGCAGGGCCTGCGCGACCGCCACCTTCTGGCTGCTGCCCTTGGAGAGCTCGGCCATCGGGCTGCCGGCGTACGCTCCCGCGCCGAAGCGGTCCAGCCATTCGGCCGCCGCCCGGGGTGCCGCCGTACGGGACAGGCCGTGCACGCGGCCCAGGTGGGTCAGGTAGTCGACGGCGGTGAAGGGGAGGGCCGAGGGGAACCGCTCCGGGACGTAGGCGGTGCGGGGGCGGCCGGTGACGCGGCCCTCGGTGGGGGCGTCGATTCCGGCGAGCAGGCGCAGGAGTGTGGACTTGCCGGTGCCGTTGGCGCCTTCGACGCGGGTGAGGGTTCCGGCGGCGAGGGTCAGATGGACGTCTCTCAGCACCCAGGGACCGCGCAGGCCGTAGCGGCGGCCCACGCCCTCCAGTCTCAGCTCGTGTTCCATGGCGGCGATCCCCGCTCCCCCGTCCGTACGCGCACGGAAGAACCGATCTTCCGCCTGGCAGACTGGAGGACGTGACCAGCGACCCCACCGTTCCCGGCGACAGTCCCTTCCGCTCCGAGCGCACCGCGCGCGACGAGGCTCCGCAGTTCGTGCTGCCCCTCGTGGCGCGGATCGAGAAGGCGGCGCCGCCCGCGCGCACCGACGCGCTGGAGACCGCCGCCCGTGCCGTGCTGACGATCCTCGGCGACGAGCGGTCGGCGGGCGACGGGGAGTGGGCGCGGGCCATGCGGGACTGGGAGGACGCCCGGATCCGGAAGGTGGTCAGGCGGGCCCGGGGAGCCGAGTGGCGCCGGGCCGAGGCGCTGCCCGGAATCACGGTCACGGGCAAGTCGGCGGAGGTTCGGGTCTTCCCGCCCGTTCCGCTGGACGGCTGGCCCAAGGATCTGGCCAAGCTGCAGGTGTCCGGCACCGAACTGGACGACCCCGAACCGCCCGCGGACGCCGACCCCATGGCGCCCGTGCTGTGGCTGAACCCGGACCTGGAGATGTCGGCGGGCAAGGCGATGGCCCAGGCCGGCCACGGGGCCCAACTCGCCTGGTGGGCACTGCCCGACGAGGACCGTATCGCCTGGCGCGACGCGGGCTTCCCCCTCTCGGTTCGCACCGCCGGGCCGGCGCACTGGCCCGGACTGACCCGCTCCGGCCTGCCGTTGGTCCGCGACGCGGGCTTCACGGAGATCGCCCCCGGCTCCTGCACGGTGGTCGCCGACCATCCGGCGCTGCGGTGACCGACGGTCGCGCCGGGCGCCGGGGGCGCGAACCTCAAATGTTGCTCTGAAGGTACGGGTCGCGCGGTTCGGGCCGCGGTGCCGGGGCCATACCCCCCTCACGCCGGAACACGGGTGAGAGGGGGCGGGCGATGCAGCGACTGGGGACGGGGATCGGCTGGCGGCCGGAGATCGCGGACGCCGTGGAGCGCATGCCGGGCATCGACTGGGTCGAGGTGGTGGCGGAGAACGTGTGCCCGGGGCACCTCCCCGAGTCGCTGCGGCGGTTGCGCGAGCGTGGGGTGACCGTGGTGCCGCACGGCGTCTCGCTCGGTCTCGGGGGCGCCGACCGGCCGGACGAGGGGCGGCTGGCCGCGCTGGCCGAGCGGGTGGCGGCGCTGGGCTCGCCGTTGGTCACCGAGCACATCGCGTTCGTCCGGGCGGGCGGCCCGCTGACCGCCTCCCCGTACCTGGAGGCGGGTCACCTGCTGCCCGTGCCCCGCACCCGGGACGCCCTCGACGTGCTGTGCGAGAACGTGCGCATCGCCCAGGACGCCCTGCCCGTGCCGCTCGCCGTGGAGAACATCGCCGCGCTGATCGCCTGGCCCGGCGAGGAGATGACCGAGGGGCAGTTCCTGTACGAACTGGCCGACCGCACCGGGGTGCGGCTGCTCATCGACGTGGCGAACCTGCACACCAACCACGTCAACCGGGCCGAGGATCCGGCCAAGGCGCTGGCCGAACTGCCCCTGGAGGCCATCGCGTACGTGCATGTCGCGGGCGGCTTCGAGCGGGACGGCGTCTGGCACGACAGCCACGCCCACCCCGTGCCGCGGCCGGTCCTCGACATCCTCACCGACCTCGCCTCCCGCGTCGACCCGCCCGGTGTGCTGCTGGAGCGGGACGAGAACTTCCCCGAACCAGCCGAACTGGAGCGGGAGTTGAGGGCGATCCGGGGAGCCGTGGCGAAGGGGCGGGTGACCGTGGCGGGCACCGTCGCGCCGGTGGCCGCCGCGGGTGAGGCGCCTCGTCCGGCCGGTACCGACGCGGCCCGCCAGCGGCTCGGGCTCGCGCAGGCCTCGATGCTGTCCGCGCTGGTGGCCGGGACTCCGGTGCCGGAGGGGTTCGACCGGACGCGGATGCGGGTGCAGGCGCGGGCGCTCGCGGCCAAGCGGGCCGACGTGGTGGCGAAGGTCGCGCCCGAACTGCCGGAGATCCTCGGGGAGGGGTACCGGGCCGCGTTCCTCGGCTATGCCCAGGCGCGGCCGATGACCGGGGGGTACCGGCAGGACGCGCTGGACTTCGCGGGACACCTGCTGTTCACGGGGGAGTTCGCGGACGCCGGAACGCGGCGGGAGCTGCGGGAGTGGTGGCTGGAGCGGTCCGGGCCGGTGCCGCGCTCCCGGCGGCCGGTGGTGCGGGCCGCCCGCGCGGCGCGGAGGGTGCTGCTGCGGCGCGGGTGAACGGTGTTGCCCAGTTCACGTCCGATATAGCGATGTTTGCCGCCATATGCCGTACGGCAGTTGGAGTGGAGGCGAAGTAATATGCCAGTCCCGCACCCGTAGGAGTACTGGCGTGCGGTGCCGCGACAGGAGGCACCATGCGACCGCGACCCCCCATCAAGGGCCGAGGCATATTCAGCGGCACCGGGATCATCATCTCGGGCCTGGCGGCGACCGTCGTGGCGCTGGCCTTCCCGCTGTGGTCGTACACCGACCGGCCGGAGACGGCCGGCGCGGACGTGCTGAGCGCGGACACGGTCCTGACGCGGTACGGCCCGCTGTCCGCACAGGACCGGGACTTCGTCACCAAGGTCCGGCTGGCCGGGCTGTGGGAACTGCCCGCCGGCCGGATGGCACAGGAGAAGGGCACCACGCCGGCCGTGCGGACGGCCGGGCGGCATCTGGTCGACGGCCACACCTTCCTGGACGAGCGCGTCCGTGACGTCGCCGCCCAGCTGGGCCTGGCACTGCCCAACGAGCCCAACGAGCAGCAGAAGCAGTGGCTCGCCACCCTGAAGGCGGCGCAGGGGGAGGACTTCGACCGGAAGTTCGCCAACATCCTGCGGCTCGCGCACGGCAGGGTGTTCTCGGTGGTCGCCCAAGTGCGCGCCGGCACGCAGAACTCACAGGTGCGCCTCCTCGCCGACGACGCCAACACGACCGTCCTGGACCACATCAAGGTCCTGGAGGCCACGGGGTACGTGGACTTCGCCGCGCTGGCCCGGGACCTCGCCGCGAGCGGCACCCCCTCCCCCGGCTCCGGCGTGCCGGGCGTCGGCCCCGGCTCCCCGGTCCCGGTCACCCCCTCGCCGTTCCCGAGCTACTCCCTTCCGCCCGCCGCCTCCAGCCCGCCACCGAGCGGCTCCTGACCTGCGGGTCAAGCGGAACGTCACGGACCGGCAACACTGCGTCCGAATCGTGAACAGGGCATGGAAATTCGCAGACCACTGGCATAGAAACTTGTCATGTTCTGGGTCCTTCTCCTGCTGCTCGCCTGGGCCGTCACCGGCACGGCGTGCACGCGGCTGTGCCTGGCCGCCGTACGCGCGGCGGCCGTGGACACGGCGGACACGAGCGCGGGCCGGGGACACGATCTGACGCTGTACGAGGCGGCGTTCCTGTCCGGCGGACCCGCCCGGGTCGCCGATCTGACCCTCGTCTCGATGGCCCGGCAGCGGCGGCTGCTGCTCGCGCACACCGGCTGGGCGACCGTCGTCGACCCGCGCGGACGCGACGAGATGGAGCGGTCGGTGATAGGCGCCATAGGACCGGAGGGGCAGTGCCGGATCGAGCCGGTGCGGTCCGCCGCGGCGGGCGCGGACGCCGTCCGGAGCCTCGCCGACGGCCTGGTGCGCGCGGGGCTCGCGGTGCCCGACGGGGCGCGTACGACCGTCGCGGCGGGCGTCCGACAGGTGCGCGCCGCCGCCCTGGCCGTCCTCGCGCTGGGCGCGACCGCGCTGCTGACACCCGCCGAGACGGACATGCCGCGCGACCTGGTCGCCCTGTGGTTCGCGCTCCCCCTCACCCTGGCCCTGAGCTGTCTGGCCATAGCCCGGGTCGAGGTGCACCCGTACTCGCGCTGGGCCTCCCCGGCCGGACAGCGGCTGCTCGACGCGCTGACCCGGCGCACCGGCGGCTGCGGCGACGACCGCGGCTACCTCACCTCCGTCGCCGTACGCGGCGTCCGCGCGATCGGTGAACCGGAACTGCGCGCGGCCTTCGCACACCGCGACCAGCCCTGGCGGGAGTGAGCGCGCCACCCGGGGGCGCGCGGGGGGCATTGGCTCCGACACCGGCCGGACGGTGCTTGCCTTCGCCGACGGCCGACCGAAACATCCCTTCTGCGTGGCGGTCCACCACCGCCTCCACCGAAGGGATACGCGATGCGAGCTGCCGCCCTCTACTCGGCCGCCGGGGCCCTGCTCCTGACCGCCCTCGGCGCCGGCCCCGCCGACGGGGCGCCCGGGGTCGAGGAGGCGGCGGAACTGCGCGGCACCGCGGTGGCCGCCGCGCGCGCCCTCGACGCCGGCATCGACTTCGGCGCGTGCGCCACCGGCCAGGACCAGGACCAGGAAGCACAGGACGGCCCGGAGTGCGGCACGGTGACCGTCCCGCTGGACTACGCGGACCCCGACGGCGAGCAGATCGAACTGACCGTCAGCCGGGTGCGGGCGACCCGCACGGACCCGCGGGGCAGCAAGCGCGAGGTGCCCCGCCAGGGCGCCCTCGTCTACAACCCCGGCGGTCCGGGCGCCTCCGGCATGGACTTCCCGCTGCTCGGCCGACTGCCCGAGTGGCGGCGCATCGCGGCGGCCTACGACCTCGTCGGGTACGCCCCGCGCGGGGTGGGCGGATCGGCGCCGCTGTCCTGCCAGGACCCCGAGCGCTTCCTCGGCGGCCCCGAGCAGTCGCCGACGCACCCCTCGGCGGCGTTCAAGCGGCAGGGCATCGCCCGCGCGAAGGCGTACGCGCGCGACTGCGGCCGGCGGGCCGGAGACGCGCTGCGGCACTACAACACCCTCAACAACGCCCGCGACCTGGACGTCCTGCGCGCCGCGCTGGGCGAGGAGAGGCTGACCTTCCTCGGCGCGTCGTACGGCACGTACTTCGGGTCGGTGTACGCGACGCTGTTCCCCTCGCACGTACGGCGGATGGTGCTGGACTCGGCGGTGAACCCGGACCCCGGGCGGATCTGGTACCGCGACAACCTGGCCCAGTCGGCCGCGTTCGAGAGCCGCTGGGCGGACTTCCGGGAGTGGATCGCCCGGCACGACGACGTGTACGGGCTCGGCGGCACGGCCGAGGAGGTGCGGCGCGGCTACGAGACGGCACGGGCGCGGCTGGCCGTCGAACCGGCGGGCGGGCGGGTCGGGCCCGGGCAGTTGCAGAGCGCGCTGCTGTCGGCCGCGTACTACGACGACTACTGGCCGAGCCGTGCCGCGGCGCTGTCGGCGTATCTGAAGGACCACCCGGAGCCGCTGATCGAGGTGGCCGCGCCGAGTCCGGAGACGGCCGCGGAGGCGGAGAACACCAACGCGGTCTACACGGCCGTCGAGTGCAACGACGCCCCCTGGCCGACCAACTGGGCGGTGTGGGACCGCGACAACACCCGGCTCGCGCGCGTGGCGCCCTTCGAGACCTGGGAAAACGTGTGGATGAACCTGCCGTGCGCCTACTGGCCGGCGCCCCGGCAGCGGCCCGTCGACGTGCGCACCGGGCCGGGTGAGCTGCCGCCGACGCTGATCCTGGCCGCCGAACGGGACGCGGCCACACCGTACGAGGGGGCGCTGGAGCTGCACCGGCGGCTGGCGGACTCGGTGCTGGTGACCGAGCGGGACTCCGGCGCGCACGGCATCGCGGGCGGCCCGAACCCGTGCGTCAACGCCTACCTCGACGCGTATCTGCTGGAGGGCCGCCTCCCGGTGCGGCACGCGGCCTGCGCACCGCACCCGGAACCACGGCCGGAGCCCCTTGCGGACGCCCCGTCCCACGAGCAGTCCCCGAGGGACCGGCCGGAGGGCCGGGCCGGCCGGCTGTGATCAGGCCAGACCCGCCACCAGCTCGCCGATGTCCTTGCGGCGGCCCGTGAAGAAGGGGACCTCCTCGCGGACGTGCATGCGGGCCTCGGAGGCGCGCAGATGGCGCATGAGGTCGACGATGCGGTACAGCTCGTCGGCCTCGAAGGCGAGGAGCCACTCGTAGTCGCCGAGGGAGAACGAGGCGACCGTGTTGGCGCGCACGTCCGGGTAGCCGCGGGCCATCTTGCCGTGGTCGGCGAGCATGCGGCGGCGGTCCTCGTCCGGCAGCAGGTACCAGTCGTAGGAGCGCACGAAGGGGTAGACGCTGACGTAGTTGCGCGGCGTCTCGTCGGCGAGGAACGCCGGGATGTGCGAGCGGTTGAACTCGGCCGGGCGGTGCAGCGCCATGTTCGACCAGACCGGCGTGAGGGCGCGGCCCAGCCTGGTGCGGCGGAAGAGGTTGTACGCCTCCTGGAGCTGGTCGCTGGTCTCGGCGTGCCACCAGATCATGAGGTCGGCGTCGGCACGCAGGCCGGAGACGTCGTACGTGCCGCGGATCGTCACGTCCTTCGCGGCGAGCTGGTCGAACAGCTCCTGGACCTCGTCGGCGTAGCCCGCGCGGTCCTCGGGGAGCACGTCCTTCAGCTTGAAGACCGACCAGAGCGTGTAGCGGATGACCTCGTTGAGGTCCTTGGCCAGCTTGCCCTTGTTCGGGATCCTGCCGGACTCGGTGGTGGGGGCGTCGTCACTCATGTCCCTCATTCTCCTGCTCCGCCGTGCAGACTCTGCACCGGGTTGGCGGTGAGCTCCTGCACACCGCTGAGATCGCCGCCCAGCTGGTCCACGGCGGCGTACGCGCTCGCTACGCACGCCGGGATGCCCACGCCGTCGTACTGCGCCCCGCACACCGCGAGGCCCGGCAGCTTGCCGATGTGCTCGCGGATGCGGGCCACGCGCGCGTGGTGGCCGACGGGGTACTGGGGCAGGCCGTCGCTCCAGCGGGTGACGCGGGTTTCCAGGGGCGTGGCGGCCAGGCCGGTGGCGGCACGCAGGTCCCGCCGGGAGACGTCGACCAGGTCGGCGTCCTCGTGCCCGAGGATCTCCGTCTCGCCGTACCGTCCGACGGAGGTGCGCAGCACGACCACGTCCGGGTCCTGCTCGGCGATCCAGCCCCACTTCTGGGAGGCGAAGGTGGAGGCCTTGATGGTGCGCCCGTCGACGGGGGGTACGAGGAAGCCGCTGCCGTCCGGCAGGGTGACCTCGGCGCGGCGGTAGGCGAGGGTGACCAGGGCCATGGAGGCGTACTCGACGGCCCGCAGTTCGGCGGCGGCCTCCGGGGACTCGGCCGCCAGCAGCCCGGCGGCGGCCGGGGCGGGCACGGCGACGATCACGGCGTCGGCGTGCAGGACGCGGTCACCGGCCGCCACCCGCCAGCCGCCGCCGGGTTCCCGGCGCAGTCCGCCCACCGGCGCGCCCGTGACGATCTCGCCGCCCCGGCCGCGCACCGACTCCGCGACCGCGAGCGGCAGCCGGCCCACGCCGCCCTCGATGCCCATGAACACCGGCCCGCCGGCCTGCGGCTGGGCGGCGGCCTTCGCCTGGATCTCGCGGACCGCCTCCGTCAGGGAGGTGTGGGTGCGCGCGGCCTGGAACAGCTGAGGCACCGCCGAGCGCATCGAGAGGCGGTAGGCGTCGCCCGCGTAGACCCCGCCCAGGAGGGGCTCGACCAGGCGGTCGACGACCTCGCGGCCGAGCCGGGCCGCCACGTACTCCCCCACCGCCACGTCCTCGCCGACCTCGGTGCGAGGCAGGTCGGCGTCGCGTTCGATGCGGGCGAGACCCTCGTCGGACAGCACGCCGGCCAGGGCGGCGGCGGTGCCGGGGACACCCATCACGTGTCCCTTGGGCATGGGGCGCAGGGCGCCGCGGGTCCAGATCGAGGCCGTCGCGGTGGCCGGCGGCCGGAGCCGGTCGGTCAGGCCCACCTCGCCCGCGAGGGCCACCGCCTCGGGGCGGCGCGCGAGCATCGACTCGGCGCCCAGGTCGACGCGGACGCCCGCGATCTCGCCGGGCAGCAGCTTGCCGCCGACCCGGTCCGACGCCTCCAGCACGGTCACCCGTGCCCCGCGCCGCAGCAGCCGGTGGGCGGCGGCGAGCCCGGCGATGCCGGCTCCGACGACGACGACATGGCCCGGGGCCGTACCTGATCCGCTCATGGCTCCACCCTCTCAGACGCCACCGCCGGTCCCGCCAGGGCCATGTGGCCCCGACGAGTCCGGACCGTGACCGCATCGGGACCGTATCCGGCCAACGTTTGGGCGGGCTCCCACGTCGAAGAAGCGTCAGTCGTCGACGACCCTCGGGGGGTACCGCCACATGCGCGCACCACGATCCGTACGACCCGTTCAGGCCCTGGCCGCCGTCCTGCTCGCCGCGTCCCTCGCCCTCGCCGGGTGCAGCGGCGCGGACGACATGAGCGGCGGCACCTCCGACGGCAAGGCCGACGCGGGGAGCGCCGCCGCGCCCGAGGGCGCCTCCGGTGGCAAGGCGCGCGGCGCGCAGGCCTCCAAGGCGCCCGCTCTCACCGCGACGCACATCATCCGCACCGCGTCCCTCACCGTGTGGGTCGCGGACGTGCCCAAGGCGCTGGACGAGGCCCGCGCCACCGCCGAGAACGCGGGCGGCTACGTCGGCAACGAGACCACCAGCCGGGACTCCGCGGGCCACGAGCGCACCCGGGTCGTGCTGCGGGTGCCCACCGACAAGTACGACGAGGTCCTCACCGACCTGGAGGGCGCGGGCAAGCTGGTCCACCGCGACTCCAAGGCGCAGGACGTCACCGACCAGGTCGTGGACGTCGACAGCCGCATCCGGTCGCAGCGGGCCAGCGTGGCCCGGGTCCGGGAGCTGATGGACCGGGCCACCAAGCTCAGTGACGTGGTCAGCCTGGAAGGGGAGTTGAGCAGCCGCGAGGCCGACCTGGAGGCGCTGCTGGCGCGGCAGGCGTCCCTGAAGGACCGCACGAGCCTGGCCACCATCACCCTGTCGCTGTCGCAGACCCCGGCGAAGAAGGCCGCGAAGAAGGACGACTCGCCCGGCTTCGTGGACGCCCTGGCGGGCGGCTGGCACGCGTTCGTCACGATGCTGCGCTGGATCGCCCTGGTCCTCGGCGCGGTGCTGCCGTTCGCGGTGCTCGCCGCGCTGCTGGTGCTGCTGTGGCTGCGGGTCGTACGGCCCCGGCTGCCGCGCCGTGCCCCCGCCGCGCCCGCGGCGCCCGCGCAGTGGGCCCCGCTGCCGACGGCCCGCCCGGCGCCGGGACCCGCGGCCCCGCAGGCGCCCGGTGACCGGGAAGAGGAGGGCTGAGCGCGACCGAAGTGCCCGGTGCCCTTAGCGTGTTCGCATGAGCATGAGCGGCGGGCGGGGCGGGACGGAACGACTGGTCGTGATCGGCGGCGACGCCGCGGGGATGTCCGCGGCGTCGCAGGCGCGCCGGCTGCGCGGACCCGACGAGCTGGAGATCGTGGCGTTCGAACGCGGTCACTTCACCTCCTACTCGGCGTGCGGCATCCCGTACTGGGTGGGCGGCGACGTCCCCGAGCGCGACCGGCTGATCGCGCGGACGCCCGAGGAGCACCGCGCGCGCGGGATCGACGTGCGGCTGCGCACCGAGGTCACGGAGATCGACCTGGACCGGCGCGGGGTACGGGCGCGTGACGTCGATTCCGGCGCCGAGTCCTGGACGTCGTACGACAAGCTCGTGATCGCCACCGGTGCCCGTCCGATCCGCCCGGACATGCCGGGCGCGGACGCCCCCGGGGTGCACGGCGTGCAGACCCTGGACGACGGTCAGGCCCTGCTCGACTCGCTGTCGCCCGCGCGTGGCCGGCGCGCGGTCGTCGTCGGCGCGGGCTACATCGGCGTGGAGATGGCCGAGGCGCTCATCAACCGCGGTTTCCGGGTGACGGTCGTCAACCGCGGCAAGGAGCCCATGTCGACGCTCGATCCGGACATGGGCCGCCTGGTGCACCGGGCCATGGAGGGCCTGGGCATCACCATGGTCGACGACGCCGAGGTCACCAAGGTGCTCACCGGGCCGGACGGCTGGGTGCGGGCGGTGGTCACCGAGGACGCCGAGTACCCGGCGGACGTGGTCGTGCTCGGCATCGGGGTGCGCCCGGAGACGGCCCTCGCGCGCGCGGCGGGCCTCCCCCTCGGCGACCACGGCGGGCTGCTCACCGACCGGGCCATGCGGGTGCGCGGCCACGAGGACATCTGGGCCGGCGGCGACTGCGTGGAGGTCCTGGACCTGGTCTCCGGCCAGGAGCGGCACATCCCGCTCGGCACCCACGCCAACAAGCACGGCCAGGTGATCGGCACCAACGTCGGCGGCGGTTACGCCACCTTCCCGGGCGTGGTCGGCACGGCGGTCAGCAAGGTCTGCGACCTGGAGATCGCCCGCACCGGCCTGCGCGAGAAGGACGCCCGCCGGGTCGGTCTGAGGTTCGAGACGGTCATCATCGAGTCGACCAGCCGGGCCGGGTACTACCCCGGCGCCTCCCCGATGACGGTCAAGATGCTGGCCGAGCACCGCACGGGACGGCTGCTCGGCATGCAGATCGTCGGCAGGGAGGGCGCGGGCAAGCGGGTCGACATCGCCGCGGTGGCCCTCACGGCGGGCATGACGGTGGAACAGATGACGTCCCTGGACCTGGGGTACGCCCCGCCGTTCTCACCGGTGTGGGACCCGGTACTGGTGGCTGCGAGAAAGGCGGCGGCGAAGGTACGCGCGGGGGCCGCCTAGGCGGTTCCGCTGATCCTCGGCAGGGAGGTCACGCCCGCGCTGGACGTCATGCCCGAGCCGGACGTCATGGCCGCGGGCTGCTCGCCGGCCGGCTTGGCGTGCGCGGCGGACGGCCGGGTCGAGCGCAGCCGGTGGCTCACCGCCTCGTCCAGGGTCACCGGCCGCTGCATCTGCGCGGCGAGCCGTCCCGCCTCCTGGCCGAGCCGGGCGACGTCCTCCCAGGGGAGCCGCACGACAAGGGAGAGCTCCGCCTCGCCGTCGGGCGTGGCGTGCATGGGAGGAGTAACTCGGTCGTTCATCGCCTGATCCTCACGTCGGTTGAGGAGAGATACGCACGGCCGCCCGCCCCTGTTCACCGGTTCGCGGGCCGCATCGGGGGCAGTACTTCTGTGTGGTCATCCCCGTCCATGACGTGAATCCCGTGCGCCGCACCCCCTGGGTGACATACGCGCTCATCGCCGCGAACGTCCTCGTGTTCCTGTCCACACCCGGCATCGCGGGATCCGTGGCCGGGGGCAGCGACCTGATGCGGCTGTGCCACCTCCAGGCCTTCATGGACCACTACGCGGCCGTCCCCAGAGAGCTGATCCACCATCAGCTGCCGCGGACGGTCCCGACGGGGGACGTGGGCGTGGGCCCGCACGGCCCGGGCTGCGTGGTGGGCCCGCCGGGCTACGACAAGTCGCCGCCCCTGTCGGTCTTCACCGCGATGTTCCTGCACGGCAGCTGGCTGCACCTGCTGGGCAACATGCTGTTCCTGCTGATCTTCGGCAACAACGTCGAGGACCGGATGGGCCACATCCGCTACTTCCTCTTCTACGTCGTCTGCGGCTACGCGGCCGGGTACGGCTTCGCGCTGCTCAACGCTTCCTCCGGTGACCCGCTGATCGGCGCCTCCGGGGCGATCGCCGGGGTCCTGGGCGCCTATCTGGTGCTGTTCCCGAAGGCCAGGGTGTGGGTGCTGGTGCCGTTCCTGATCTTCCTGCCGCTGCGGCTGCCCGCCTGGCTGGTGCTGGGGTTCTGGTTCGGGCTCCAGGCGGTGTACTCGTCCGGGCACGGCGTGTCCGGCGCGGGCACGGTGGCGTACTCGGCGCACGTCGTCGGCTTCGTCGCGGGCATGCTGCTCGCGCTGCCGCTGCGCCCGGGCACCCCGCCCCCGCCGGAGCCGCGCGGCCTGCTGTTCGGCAGGCAGGCCCGGCCCCGGCAGACCTGGTAGGTCAGCGGGCGGTGTGCGTGTGCACGTACTCCACCAGGCGGGTCAGCGCGTCCGGGTCCGTGGTGGGCATGACGCCGTGGCCGAGGTTGAAGACATGGCCCTCCAGGGAGGCGGCGGCGTCCAGGACCTCGCGGGTCTTGGTCTCGACGGCCTCCGTGGTGGCGAACAGGACCGTCGGGTCGAGGTTGCCCTGGAGCGCCTTGCCGGGGCCGACGCGGCGGGCGGCCTCGTCCAGCGGGACGCGCCAGTCGACGCCGACGACGTCCGCGCCGGCCTCGCCCATCAGGTTCAGCAGCTCGCCGGTGCCGACGCCGAAGTGGATGCGGGGGACGCCGTATCCCTCGACCGCCCGGAACACCTTCGCCGACGCGGGCATCACCGAGCGGCGGTAGTCGGCGGGGGCCAGCGCGCCGACCCAGGAGTCGAAGAGCTGGACCGCCGAGGCGCCCGCCTCGATCTGCACCTTCAGGAAGGCGGCGGTGATGTCCGCGAGGCGGTCGAGCAGGTCGGCCCAGAGTTCGGGGTCGCCGTACATCATCGCCTTGGCGTTCTCGTACGTGCGGGACGGGCCGCCCTCGACGAGATAGCTCGCGAGGGTGAACGGCGCGCCCGCGAAGCCGATCAGCGGTGTGCCGCCCAGTTCGCGGGTGAGCAGGCCGATCGCCTCGGTGACGTAGGAGACGTCCTCGGGGGTGAGGTCACGCAGCCGGGCGAGGTCGGCGCGGGTGCGGATCGGCTGCTCGACGACCGGGCCGACACCGGGCTTGATGTCGAGGTCGAGGCCGATGGCCTTCAGCGGTACGACGATGTCGCTGAAGTAGATCGCCGCGTCCACGCCGTGCCGGCGCACCGGCTGGAGCGTGATCTCGGTGACCAGTTCCGGCCGCATGCAGGACTCCAGCATCGGGATGCCCTCGCGCACCTTGCGGTACTCCGGCAGGGAGCGCCCGGCCTGCCGCATGAACCACACCGGCGTGTGCGGCACGGGCTCGCGCCTGCACGCCTTGAGGAAGGCGGAGTCGTACGTCGCGGACGGCCGGGTCGGCTGCCGGCCCGTGGAAGTCTCGTTGGCACTCACGGGGCAAGTCTCGCACGGCGGCGCAGGGGCCCCGGCCGGGGTCGGCGACCGGCGGCGCGGGGTGTCTGCCCTGCACGATGCCCCGGTTCCCCTTACTCTTCCCCGCATGGCTGCGGCTCAGGGACGACTGTCGGACGGCGCTGGCGGAATGGACGACGCGAAGGACACCGGGGAGGCGGACGGGCATACGGGCAGTGCGGCGCCACCGGCCTTCCGGGCGGCGGTCGAGGCGCTCCGGGCCGCCCGGCTGCGCCCGCAGATCGAGGTGGAGCCGACACCCGCCCCGCAGCGGCTCGCGCCCTTCGCGTACGCGCTGGAGGCAGCGGTCGTCGACGGCGACCAGGACCTCGCCGACGGCCGCCTGGTGCTGCTGCACGACCCGGACGGGCACGAGGCCTGGCGCGGCACGTTCCGGCTGGTGACGCTGGTGCGGGCCGAGCTGGAGCCGGAGATGGCCGCGGATCCGCTGCTGCCCGAGGTGTGCTGGTCGTGGCTGACCGGCGCCCTGCAGGCGCGCGGCCTCGCGTGCGGCGAGCCGAGCGGGACCGTCACGCGCGCGAGTTCGCACTACTTCGGCGGGCTGTCGGAGCGCCCCGCCGCCTCGCAGATCGAGATCCGCGCCTCGTGGACGCCCCGCGAGGGCCTGGGCGGCGCCCCGGACACCGCCGCCCATCTCACCGCCTGGTGCGACCTGCTGGCCCAGGTGGCGGGTCTGCCGCCGGCCGCCCCCGGTGACGCGTCGGTGGTGACCCTCCCGCAGCGCAGGGGACCGCAGTCCCGCTGACTCACCCGCGGTTGACCATCTCTTTGTCGATACGGCCACATTGCGATCCCGAATCGCATCCGCTCGAACCGACTCGATCTTCGCATGATCGATCGCGTGTCCGAATTGCACGGATTGTTACTCACTGGATCGTGATCATTCCCTAAAGGCGGACGCGTTTGCTGCCGAAGACGACTGTGACCTTGAAATCACGGTTCGTCCCGGCTTCATCCCCACGAGCCGGCCCCGTCCCCGCACCCCAGGAGGCCTGGTGTCCGTTCTCCTCGAGCAGCCCGCAAGCCTGGTCGCCTACCGCCCGAACAAGCCGACCGCCATGGTGGTCGTGGCCGACCCGCGCGTCCGCTCCACCGTCACCCGCCATCTGTGGGCGCTCGGTGTGCGCGATGTCATCGAGGCCTCGTCCATCGCGGAGGCTCGTCCCCGCATCGGCAACCCCCGCGACATCTGCGTCGCCGACGTCCACCTCCCCGACGGCTCCGGCCTGACCCTGCTGTCCGAGACCCGCGCCGCGGGCTGGCCCAACGGCCTCGCCCTCTCCGCCGCCGACGACATCGGCGCCGTGCGCAACGCCCTGGCCGGCGGCGTCAAGGGTTACGTCGTCACCGGCACCCGCACCAACATCGGGCTCCCCACCCGACCGGGCGCCGCCCCCATCGGCGCCGCCGCCGCCCGTATGCACCGCCGCCCCCCGGGTGCCCCGAGCCACCCGGGCGGCTACCGCGAACTGTCCGGCCGCGAGGTCGAGGTGCTGCGGCTGGTCGCGGAGGGCCAGTCGAACAAGGCGATCGGCGTCTCGATGGGCCTGTCCGCCCTGACCGTCAAGAGCCACCTCGCCCGAATCGCCCGCAAGCTCGGCACGGGCGACCGGGCCGGAATGGTCGCGGTGGCCCTGCGCACCGGGATCATCCACTGACCTCTCGATCATTCACCCATGTGAACCAGAACGCTTCACCCGCCTGACCGGATCCTGACTGGTTTACGACCCTCCGACGCCCGTCGACGGAACGTTCCGTCGACGGGCGCTGTCCACACACAGATACCCTTGACATGTGACCGACGCCCAAGAGACCGCAGCAGACATGCCACTGCGCACCACCGGAGGAACCCCTCCGGACGACGGCGGATCTTCTGCGACGGCGGCGCCGATCCCCTTGCTCGAGCCCCGCGAGGGCATCCCGCCGGTGATCGCCGACGAGGCCGCGCTGGCCGAGGTGGTCGCCGCCTTCGCCGCGGGCTCCGGCCCCGTCGCCGTCGACGCCGAGCGTGCCTCCGGCTACCGCTACGGCCAGCGCGCCTATCTGGTGCAGCTGCGCCGCGAGGGTGCCGGATCGGCGCTGATCGACCCCGTCGCCTGCCCCGACCTGTCCGGCCTCGGCGAGGCGCTGTCCGGCGCCGAGTGGGTGCTGCACGCGGCCACCCAGGACCTGCCCTGTCTGCGCGAGATAGGCATGATTCCCAGCCGCCTGTTCGACACCGAACTGGCCGGTCGGCTGGCCGGGTTCCCGAGGGTCGGCCTGGGCGCGATGGTCGAGGGCGTCCTGGGCTTCGTCCTGGAGAAGGGCCACTCCGCCGTCGACTGGTCGACCCGGCCGCTGCCCGAGCCGTGGCTGAGGTACGCCGCGCTGGACGTCGAGCTGCTGGTCGACCTGCGGGACGCGCTGGAGAAGGAGCTGGACCGGCAGGGCAAGCTGGAGTGGGCCCGGCAGGAGTTCGACGCCATCGCCTCCGCGCCGCCCGCCGAGCCGCGCAAGGATCCCTGGCGCCGGACCTCCGGTATGCACAAGGTGCGCCGGCGCCGGCAGCTCGCCGTGGTGCGCGAGCTGTGGGAGACGCGGGACCGTATCGCCCAGCGGCGGGACGTGTCGCCGGGCAAGGTGCTCAGCGACGCCGCCATCGTGGAGGCGGCGCTCTCCTCGCCCGCCAATGTGCACGCCCTCGCCGCGCTGAACGGGTTCGGGCACCGGATGGGGCGGCGGCAGCTGGAGCAGTGGCAGGCGGCGGTCGATCGCGCGAAGGCGCTGTCCGAGGCGCAGTTGCCGCAGCCGGGGCAGCCGGTCGTCGGTCCGCCGCCTCCCCGGGCCTGGGCCGACAAGGACCCCGCCGCCGCGGCTCGCCTCTCGGCGGCTCGGGCGGGGGTGTCCTCGCTGGCCGAGCGGCTCAACATGCCTCAGGAGAACCTGATCACCCCCGACACCGTGCGGCGCATCTGCTGGGAGCCGCCGAAGCTCGTGGACGAGGAGTCCGTGACCGCCGCACTCGCGGGCTACGGGGCACGGCCCTGGCAGGTCGAGCTGGTGACACCGGTGCTGGTCGCCGCGCTGGCCGCGCAGGAGGCCTAGTCACAGGGCGCGCTACCGCGTCGCTCCTCTCGTGAAGCCGTTGTAGATGAAGCGCTGCAGGGCGAGGAAGACGATCAGGGTCGGGACGATCACCAGGACCGCCCCGGCCGAGATCGTCTCCCAGTGGGCGCCGAACGGGCCGCGGAAGCGGAACAGGGACGTCGAGATCACGCCAAGATCCTGGGACGGCATATAGAGGAAGGGGATGTAGAAGTCGTTGTAGACGGTGATCCCCTTCACGATCACCACGGTCGCCGTCGCGGGTTTCAGGAGCGGGAAGATGATCCGGCGGTAGATCGTGAAGGCGTTGGCGCCGTCCAGGCGGGCGGCCTCGTCCAGCGAGATCGGGATCGACCGTACGAACTGCAGGAAGATGTAGATCGAGACGATGTCCGTGCCCATGTAGAGCACGATCGGCGCCCAGCGGGTGTCGAAGAGGCCGAAGCTGTTGACGATCTGGAAGGTGGCCACCTGGGTGGTCACCCCGGGGACCAGCGCGGCCAGCAGGAACAGGGCCACCACCAGCTTCTTGAAGCGGAAGGTGAAGCGGTCGATGGCGTAGGCCGTCATCGAGCCGATGAGCACGGTGCCGCCGATGGCGAAGAGCAGGATGAAGGCGGTGTTGCCGAAGGCTTGGAGCATCCGGCCGTCCTGGAACGCCGTCACGTAGTTGTGGAAGTCGAGCGGGTCGTGCGGGGCGGTGAGGGCACCGCTGTCGTCCGCCATCTCCTCCGGGGACTTCAGGGAGGTCAGCAGGACGGCTCCCAGGGGGAGCAGCACGACCACCGTGGCGGCGATCAGCGACAGGTACACCAGGGCGCGGGCGACGATCCGGCGCGTCATACGAGGTCCATCCTGTTGTCGGCGGAGTCGGGTACGAGGCGCCGCTGCAGCCAGGTCACCGCCAGCAGGATCAGCAGCAGGACGACCGCCGCCGCCGAGGCGAGCCCCGTCTTGTTGAACTGGAAGGCCAGCTTCACGGTCTGGATCACGAAGGTCTCGGTGCCGGTCGCGCCGCCGGTCATGATGTAGGGGATCTCGAAGGCGGACAGCGAGCCGGAGACCGACAGGATCACGGTCAGGGCCACCACCGGCTTGATGCCGGGCGCGATGATGTGCCGGAACTGCTGCCATCGGTTCGCCCCGTCCAGTTCCGCCGCCTCGTAAAGCTCCCCCGGGATGGACTGGATCGCGCCGAGGAAGAGCACGAAGTTCAGGCCCATGTAGCGCCACACCGAGACGCCCGCCAGGGAGAGGTTCGCCGACACCTCGGTGCCCAGCCAGGCGTGGTGGGAGTGCGCGCCGAACAGGCTCAGCACCGAGTCCAGGGTGCCGCCGTCCTGGAAGAAGTAGAGGAAGACGAAGCCGATCGCCACCCCGTTGATCAGGTACGGGAAGAAGAGCACGCCCTTGAAGAAGTTGCGGAAGCGGACGTTGAAGCTCAGGACGGTCGCGAAGTAGAGCGCGGCCACGATCTGGACGGCGGAGGCGGCCAGGTAGTAGCCGCTGACGAAGAAGACCTCGAAGAGATCGCGGCGGGTGAAGAGTTCGGTGTAGTTCCCGGCACCCGTGTAGTGCAGTTCCGGGCTGACGCCGTCCCAGTCCGTGAAGCTGTACGCGACCATGTTGGCGATCGGCGCGTAGGTGAACGTGATCAGGAGGGCGAGCGGGGCGAGCAGGAAGAGCCAGGGCGTCAGGACCCGCCAGACGGCCGCCTTCCGGGTGGCGTCCGCCATCAGGACCCCGACTCCACGGTCGCGCGGGCCTCGGTCCACTTCTTCGCGAGTCCGTTCAGGAAGTCGTCCAGGCTGCCCTTCCTGGCGCCGCGCGCGAGGTCGACCAGGTCCTGGCGGTAGTCGGGCTTGTAGATGCCGACCTCGGACTGGTCGTCGATCGCCTTGACCTTGGCGCCCGCCGAGTCGTTCAGCTCGATCAGCTTCACACCGGCGTCCTCGTACGGCTCGAGGACGGCGGGCAGGGGCGCGTCCTTCAGCGGGGAGACGGCCAGGTTGTCCTTGTCGTAGCCGGACTTGTCGGTGAACCAGTCGATCCAGGCGCGGGCCGCCTCCTTGTGCGCGGAGTGGATGTTGACGGCCTGGTTGTAGTCCGGGCCGACCACCGCGCAGAACGTGCCGTCCACCTGGGCCGGGAAGGGCATGAAGCCGATGTCGTCGGGGTTCACCCCGGCCTTGCGGGCGGCGTCCTGGAACTGGATGACCGCCCAGGTGCCGAGCCACTCCGTGGCGATCTCGCCCTTCGCCAGATCGGGCTTGGAGGCCTCCCAGTTGGTGGTCGTCGGGTCCTTCTCGGCGAGCCCGCCGTGCACGACGTCGTACAGCAGGGTGTCGCCGACGCGCAGGTCGGCCCCCTCGGCCCAGGGGTTGCCGTCGGCGAGCTCGGTGGTGGCATCGGTGTCGCAGTGCACCGAGCCGTTCACGAACGTCCAGGAGGTCAGCGGCCACTGGGCGGCGAAGTTGGTGTAGTACGGGGTGGCGCCGGTCTTCGCTTTGATCGCCTTCAGGTCGTCGAGGAACCGGGCCGGCGTGGTGGGCCACTCGGTGATCCCGGCCCGCTTCCAGATCCGCTTGTTGTAGACGAAGCCGGGGGTCACGCCGATCGGGCTCTGGCCGTAGACCTTTCCGTCGACCGTGGTGAAGTCGGTGAACCGGTACTTCCCGGCCCGCTCTGCCCGGGTGCCGAGCGAGGCGAAGAACTTCGGGTAGTCGCTCTTCTTGATGACCGCGGGGATCATCAGGACGTCGCCGTAGTTCTCCGTGTTCATACGGATCTTGACTTCGGACTCGTAGTTGGTGAGCGCCTGGAACTTGACCTTCACCTTCGGATACGTCCGGTTGAACTCGGCGGCGTACTTCTTCATCGTGCCGTCCTGCACCAGGTCGGTCCGCTGGGTGAGGACCGTGATGGTCCCGCTCACCTTCGACGGGTCGTCGGGCGCCTTGGCGTCGGCGCCCTTCGTCGAGCCTCCCGTACCGGTGCAGCCCGCGAGCAGCAGGGCGGCTCCCGCGGCCGTGGCCAGGATCGTGCGGCGGTGGTTCATGTGCGTCAACTCCGTTCATGGTGACGGAAGAGCACGTGCGGGGGTTGGCTGATTCGGCACTCTGACAGCGCTTTCCTCAACCGGTAAAGTCCCAATCGCGCCAAGGCTGCAGAAGTACGTCCAATCCCGTGCATAGACCGGTTTAGGGAGTGCCGCATGCTGGAGGCCACACCACTCACCGAGGGCTGGACCCTGCGGCACGAGGGGCGGGCGCTCCCCGCCCGGGTGCCGGGTTGCGTGCACACCGATCTGCTCGCGGCCGGGGAGATCCCGGACCCGTTCCTCGGGCGGAACGAGGCGGAGGTGGCCTGGGTCGGGCGGCGCGGGTGGACGTACGAGAGGGAGCTGCGGGCGGCGTCCGCGCACGAGCGGACCGATCTCGTCTTCGACGGTCTCGACACCGCGGCCGGGATCACGCTCGACGGGCGGCTCCTGGGCCGGGTACGGAACATGCACCGCTCCCACCGCTTCGACGTCACGGGACGGCGAGGACGGCTGGCGGTGCGCTTCACCTCCGCCTACACCGAGGCCGAGACCGTGCGCGAGCGGCTGGGCGAGCGGCCCGCCGCCTACGCCGAGCCGTACCAGTACATCCGCAAGATGGCCTGCTCCTTCGGCTGGGACTGGGGGCCCACCCTGGTCACGGCGGGCATCTGGCGGCCGGTGCGGCTGGAGCACTGGTCGACGGCCCGGATCAGCCGGGTGCGGCCCCTGGTCACCGTCGAACAGGGCACGGGCGTCGTCGAGTTGCATGTCGACGTCGAGCGGTCCCGGGTGGAGGCAGGGCTCACCCTCGCGGTCAGCGTGGGCGGGCGGACGGCGCGCGCCGATGTGGCGGGGACGAGCGGGGTCGTCCGGCTCCGGGTACCCGGGGCACGGCTGTGGTGGCCACGCGAGTACGGCGAACAACACTTGTACGACGTCGAGTTGACGCTGGCGCACGGTGAAGAGGTGATCGACGCCTGGCACCGCCGGATCGGCTTCCGCACGGTCGGACTGGACCGGCGGCCCGACGCGCACGGCACCGGATTCACCCTGGTCGTCAACGGGGAGCGGCTGTTCGCCCGGGGGGTCAACTGGATCCCGGACGACGTCTTCCCCTCCCGTGTGACCCGCGAGCGCTACCGGGAGCGGCTGGAGCAGGCGGCCGGGGCGAACGTGGACCTGGTGCGGGTGTGGGGCGGCGGGATCTACGAGAGCGATGACTTCTACGACGCCTGCGACGAGTTGGGCCTGCTGGTCTGGCAGGACTTCCCGTTCGCCTGCGCGGCCTACCCGGAGGAACAGCCGCTGCGCGCCGAGGTGGAGGCGGAGGCCCGGGAGAACGTCGTACGGCTGATGCCACACCCGTCGCTGGTGCTGTGGAACGGCAACAACGAGAACCTGTGGGGTTTCCGGGACTGGGGCTGGGAGCGGGAGCTGGCCGGGGAGTCCTGGGGCGAGGGATACTACCTGGGCGTACTGCCGCGTGTGGTGACCGAGTTGGATCCCACGCGGCCGTACACGGCGGGCAGCCCCTGGTCCGGGTCCTGGGCGCACCACCCGAACGACCCGGCGCACGGCACGTACCACTCGTGGGAGGTGTGGAACCGGGAGGACTACGCGGACTACCGGCTGAACGTGCCGCGTTTCGTGGCCGAGTTCGGCTGGCAGGCGCCGCCAGCGTACGCCACGCTGCGGCGCGCGCTGCCCGGTGAGGAGCTCGCGCCGGACTCCCCCGGTGTGCTGCACCACCAGAAGGCGGACGACGGCAACGGCAAGCTGGAGCGCGGCCTCGCCCGGCACTTCGTCCCGCCCGGAGGGGACTTCGACCGCTGGCACTACCTCACGCAGGTCAACCAGGCGCGCGCGGTGGCCGCCGGGATCGAGCACTGGCGGTCGAACTGGCCGGTGTGCGCGGGCACGGTGGTCTGGCAGCTCAACGACTGCTGGCCGGTGACCTCCTGGGCGGCGATCGACGGCGACGGGCGGGAGAAGCCGCTCTACCACGAGCTGCGGCGGCTGTACGCGGACCGGTTGCTGACGCTGCGAGAGCGGGAGGGCGGGCTCGTGCTGGCGGCCGTCAACCAGGCCGCCGAGGAGTGGACGGGGCACCTGGTCCTGCGCCGGATGAGCGTCGAGGGCGAGGTGACCGGCAGGGCGAGCCTGGGTCTCGCGGCTCAGGGGCGGACGGTCGCGGACCTCGTCGTCCCGCGCGAGCTGCGGCCCGTGGGCCCCAAGGAGTTCCTGGTCGCCGACGCGGGCGGGCTGCGCGCCCTGTACTTCCCGGCCCCCGACCGTGAAATCCCGTACCCTCGGCCGGAGTTCGAGGTGTCCGTGGCGCCGGGCGCGGTGACGGTGACGGCGCGTACCCTGGTACGGGACCTGCTGCTGCAGGCCGACCGGCTGGATCCGGGGGCGCGGGCGGACCGCGGGCTGGTCACGCTGCTTCCCGGGGAACGGGTCACGATCGGCGTGCGGGGCTGGAAGACCCCTGACCCGGCCGCCGCCCGGGCAGCCCTGTACTGCGTGGAGCCCGCCCGATGACAGCGACGCCGACCCCCCGCGTCACCATCAAGGACGTCGCCGCGCGCGCCGGCGTGTCCAAGGGCGCGGTGTCGCTGGCCTTCAACCACAAGCCGGGGCTGTCGGAGACGACCCGGGACCGGATCTTCGCCGCCGCGCGGGAGCTGGGCTGGGCGCCGCATCTCACCGCCCGGTCGCTGGCCGGGGCCCGGGTGGACGTGGTGGGGCTGGCGATCTGCCGGCCGGCGCAGATGCTCGGGCTGGAGCCGTTCTACATGGAGTTCATCTCCGGCGTGGAGAGCGTGCTGACCGAGCGGTCCTGCTCGCTGCTGCTGAGGCTGGTGCGGAATGTGCGGGAGGAGGCCGGTCTGCTGGAGTCCTGGTGGAAGGGGCGGCAGATCGGCGGCTCGATCCTGGTCGACTTCGGGCCGGACGACCCCAGGGTGGCGGCGGCCGAGCGGCTGGGTCTGCCGGTGGTGGCGGTCGGGCACCCGTCGCTGACCGGCGGGCTCACCTCCGTGTGGACCGACGACGCCACCGCCGTCACGGAGGCCGTGCGCTACCTCGCCGCGCTCGGGCACCGGCGGATCGCCCGGGTCGGCGGCGCGGCGGCCCTCGGACACACCGCGATGCGCACGGCCGCCTTCGACGAGGCGGCCCGGTCCCTGGAGCTGGCCCGGGCCTGGCAGGTCACCACCGACTACTCCGGGGAGGCGGGGGCGCGGGCGACGAGGTCGCTGCTCACCGCCGCGCCGCCGGACCGGCCGACCGCGATCGTCTACGACAACGACATCATGGCGGTGGCCGGACTGTCGGTGGCCGCCGAGATGGGCCTGAAGGTCCCCGCCGATGTGTCCCTGCTGGCCTGGGACGACTCCCAGCTGTGCCGGCTGACCCACCCCACCCTGTCGGCGATGAGCCATGACGTGCACGGATTCGGCGCGGACGCGGCCCGCACGCTGTTCGGGGTGATCACCGGCGAGGGGCCGGGCTCGCATCCGGTGCCGACGCCGGTGCTGACCCCGCGGGGCTCGACGGCACCGCCGGCGGTGTGACCTTCGCCGCTTGGGCATACGGGACTGGGCAGCTACGTTACCCATAAGTAGCATGGGTGCTGAGCGCGCGCTCAGCGCATCGCAGCAGTGCCATCCCGCACCTGGAGGAGAGCCATCGTGCCTCGTACCGTCAGGGACGTCGTCTTCGTAGACGGCGTCCGCACCCCGTTCGGCAAGGCGGGCCCGAAGGGTATCTACCACGAGACCCGCGCCGACGACCTCGTCGTGAAGGCGATCCGGGAGCTGCTGCGCCGCAACCCCGGCCTGGACCCGGCGAAGATCGACGAGGTCGCCATCGCCGCGACCACGCAGATCGGCGACCAGGGCCTGACGCTGGGCCGCACGGCCGGCATCCTCGCCGGTCTGCCCCAGTCGGTCCCCGGCTACTCCATCGACCGCATGTGCGCGGGCGCGCTGACCGCCGTGACGACCACGGCCGGTTCGATCGCGTTCGGCGCGTACGACGCCGTCATCGCCGGTGGTGTCGAGCACATGGGCCGCCACCCGATGGGCGAGGGCGTGGACCCGAACCCGCGCTTCGTGTCGGAGAAGCTGGTCGACGAGTCCGCCCTGTTCATGGGCATGACCGCGGAGAACCTGCACGACCGCTACCCGCACATCACCAAGCTGCGCGCCGACGAGTACGCCGTGCGCTCGCAGGAGAAGGCCGCCAAGGCGTACGCCAACGGCAAGATCCAGGCCGACCTGGTCCCGATCTCCGTGCGCCGCACGAGCCCGGAGGCCGGTGAGACGGGCTGGGGCCTGGTCACCGCCGACGAGCCGATGCGCCCGGGCACGACCCTGGAGAACCTCTCCGGTCTGAAGACCCCGTTCCGCGTGCACGGCCGGGTCACCGCCGGTAACGCGGCCGGTCTGAACGACGGCGCCACCGCCTCGATCATCGCCAGCCAGGACTTCGCCCGCGAGAACGGCCTGCCGGTCAAGATGCGCCTGGTCTCCTACGCCTTCGCGGGCGTGGAGCCGGAGGTCATGGGCTACGGCCCGATCCCGGCCACGGAGAAGGCCCTCGCCAAGGCGGGCCTGTCGATCGAGGACATCAACCTCTTCGAGGTCAACGAGGCCTTCGCCGTCCAGGTCCTGGCCTTCCTCGACCACTACGGCATCGCCGACGACGACGAGCGCGTCAACCAGTACGGCGGCGCCATCGCCTTCGGCCACCCGCTGGCCTCCTCCGGCGTCCGTCTGATGACGCAGCTGGCCCGCCAGTTCGAGGAGCAGCCGCACGTCCGCTACGGCCTGACCACCATGTGCGTCGGCTTCGGCATGGGCGCGACGGTCATCTGGGAGAACCCGCACTTCGAGGGGGACAAGTGAGCACCACCACCGAGCTGCTGAAGGGTGCGGCCGAGCTGTTCCCGGACGAGGTCGTCACGCAGGCGCACGTACGCCACTTCGACCTCCCCCTGGGTGCCGGCAAGTTCGCCCTGATCACGCTGGACAACGGCTTCGACCACACCAAGCCGACCACCTTCGGCCCCGCCTCGCTCGCGAACCTCGACACCGCGATCGACCAGGTGGAGAAGGAGGCCGCGGACGGCGATATCGTCGGCGTCGGCATCACCGGCAAGCCGTTCATCTTCGCGGTCGGCGCCGACCTCAAGGGCGTCGAGCTGCTGAAGGAGCACAAGGACGCGCTCGCCATCGGCAAGGGCGGCCACGAGGTCTTCAAGCGGCTGTCGAAGCTGGCCGTGCCCACCTTCGCGTACTACAACGGCGCGGCGATGGGCGGCGGCGTCGAGGTCGGCCTGCACTGCACCTACCGCACGGTGTCCGCGGCCCTCCCGGCGTTCTCCCTCCCCGAGGTCTTCCTGGGCCTGGTCCCGGGCTGGGGCGGCTGCACGCTGCTGCCGAACCTGATCGGCGCCGACAAGGCCGTCTCGGTCATCATCGAGAACAGCCTCAACCAGAACAAGCAGCTCAAGGGCAAGCAGGTCTACGAACTGGGCATCGCCGACGCCCTCTTCGAGGGTGCCGACTTCCTGGAGCAGTCGCTGATCTGGACGGCGGCCGTCCTCAAGGGCGAGATCGTCGTCGAGCGCCCGGCGATCGACCGCGGCGAGGCCTGGGACCAGGCCGTCGCCAAGGGCCGCTTCATCGCCGACTCCAAGGTGCACGGCGCGGCCCCGGCCGCCTACCGCGCCCTCGACATCATCGCCGACGCCAAGAACGGCGACCTGCAGCAGGGCTACGACGCCGAGGACAAGGCGCTGGCCGACCTCATCATGGGCGGCGAGCTGCGCGCGGGCATCTACGCCTTCAACCTGGTCCAGAAGCGCGGCAAGCGTCCCGCGGGCGCCCCGGACAAGTCCCTGGCCCGTCCGGTCACCAAGGTCGGCGTCGTCGGCGCCGGTCTGATGGCCTCCCAGCTCGCGCTGCTCTTCCTGCGCCGCCTGGAGGTCCCGGTCGTCCTCACGGACATCGACCAGGAGCGCGTCGACAAGGGTGTGGGCTACGTCCACGCCGAGATCGACAAGCTGCTCGCCAAGGGCCGCGTCAACCAGGACAAGGCCAACCGCCTCAAGGCCCTGGTCACCGGTGTCCTGGACAAGGCGGAGGGCTTCGCGGACGCGGACTTCATTATCGAGGCCGTGTTCGAGGAGATCGGCGTCAAGCAGCAGGTGTTCGCGGAGGTCGAGGCGGTCGCCCCGGCGCACGCGATCCTCGCCACCAACACCTCCTCGCTGTCGGTGTCGGAGATGGCGTCGAAGCTGAAGAACCCCGAGCGGGTCGTCGGCTTCCACTTCTTCAACCCGGTCGCGATCCTCCCCCTCCTGGAGATCGTCCGCGGCGAGAAGACGGACGACGCGTCGCTCGCGACCGCCTTCGCGGTGGCCAAGAAGCTGAAGAAGACGGCGGTCCTGGTCAAGGACGCCCCGGCGTTCGTCGTGAACCGGATCCTGACCCGCTTCATGGGCGAGATCCAGAACGTCATCGACGAGGGCACGCCGGTCGAGGTCGCGGAGAAGGCGGTGGAGCCGCTGGGCCTGCCGATGTCCCCGCTCGTCCTTCTGGAACTGGTCGGCCCGGCGATCGGCCTGCACGTCTCGGAGACCCTCAACCGGGCCTTCCCGGACCGCTTCACGGTCTCCCAGAACCTCGCCGCCGTCGTCAAGGCGGGCAAGCGCGGCTTCTACGTCTACGACAGCGGCAAGCCCGAGCTGGACCCGGAGGTCGCCGCGCTGCTGAAGCAGGGCGACACCGTCCTGACCGAGGAGCAGGTCCGCGAGCGCGTCCTCGACGCGGTGGCCCAGGAGATCGGCCTCATGCTCGACGAGGGCGTCGTCGCCGAGGCCCAGGACATCGACCTCTGCCTCATCACCGGCGCCGGCTGGCCCTTCCACCTGGGCGGCATCACGCCGTACCTGGACCGCGAGGGCGTCTCGGAGCGCGTGAACGGCAAGAAGTTCCTGGCACCGGGCGTGGCCAGCGTCCCGGCGTAGCCGACCGCGATGCGCATGCTGCCCGGCACTCCCGAGGGGGTGCCGGGCAGCGGCGTGCCGGGGGCGAGGTTTGTTCGCCCCCGCCTGGGGCTCCGCCCCTGACCCCGCTCCTCAAACGCCGGAGGGGCTGTCTTTCAGCCCGGACGCCACGCCTCCAGTGCCAGCCCCGGCTCGTCCTTGCGGCGGGTGAGGTGGAGTTGGCCGGTGGACGGGGACAACGTTGCCGCCACGACCCGGCCGTCGGCGTCGAGGGTGAGGGAGACCAGCGCGTCGGAGGGCAGTTGGGGGCCCGATTCCGTCCACCACGCGCCCGCCGACTCCTCCTGGGTGGGATACGCGGCGAAGGCCACCCGACCGCTCGCCGAACGCTGCGCCAGCAGGGTGCAGTCATGGCCGTCGAGTTCGCAGCGCACGGCGGAGACCGGCCCGGGGCCGACCGACGGGAGCACCGTGACCGGTTTGCCGCCGGGGCGCCAGGCGCACAGGTCGCCCGCGCCGTCGGTGTAGAAGAGGGTGGTGCTGTCGGGGGAGGTGGCCAGCGCGTACAGGGTGCCGGGGCGGACCGGGGCCTCCATCGACTCCTCCAGGACCGGCTGGGCGCCCGGCTTCTCCTGACGCCAGTGCAGGATGCCGCCCGGTACGGCGGCGTACGCCTCCACCCGGCCGGACTCCCCCGTCACCGCGACCGGTTCCTCCTGGACGTCCCGGCCCTTCAGGTCGCGCCAGGCCTCCCAGCCGCCCTTCTCCTTCTGGGCGAGCAGGCTCACCCCGCCGCCCTTGTTGCGTACGAAGACATGGGCACGGCCCTGCCCGTCGACCGCGACGGCGGGCGTGCCGGTGCGCTCGCCCTTCTTGTCGGGGTGGCCGACCGGGTTCCAGTCCAGGGCGGCAAGCAGCGGCCGGAAGTGCGTGGAGTGCACCAGGCCCGACTCGCCCTTGGTGGTGGGCCGCCAGGAGACCAGATGGGCGTAGCCGTCGGTGCCCTGACCGATCGCCAGGACGGGGTGCAGTTTCTGGTCGCCGCCCACCTTGCGCGGTGCGCTCCAGGAGCCGCCCGGTGCGCGCTCCGCCCGGCACAGGACGGCGTCGCCCGAGGGAAGGTAGACGCTGAGGCGGCCGTCGCGGCCGCGTAGGAGCCAGTCGCCGTTCACCGGTTCACTTTAAGCCGGGGCGGTACGCCGTCGAGGCCCGGCCCCGCCCGTGGTGGCGGCCGTGCGACCCTGGTCACATGGACCAGGAAGCCCCGCTGCTCGTGATCGTCGACGCCGCGAACGTCGTCGGGTCGGTGCCCGACGGCTGGTGGCGGGACCGGAAGGGGGCGGCCGAGCGGCTGCGCGACCGGCTGGCCGCGCAAGGGCTGCCCGGGCACCCCGGCCCGGTGGAGATCGTGCTGGTGGTCGAGGGCGCGGCCCGTGACGTGGAGTCCGTGCCCGGCGTACGGGTGGAGGGCGCGTCCGGCAGTGGCGACGACCGCATCGTGGAGCTGGTCGCCGAGGAGTCCCACCGCCCCCGGCTGGCCGTCACGGCGGACCGGGAACTCAGGCGCCGGGTTACGGAGTTGGGCGCCGAGGTGACCGGGCCCCGGACGATCCTCGGCTGAGCCGCGCCTCGCGCTACTCCTGTGGCACCCGGGCGTACAGCACGGCCCCGTCCACCGTTGCCACCGGCTCGTAGCGCGCCGCCAGCAGCCGTCGCAGGCTGGGCACGCGGTCGGCGGCGTACGGCTTGCCGCGCGAGTCGTCGACCACCAGGGCGGGGGCGTGTGCGGCCAGTTCCTCGCGGAAGACCGGCCAGGCACCCTCGACGGCGTACTTCTCGCCGACCTGGGGGCCGTCACGGCCGCCGCTGTAGTTGGTGAGCAGCCCGGCGGTGAGGTAGCGGCTGGCGGGGGTGCGGTCGGCGAGCCAGTACGTCTCCGGGTGTATGCCCCACAGCAGCACGCGGTCGGCGGGGTCGGTGCGGTGGGCCACGGCGGACGCGAGGCGCTGGGCGTGGGCCAGTTCGGGGCGGGGTGCGAGGAGGCCCCAGGCCAGGAACAGGGCGCAGCAGCAGGCCGAGGTGAGGACGGCGGCGGTCAGCCGTACGCGGGGCAGGATCTGCAGCGCGGCGGTCGCCAACAGGGCCAGGGGCGGGATGAGTTGCAGGTAGTAGTGGCCGAAGAAGTGGAAGCCCAGCACCACCGCCAGGGCGGAGGAGGTCTGCCACAGCCACAGGTCCGCCGCGCCCGTGCGGGCGATGCGCAGCACCCGTACCACCGGCGGGATCAGGCCCGCGCAGGCCACGCCCAGGATCGCGGTGTTGGTCAGTCCCCGGACGAGGACGTGGAGTTCGGAGCCGGTGAAGGAGGCGTACGCCCCCGATCCGGTGACCGTCCAGAACACGAAGCCCGCCGGGTCGGTGGCCAGGGCGGCGGCCAGCACCGGCAGCGTGAGGCCGGCGGTGAGGCGCAGGACGCCCGCGCACGGGGCGCCGTTCCGGTACAGCATCCAGGCCACCGGCACCAGTACCACCCCGCCGGTCTGCTTGGCGAGGAAGGCGCAGGCGACGGCCGCCCCGGCGGCGCCCCAGCGGCGGCGGTCCGCGCACCACATCGCGGCGGCCGTGCAGGGCAGCATGAACACCTCGAAGCCGGCGGCCTGCGCGTCCTCGGGGTTGAGCCCGATGGAGACCAGCAGGTACAGCGCCCCGGCCGTGCGGCCCGCCCGGTCGTCCCAGCGCCGCCGGGCCAGTGAGGCGAGCAGCACCGCGGTGAGCAGTTGGGCGAGGACCGCGAGCACCCGGACCGGGGTGAGGGTCGCGGAGCCGTGGACGGCGAACGCCGCCTCGTACAGCCACGGCACGAGCGGCGGCTTGCGGTCCACGACCGTCTCGTACAGCCGTCCGCCGTGTGCCAGTATCCGGGCCTGTACGGCGAGGTAGCCCTCGTCCGGATTCCACAGCGGCCGGACGAAGGACGGCACGCGCGTGAGGCAGGCCAGCCCCGCCAGCAGGGGCAGCAGTCGCGTCCAGTAGCCCGCGCGGCCGACTACGGAACGTGGCGGGGCGAGCGGCGTGACGAGCATGGGCAGCACGCTATCCGGCCCCGCGGTCTCCGACTGAACAGGACATACGGGGCCGGAGTGGCGGAGAGGCCGGCCGGGGGCCGGTTACGGGGCGTTCCCCTTCGGCGGATGTGTGACTTCCTCGACGGTGGTCTCCTCGTGCCGTCCGAGGCGGCTGTGCGAGCGGCCGTAGAGGAAGTACACGAGGAAGCCGATGACCATCCAGATGGCGAACCGTAGCCAGGTCTCGGCGGGCAGGTTGAGCATCAGCCACAGCGAGGCGCACACCGACAGGATCGGGATCACCGGGACCCACGGGGTGCGGAAGGCGCGGGGCAGGTCGGGGCGGGTCCTGCGGAGGACGATGACGCTGATCGCGACGACGACGAACGCGAAGAGCGTGCCGATGTTCACCAGTTCGCCGAGGGTCTGCAGGCTGGTGAAGCCCGCGACGATCGCGATGATCACACCGAGCAGGATGGTCGGCCGGTACGGCGTCCTGAAGCGCGGGTGGGTGCGCGAGAAGAATCGCGGCAGGAGCCCGTCGCGGCTCATCGCGAAGAACACGCGGGTCTGGCCGAGGAGCAGGATCATGCAGACGGTGATCAGGCCGATGGTGGCGCCGAAGCTGATCACGCCCGCGTACCAGGGGTGGCCGGTGGCCTTGAAGGCTTCGGCGAGCGGGGCCTGCACGGACAGCTGCGTGTATTTCAGCATGCCGGTGACGACGATCGAGACCGCCACGTACAGCAACGTGCAGATGAGCAGCGAGCCGAGAATGCCACGCGGCATGTCGCGCTGGGGGTTGCGGGTCTCCTCGGCGGCCGTGGCCACCACGTCGAAGCCGATGAAGGCGAAGAACACGATCGAGGCACCGGTGAAGATGCCCATCACGCCGAAGTTGGACGGTGCCCAGCCGAACATCAGCTGAATCAGCGGAGCCTTGAGATTCCCGCCGGCCGCCGCGGGTTCGGCCGGCGGGATGAAGGGGCTGTAGTTGGCGGTCTTGACGATGAACGCGCCGGCGATGATCACGATGAACACGACAGTCAGCTTGACCGCCACGACCACCTGGGTGACCCGTGCGGACAGCTTCATACCGAGGACGAGCACGCCCGTGAGCGCCAGCACCAGCAGGGCCGCGAAGAGGTCGAACCCGAAGCCCGAGGCGCCGTCCCGCCCGCCCAGCACCTCGGGAACGTGCCAGCCGAGGTTGTTGGCCAGGAACGACCGGAAGTAGCCGGACCAGCCGACGGCGACCACCGCCGTGCCCAGCGCGAACTCCAGGACCAGGTCCCAGCCGATGATCCAGGCGGGCAGCTCGCCGATCGAGGCGTAGGAGAACGTGTACGCGGACCCCGCCACCGGGACCGTGGAGGCGAACTCCGCGTAGCAGAGCGCGGCGAGGGCGCAGACGACACCCGCCGCGATGAAGGACAGGGAGATCGCGGGGCCCGCGCTCAGCTTCGCGACCGATCCGGTGTAGACGAAGATGCCGGTGCCGATGATGACGCCGACGCCGAAGACGGTCAGATCCAGCGCGGAGAGGGATTTCTTGAGCGCGTGCTCGGGTTCCTCGGTATCGAGGATGGACTGCTCGACCTTCTTCGTCCTGAAGAGGGTGCTGCTCACGGGCCTACCTCCCACGCGCTGGTCGTCCTCGACGTGATCGAGAGGGCTGGGGATGCGTATGCCCCGGCACAGGCAGGTTCACGCAAAAGGGCCGGATCCGCCACCTGGAGAGTGGGCGGGACCGGCCCTTCGGGCGTCCTTGGGGTCGCGTCAGTCGCGCGCCGGCTCGACCTCCGCCGTCGGGCGGTCGAACCGGCCGTCGAGCTTGGAGACCAGGCCGGTGACCTGGCGGGCGATGTCGGGCGCGGTCAGCCCGATCTCGGCCATGACCTCGGCGCGGGAGGCGTGGTCGAGGAAGCGCGGCGGGATGCCGAAGTCGCGCAGCGGCACGTCGACGCCCGCGTCCCGCAGGGCCTGGGCGACGGCCGAGCCGACGCCGCCGACCCGGCTGTTGTCCTCGACGGTGACGACCACGCGGTGCCGCTCCGCGAGCGGGGCCATGGCCTCGTCGACGGGCTTGACCCAGCGGGGGTCGACGACGGTGGTGGAGATGCCCTGCTTGTCGAGCAGGGCGGCGATCTCCAGGCACATGGGGGCCAGGGCGCCGACGGAGACCAGCAGGACGTCGGGCCGGTCGGTGCCGGGCTCGCGCAGGACGTCCATCCCGCCGACCCGGCCCACGGCGGGTACGGCGGGGCCGACGGCGCCCTTGGAGAAGCGCACCACCGTCGGCGCGTCCGTGACCTGGACGGCCTCGCGCAGCTGCGCGCGCACCTGCTCGGCGTCACGCGGCGCGGCCAGCCTGAGTCCCGGCACGACCTGCAGGATCGACATGTCCCACATGCCGTTGTGCGAGGCGCCGTCGGTGCCGGTGACTCCCGCCCGGTCCAGTACGAACGTCACACCGCACTTGTGCAGGGCGACGTCCATCAGCACCTGGTCGAAGGCGCGGTTGAGGAAGGTGGCGTACACCGCGAAGACCGGGTGCAGGCCGCCCGTGGCGAGGCCCGCGGCGGAGACGGCGGCGTGCTGCTCGGCGATGCCGACGTCGTACACCCGCTCCGGGAAGGCCTTGGCGAACTTGTCGAGGCCGACCGGCTGGAGCATCGCGGCCGTGATGGCGACGATGTCCCCGCGCTCCTCGCCCAGCCGGACCATCTCGTCGCCGAAGACGGAGGTCCAGTCGGCGCCGGAGCTGGCGATCGGCAGGCCCGTGTCGGGGTGGATCTTGCCGACGGCGTGGAAGCGGTCGGCCTCGTCCTGGAGGGCGGGCTGGTAACCGCGGCCCTTCTCGGTGAGGCAGTGCACGATGACGGGCCCGCCGAAGCGCTTGGCCCGCGCCAGCGCCGACTCCAGCGCCTCGATGTCGTGGCCGTCGATCGGGCCGACGTACTTCAGGCCGAGGTCCTCGAACATGCCCTGCGGGGCGATGAAGTCCTTCAGGCCCTTCTTGGCGCCGTGCAGCGTCTCGTACAGCGGCTTTCCGACGACCGGGGTTCGGTCGAGGATGTCCTTCGTCCGGGCGAGGAAGCGCTCGTACCCGTCGGTCGTGCGCAGCGTGGCCAGGTGGTTGGCGAGACCGCCGATGGTCGGGGCGTACGACCGCTCGTTGTCGTTGACGACGATGACGAGCGGGCGGTCCTTGGCCTCGGCGATGTTGTTGAGCGCCTCCCAGGCCATGCCGCCGGTCAGCGCGCCGTCACCGATGACCGCCACGACGTGGCTGTCGCGTTCGAGCAGCTGGTTGGCCTTGGCGATGCCGTCGGCCCAGCCGAGGACGGTCGAGGCGTGGCTGTTCTCGATGACGTCGTGCTCGGACTCGGCCTGCGCGGGGTAGCCCGACAGGCCGCCCTTCATCTTCAGCCTGGAGAAGTCCTGTCGGCCGGTCAGCAGCTTGTGGACGTAGGACTGGTGTCCGGTGTCCCACAGCACCTTGTCCTTCGGCGACTCGAAGACGCGGTGCAGGGCGATGGTGAGCTCGACCACGCCCAGGTTGGGGCCGAGGTGGCCGCCGGTCTTGGACACGGCGTCGACGAGGAAGGTCCGGATCTCCCCTGCCAGCTGGTCCAGCTCCTCCAGGCTGAGCCGGTCCAGATCGCGCGGTCCCCTGATGCGGGTCAGCAGCGGCACCCGTGCCTCCTTGCAGTAAAAGCTGATCGAGCTGTTGCCGGGCTCGTCGAGTCTAATGTTCCGCCGCGGCGGACGGCGTCCGGGCTGTGCGTGATGGGTCACGCGGACGGCGGTACCCGGCTGAGAGCTTCCCAAGACACAGCTGTGCCCGGCACCTTGACGGCACCGGGCACCCGCAGCAACCCGTTACGCGCGCCCCGCGGCCTTCTGGCTACGACGCGACACCGAGTCGATGACCACCGCGCCGAGCAGCACCGCGCCGGTGATCATGTACTGGATCGACGTGTTCATGTTCAGCAGGTCCAGACCCGTCTGGATCGACTGGATCACCAGCATGCCCAGCAGCGCCGACCACACCGAACCACGTCCACCGAAGAGGCTGGTGCCACCGATGACCGCGGCGGCGATCGCCAGCATCAGCGTGTTGCCGCCACCGGCGTTCAGCGTCGCGCTCGCGGTCTGACCGGCGAAGAACATACCGCCGATCGCCGCGAAGCCGCCGGAGATGGCGAACACGGTGATCCGCACCATCGGCACGCTGATACCGGCCCGGCGGGCCGCCTCGATGCCGCCGCCGACCGCGAAGACCTTGCGGCCGTACGTCGTACGGCGCAGGACGAAGTCCACGACGACCAGCGCCGCGAGGAAGATCACCAGGGCGTTGGAGACACCGGCGGCGTTGTTCAGCACGGCCGCGGCGGCGAAGGACACCACGGCGAGCAGGCCCACCCGGACCAGGATCTCGCTGGTGGGCCGGAAGGGCACCCCGGCCGCCCTGCGGCGGCGCTGCTCGTTGAACGAGCCCACGAGCGTCAGCACGACACCGAGACCCGCCAGCAGGTAGGCGCCGATGATGGCCTGGTCCATGAAGAAGGAGTTCTGGCCGAACAGGTGTACGGGGCCGGAGTCGGCCGGGATGTTGATCGTGCCGCTGTCGCCCAGCAGCCACAGCATCAGACCGTTCCAGCCGAGGAAGCCGGCCAGCGTCACCACGAAGGCGGGTACGCCGATCTTGGCGAAGAACCAGCCGTGCAGCGCGCCGATGCCGACACCGGTCAGGACGGTCAGTACCAGCGCCAGCCAGCCGTTCATGCCGTGGTTGACCACGAAGACGGCGAACACGGTGGACGCGAGGCCGCTGACCGAGCCGACCGAGAGGTCGATCTCGCCGAGCAGCAGCACGAACACCAGGCCGATGGCGAGCATGCCGGTGGCCGACATGAAGTAGCTGACGTTGGACAGGTTGTCCGCGCTCAGGAACCGGTCGTTCTGCAGCTGGAAGATCGTCCAGATGATGATCAGGCCGATGAAGACCGGCAGCGAACCGAGCTCGCCGCCCTTCACCTTGCGCTTGAACTCGGTCCAGTACCCCTTGAGGCCCTCTTCCCGGACCAGCAGGCGCGGGTCGACCACGGGTACGGGCGCGGCCGTGGGGTCGTCGGCCGGGGCGACGGTGTCCTTGGCCACGGCCACGGGCTCCGGGTCCTTCTTCACGGTGTTCGACGTCTCGCTCACTTGGCCGCCTCCGCGGTGCGACGCCCCGCACGACGGGTCACGGCGTTGTCCGTGGCACCGGTGATCGCGGCGATGATCTCTTCGTGGCTGGTGTCCTTCACGGGGAAGGAGCCGTTGTTCTTGCCCAGGCGCAGGACGGCGACGGTGTCCGCGACAGCCTTCACGTCCGCCATGTTGTGGCTGATGAGGATGACGCCGAGGTTGCGCTCGCGCAGCCGCTCGACCAGGTCGAGGACCTGCGCGGTCTGCTCGACGCCGAGCGCGGCGGTGGGCTCGTCGAGGATGACGACCTTGGGGTCGCCGATCAGGGCGCGGGCGATCGCCACGACCTGGCGCTGACCGCCGGAGAGGCTGGCGATCGGGATGCGCACGCTCGGGATGCGGATCGAGAGCGTGCTCAGCAGCTCTCGGGCCTGCTTCTCCATCGACACCTCGTCGATGACGCCCCGGTGCAGCAGCTCGCGCCCCAGAAAGAGGTTGCCGACCACGTCGAGGTTGTCGCACAGCGCGAGGTCCTGGTAGACCGTCGCGACGCCGAGACCCTGGGCGTCGTGCGGCTTGGTGATGCTGACCGGCTTGCCCTCCCACTCGATGACGCCCTCATCGATGGGGTGGACACCCGCGATCGTCTTGACCAGGGTGGACTTTCCTGCGCCGTTGTCGCCCACCAGGGCGACCACTTCACCGGCGTGGACCTCCAGCTCGACGTCGGTGAGGGCCTGGACCGCACCGAACCGCTTGGAGACTCCGCGCAACGCCAGCACGGGCGTAGCGGACACGTGAACCATCTCCTTCGCCGCCTGACCGGCGGGGATGCCGCGCTTGGGGGAACAGGCGCGGAGGGACGTGCGAATGCACGTGGTTAACAAGATGAACATGCGCGAAGCCGCTGCCCTTGGCAACGGTTCCGTCCGACGCCCGCCCGGCAGCGGGGTGTGAAAGCCGGGGCGGGCGTCGGAGGGGCTTCGCGGGGCCGCCGGTGGTCACTGCCGCTGAGAGCGGCCGGGTACCGGCGGATCGTTTCGCTCCTGCGAGCGGGTGACTACTCGAGACCGGCGGCCTTGCAGGCCTTCGCGAACTCGGCGGTGCAGATGTCCTGGACGGTGTAGAGCTTGTCCTTGATCACCGTGTCCTTGATGTTGGCCTTGGTGACCGACACCGGCGTCAGCAGCTGCGAGGGTACCTTGTCGCCGGAGCCGCTGGTCAGCGTCTCGGTGGCGAGGGACTTGATGTCCTTGCCCTCGAGCAGGTTGACCGCGAGCTGGGCGGCGGCCTCGGCCTCGGGCTTGAAGGCCTTGTAGACGGTGGAGGACTGGGTGCCGGCGACGATGCGCTGGATGCCCGCGAGCTCCGCGTCCTGACCGGTCAGCGGGATGCCGCTGATGCCGGCGCCCTTGAGGGTGGTGGCGATACCGCCGGCCATGCCGTCGTTGGCGGCGTAGACGCCCGCGATCTTCTTGGCGCCCAGCTGGGTGATGGCCGCCTTCATCTTCTGCGCGGCGACGGAGTCCTTCCACAGGCCGGACTGCTCGTAGGCGATGTCGACCTTGCCGTCGAGGGCCTGGTGGGCACCCTTCTTGAACTGGCCGGCGTTCGGGTCGGCGTCGTCACCGTTGATCATGACGACCTTCGACTTCTTTGTGGCCTTGGAGCCGAGCGAGTCGAGCAGCGCCTGGCCCTGGAGTTCGCCGACCTTGACGTTGTCGAAGGAGACGTACGCGGAGACCGGGCCCTGGGCGAGGCGGTCGTACGCGACGACCTTGATGCCCTTGTCGACGGCGGTCTGGATGGAGGACTTGATGGCGGCGGAGTCCTGGGCGCTGACCACGATCACCTTGACGCCCTTGGTGATCATGCTGCTGACCTGCTGCGCCTGCTTGGCCGCGTCGCCCGCCGCGTTCGCGTACTCGACCTTGCAGTCGGAGCAGAGCGCGCTGACCTTGTCCTGGAAGTACGGCTTGTCAAACTTCTCGTAGCGCGCGGTCACGCTGTCGGGAAGCAGCAGGCCGATGGTCTTGCTACCACCGGAGGAGCTGCTGCCGGAGTCGTCCTTCTTGTCGTCGCCGGCCTTGCCACAGGCGGCCATCGACAGAGCCATCGAGACCGCGGCGGTACCGATGACGACTCTACGCATCGTTGCGTTCATTTGGGGGTGCCTCCCTGACAGGGCCGCAACGCTGCGGCCGAGGTGGCTGGAAGTCAACTCGGCCACACGTTCGGCGTCAAGAAGTAAATACTTAACGAGATGGCAACGGCGTCATTCGTTCTCTAAGTGAAGGCGGGCGTGGCGACGGCCATGGTGCCGTCCAAAAGGGTTGAATCGCCCATCTCGCTGAGGGCGAGGGCGAGCGCCCCGAGCACCTCCGCACGGCCCCCGAGGGCCCCAGGGAGCACGGACAGCTGGCGTGCGGCGCTGGGGATCGCGTATCGCCCGACGGACTCCCTGATGGGCCCCAGGACGAGCTCTCCGGCCTCGGCGAGATCGCCGCCGAGGACCACCCGGCTGGGGTTCAGCAGATTGCAGAGATTGGCCACTCCGCTGCCGATGTGGCGGCCGACGTCGGCGATGACGCGGCGGCAGCCCGGGTCGCCGTCCCGCGCCAGCCGTACGACGCCCTCCATGGTCAGATCGGTGCCGTGGCTGGACTGCAGGAGCGGGAGCACGTAGCGCGCCGCCGTGAAGGTCTCCAGGCAGCCGCGGTTCCCGCAACGGCAGACCGGGCCGGCTTCGTCGAGCGTGATGTGCCCGATCTCACCGGCCGTGCCGCCGGGGCCGCGGTAGATCTTCCCGTTGATCACCAGGCCGGCGCCGACACCGCTGGCGACCTTGATGTAAGCGAGATCACGTACGCCCCGTCCGCTGCCCCAGACCAGTTCGCCCAGGGCGCCGAGGTTGGCGTCGTTGTCCACGTGCACGGGGACGCCGAGCCGGGCCCGGAGCTCCTCGGCCGGGCGGGCGCCGGTCCAGCCCGGCAGGATGGCGGTCGAGCCCAGCGTCCCGGACTCGACGTCGATCGGGCCGGGCACGCCGACGCCGACTCCGGCGATCTTGGAACGGTCGACGCCGGTCGCCTCGACCAGGCGGTTGACCAAGTGTTCCGCCCGGTCGAAGCCCTGCGTGGAGGAGGCGTCCACGTCCAGCGGCTCGGACTCCTCGGCCAGCACCTGGTGCGCGAGGTTCCCGATCGCGACGCGCAGGTGGGTGTGGCCGAAGTCGATGCCGATCACGATGCCGGCGTCACCGCTCAGGGAGACGCTGCGGGCCCGCCTTCCGCCCGCCGAGGTGGGCGTGACCTCGACCGTTCCGCCGTCCTTCAACTCCCGCACGATGTTGGAGACCGTGGCGGCGGACAGGCCGGTCGTCCGCGCGATCTCGGCCTGCGTGAGCGACCCGGCCAGCCGCACCGCCCGTACGACCCGTTCCAGGTTGGCTCGGTGCAGCGACGACTGCGACCCCGGAGTCTCCATCGACCCATCCACTCCCGCCATCAAGCGGGCGGCCCCTGCGCCGCCCGTGGCCCAGGTCACATCCGCGGAACTGGGCCACTTACAAGTTATGAACTCCAAGCTCTGCTGAACGGGTTACCGCAGTCAAGTCCTTGAGGGAAATCGCTCTCGCTTCTCCTGCCCCGCCCCCGACACCCGCCGGCCACGTGGAGGCCACCTCGGAGCAGGGTGAGGCTGCTCGGCGGCGGGGTCCCGACAGGCGATCCGCGGGCCCCGGGCGGGCCCCGGCGGCCGGACGGGAGCGTTCAGGTGCGGAATGCGGCGGGGGCCCGCCCCGGGTGAGCGGCCGCCACCGCGCGAATCGCGAGTGCGAAGAAACACGTGAGCGGGGTTTCGTCCACGCGGGTGAGGAACCCGTCGGCGGAGCTCGTCACCACCCGGTACGCGCGTCCCACCCGTGGCTGCACAGGCGCCGCTCGTCCCGCCCCGCCCAAAGAGGGACGGCGCTCCTCGCCGTACGGCACCGGCGCCGCCGGGTCACCCGGCGGCGGTTCCGCGAAGCCCCCCGTCTCCGCCCTACTTCAGCGCCCCCGCCGTAAGCCCCTGCACCACCTGCCGCTGGAAGACGATGTACGCGGCGAGCACCGGGAGCATGGCCATGACCAGGCCCGCGAAGAGGCCCGACCAGTCGCCCTTGTAGCCCTGGCTGGCGGCGAGCTGGACCAGGCCCTGGGTGAGGACGCGCTTGTCGGGGTCGGTGTTGAGGACCGTGGGGAGCATGTACTGGTTCCACTGGCCCAGGAAGTTGAAGATGCCGACGCTGATCAGGCCGGGCTTGGCCATGGGCAGCATGATCTGGAAGAACGTCCGGGAGTGGGAGGCGCCGTCGACGAAGGCCGCCTCCGCCACGGACGTGGGGAGCGTGCGGAAGAACGCCGTGAGGAAGAAGACCGTGAACGGCAGCGAGTACGCGATGTAGACCAGGATCAGGCCGTGGATGGTGTTCAGCAGGCCCATGTTGTTCACGACGTAGAACAGCGGGACCAGCGCCAGCATGATCGGGAAGCTCATGCCGCCGATGAACAGGTAGTAGATGAAGCGGTTGCCCGGGAAGTCGAAGCGGGCCAGGACATACGCCGCCATGGAGCCGAGCACCAGCGTGCCGATCAGCGAACCGCCCACCACCAGCACGGTGTTGAGGAAGTAGTCGCTCATGTTGGCGTCGGTCCAGGCCCGCGCCCAGTTGTCGAGGTGCAGCGTGTCCGGGAGCGACCAGGGCGAGCCGAAGATGGAGCTGTCGTCCTTGAAGGACGTCATCACCGCCCACACCAGCGGCATCACGACCATGATCGCCCAGATGACCAGGATGCCGTGCGAGAAGACGTTGAGGACGTTGCCGTCCTTCTTCGGCTCGGGCCGCGCCCCGGCCGGCGCGTCCACCTTCTCCACGGGCGCGCCGGACTCGGCCGGCACCGGGGCGGGGGTCTGGGTCGTCTTCATGGGATCAGAACTCCAGCCGCTCGCGACGGCCCAGCCGCATCACGACCGCGGCGAAGGCCAGCGTGACGACGAGCAGGGCGACGCCGATGGTGGTGGCGTAGGCGGCCTGACCGTCCCGGAACGCCTTCTGGTACACGTACAGGACCATCACGGTGGTCGAGTAGTCGGGGCCGCCCGGCCCGGTCGTCATGATCTGCACGACCGCGAAGGACTCGGCGCCCAGGGCGAGGATGCCCATGTAGACCCAGCCGGACTGCACGGTGTCCCACAGGAGCGGCAGGGTGATGCGGAAGAAGGTGGTGGCCCGCCCGGCGCCGTCCAGCAGCGCCGCCTCGTACAGGTCCGCCGGGATGGAGGCCATGCCCGCCGAGAACAGGACCACGAAGAAGCCGACCGTGGACCAGACGAGCACCGCCAGCACGCACCACAGGGCCAGGTCGGGGTCGCCCAGCCACAGCGGCTGGACGTGGTCGAGGCCGATCCCGCGCAGCACCGAGTTGATCGCGCCGCTGTCCGGGTTGTACGCGAAGGCGAAGAGGAGGGAGACGATCGCGATCGACAGCACCTGCGGGAAGAAATAGACGATCTTGTAGAAGGAAGAGCCCCGGACACCGGAGACCACCGGGCCGCCCTTCCTTCTCCGCCCACCCACATTGATCATGAAGGCGAGGAACAGCGCCAGACTGATCGTCACCAGCGGCAGCACGAGCGCGAACATCAAGCTGTGCTGCAAGGACTTCCAGAAGATGTCGTCGTCCAGCATCCTCCGGTAGTTGTCCAGGCCGACCATCTTGAATTCGGGGCTCAGGCCGGTCCAGTCCGTGAACGAGTAGTAGATGGACTGGATGAAGGGCCAGACCACGAAGAGCGCGTACAGTCCCAGGGGCAGCGCCAGGAACCCCACGATGAACCGGTACTTGCCGTGCTGCATCGCCACTCCGGTGCCGATATGAATACGGGCTACTGGTGCTTGTAGTGCTTGATCGTCGTGTCCTTGGCGGCCTTGTCGGCGAAGCCCTGGATCTTCTTGATGGCCTCCGCCGGGGTGGACCGGCCGGCCATCATCTCGCCGAGACCGGCCACGCCGATCTGCTCCTTCTGCAACTGCACGTACCAGTCCTGGATTCGCGGATTCACCACATTGTCGCCCGCCTTCTCCAGCGCGGCGACACCCGATTTCAGACCGGGCGTGAGGGTGATCCCGCTGGTCCCGCCGTTGTACGCGGTCAGCGACTTCACCTTGGCCGTGAAGTTCTTCGAGGACGCCTCGCTGAGCATGATGCGCAGCTGCTCCATGCCGCCCTCGGGGTTCCCGGCCTTGGCCGGGACGACGAAGGGCTCGCCGCCGGAGGCCCAGATGGTGCCGAAGGGCAGCTTGTCGGAGGAGTCGATGCCGGTGGGCGCGGAGACGGCGAGGTCGAAGTCCTTGGGGATGACGTTCGCCGACTCGTTCTCCACCCAGGAGCCGTTCGGGATGAACAGCGCCTTGCCCTTGGCCCACGCGGTCTGCGACTGGATGTGGTCCAGGCCCGGGGTGCCCTGGAGGATGTAGCCCTTCTTGTAGAGCTCGTAGTAGGCCTCGAAACACGCCTTGACCGCGGGGTGCTTCCAGGCGTTCGGCTCCAGGTTGTCGATGGCGTCGAGGACCTCCCGGCCGCCGACCTTGGCGATCATCGGGTAGAGCGAGAAGGGGATGTAGTACGGGTACTTGCCCGCGTACGTCCAGCCCGCCATGCCCTTCTTCTTGGCCTTGGCGCACACCGCGAGCATCTCGTCCCAGGTCTCGGGGTACTTCTCGTCCAGCGAGTCCAGGGCCTTCTGCGAGTACCAGACGCCGTAGACGGTGTAGGCGTAGTACATGATCCAGACCGGCTTGCCGTCGAACTGGCCCATCTCCACGATGCCGGGACGCAGCGTGTCGCGGACCTTCTTGTTCGGGTCGTCGTACGACGGCGCGTCCAGCAGCGGGGTGAGGTCGGCGAGCTGGTTCTTGCCGACCAGGACGCCCATGTCCATCTGCTCGGCGCCGGAGTTGTCGATGAGGTCGGGCGGGTTGCCCTGGTTGAAGCGGGGCTGGAGGGTGGACTGGATCTTCTGGGTGGCGGAGAACTTGACCTTCGCCTTCGGGAAGTCCTTCTCGTAGATCTTCACGGCGTCCTGCGCGTATTCCTTGCCGAAACCGCCGTCGAACAGGACGAATTCCATCTGCGCGGTGTCATTGACGCCCAGTGGGTTCTTCGCGGTCTTCTTGCCCGTCTTGGCCTTGTCCTGGCCGTCGCCCCCGCTGCTGGCGCACGCGGACAGGAAACCCGCCGCGGGGACGCTCATCAGGCCGAGTGCGGCGGAACGCTTGATCAGATCCCGGCGGCCGACACCGTCGGTACCGTGGTTCGCTGCGGAAGATCCCATGCTCAAGTCCTCGCCTTCTCCAGGACTCAGGCGGTGAACCGGATCCTCCCCGGCACCGCGGTCGGGTATCGCTGGGTCGTGCAGGAAACGCCGAGTAGTGCAGGAAACGCCGACAGGTATAGTCCACTTCTTGCCAGCTGAGCAAGATCGAGTACAGAGTTGGCCATGGGTCTTATCCGAGTTGAGACCTCGCGGACATATGAGCCCCCTGTGGGTTCCGCGCCGGGAAAATCCCCGCCATTAGGCCTGAATGCCACGCCCAACACCCTTGACATCATGGGGCACTTGACTCCCTACTGGTTCCTGCGCCGCGTAGTTGACAACGTTGTCCAGCCCTGAGCCGGAAGACAGGGAGGGTGTCCGCATCATGCAGCGGAGAACTCGGCACAGATGGGGTCCGGGGGTCGTTCTCACGGCCGCCTTCGTCATGGCGGCCGGCTCGCAGGGGGCCGCGGTCGCCCTGCCCGCCGAGGCGCCGGCCGCCGACCGGGAGTTCGCCTCCTCGTTCGAACCGGACGATCCGGCGCCCGACTGGCTGAACACCGTCGACACCGGGCCGGACGGCGGCAAGCGCGCCTCCGGTGTCGACGGCGGGTACAGCACCGGCATCCCGGGCAATGTGACCGACCATGTCACCGACGTGCGGGCCGACGGCGAGAACGCGGGCGCCGGGGAGGTCAAGGAGAACCTCGTCGACGGCGAGCCCGGCACCAAGTGGCTGACCTTCGCGGCCACCGGCTGGGTCGAGTTCGACCTGGACAAACCGCTGAAAATAGTGACGTACGCCCTCACCTCCGCCAATGACTTCGCCGAACGCGACCCACGGGACTGGACGCTGAAGGGTTCCACCGACGGCAAGGACTGGAAAACCGTCGACACCCGCTCGGGCGAGTCCTTCTCCGAACGGTTCCAGACCAGGTCGTACGACCTCGCCGAACCGGCCGAGTACCGGCACTTCCGGCTGGAGATCACGGGCAACAACGGCGCCCGGGACATCGTGCAGCTCGCCGATGTGCAGTTCTCCACCGGCGGCGGGGGCGGCCCGGTCCCGCAGGACATGCTCTCGCTGGTCGACCGCGGTCCCAGCGGCTCGCCGACCGCGAAGGCCCGGGCCGGGTTCACCGGACAGCGCGCGCTGCGCTACGCCGGACGCCACACGGCGGGCGGGCGGGCGTACTCGTACAACAAGGTCTTCGACGTGAACGTGAGGGTCGGCCGCGACACCCGGCTCTCGTACCGCCTCTTCCCGTCCATGGCCGACGGCGACCGCGACTACGACGCCGCCAACGTCTCCGTCGACCTGGCCTTCACCGACGGCACCTACCTGAGCGGTCTGGGCGCGGTCGACGAGCACGGCTTCCCGCTGTCGCCGCGGGGGCAGGGCGCGGCCAAGGTGCTCTACGTCAACCAGTGGAACGACGTGGCCTCCCGGATCGGGTCGGTCGCGGCCGGGAAGACGGTCGACAGGATCCTGCTGGCATACGACTCCCCGGCCGGTCCGGCGAAGTTCCGCGGCTGGCTGGACGACGTGGCGATCAGGCCGGTGGCGCCCGAGAGGCCCAGGGCGCACCTGTCCGACTACGCGCTGACCACGCGCGGCACCAACTCCAGCGGCAGCTTCTCGCGCGGCAACGACTTCCCGGCGACCGCGCTGCCGCACGGCTTCAACTTCTGGACGCCGGTGACCAACGCGTCCTCGCTGAGCTGGCTGTACGAGTACGCGCGGGCCAACAACGAGGACAACCTGCCGACCGTCCAGGCGTTCAGCGCGAGCCATGAGCCCAGCCCCTGGATGGGTGACCGGCAGACCTTCCAGCTGATGCCGTCCACCGCCGCCGGCACCCCGGACACCGGGCGCGAGGCACGGGAGCTGGCCTTCCGGCACGAGAACGAGACCGCGCGGCCGTACTACTACGGGGTGCGGTTCGAGAACGGTCTCACGGCGGAGATGACGCCGACCGACCACGCGGCGATGCTGCGCTTCACCTATCCGGGCGAGGACGCCAGCGTGCTCTTCGACAACGTCACCGAGCAGGCGGGCCTCACCCTCGACAAGGAGACCGGGACCGTCACCGGCTACTCGGACGTGAAGTCGGGCCTGTCGACGGGCGCGACCCGGCTCTTCGTGTACGGGGTGTTCGACAAGCCGGTCACCGACGGCTCCGCCACCGGGGTCAAGGGCTATCTGCGCTTCGACGCGGGGGCCGACCGCACCGTCACCCTGCGCCTGGCGACCTCGCTGATCAGCGTCGACCAGGCGAAGGACAACCTGCGCCAGGAGATCCCGGACACCACCTCCTTCGGCACGGTGAAGGCGCGGGCCCAGCGGGCCTGGGACGGGCTGCTGGGCCGGGTCGAGGTCGAGGGCGCGACGCCCGACCAGCTGACCACCCTCTACTCGGGCCTGTACCGGCTGTACCTGTACCCGAACTCCGGCTTCGAGACGGTGGACGGCACCCACCGGTACGCCTCCCCCTTCTCCCCCATGCCCGGGCCGGACACCCCGACGCACACCGGCGCGAAGATCGTGGACGGCGAGGTGTACGTCAACAACGGCTTCTGGGACACCTACCGGACCACCTGGCCGGCGTACTCGCTCCTGACCCCCGGTCAGGCGGGCGAGATGGTGGACGGCTTCGTCCAGCAGTACAAGGACGGTGGCTGGACCTCGCGCTGGTCCTCCCCCGGGTACGCCGACCTGATGACCGGCACCTCCTCGGACGTGGCCTTCGCCGACGCGTACGTCAAGGGGGTCGGCTTCGACGCGAAGGCGGCGTACGACGCTGCCCTGAAGAACGCCACCGTCGTACCGCCGGCGTCGGGCGTGGGCCGCAAGGGCATGAGCACCTCACCCTTCCTCGGCTACACCAGCACCGACACCCACGAGGGCCTGTCGTGGGCGATGGAGGGCTACGTCAACGACTACGGCATCGCGAGAATGGGCGAGGCCCTCTACCGGAAGACCGGCGAGAAGCACTACAAGGAGGAGTCGGAGTACTTCCTCGACCGCGCCCGGGACTACGTCAGCCTCTTCGACACCGGGGCGGGCTTCTTCCAGGGCCGGGACGAGAAGGGCGACTGGCGGGTGGAGTCGTCGAAGTACGACCCGCGCGTGTGGGGCTACGACTACACCGAGACCAACGGCTGGGGCTACGCCTTCACCGCCCCGCAGGACAGCCGGGGCCTGGCCAACCTGTACGGCGGCCGGGACGCCCTCGCCGACAAGCTCGACCAGTACTTCGCCACCCCGGAGACGGCCTCCCCCGACTTCGTGGGCTCCTACGGCGGTGTCATCCACGAGATGACCGAGGCGCGGGACGTCAGGATGGGCATGTACGGCCACTCCAACCAGGTCGCGCACCACGTCATCTACATGTACGACGCGGCCGGCCGGCCCTGGAAGGCGCAGCAGCGGGTCCGCGAGGCGCTGTCCCGCCTCTACACGGGCAGCGGGATCGGGCAGGGCTACCACGGCGACGAGGACAACGGCGAGCAGTCGGCCTGGTACCTCTTCTCCGCGCTCGGCTTCTACCCGCTGGTCATGGGCAGCGGCGAGTACGCCATCGGCTCCCCGCTGTTCAAGAAGGCCACCGTCCACCTGGAGAACGGCCGGGACCTGGTGGTGCGGGCGCCCCGGAACAGTACGAGGAACGTCTACGTGCAGGGCCTGACGGTCAACGGCCGCCCCTGGACGTCGACCTCCCTGCCCCACTCCCTGCTCGCCAAGGGCGCGGTCCTGGACTTCCGCATGGGCTCAAGGCCCTCCGCGTGGGGTACGGGCGAGCACGCCGCCCCGGTCTCCATCACCCAGGACGACAAGGTCCCGACACCGCGCGCGGACGTGCTGAAGGGGGACGGCGCCCTGTTCGACGACACCTCGGCGACGGACGCGGCGTTCACTTCCGTGGACCTGCCGGTCGGCGCCGCCACCAGGGCCGTGCAGTACACGCTGACGTCGTCCGCCGATCACACCGCGGCGCCGGCCGGCTGGACCCTCCAGGGCTCCGTGGACGGCGAGACCTGGCAGACCCTGGACCACCGCTCGGGCGAACCCTTCCGCTGGGACCGCCAGACACGCGCGTTCACGATCGCTTCGCCGGGCGCGTACGCGAGGTACCGCCTGGTGCTGGACGGGGCGTCGACGCTGGCGGAGGTGGAGCTGCTGGCCTGACCCGCGTCCGGCTCAGCCGGTCGTCCGCTCAAGCGCCGCCTCCAGCTCCGCCACCCGGCGCGGGGCGTCGAGGGAGCGGACCAGTTCCAGCGCCTCGCCGTACGCCTCACGGGCGGCGGCGGGGCGCTCGGCGTGCAGGTGGATGTCGCCGAGGATGGTGAGCATGGTCGCCAGCCCCGCCCGGTCGCCCCGGTCGCGATGGAACCCGATCGCGGGCTCCAGGACCTCCTCCGCGTCGGCGTAGTGGCCCATCTGGTCGTACGCCAGGGCGAGATGCCACTGGCACCAGACGATCTCGGCGGCGTTCCCGCGGCGCCGGCTCTCCGCCAGGGCGTCCGTCAGCACGCGTGCCGCGTCCTGCGGGCGGTCCAGCTGCCGGTACGCGTCCCCCATGTGCGCGGCGAGCCAGATCTCGGCGCCCTGGTCGCCGCGTTGCCGGTAGAGGGCCCGGGCGTCGGCGTAGCGGCGCAGACCCTCCGCGGGGCGGTCCAGGTCGCACTGGAGGTCGCCGAAGTGGGTCAGGATCCAGCCCTCCTTGTCCTCGTCGCCCGCGCCGCGCGCGATCTCCAGTGCCCGCTCGTACAGTCCGGTGGTCTCCTCGCGGCGTCCCAGGATGCGGCGGGCCTCGGCGAGGTGGATGAGTGAGCCCAGCTCGGAGGGCTCGTCGCCCAGCCGGCGTGCCGCCCGCACCGCCATGGTCTTGACCGCCTCCATCTCCTCCCAGTGGCTGCGGTGGAAGAGCAGACCGTAGAGCGAGGTCGCAAGCGCCAGGAGCAGCTCCCACTCCTGGCTCTCGTACGCCTGGCGCACGGCCGCCTGGACGTTGAGGTGTTCCTCGGCGAACCAGCCGATCGCTTCCTCGGGCGGCAGCTCGTGCGCGCCCGGCCTGCTCATCCAGTGGTCCAGCCGGTCGGCGTACCACTGAAGGCAGCGCCGGGCGGCGGCCCGTCGCCCGGCCTCCGGTTCGGTGCTCTCGGCGTGCTCCCTCGCGTACAGGCGCAGCAGGTCGTGCAGCCGGTAGCGCCCGCCGGTGATGTCCACGACCTCGACGAGCTGCCGGTCGGCGAGTTCACCGAGCAGGCGTTCGGCCTCCTCCGGGCCGATGTCCGCGCATCTCGCGGACAGTTCGGGCACGAACTCGGCTCCGGGGAGCAGGCCGAGGTGCCGGAACAGCCGGCGGGTGTCCTCGCGCAGTGCCCGGTAGCTGATCTCGAAGCTGCTGCGTACCCCGATGTCCTCGCCGTCCAGTTGGCCCTCCAGCTGCGAGATGCGCTGCCGCTCGTCGGCCAGCAACCTGGCGTGCGCGCTCAGCGGCCTCCTCAGGGCCAGAAGATTCCCTCCGGTGATGCGGATGGCAAGAGGCAGGCCTGCCAGAAGGGCGACGATGTCGGCCGCCGCGCTCGGCTCGCGGGCGATGCGTTCGGCGCCGATGATCCGCTCGAAGAGCCGCAGCGCCTCCACGGCGGGCAGCGGCTCGACCGGCAGCCGCTCCGCTCCGGTGACCGAGGGCAGTGCGGAGCGGCTGGTGAGGAGCGCGGCGCTGCCCGGCGAGGCGGGCAGCAGCGGAATGATCCGGGCGACTTCGGCCACGTTGTCCAGCACGAGGAGGCTGGGGCCGGCTTCGAGCCGCTTCTGCAGTTCGGCACGCCGTGCGGGCGCGTCGGGCGGCAGCCTGTCGCCGGTGAGCCCGAACGCCTGCAGCACCTGGATCATGGCCGCGTCGGTGGACACGTCGAAGTGGCCGCCGCCGAGGTCCACCTGGATGCGGGCGTGGGGGAAGGTGGGTGCCATCCGGTGGGCGATCTGCGTGGCCAGCTGTGTCTTGCCGACGCCGGCCATGCCGTGCAGGACCAGCACCGGGGCGCTGTCCGCCAGGCGGTCGGTGAGCAGGGCGGTCGCCTTCGCGATCGTCCGCTCCCGGTCGGTGAAGTCCGCCACCGCACGGCCCAGACGCGTGTACTGGGTGGCCCGGCGTGCGATGCCGGTACCGGCGCGTGGCAGAGCGACCCAGTTGTCCAGGCCGAGCTCACGCCACCACGGCGCTCCCTCGCCCAGCGCGGTCAGTCCCGTCATCGGGGCCACGGTGAGGGTCGAGGCGCCCTCGGGCAGATGGTGCTCGGTGATGACTCCCACGGCCAGCGCGCCGAGTTCCGGGTCGTCGCTGAACACCACCGCCCCGGACATGCCGCGCCACTGCGAGGCGTGGCCCGCGCGCGGTCCCAGCGGCTCCGGCGTGGAGGTGGTCCGCAGTTCCAGCAGTCCGCGTCGCACATGGGAACCGGGTGGGATGACGCCCTGGATCTGCACGCTGTCCCGAAGGGGGACGTCGGCACGCTCCCTCGTGTGTTCGTTCCACCCCGGGTAGCCGATCGCCCAGCAGTTCTCCACCAGTCTGGTCTGCCGGCGGTCGACGCGGGCGAACCGGACGGCGGGCATGTCGTCCAGGTCCGGGTCGGCGGACACCCGCAGCAGGGCGATGTCCTGGTCCCTCTGCGCGGCCAGCACCTGCGCGGCCAGCTGGGATCCGTCCCCGCGGCGTACGTCGACCGGGTCGTCGGCGATGCCGTCCGTGAGGACGTTGTGGGCGGCGGTGAGCACCAGCCGGCCGCCCACTAGATAGCCGGAGCCGACGCTCCAGGCGCCACCGGCGCGTCTGCGCAGCACTTCGACCGCGCGGTCCACGGGGCTGATCACCGGTGCGGCTTCCCGGGTGGCCGGGTCAGGGCCTGGCGAGCGAGTCACGCGTCACCTGGACGGGCCGTCCCAGGCGGTCGGTCGGCGTCTCCAGGGTGACCGTGATCCGCTGGATCTCCTCCCTGCGGTAGGCGGCGTCGCCGCCCAGCTCCAGCACCCAGAACTTGGCGCGCCCCGTGCCGGCCGCCTCGCGCGTGATGCCGACGCTGAACTCCAGCTGCACCTGGCCCACCCCGAAGCGGAAGTCCGCGTCCGAGCCGGCGGCGACCGCCTCGGCGAGTTCCTGCCGCAACGCGGCGATGGTCTCGGCCAGTCCCAGGCTTCCCACAGTGATCCCCCGATCCCCCCGTGTCCGTCGGAGCCGCGCTCCGACGTGCGGGACGATTATTCCCGGCCGCACGGACGGCCACGCGGGAATCGGGGGAACGCCCCGGCGGGCGAACCGCCATGGCATTCTGGCGGGTTCGGGCCGGGGCCAGGGGGTGTCGTCCGTCAGCCGGTGGCGAGGGTGAAGACGTGCAGATCCGCGTCGTCCGGCAGCTTCACGCTGCGGATGGTCCGGCCCGCCGGGGCCTCGAACGGCTTGGTGGCGAAGACGTACGTGGCGACGAGATCCCGGTCCGCGCCGGCGACGTTGCGGTAGGCGGTCTTGGCGACGACCTCGTTGCCGTACTGGACGGTGCCGGAGCCGCCGCCGACGGTCCAGTCGGTGAAGGAGAGGTCGATGGTGTCGGTGGTGCCGTCGGTGTAGGTGACGGTGGCCCTGGTCTGCTGGTTGCCGTTGACGGCGCTGCCGATGAAGGACAACCCGGCGGCCGGGGTGGGCAGTTCGATCGTCTGGCCGGCGGAGGCGGCGTTGTCCGGGCGGCCGGGCGGTGAGTCGGGCCAGGTGAAGGTGAGGCCGTCGACGGTGCCCTGTTTGCCCGGGGTGAGGCCCGCGGCGGCGAGGGCCTGGCGGGAGTAGCTCCAGCCGCCGCCGTCGTAGTCGGCCTCGTCGTGGTCGCCGTTGTCGTCCGAGACGCCGGTGTTGCCGTAGGCGGCGAGGAGGGTGCCGGGGGCGGCCACGGTGAGGGCGATCGGTTGTGTGTACGAGGTGTCGCCGGAGGTCACCGTGATCTTCACGTCGTAGAAGCCCTGCCGGATGCCGTCGGCGGCGGTGAGGCTGATCTCCTGGGAGCCGTCGCTCACCGTGCCCTCGGCGGGCGTGGCCTCGATGCCGTCCGGGGTCTGGACGCGGAAGCGGACCTCGGGGCCGGTGCCGCCGTTCAGGGACAGCGCGCGGATACCGGCCTTCGTGCTGCCGCCCAGCGCGAGGGTGGCCGCGGTCGGGCCGACGCCGATCTGGTACGGCTGCTCGCCCGCCCGGAAGGACGGTGGCGCCTCGGTCGCGCCCCAGGCGCGGTCCGGGGTGCCGGAGAGGGTGTAGTCCAGCCGGCCGCCGTCCCGGACGAAGGAGGCGGGCAGCCAAGGCCGGTCACTGCTGCGGCCGTCGACCTTCAGCGACCGGATGTACGGGGCGTCCGCCGCCGCGCCCGGGGCCCGGACGGAGATGTCGTTGCCGTACGGGCGGTCGATCTCCACCCGCTCGAACAGCGGTGCCGCGAGGACGAGTTCGGCACGGGAGGGGACCTGGGGGTACATGCCGAGCGCCGAGAAGACGTACCAGGACGACATGGCGCCGAGGTCGTCGTTGCCGGGGATGCCTCCGGGCTCGGTGGACCACAGCTGCCGCATCGCCGCGCGGACGGTCTCCTGCGTCTTGTACGGGGCGCCCGCGTAGTCGTACAGGTAAGGGACGTTCATTGACGGCTCGTTGTCCAGCTCGGACTTGGTGCCGCCGCTGCCGGTGAAGGCCCAGCCGCCGTCGGCGTCGTGGAAGAAGTCGTCGAGCCTGGCCAGGGCCGCGTCGGTGCCGCCCATCGCCGCGAACAGGCCCGCCGGGTTGTGCTGGACCATCCAGGTGTACTGGGCCGCCGTGCCCTCCACGAAGCCGTTGCCGGTGTCCGGGGTGAAGCCGGTGACCCAGCTGCCGTCGGCCTTGCGGCCCGCGATGTAGCCGCCGGTGGGGTGGGCGGCGATGTTGAAGTCGTTCTGCCACCACTGGGCGCGGCGCGCGAAGACGGCCGCCGTGTCCTTCTCCCCCGCCGCCGTCGCCAGTTGGGAGAGCGAGAAGTCGGCGGTGGACATCTCCAGGGTCTCGGCGGCCCCGCCCCAGGCGTTGGAGACGCTGGGCATGTAGTGCAGCTGGAGGTACTTGTCCAGCGAGGGGCGTTGGCCGACCGACAGCACGGGCTTCCCGGCCGCCGACAGGTCCCGCTCCGTCGGGACCGTCGCCGCCCGCACCAGGGAGCGCAGCGCCCCGCGCAGGTCGAACCCGGTGCCGCCGAAGGCGCGGATGCCGGCCAGCGCGGTGGGCGAGGGGTCCCCGTTCATGACGTGCGTGCCGCTCGCACCGTGCAGCCAGCGGTCCCAGATGCCGCCGTTCTGCCGGGCCAGTTGGTACAGCGACTGGGCGATGTCCGAGCCGATGCGCGGGTCGAGGAGGGTGAGCAGCTGCACCTGGTCGCGGTAGACGTCCCAGCCGGAGAAGGTGCCGTACTGGGCCCGGTGGCCGTGGCCGACCTCGTGCACCTTGCCGTCGCCGCCCCGGTAGCGGCGGTCGGCGTCGCTGATGACGTTCGGGTGGAGGAGGGAGTGGTAGAGGGCGGTGTAGAAGGTGGTGCGGTCGGTGTCCGTGCCGCCGCCGGTCCGGATCGCGTCGAGCCGGTCGCGCCAGGCCGCGCGAGCGGCGTCCCGTACCGCCTCGAAGGAGCGGCGCGGCGGGTTCTCGGCCGCGAGGTTGGCCTCGGCGCCCGCCCGGCTGACGTACGAGATGCCGACCTTGGCGTTCACCGGGCCGGCGCCGGGGGCGAACTCGACGTATCCGCCCGCGCCCTTGCCCGCGACGGGCCGTCCACCGTGGGAGAAGCCGCCGGTGCCGCCGGAGGCGGTGGTCGAGCCGGGGTTCAGGGTGTCGTCCTGCCAGGTGCCGGTGGCCTTGAAGGCGCGGTCGAAGTGGGCGGTGAAGTAGAGCGTGTAGTAGGCGCGTTGCCCCTCGGTGTCGAGGTAGCCGCAGAAGTCGCCGGAGGTGACGGAGCCGGAGATCGTGCGGGTCTCCGGGTCGATCGTGACCGTCGAATCGGCCGACCCCACCTCGGAGTTGGCGGTGCGGACGAGTAACGAGGCGGGCTTGTCGGTCGGGAAGGTGAAGCGGGCCGAGCCGGTGCGGGCGGTCGCGGTGAGGTCGGCCGTGACGCCGGAGGCGAGGCTCACCTTGTAGTGACCGGGTTCGGCCCTCTCGTCGGCCCTCTCGTCGGCGTGAGTGAAGCCGGAGGCGTAGACGGCGTCCTTGGTGTCGCTCGCCGGGGAGGAGGTGACCTCACCGGCGTACGGGAAGAACGGGATGTCGCCGCTGCCGCCCGCGCAGCCCGTACCGGACATGTGGGTGAGGCTGAAGCCTCGGACACGGGTGGCGTCGTAGTGGTAGCCGCCGGGCGCGGCGGTGCGGGTGGCGTCGCCTCTGGTGTTCTCCGGGCTCCAGGAGAGCATGCCGAACGGCAGGACGGCGCCCGGGAAGACGTTGCCGCCGTTCTTGGTGCCGATCAGCGGATCGACGTACGCGGTGGGGTCCTCGACCAGGTCGGGCGGCGGTGGGGCGGTCGCCGCGAGGGCGGGGGTGGCGCCGCCGGTCGCGAGCAGCGCGGCCAGCAGCAGGGACATGGGACGGAAACGCATGACGCGGCCCTTCCTCCTCCGGACGGGTCGCGCACCACAGGTCGCACAAGCCGCAGGGACAGTAACGTGCGCCAGCGGTACCACGGAAGACCGCCTGCGCCCGCGCGGGCACGCGCCGGGATCACTCAGCCGGGCCACCCCAAGTGGGTTGACATCGTTGTCGGTTGGCGCGGTAGAGTCATGTACGGACCATAAGACAACGTTGTCGCACCACCGTGCCGCCACAAGCCACGCACTTCCGCGATCGCCGGGTGGGCCCCGCCCCCGTCGGGGCCCACCCGGAGCGGCCGGTCGTCGCTCAACCGACCTGGCAGGGAAGCGTCGTCGTACTGTCGCCGCCCGAGCCCTGGACGACGTATCCGAACGTCGTACTCTGCCCGGGACTCAGCGAACCGTTCCAGTCGACGTTGTGGACCATCACGTCCTGCCCGCTGTAGGTCGCGTTGCCGCTCCACAGACTCGCCACCGACTGCCCGCTCGGCAGCGTCCAGTCGACCATCCAGCCGAGCATCGGCACGTCACCGCTGTTGGTGACCGTCACCTCGGACTGGTAGCCGCCGGGCCAGCTGTTGGTGGTCCTCCGGGTGGCCGTGCAGGTGCCGGGCGGGGGCTCGGTGGGATTGCCCGGGTCGTGGATGCCCGTCACCTCGCCGTTGCCGCCGTCGAAGACGACGTCGGAGCAGGAGTAGAAGGTCTCCGCGCTGTCCGAGCGCTGCCACACCATGTAGATGATGTGCCGCCCCGACTTGCCCGCCGGGAGTTTGCCGGTCCAGGAGTAGTTGGCCTCGACCGTGCCCGGGGAGCCGTTGAGCGGCGGGTGCTCGACGCTGAGGAAGGGCTGGGCCTCCATCGCGTCCCAGGTCAGCGGCTTGGTCGGGTCGAAGCCGTCCTTGGTGACATAGACGTAGAACCAACCCGGGTGCGCCGCCCAGGCGTTGTACGAGAAGTCCACCGTCGCGCCGGAGGTGAGGTGGGTGACCGGCCAGTCGGCGCGGGCGAGGTTGAACCCGGTGAAGTTCGGGTTGCCGCCACTGCACAGCTCACCGTCCGGCACGAAGCCGCGGGTGCGGCCGGCGCCATCCGAGCGGAGCACGGAGAACCAGTTGTAGAACGGCGTGGTGCCGCTGATCTGCTGGGCCCCCTTGCAGGCGGGGTTGACCGGTTTGATCTCACCGGTGTCGGTCAGCGCGTCCTGCCAGCACAGGAAGGTACGGCTGCCCGGCTTCATGGGGGTGCCGTGGGCCTGCGCGGGGGTGCCCGCGGTGAGGATGAGGCCCAGGGCGGGGACGGTGGTGAGGAATGCGAGCAGGACCAGGAAGAAGGCGTTGCGGGGGCTGGGGTGCGGTAAGCGCGGGTGTTTCGCGCGAAGCAAGATTGTCGTAGGCATGACACATCTACCTCTGGGTTGACGGTCGTGCGGGACTTGCGCGGGTGAGGGGTGGGGTGAGGCGGGAGCGAACCCGGCGGCGGGTTCCGGTCCACCGATGGGAGCGCTCCCACCTCACTTACCCCGGAAGCTAGCTCGCGGGGGACGAGATGTAAACGGGGGTGAAGGGTGGAGTCTGCGTCGGGCCGGGTGCCGGGTCGCTAGTTTGAGCCTCATGGCAAGTCAGATCATCACCGTGGTCGGTGTCCTGCTGGGCGCCGTCACCTCGTTCTTCGCCACGCACCTGGCGGAGCGCGCCAAGTTCCGGCAGACCCTGGCCATCCGGTGGGACGAGCGCAAGCTCGACACCTACGTCGAGTACATCTCCTGCGTGAAGGAAGCGGTGCGAAGTGCCCGGGAGGCGCTCGAAGCGCGGGAACGCGGCGAGGACGGCGCCGGGGCGCTGGCGGCGATGGAGGCCGCGGAGGCCCGGCGCTCCCTCCTGTTCGAAGGGCTCGTCCTGCTGGGAGACGACGCGGTCTCCGAGGCGGCGGCGCGCGTCAACGAGCGGCTGTGGGCGCTGCTGCAAAGCGCACGGAATCCGCAGGCCGGTACCGCTGAGGGGCGGCAGGAGCTGGGTCCTTCGGTCATCGAGGCGCTGAACGGGCTGCACCGGGCGGCCCGTTCGGATCTGGCGATGGGAAAGCCGCGGTGATCCCGGCGCCGGTGGGGGCGGTTGCCAGGGCGGGTTCCGCCGGACAGGTCCTAGCCACCCCGGCCGGGCGCATGCCACTGTTCCTCTTCCTCGCCCTCCATGAGCCGGATGCCCTCGTGGGTCAGTGAGACGGTGGCCGGGGTCTTGTGTGATGTCCACTCGACGGTGATCAGGCCTTCGCCGGTCAGGTAGACACAGGCCGCGGAGAGGTCCGGGTCGGGCAGGCCGAGCTCGTCGCGGAGTGTCGCGCCGCTGACCTCGCAACGATTGCGTTCGACGCCCCCGTACAGAAATCTCAGGACCGCTTGCCGGTAGGTCTTGCGTTCACGGAGTGTCGCCATGGCTTTCGTTCTCCGGGTCGTGGGCGACGGTGAGGGAGTCCGGGTCCGGTCACACCTCGTCGGCGTGCGCGTGGTCCTCGGGGGCCGATTCGCTGGTCGCCAGCCAGGACTGGGCGGGCCCGGCGGCACGCGCGGTGTCGATGGTGAGATGGAGCCGGGTCGCTCCCTCCTGGCCGGCGGGGTAACTGCGCTGCTCCGTCGAGGCGAAGCAGCGGCGGAGCACTTCGGCGACGCGACGGGCGACCTCCGGCGTCGCCGCGACGATGCGGACCTCGGCGTGGCCCGTGGAGGGCAAGGGCTCATCATCCATGCGTACCTCCTGAGCGTGACGGCGACGGGACCGCAGGGGGTCGCCGCATACGCGCACGAGTGCAGGCGCGCGTCTCCGCGAACGGCCTCCTTAGTGAAGCGTATGCCCGCCCCCGCGGTCCGCGCCCCGGCCCGACGTCACGGTTCACGATCACGGAGGGCGGGGACCAAGGCGCGCGGAGTAACGTGAGACCTGCGGACATCGTGTTCGCGTACCCACCGACCTCGAAGACGGGCGGTGCCCCCATGGCCGACTCCGACACCTCCCCCGGTCCCGGCCGGCTGCCGAGCGGCGTTCACCGTGCCGTGCGGCCGGGGTGCGCCCTGCTCAGACTGGAGACGACACAGTCGCGCGAAGGCGTCCTCGACGGCGCGTGGTGGCCGCGGTCGCGCGACGTCGGGGCCGAGCTGCCCGGCCTGCTGAGGGCGCTCACCGAGCACCTCGGCCCCGTCACGCGCGTCGGACTGGACGCGGCGTCCTGGGACGCGCTTCCGACCCGGATCGTCGTGGACGAGCGCGTGGTGCACATCGACTCCTTCCCGACCGGTGACGACACCGTTCTGGTCACGCGAGGGGACGGGGACCTGTTCTCGCTGCTGGTGGTGCCGCCGCACGCGACACCCGAGGCCGCGCGCGCCGCGATGGCCCAGGCCGTCCGCGCCGACAACATCACCGGGGCGCGGCAGCTTCTCGTCACCACCGGCGCCGAACGGGATCATCCGTCCGGCTGACGCACCCGTTGGTCAGGACGTGCGCTCACCAGTAGTGGCGTCGTCCGGCGACGGCGTGTCCCATCGCGCCGAGGATCCACAGGATCGCTCCGATCACCGCCAGGATGATCCCGATGGTCCACAGGATCGATATGCCGGTGACGAAGCCGATGACGAGCAGGATGATGCCCAGGATGATCATGATGTCTCCCGTCGTGGTGGGTGGTTCTGTCTCACTGTGAGTCGTGAGGGCTCCGGTGGTCCGGCGAGCGGTGCCTCGGCTCTACTGCGCGCGGTGGGCTTTGTGGCGCGCGACGCGCAGGCGGGCCTCGGTGGGCAGGTCGGGGGAGCCGGTGGACTGGTGGGCGGTGTGCAGCGGGCCCTCGCAGAGGGCCTTGAGGGCGGCTCCGGGTGACCCTTGAGGGGTGAGGGTGAGGTCGATGCGGGTGAGGGGGTGGGCAGGCCGGCCCGTGATGCGGGCGTCCGCCTGCTGGACGCCCGGCAGGGCACTGGTTTCGGTGGCGATCGCGTCGCTGAGCGCGCTGTCGCGCAGTTCGACTCCTTCCTGCGGGGAGGTGCCGCCGACGGGCATCGTGCCGGGGTGACGCCGGCGCAGTTGGGCGAGCAGCCACCACAGGGCGAGCAGGGTGATGAGGGCGAGGGCCGCGATCACCGCGGGCCACCACCACCAGCCCTGGTCGCTCCAGCGGACCCGGTCGGCGGAGCTGAGCAGGATGTCGGCGGGACGGGTCAGGGGCCAGCCCGCCGGGGGTGCCAGGTCTCGCCTCCGGTAGAGGTCGAGCCCGGCGAAGACGATCAGCAGGCCACCGCCGACCAGTACCAGTCCGGTGAGGGCCAGCAGTATGCGGTTGAGTACGGGTCGCGGCGTCATGGTGCGGGCTCCGGTGCTGGGTGGCGGTCACGCGGTGCGTTGCCGCACACGCACGACGATTCGGGGCGGACGGGACAGGGCGAGCTGGTCGCGCTCGTCGTTGAGGACGGCGGTGAGGTCGTCCTTCACCTGCTGGGGGTCGCGGAAGCGCACGTCCGCGCGGGCTTTGATGCGGTGGCGGCGTACCCGGACACGGGCCGCGCTGACGCCTGGCACCCGCAGGGCGGCGTCGCGCAGCAGATCGGCGGCGCCGTCGCGGTCCAGTGCGGCCCGCAGCCGGGGCGGGGGGCAGCCGGCCGGCGAGCGCAGGGGCAGTTGGTGACGCAGGCCGGGGCTGAGTGCCAGGACGATCAGCCAGACGCCGACGGCGGCGGCCACGGCGGCTCCCGTGAGCATCCACACGTCGTCCACCGGGCGGGTGGCCAGTTCGCCGGCCAGATGCCTTCGCCAGGCCGCCGCCGGGCGTCCGGCCCGTACGGCGACGACGTCGACCAGTGCCGCGCCCGCCACCACGACGATCACCGCGGCGACCAGCGCGGCCGGAACGCGGCGCTCCGACCAGGGGCGGTGGGCCGCGTGCCGTCCGTCCTGTTCGACCGCTCCCGGGTCCGGCGGGGGCGCGTCGCGTACGGGCGGAAGGGGCTCTGTCGGTTCTTCCTTCGTCAGCGGCACCGTGTCCCGGTCGGCCGAGGGTGTGGGGCCGCGGGCGGGAGGGCCCGGGTCGGATGTCATCCGGTCCTCCTTCATGTGCGCCGTGCCGGTCGGCCCGGGGCTGCGTGGCGGCTCACCGGACCCGCCCCCGGCTCGTGTCGGCGGCGGTCACCAGTCGGCGTATGGTCAGGGTCACCTCTCCCACGCGCAGGCCGGTCAGCTGCGTCACCCGTTCGGCGACGTCGTGCTGTATCCGCTCGCAGACGTGGGGGATGTCGGTGGGGTAGGGCAGGTCCAGGGCGAGGTGCAGGCGCACCGATCCGGTGCGGGTGGCCGCGGAGGCGCTCGGCGCCGCCGATCCGCCCCGGTCGACCGGCAGTGCGGCACGCCGGGACTGGGCCGCGCGTGCGGCGTGCGCGGCGATACGGGCGACCACCCTGTCGGGGATGACGGTGGCGCCCCGTTCGGCCGGGGGTGGCAGGCCGACGCCGTGTGCCGGTGGGCCGGACCCGGCGCCGGGGGGTTCGCCCGGGCCGGGGCGGGCGCTCATCGCTGCCTCCGTGAGCGGAGGTCGATGTCACCTTGCAGGACGAGGCCGAGGACCAGGCCCACCGCGCCCAGGACCAGAACCAACAGGAACGCCCAGAAGCCGCCGAAGTAACCGGCGAAGCCCAGGGCCATGCCGGCCACGAGGCCCGTCGTCGCTGTGTTCATCGTTCACTCACCCGTCTCGCGCGAACGGTCGCCGTCCGGTGATCGCCCGCCCGTGTCAGGAAGCGGCGGCGGATCACCGCACGCGGCCCTCGTCCGGTTCGGTCTCTTCCTCCTCGTCGGGGAGGTGCACGTCGTCGACGGCGATGTTCACCTCGACGACCTCCAGTCCCGTCATCCGCTCCACGGCACTGATCACGTTGGTGCGCGCCTCGCCGGCGACGTCGACGATGGAGACGCCGTACTCGACGACGACGTCCAGGTCCACGGCGGCCTGGCGCTCCCCCACCTCGACCTTCACCCCGCGCGTGATGCCGGTGCCTCCGCCGGGGACGCGTTCCCGCATGGCGCCGAGGGCGCGCGCCATCCCCGCGCCGAGGTTGTGGATGCCCGGTACCTCGCGGGCGGCCATGCCCGCGATCTTGGCCACCACTCCGTCGGCGATGGTGGTCTTCCCCCGTGTCTCCGCCGGAGCCCCTGCCCCGGTGCGGCCCTTCAGCGCGCTCGCGCCCGCATCGGGCCGGCTGCCCCCGCCGACACTGGTGATGTTGTCCGTCATGGCGGTCGCCTCGATCGGTCGGTTGGTCGGTCGGGCGGACACCGGCGTGATGCCCGTCGCAAGGTTGGACACCCGGGGCGGCCGACTCCTCACGGCCATCGAATGTGATGTGCATCACATACTCCTGGGTGGGTACTCGGTTGTCCCGAGCCGTGAGCAGGAGCGGCATGACCGAACGGACGTGTTACCCACCGCCGGGACGGGACCTGCCGGACGCACTGCTGGCCGTACGGGCAGCCGAGGGAGACGACGACTCCTTCGCTCTCCTCGTCCAGCGGCACAGCCGGCCCCTCCTGGCCCTGGCCCGTTGCATGCTCGGAAACGCCCAGGACGCCGAGGAGGCCGTTCAGGACGCCTTCGTCAGCGCCTGGCGGCGGCTGCCGGAATACCGCCACCATGCGGAGTTCCGTACCTGGATGTACCGGATCACCGTCAACCGGTGCCTGACCATGCGCCGCCGCCGGCTGCCGCCCCTCCCCCTGGACACCGTCGCCGAACCCGCGACGCACTGTGCGTGGAGTTCACCCGACCGGACCGCCGAGCAGGACGCCGCCACGGCCGCCCTGGTCTGCGCGCTCGGTGAGCTGGACGCCGGACAGCGGGTCTGCTGGGTCCTGCGGGAGCTGCAGGGCCTGCCCTACAAGGAGATCGCCCACGTGACACAGACCAGCGAGCAGACGGTGCGCGGCAGACTGTTCAGGGCGCGCCGGTCCCTCCAGGAGGCGATGGCCCCATGGCGCTAGACGACCCGCACCCACGACCCTCCGGGGCCCCGTTCGCGGGGGACGAGATACTGCCCTGCGGCCGGCTGCTCAGCCAGGTCTGGGAACAGGCACAGGACACGACGTCGGCCGCAGACCCGCACACCGTGTCATGCCCCCACTGCGGCGAGGCCGTCGAGGGGCTGGCCACCGTGAACGCGGCCACGCGGACACTGCGCGCCAGGGATCTCCCCGGTCTTCAGGCACTCGCCGAGCGCGTCATGAGCGTCGTGCGGGCCGAGTTCCGGCTCGGGCGCCTGCTGCCGCTGGCCGACACGGTCCGCGAGCTGCGGATCGCCGAGAACGCCGCGGCGAAGGTGCTGCGGCAGGCCGCGGACACGGTCCCCGGCGCGAGGGCCGCGACCTGCCGGCTCCACGCCCCGGGCCAGGGCACCGGCGTCCAGGTGACCATGACGCTGGCCGCCGCCCTCGACCGCCCGCTGCCCGACCGCGTCCGTCAGGTACGCCGCTCGGTCGTCGACGCCGCCGGACGAGCCCTGGGACTGATCGTGACGGCCGTCGACATCATCGTGGTCGACGTACTGGACCCGCACCCGCCCCTGGCCCCCGCGGGCACCGGGCCGCCCCCGGCGGGTGGTATGTGATGGGCGCCCCCGGCTCGACCACACTCCTCGGCGTCGCGGCCGACGCGGCCCTCGCGGTTCCCGGCGTGGCCGGCCTGCAACCCCGCCTCGCCCACCGCCTCGCGGCAGCGGCCACGCCCGCTGCCATGACAACGGCCGAACCCGCGCCCCCCGAGACAGGCGTCCGGGCCGACCGGGCCCCGGGCGACTCGGGGTGGCACATCGAGGTGCGCTGCGTCCTGACGGAGGACCGCCGCGCGCTGGACACCGCCCGCAACGTCCACGACCGGGTACGGGCCGCCGTCATCTCCCACCTCACCACCCACGCCGCCCCGGAGCCCGTCACCGTCGCGGTCACGGTGACCCGGATCGTCGCGGGACCGCCGCCGGTCACGGGGAAGTGAGCACCAGGGCATCCCCAGGGTGATTCGAGGCATACGCCCCTTCGGTACATACACCGATTCGGTACATGGACTACGGTTGGTACATGTCCATGAAGCGCACGAACGTCTACGCCGACCCCGAGGACCTGGCGATCATCAAGGAGGCGGCCAAGCGCCGGGGGATAAGCGAGGCTGAGATCATCCGCCAGGGGATTCACCTCGCGGCCATGGCGAACCGCGTCTGGGACGAGCCGCTCTTCTCCCGCACCTTCGAGGGTCCGGGACATACGCCGTCCAAGGCCGAGGTCCGTGACATGGTGGCGGACGCGGTCCTGCGCGACACCGCCCCGGGACCGGGAACCGCCGCGTGATCATTGTCATCGCCGGCACGTCCGGGCTGCTGGCCGCTCTCGACTCGGCTCACCCGGAGCACAGGGCGGCGAACGAAGCGATCATGGCCGCGGGGCTCCTGGTCATGTCCCCGCTCCTGCTGGCCGAACTCGATCACGCGGCCACACGTGAGCTCGGGCGAGAAGCCGCGCTCAGCGCGGTGGACGACCTCCGGCGCTGGATGAGCCGGGGCCGCGTCGTCATGCCGGAGATCACGGAAGATCACCTGGGTGCCGCCCAGTCCGTCCGCGTCCGGTACGGAGCTCTCGATCTCGCCCTCGCCGACGCCGTGAACGTGGCGCTGGCCGCCGACTACGACACGGATGCGATTCTCACGCTTGACCGGCGCGACTTCCGGGCCGTACGCCCACTGGGCCGCCACAAGGCGTTTCGGGTGCTGCCCGACGATCTGCCCCTGTGACCTGGCACCGCCTCGCCCCGACCCGGCGGAGCACGGCCCCGTCGCCCTCAGGCCGACGCCGCGTCCCGGGTGGCCAGGGATGACGGGAGGTCGTCCGGGGCGTTCTTCGCCGCCGGGAGTTCGAGGGTGAACTCGGTGCGGCCGGGGACGCTGGTGGCGTGGATCCGGCCGCCGTGGGCCGCGGTGATCGCCGCCACCACGGCCAGGCCGAGTCCGCAACCGCCTCCCGCTCCCGCCGCCCTGGCGCGGGACGTGTCCGCGCGGGTGAAGCGTTCGAAGACGGTGGGGAGGAGGTCCGGCGGGATGCCGGGGCCGTTGTCGCGGACGCGGATGACGTGGTGGGTGTCCGTGGACTCGACGGAGGCCACCACCGTGGTGCCCACGGGCGTGTGGGCGCGGGCGTTGGCCAGCAGGTTGGCGACCAGCTGGTGCAGGCGGGTCTGGTCGCCGACGGCCGGGGCGGGGGCGTCCAGGCAAAGTTCGAGCTGCCAGACGTGGTCGCCGCCCGCGGCCCGCGCCTCCCACAGCGCCTCGGCGACCAGCGCGGCCAGGTCCACCTCGGCGGAGTGCAGGGGGCGCCCCTCGTCCAGGCGGGCGAGCAGGAGGAGGTCCTCGACCAGGCCCGTCATCCGGGCCGACTCGGCCGACACGCGGCGCCAGGCGAGGACCGGCTCGATCCGGTCCGTGCCGCGGTTCATCAGTTCCGCGTATCCGGCGATGGACGCCAGCGGGGTACGGAGTTCATGGCTGGCGTCGGCCAGGAAGCGCCGCATGCCGGCGTTCGGCGAACGAGGCCTCGACGTGGTCGATCATGAGGTTGAGGGCGGCGCCGACCTGACCGGCCTCGGTGCCGGGGTCGGTGTCCCGTTCGGGCACCCGGGTCAGGCCGGCGACCTCACCGCGGCCGAGCGGCGCGCGCGAGACCTCCACGGCGGTGGCGGCGACCCGGCCGAGCGGGCGCATCTGGCGCCGGATGACCACCGCGCAGACGCAGCCGGCGACCGCGAGCCCGGCCCCGGCGGCCACCGCCTCGACCTCCACCAGCCCGCCGATGGTGTCCAGCGCTTCGTTCATGGGCAGGCCGGTGAGGAACCGGATCCCGCTCGCGTCCAGGGCGGTGACCCGATAGGTGCCGAGGCCGGGGAGGGTACGGGTGTGCGTCGAGCCGTCGGCCGGGACGCCCGCGAGGGCGGCGCGCTGGGCGGCGCCGAGGCCGCGCGGAGCCGTGCCCCGGCCGACCACCGCGGCGGAGAGGATCCCGCCGTGCGCGTCGAGCCGGGCGGCGAGCAGGCCGGCCGGAAGGCCGCGCTCGTCGAGGAAGACCAGGTCGTCGGTGCGCTCCGGGTGGAGCGTCGCGCCGCCCACGCTGTGCTCGGCGGCGTCCGTCACCCGGTCGTCCAGGCCGCCCAGCACATAGGCGCGTTGGGCGAAGACGGTGGTGAGGGCGATCGCGGTGCAGACGACGAGCAGGGTGGCGGTGACGAAGACCAGAAGAAGTGTGCGCAGTGAGCGGCCCCTCGGGACGGAGCCGCCGCGAAACCAAGGGGTGCCAGTCATGTACCGATCGTGTCCCGGTCCGCTGAGGGAACCCTGTGTTCCGGCTGAGCCGCAGCCGTGTGATCCGGCGCGGGCCACCGGACACGACGCGGGCCGCACCCCCGTCACCGGGGATGCGGCCCTCGACTGCCCTGCCGTACCGCTTACTTGCGGATCAGCGAGCGCAGCACGTACTGCATGATGCCGCCGTTGCGGTAGTAGTCGGCCTCACCGGGGGTGTCGATGCGGACGACCGCGTCGAACTCGACACCGGTGTCGGTGGTGACCTTGACCGTGCGCGGGGTGGTGCCGTTGTTCAGCTCCTCGACGCCGGTGAAGGAGAAGGTCTCCTCGCCGGTCAGGCCGAGGGTCTCGGCGGACTGGCCCTCCGGGAACTGCAGCGGGAGGACGCCCATGCCGATGAGGTTCGAGCGGTGGATGCGCTCGTAGGACTCGGCGATGACGGCCTTGACGCCGAGGAGGGCCGTGCCCTTGGCCGCCCAGTCGCGGGACGAGCCGGAGCCGTACTCCTTGCCGGCCAGGACGACCAGCGGGATGCCGGCGGCCTGGTAGTTCTGCGAGGCGTCGTAGATGAAGGAGACCGGAGCGCCGTCCTGCGTGAAGTCACGCGTGTAGCCGCCCTCGGTGCCCGGCGCGATCTGGTTGCGCAGGCGGATGTTGGCGAACGTGCCGCGGATCATGACCTCGTGGTTGCCGCGGCGGGAACCGTAGGAGTTGAAGTCGCGGCGCTCCACACCGTGCTCGGTGAGGTACTTGCCCGCCGGGGTGTCGGCCTTGATCGCGCCGGCCGGGGAGATGTGGTCGGTGGTGACCGAGTCGCCCAGCTTGGCCAGGACGCGGGCGCCGGCGATGTCGGTGACCGGAGCCGGCTCGTGGGCCATGCCCTCGAAGTACGGGGGCTTGCGGACGTAGGTGGACTGCGGGTCCCACTCGAAGGTGTTGCCGGTCGGGATCGGCAGCGCCTGCCACTGGGCGTCGCCCGCGAAGACGTCCTGGTAGGACTTGTTGAACATGTCCTCGCCGATGGCGTTGGCCACGACGTCGTTGACCTCGGCCTCGGAGGGCCAGATGTCCTTCAGGAAGACCGGGTTGCCGTCCTGGTCGGTGCCCAGGGCGTCACGGGTGATGTCCACCTTCATGGAGCCCGCGATGGCGTACGCGACGACCAGCGGCGGGGACGCCAGGTAGTTCATCTTGACGTCGGGGTTGATGCGGCCCTCGAAGTTCCGGTTGCCGGAGAGGACCGAGGTGACGGCGAGGTCGTGGTCGTTGACGGCCTTGGAGACCTCCTCCGGCAGCGGGCCGGAGTTGCCGATGCAGGTGGTGCAGCCGTAGCCGACGAGGTTGAAGCCGACCTTGTCGAGGTACGGGGTCAGGCCCGCCTTGTCGAAGTAGTCGGTGACGACCTTGGAACCCGGGGCGAGGGTGGTCTTGACCCACGGCTTGCGGGTCAGGCCCTTCTCGACCGCCTTCTTGGCCACCAGCGCGGCGGCGACCATGACGTACGGGTTGGAGGTGTTGGTGCAGGAGGTGATGGCCGCGACCGTCACCGCACCGTGGTCCAGCTCGTAGGAGGTGCCGTCGGGGGCGGTGACGCGCACCGGCTTGGACGGGGCGCCGTTCGGGATCGACGAGGGGGCGTCGGAGCTCGGGAAGGACTCCTTGCTCGCCTCGTACTCGTCGTTGACGTAGGCGCGTACGTCCGTCTTGAACTGCTCGGCGGCGTTGGCCAGGACGATACGGTCCTGCGGGCGCTTCGGGCCGGCGATGGAGGGGACGACCGTCGACAGGTCGAGCTCCAGCTTCTCGGAGAAGTCCGGCTCGGCCTTCGGGTCCAGCCAGAGGCCCTGCTCCTTGGCGTAGGCCTCGACGAGCGCGAGCTGCTGCTCGGAGCGGCCGGTCAGCTTCAGGTACTTGATGGTCTCGTCGTCGATCGGGAAGATCGCGGCGGTGGAGCCGAACTCCGGCGACATGTTGCCGATGGTGGCGCGGTTGGCCAGCGAGGTGGCGGCGACGCCCTCACCGTAGAACTCGACGAACTTGCCGACCACACCGTGCTTGCGGAGCATCTCGGTGATGGTGAGCACGAGGTCCGTGGCGGTGGTGCCGGGCTTCAGCTCACCGGTCAGCTTGAAGCCGACGACGCGCGGGATGAGCATGGAGACCGGCTGGCCGAGCATGGCGGCCTCGGCCTCGATGCCGCCGACGCCCCAGCCGAGGACGCCGAGGCCGTTGACCATGGTGGTGTGCGAGTCGGTGCCGACGAGGGTGTCGGGGTAGGCCTGGCCGTTACGGACCATGACCGTGCGGGCCAGGTGCTCGATGTTCACCTGGTGGACGATGCCGGTGCCGGGCGGGACGACCTTGAACTCGTCGAAGGCGGTCTGGCCCCAGCGCAGGAACTGGTAGCGCTCCTTGTTGCGGCCGTACTCCAGCTCGACGTTCTGCTTGAAGGCGTCGTTGGTGCCGAACTTGTCGGCGATCACGGAGTGGTCGATGACCAGCTCGGCCGGGGCCAGCGGGTTGATCTTCGCCGGGTCGCCGCCGAGCTCCTTGACGGCCTCGCGCATGGTGGCGAGGTCCACGACACAGGGCACGCCGGTGAAGTCCTGCATGATCACGCGGGCCGGCGTGAACTGGATCTCCTGGCTGGGCTGCGCCTGGGAGTCCCAGTTGCCGAGGGCGCGGATGTGGTCGGCGGTGATGTTCGCGCCGTCCTCCGTGCGGAGCAGGTTCTCCAGCAGGACCTTGAGGCTGTACGGCAGCCGGGCCGAGCCCTCCACCTTGTCCAGCCGGAAGATCTCGTACGACTCGTCGCCCACCTGCAGCGTGCTGCGGGCGTCGAAGCTGTTCGCCGACACGACAGTCTCCTTCATTGATGTGCGCGTACCACCGTCAATCCTGCCGCCACGCCGGCTTGGCCGATCCAGTAAGGTAAGGCTAAGTTAGGCATCCCTTACCGGAGTGGCGGCTACGGTGCGCCTCGGCAGATATCTCGATGTCGAGATAACTCTAGTACATGGGGGCGGGATGGTCATGCCCGGACCTCCGGGGGCCACTATGCGGACACGGCACCGGGGACATATCGACCCCATCGCCCATCAGTGCGCGAAGTCGGGGTATCCGAAGGGGACGTGAACCTGGTCGACCCCCAACGGAGGTAGCCCACATGCCGCTCACGTTCCGCAAGAGCTTCCGGATCCTGCCCGGCGTACGACTGAACATCAACCGGCACTCCTGGTCCATCACGACGGGCGGGAAGAACGGCCCGCACCACACTCACAGCAGCACCGGACGTCGTACGACATCTATGGATTTGCCCGGACCTTTCGGATGGCGGAGGACCCATAACGCCAGGAAGGGTTGACGGGCCGTCACCCGAACAGCCCCCCTGAGAGGCGCCATCTCATATCTGAGATAGCCTCAACCCCATGGCAGACGATTACCTCGTACGCATCGGCAAGCTCATCCGTGACGCCCGGCAACACCGAGGCTGGACACAGGCACAGCTCGCGGAGGCGCTCGGCACCAGTCAGAGCGCCGTCAATCGCATCGAGCGCGGCAACCAGAACATCAGCCTTGAGATGATCGCCCGAATCGGTGAAGCCCTGGACAGCGAGATCGTGTCGCTGGGCTACGCGGGCCCGATGCATCTGCGAGTGGTCGGCGGTCGCCGGCTCTCCGGCGCCATCGACGTCAAGACCAGCAAGAACGCCTGCGTGGCCCTGCTGTGCGCCTCGCTGCTGAACAAGGGGCGCACGGTGCTGCGCCGGGTGGCGCGGATCGAGGAGGTGTACCGCCTTCTGGAGGTGCTCAACTCCATCGGCGTGCGCACCCGCTGGGTCAACGACGGCGTCGACCTGGAGCTGGTGCCGCCGGCCGAGCTGGACATCGCCGCCATCGACGCCGAGGCCGCGGTCCGGACCCGCTCCATCATCATGTTCCTCGGCCCGCTGCTGCACCGCATGGACCGCTTCAAGCTGCCCTACGCCGGCGGCTGCGACCTGGGCACGCGGACCATCGAGCCGCACATGATCGCGCTGCGCCGGTTCGGGCTGGACATCGCGGCGACCGAGGGCCAGTACCACGCGGTGGTGGACCGCTCGGCCCGCCCGGACCGGCCGATCGTGCTGACCGAGCGCGGCGACACCGTCACCGAGAACGCGCTGCTGGCCGCCGCCCGGCACGACGGCGTCACGGTCATCCGCAACGCGTCCTCCAACTACATGGTCCAGGACCTCTGCTTCTTCCTGGAGGCCCTGGGCGTCAAGGTCGAGGGCATCGGCACCACCACGCTCACCGTGCACGGCGTGCCGGACATCGACGTCGACGTGGACTACTCCCCCTCCGAGGACCCGGTCGAGGCGATGAGCCTGGTGGCCGCCGCCGTGGTCACCGAGTCGGAACTGACGGTGCGCCGGGTGCCCATCGAGTTCCTGGAGATCGAGCTGGCGGTCCTGGAGGAGATGGGCCTCGACCACGACCGCAGCCCGGAGTACGTCGCCGACAACGGCCGTACCCGCCTGGTGGACCTCACCGTCCGGCCCTCCAAGCTGGAGGCGCCGATCGACAAGATCCACCCGATGCCGTTCCCCGGCCTCAACATCGACAACGTCCCGTTCTTCGCGGCCATCGCGGCGGTCGCGCAGGGCCAGACCCTGATCCACGACTGGGTCTACGACAACCGCGCGATCTACCTGACCGACCTCAACCGCCTCGGCGGCCGGCTCCAACTCCTCGACCCGCACCGCGTCCTGGTCGAGGGCCCGACCCGCTGGCGCGCCGCCGAGATGATGTGCCCGCCCGCTCTGCGCCCCGCCGTGGTCGTCCTGCTGGCGATGATGGCGGCCGAGGGCACGTCGGTCCTGCGCAACGTGTACGTCATCAACCGGGGTTACGAGGACCTCGCCGAGCGCCTCAACTCGATCGGGGCGCAGATCGAGATCTTCCGGGACATCTGACCGACGGCTGCCGCCGGGCCTGCTTCCGGCCCGCACTGACGCGGGCCCGGCACAGACCCGGCGGCATCCTTGGGACTTCTCCGGGACTTGGGCCCGGAGCGAGCCGCTCCCGCCTCGGAGGGCGATCTTGTCCGGGCGAGCGGACAATGAGCGGGACGGTCAGGGCCGAACGCAGGTCCCGCCTCACCCCGGACCAGCGAAGGACTGATAGGTGATGCCGGACGAGAGAGCCGAACGCCTCGCGGATTTCGTCGGGCCGCTACGGGTGGCACCGGGGTCGAAGGTGCGTCTGGACCGGGACTTCGATCCTCGCTTCAAGGCCGGTCTGAAGAAGCAGGACGGGGTCGAGCTGCTGCGGTACGGGGTGTCGTTGCTGGCCGAGTACCAGGAGCGGCTGGCCGCCCAGGACACGTACGGCGTGCTGCTCTGTCTCCAGGCACTCGACGCCGGAGGCAAGGACGGGACGATCCGCCACGTGATGAGCGGCGTCAATCCCCAGGGCGTACGGGTCAGCAGCTTCAAGGTGCCCTCCGCCGAGGAACTCGACCACGACTATCTGTGGCGCTACGCCCAGCGGCTGCCCACACGCGGCGAGATCGCCATCTTCAACCGCTCGCACTACGAGGAGGTTCTCGTCGTGCGAGTCCACCCCGAGAACCTTGACCGGCAGAGGCTGCCGGAGAACGCGCGTGGGCCGGACCTGTGGGACCGGCGCTACCGGGAGATCAACCACTGGGAGCGCTACCTCACGGACAACGGGTTCAAGGTGGTGAAGATCTTCCTGAACCTGTCCAAGGAGGAGCAGCGCACCCGCTTCCTGAAGCAGATCGACCTGCCGGAGAAGAACTGGAAGTTCTCCGCGGCCGACGTCCGGGAGCGGCGCCACTGGGACGACTACCAGCACGCGTTCTCCGAAATGCTGTCGGCCACGAGCACGGAGTGGGCGCCGTGGTACGTCGTCCCGGCGGACCGGAAGTGGTTCGCGCGGATCTGCGCGGCGGCGATCCTCGCGCACACCCTGATGGACATCGATCCGCAGTACCCCGACGTGGGGGAAGCGGCGCGCCAGGACCTGCTCGCCACCAGACGGGAGCTGGAGCGGGAAGCCCCGGCCGGAGCCCCGGCCGATCCGTACGCCGACCGGCATCCGTCGGCCGCGCGGGCCACCGGGCGCGGAGACAGGCCGACGAAGAAGAAGCGCGGCTAGGAGAGGACCCCGTGCGGCGCGAGATCGAACGGCCGCCGGTCGCTCAGGCGGCATCGCGTCCTGCCGCGACCCGCCCCATCGTCAGCGCCAGACGCCCCACCCGGCGCCAGTCCATCGGCGGGGCGCTGTGCGGCACGCCGGGGCGGTGCCGGGGTACGCGCACGCGCAGAGCGCCGGGCGCGAGGCGACAGCGCACCGGGGTGGGCAGCATCAGGGCCTCGCCGTCGACACCGACCGGGACGAGGGGAGCGTCGGCGTCGACGACGGCCTCCCGGACGGTGGCCACGGTCAGCCCGCGGCCCTGCCCGCCGCGCAGCAGGAGCTCCGTCGCTTCGGCGGCGTTGCCCACGCCGACACACAGCACGCCCAGCTCCCCGGAGTCCAGCCGCTCTCGCCGCCCCACTCCCGCCGGGTCGCCCCTCTCGTAGGGGTTGTTGCTCACCAGTACGGCCTGGGGACCGTCCATGGTCAGCGGACCGGCACGGACACCCAGCCGCGCGCCGCTGTGGTGAGTCAGCAGATCCGGCAGCATCTCCAGGACCGTGCGGGCCTTGTCGTCGCGATAGGCGGGACTCTGCACGATCTCCGCGTACACGCCGAACGAGGCGTTGTTGATGAAGACCTGCCCCGGGTTCCCGTCCGCGGGCTCTCCCGCATGGAGGTAGCCGAGGTCGACGCGCAGTTCGACGCCGTCGGTCAGTGCCTCCAGACATCGGGAGGGATCCTGCCGGTCCAGGCCCAGATCCATGGCGAAGTGGTTGCGGGTGCCGGCGCTGATCACCATGAACGGAATGTCGTGCTCCGCGGCCACCCGGGCGACCGAGGCCTGCGTACCGTCACCACCCGCGACGCCGAGCAGGTCGGCTCCGCTCCGGACGGCCAGCCGGGCCAGCTCGGCCACATCCTGCCGCCGGGCCGGATCCAGCACGACGACCTCGGCACCGAGGGCTCTGGATCGCTCCACCAGGTGGAACTTCTCGACCTTTCCGCCGCCGGAGAGCGGATTCATGATCAGGAACGGTCGCTCGGCCCGGCCGACGGCGCGCTCCGGCATGCCCGGCGAGGTCTCCTCGACCAGTGCGGACCTGCCCGCGAGAACGGCCAGCCCCCAGAGGCCGAGCGAGAGCAGTACGACCCACAGCAGCCCGGCGGCCGCGTACAGAATCAGGACACCGAGCGGTGCGGCGACCACCAGCAGCGCGGCCAGCACCCTGACCCAGCCGGTGTGGGTGAGCATCCACCACACGCCGCCCGCGGTGAGCGCCAGCCCCGCCCATCCCACCCCCATGAGCACGAGGCTCCCGAGCCCGGCGAACACCACCAGCACGAGGAGCGCCGCCGCGCCCGCCGCCAAGGCCAGACGCGCGGTCCAGCGCCTGCTCATGGGCAACCTCCCACCGCTCCACGGACATCTGGGCCCCCTGCCCGGAATGCCGTCGCGCCCGGGGGACGCGGCGGCATTCGTGGGATTTCTCAGGGGAGTGGCGTCCTCACGTCTGCGGGTGGAGGACGACCTTGGTGTAGCCCTCGGTCCGCTTGTCGAACTTCTCGTACGCGGACGGAGCCTGGTCGAGGGGCAGCTCGTGGGAGACGACGAAGCTGGGCTGCGCACGACCCTCGATGATCAGGTCACGCAGCTGACGGTTGTACCGCTTGACGTTGCACTGACCGGTGCCCGCGCGCAGTCCCTTCTCGAAGAGACGCCCGATGGCGACCACCAGCATGCCCTGCTTGGCCTGCTCGTCCGGTCCGCCGGGGTCGCGCGGGACGTACAGGCCCGGTATGCCCAGCGCGCCCGTCGGCCGTACCGTCTCGACGAGCGAGTTCAGTACGGTCGCCGGCTCCTCGCGATCCTCGCCGCGCGCCTGGGCCTGGTAGCCGACGGCGTCGATGCCCTTGTCCGTGCCCTGGCCGTCGGTCTGCTCCTTGATCTGCTCCACCGGGTTGCCCTTGGTGAAGTCGATCGGAACGGCGCCGATCTCCTCGGCCTTCTGCAACCGCTCCGCCACGCGGTCGACCACGAACACCTTGCTCGCCCCGCGCAGCATGGCGGAATAGGCGGCCATCAGTCCGACCGGGCCACCGCCGTACACGGCGACGCTCTCACCGGGGCGTACGTCGGCCAGCTCGTTGCCGTGGTAGCCGGTCGGGAAGATGTCCGCGAGGAGCACGAAGTCGGTTTCCTTCTCGGTGCCCTCCGGGAGCTTCAGGCAGTTGAAGTCGGCGTACGGCACCCGTATGTACTCGGCCTGGCCTCCGACATAGGGACCCATGGCGACGTAGCCGTAGGCACCGCCGGCGAACCCCGGGTTCACGGTCAGGCAGAAGCCCGTGAACCCCGCCGTGCAGTTCTTGCAGAAGCCGCAGGCCACGTTGAAGGGCATGACGACCCGGTCTCCACGGCTGAGCGACGTCACACCGTCACCGGCCTCCTCGACCACACCGAGGTTCTCGTGCCCGAAGACGATCCCCGGCTCGGCGGCCGTGCGGCCCTCATACATGTGCAGGTCAGACCCGCAGATGGCGGTGGACGTGACACGGACGATCACGTCGTTCGGGTGCTGGATCCGTGGATCCTCCACTTGCTCGACCGCCACTTCGAACGGTCCCTTGTATACGACGGCCCTCATCCTCGAACACCTCCACTGCATGTGGTTGTTCGTTCACAGAGGGGAACGGCAGCAGCAAGGGAGCCGCTGCATCCATCGGAATCCATCGGAATAAGGGCCCCAACCCTGCGGCTCACCGGCCTTCTGTGTCTTGGCTCATATTCCAGACTGGTGCAGGATGAGATGATTTGCATCTAGAGCCTGCAAATTCCTGTTCAGCACCTTTCCGGAAGGATCCAGAACCTTGTCGCGACGTCTCGGAACACTCCTCGTACCGGTGTCCGGCCTGTCCGGCACGACCTACCCGGAAGGGACCAAGGTGGTCATACGGGGCACCGGCGGTTCCGTCGACGGCTTCGTCGGCGGAGACTGGCTGCCGCTCGCCTGGTGGGAGTTCGCGGACACCCCGCCGGACGAGGCCACCGACACCTGGCCCGGATGACCGAGGGCTACGGCAACACGGCGAACCCGTCGAGTTCCACCATGGCCCGGTCGTCCCACAGCCGTACGATCTCCACGACCGCCATCGCCGGGTAGTCGCGGCCGGCCAGCCTGCGCCAGACGCGGCCGAGTTCGGTGGCGTGGTCGCGGTACGCGGCGATGTCGGTGGCGTAGACGGTGACGCGGGCGAGGTCGGCGGGGCTGCCTCCGGCCGCGCGCAGGGCGGCGAGCAGGTTGCCGAGGGCCTGCTCGAACTGCTCGGGGAGGGTGTCGCCGCGGATCTTGCCGTCCGCGTCGAGCGCGGTCTGACCGGCCAGCAAGACGATCCGGCCGCCGGTGGCGACGACCGCGTGGGAGAAGCCGGTCGGCGGGGAGAGCTCGGGCGGGTTGACGCGCTCGACGGTCATCGGGCCTCCACGGGGGCGTACAGCTCCTTGGCGATGATGCCGCGCTGGACCTCGCTCGCACCCTCGTAGACGCGCGGGGCACGCACCTCGCGGTAGAGGTGTTCGAGAAGGTGGCCGCGGCACAGGGCGCGGGCGCCGTGCAGCTGGACGGCCGCGTCGACGACGTACTGCGCGGTCTCGGTGGCGAGCAGCTTCGCCATCGCGGACCGCTTGGGCACGTCCGGTGCGCCCTCGTCGTACGCCGTCGCCGCCGCGTACACCATCAGGCGCGCCGCGTCCGTGCGCAGCGCCATCTCCGCGACCTGGTGGGCGACGGCCTGCAGATCTCTCAGCTTGCCGCCGAAGGCGTCGCGCCGGGCGGTGTGGGCGAGGGTGGCGTCCAGAGCCGCCTGCGCCATGCCGACCGCGAAGGCGCCGACGCTGGGGCGGAAGAGGTTGAGGGTGCCCATGGCCACCCGGAAGCCGCGGTCCACCTCGCCGAGGACGTCGTCCGCGGTGACGGGTACGGCGTCGAGGACGAGGCCGCCGACGGGGTGCGGGGAGAGCATGTCGAGGGCGGAGCCGGTGAGTCCGGGGCGGTCGGCGGGGACCAGGAAGGCGGTCACCCCGCGGGCGCCGGCGCCGGGGGTGGTGCGCGCGAACACGGTGTAGAGGTCGGCCTCGGGGGCGTTGGAGATCCAGCACTTCTCCCCGGTGAGCCGCCAGCGGCCGGGGCCGTCGGGTTCCGCGGCCAGGGACAGCACCGCCGCGTCCGACCCCGCGCCCGGCTCGCTCAGCGCGAACGCGGCCACCGTGCTGCCGCCGGCCACCGGGGGCAGCCAGCGCTCCCGCTGGGCCGGGGTGCCGTGGGCGTGGACGGGGTGGGCGCCGAGGCCCTGGAGGGCGAGGGCGGTCTCGGCCTCGGTGCAGGCGTAGGCGAGCGACTCCCGCATCAGGCACAGGTCGAGGGCGCCGGAGGTGAACAGCCGGGCGAGCAGGCCGAGTCGGCCGAGTTCGGCGACGAGCGGCCGGTTGACGTGCCCCGGCTCGCCCTTCTCCGCGAGCGGGCGCAGCCCTTCGGCGGCGAGCGTGCGCAGCTCGGCGCACCAGGCGGTCTGTTCCGGTTCGAGCGAGAATGCGGGCATCGCCGGTCCCCTCTCCCAGGCACTCCCCCGAAGGTATCGCGCTGCATTGACTGTCGTCACCAACACGATACGCTCCATGTGCGAGCCCACCACAGAGCCTGTCCGGCAAGGGGGCGAACCGCCATGAACGTCTCGGCCCACGTCGACACCTTCGCGCGCGACCACCTCCCGCCGCCCGGCGAGTGGCCCGAGCTGCGCTTCGACCTGCCGGAGCTGCGTTATCCCGGCCGGCTGAACTGCGCCGCCGAGCTCCTGGACCACACCGACCCCGGCCGTCCGGTGTTCCGCACGCCCACCGGCCCGCCGTGGACGTACGGCGACCTGCGGGCCCGCGTCGACCACATCGCCCACGTCCTCACCCGCGACCTCGGTGTGGTCCCCGGCAACCGGGTCCTGCTGCGCGGCCCGACCACACCGTGGCTCGCGGCCTGCTGGCTGGCGGTGCTGAAGGCGGGCGCGGTCGCCGTCACGGCGCTGGCCCAGCAGCGCCCGCACGAACTGGCCGCGATGTGCGGCATCGCCCGGGTGGAGCACGCCCTGTGCGACATCCGGGCGGTGGACGATCTCGCGAAGGCCGAGATCCCCGGGCTGCGGATCACGACGTACGGCGGTGACGCGCCGGACGACCTCCTGCACCGCACGGCGCCCGGCGCGCCGTACCGGGCCGTGGACACGGCGTCCGACGACGTGGCGCTGATCGCGTTCACCTCCGGCACCACCGGCCGCCCGAAAGGGTGTATGCACTTCCACCGGGATGTGCTCGCCATAGCGGACACCTTCTCCAGACATGTGCTCAGACCCCACAGGGACGATGTCTTCGCGGGCAGTCCCCCGCTGGGCTTCACCTTCGGGCTCGGCGGGCTGCTGGTCTTCCCGATGCGGGCCGGGGCCAGTTCCCTGCTCCTCGAACAGGCCGGCCCCAAGCAGTTGCTGCCCGCCGTCGCCGAGCACCGTGTGTCGGTGCTGTTCACCGCGCCGACCGCGTACCGCGCGATGCTCCAGGAGCTGGACGGGCACGACCTTTCGTCGCTGCGGCGCTGTGTCTCCGCCGGCGAGAACCTGCCCGCCGCCACCTGGCGGGCCTGGCACGAGCGCACCGGCCTGCGGCTGATCAACGGCATCGGCGCCACCGAGCTGCTGCACATCTTCGTCTCCGCCGCCGACGAGCACATCAGGCCCGGGACGACCGGTGTCCCGGTGCCGGGGTGGCAGGCGCGCGTGCAGGACGGGCACGGCGACCCCGTGCCGGACGGCGAGCCGGGGCTGCTGGCGGTGCGCGGACCCGTCGGCTGCCGCTACCTCGCCGACCCGCGGCAACGGGAGTACGTACAGGACGGCTGGAACCTCACCGGTGACACGTATGTCCGCGAGAGCGACGGGTACTTCCGCTATGTGGCCCGCGCCGACGACATGATCATCTCCGCCGGGTACAACATCGCCGGCCCGGAGGTGGAGGACGCCCTGCTGCGTCACCCGGACGTGGTCGAGGCGGCGGTCGTCGGGCGGCCGGACGAGGCGCGCGGGCAGGTCGTGGTGGCGTACGCCGTGCTGAAGGAGGGCGCGCCGCGGGACACCGAGGCGTTGCGCGCCTTCGTCAGGTCCGAGCTGGCGCCGTACAAGTGCCCGCGCGAGATCGTCCTGCTGGACGCGCTGCCGCGCACCGCGACCGGCAAGCTCCAGCGGTTCCGTCTGCGCACCGATGGTGACCAGCAGTGATACCGAAGACCTAAAATGATCAACGTGTCCGACCAGCACGCCCCCCGCTCCCTCATCGTCACGCTCTACGGCGCGTACGGCCGCTTCCTGCCCGGCCCGATGCCCGTCGCCGAGCTGATCCGGCTGCTGGCCGCGGTCGGCGTGGACGCGCCCTCCGTGCGCTCGTCGGTGTCGCGCCTGAAACGGCGCGGCCTGCTGGCGCCGGCCCGTACCGTCCAGGGCGCGGCCGGGTACGAACTGTCGGCGGAGGCCCGCCAGTTGCTCGACGACGGCGACCGGCGCATCTACGCCACGGCGGCCCCGGAGGACGAGGGCTGGGTGCTCGCCGTGTTCTCGGTGCCGGAGTCGGAGCGGCAGAAGCGGCACGTGCTGCGCTCCCGGCTGGCCGGCCTGGGCTTCGGCACGGCGGCCCCCGGGGTGTGGATCGCCCCGGCCCGGCTGTACGAGGAGACCCGGCACACCCTCGAGCGCCTCGGGCTCGATCCGTACGTGGACTTCTTCCGCGGCGCGCACCTCGGCTTCGCGCCCACCGTCGAGGCGGCCGCCCGCTGGTGGGACCTGGCGGCGATCGCCAAGGCGCACGAGGCGTTCCTCGACGCGCACGCCCCGGTGCTGCACGCCTGGGAGCGGCGCGCGGACACCCCGCCGGAGGAGGCGTACCGCGACTACCTCCTCGCCCTGGACTCCTGGCGCCACCTGCCCTACACCGACCCCGGGCTGCCCGCCCGGCTGCTGCCCGCGGGCTGGCCGGGGGCGCGTTCGGCGGCGGTGTTCCGGGGGCTGCACGAGCGGCTCCGGGACGCCGGGGCGGCCTTCGTGGGGGTGTGAACCCCCTGCCACGTCATGTCCCCAGCGACAGCCGGGGCTTGGGGGCGTCCGTGCGGCCGGTCTGCGGGCGGCGGCTGCCCGCGCGGTACGGGACCGGCCAGACGACGCCCGGACCCCCGTACCCCTGTTCGGCCGCCGCGTGCAGCGTCCAGTGGGGGTCGTACAGGTGCGGGCGGCCCAGCGCGCACAGGTCCGTGCGGCCCGCCAGGATCAGCGAGTTGACGTCGTCCCAGGAGGAGATCGCGCCGACCGCGATCACCGGGATGCCCGCCGAGTTCCGGATGCGGTCCGCGAACGGCGTCTGGTACGACCGGCCGTACTCCGGCCGCTCCTCGGCGACGACCTGGCCGGTCGAGACGTCGATGGCGTCGGCGCCGTGCGCGGCGAAGGCGCGGGCGATCTCCACGGCGTCCTCGGCGGTGGTGCCGCCCCGGGCCCAGTCGGTGGCGGAGATCCGCACGGTCATGGGCTTCTCCTCCGGCCACACCCCGCGTACGGCGTCGAAGACCTCCAGCGGGAAGCGGAGCCGCTTGGCGAGCGAACCGCCGTAGGCGTCCGTGCGGAGGTTGGTCAGCGGGGAGAGGAAGCCGGAGAGCAGATAGCCGTGCGCGCAATGCAGTTCGAGCAGGTCGAAACCGGCGCGGGCGGCCCGCCAGGCGGCTGCCGCGAACTGTTCGCGGATGTCGGTCAGCTGGGCCCGGGAGAGCTGGCGCGGGGTCTGGCCGCCCGGCTTGTACGGGAGCGGGGAGGCGGCCACGACCGGCCAGTTGCCGTCGGGCAGCGGCTCGTCGATGCCCTCCCACATGAGCCTGGTGGAGCCCTTGCGGCCGGAGTGGCCGAGTTGTACGCCGACCGCCGTGCCGGGCGCCTGGGTGTGCGCGAACTCGGTGATCCGCCGCCAGGCCTCGGTCTGCCTGCCGGTGTAGAGGCCGGTGCAGCCGGGGGTGATCCGGCCCTCCTCGCTCACGCACACCATCTCGGTCATCACCAGCCCGGCGCCGCCGAGGGCCCGGCCGCCGAGGTGGACGAGGTGGAAGTCGCCGGGGACGCCGTCCTTGGCGGAGTACATGTCCATGGGCGAGACGACGACCCGGTTGCGCAGGGTCAGGCCGCGCAGCCGGAACGGGGTGAACATCGGGGGTGTGCCGGGCGGGCAGCCGAACTCGCGCTCCACGGCCCCGGTGAAGCGGGCGTCGCGCAGCCGGAGGTTGTCGTGGGTGACGCGGCGGCTGCGGGTGAGCAGGTTGAAGGCGAACTGGCGGGGCGGCTGGCCGAGGTACAGCCGGAGGTTCTCGAACCACTCCAGGCTGGCGCGGGCGGCGCGCTGGGTGGAGGCGACGACGGGCTTGCGCTCCTCCTCGTAGGCGGTCAGCGCCTCGGGCAGGGTGGGCCGTTCGTCCAGGCAGGCGGCGAGGGCGAGCGCGTCCTCGACGGCGAGCTTGGTGCCCGAGCCGATGGAGAAGTGCGCGGTGTGGGCGGCGTCGCCGAGCAGGACGACGTTGCCGTACGACCAGCGGTCGTTGACGACCGTGCGGAAGGTGGTCCAGGCGGAGTTGTTGGAGCGCAGCGGGCGCCCGCCGAGCGCGTCGGCGAAGAGCTTGGCACAGCGGGCGACGGACTCCTCCTCGCCGAGTTCGTCGAATCCGGCGGCCCGCCACACCTCCTCGCGCATCTCCACGATGACGGTGGAGGCGCCGGCCGCATACGGGTAGCCGTGCAGTTGCATCACACCGTGCTCGGTCTCGGCGATCTCGAAGCGGAACGAGTCGAAGGCGAAGTCGGCGGCGAGCCAGATATAGCGGCAGTGGTGGGCGGCCACATGGGGCCGGAACACATGGGCGTAGGCCTCGCGGGTGGTGCTGTGCACACCGTCGGCGGCGATGACGAGGTCGTACGCCTCCGACAGCCAGGCCGGGTAGGGCGCCTCGCTGTGGAAGCGCAGCTCCACGCCGAGGGAGCGGCAGCGTTCGTGCAGGATCTCCAGCAGCCGTCGCCGGCCGAGCGCGGCGAACCCGTGCCCGCCGGAGCGGTGCCGTACGCCCCGGTGCACGATGTCGATGTCGTCCCAGCGCACGAACTCCTGCCGGAGTGCCTGGTGGACCACGGGGTCGGCGTGTTCGATCCCGCCGAGCGTCTCGTCGGACAGCACCACCCCGAACCCGAAGGTGTCGTCGGGGGCGTTGCGCTCCCAGAGGGTGATCTCGCGGGCGGGGTCGAGGCGCTTGAGCAGCGCCGCCGCGTACAGGCCGCCGGGGCCGCCACCGATGACCGCGACCCTCACGGCCGGGTCACCTCCCCCGCCACTTCGGCGGGCGCTTCTCGGTGAACGCCGCGTGGAACTCCGCGTAGTCCTCGCCGTTCATCAGCAGCGCCTGGGTGGCGGCGTCCAGCTCGACGGCCGCGGCCAGCGGCATGTCCAGCTCGGCGGTGAGCAGCGCCTTGGTCTGGGCGTGGGCGAGCGCCGGGCCGTCGGCCAGGCGGCGGGCCAGCTCGGAAGCGGCCTCGTCCGCGTGGCCCTCCTCGGTGAGCAGGCTGATCAGGCCGATCCGCTCGGCCTCCGGCGCCCGCACCGGCTCGCCGAGCATCAGCAGCCGGGTGGCGTGTCCGAGGCCGACGACCCTCGGCAGCAGATAGGCCGCGCCCATGTCGCCGCCGGAGAGGCCGACCTTGGTGAAGAGGAAGGCGAACCGGGCGCCTGGGTCCGCGACGCGGAAGTCGGCCGCCAGCGCCAGCACGGCTCCGGCCCCGGCCGCCACCCCGTGCACGGCCGCGATCACCGGGAACGGGCACTCCCGTACGGCCCGGACGACCTGCCCCGTCATCCGGTTGAAGTCGAGCAGCTGGGCGGTGTCCATGGCGAGGGTCGCGCCGATGATCTCGTCGACGTCTCCGCCGGAGCAGAAACCGCGCCCCTCGCCGGCCAGCACCAGGGCACGCACCGACCGCTCGCGGGACAGCTCGGCGAGCAGGTCGCGCAGGTCGGCGTAGGCGCCGAAGGTGAGGGCGTTGAGCTTGTCCGGGCGGGCCAGGGTCACGGTGGCGACCCCGTCGGCGAGCGCGACGCGCAGGTGCTCCCAGTGGGAGGTGCGGGTGGCGGAGCCGGTGAAGGGACTCATGACGTGCGGCCTCCTAGGGCGGCGATGCCTCACGTTGCTCTGCTGGGCCTGGCTCTGCTGGCTCTACCCCACGACGCTATCACTCATTTGTGACTGTCGTCACGAGTGCGCGACAGGATGGGGTGGCCGACCCGTTCCGGTCACGTCCGTCACGGGACGTCGACACTCCGGTAACAGCGGGAGCGGGCGTGGGAGGCGGGGCGTTGGCCCGGGTAAGCCGCCCGGTACCGGGGCCGACGGCCCCATACGGTGCCCGTCGAGGGACTCTGTAGCCGGGCCCCGTACCATTTCTGAGGTTGAAAGCAGGACAGCCTGCTCCATGAACGGAACCGCCTTGTACGAACGCCCCTCAGCCCCCGCCTCCTGGCGCGTCGCGCTGCCGCACACCGCCGCCGCGGTCCCCGTGGCCCGTGCGCTGGTCCGCTCGGCGCTGGCCGAGCAGGAGCACGCGGCCGACTGCGACACCGCGGAGCTGCTCACGGCGGAGCTGGTGGCCAACGCGGTGGAGCACACCGCGGGCATCGGCCCGATAGAGCTGGTGGTGGAGGTGGCGCCGACCGGCTGCCGGGTCGAGGTGCACGACCCGGACCCGGCGCCGCCCGGCCGCCTCACCCGTGCCGTCATCGAGGAGCCCGATCCCTGGCAGGAGGGTGGGCGCGGCCTGCTGCTGATCCAGGCCCTCAGCTCGTCCTGCGGTCACCGGCCCACCGCGGCGGGCAAGGCGGTGTGGTTCAGACTGCCTGTGGTGCCGGCTCAGCGGCGTCACGCGTGACCTCGGCCCCCTCCGCGGGGACGGCGGCCAGCCGGGAGTTCCGGCGCCCGTAGCCGGCGTACACCCCGAAGCCCACCGCCAGGAACACCGCGAACTGGATCCAGGTCGTCCAGCCCGTCTCGTACATCAGGTACAGGCAGAAGCCGACGCCGAGCAGCGGGACGACCGGGTACAGCGGCACCCGGAAGGTGCGGGCCAGGCCCGGCTCGCGGCGGCGCAGCGCGATCACCGCGACGTTGACGACGGCCATGACGGCGAGCGTGCCGATGGTGCACAGGTTCATCACGGCGTCCAGCGAGGCGAAGGCCGCCGGGACCGCGAAGACCACCGCGACGATGAGGGTGCCGGCGACCGGCGTCGAGGTCTTCGGTGAGACCTTCTCGAAGACGCCCGGGATCAGCCCGTCCCGGGACATCGACATCAGGATGCGGGTCTGGCCGTACATCACCGCGAGCACCACGGAGGCGATGGCGACGACCGCGCCGAAGGCGATCACCCCGCCGCCGATCGTCGACCCGGTGACCTCGTTGACCACGTACGACAGCGCGGCGGGCCGGCCGGCGACCTGGTCGCCGCCGATGGCGCCGGTCGCGGCGAGGGCGACCGCGCAGTACAGCAGGGTGACCACGCCCATGCAGACCAGGATCGCGACCGGGATGTCCCGGCGGGGGTTCTTGGCCTCCTCGCCGGCGGTGGTGATCGCGTCGAAGCCGATGTACGAGAAGAACGCGGCCGTGGTGCCCGCGCCGATGCCGCCGAGGCCGGCGGGCGCGAAGGGGGTGAGGTTGCCGTCCTTGAAGGCGCTGAAGCCGACCGCGCAGAAGGCGACCAGGATGACGAGCTTGACGGCCGCCATGGCGGCGGTGGCCCCGGCGCTCTCCCGCACCCCGCGCACCAGCAGCACGCAGCCCATGGCGATGACGAGCACGGCGGGCAGATTGACCACCCCGCCCTCGCCCGGCCCGGCGCTCAGCGCCGCGGGCAGCTGCAGGCCGGTGAGGCTGTGCAGCAGTTCGTTGACGTACTGGCTCCAGCCGACGGCGACGGCCGAGATGGAGATGCCGTACTCCAACAGCAGGCACCAGCCGACCAGGAAGGCGGTGGACTCGCCGAGGCCCGCGTAGGCGAAGGAGTACGACGATCCGGAGACCGGGATCGCGCCGCCCAGCTCGGCGAAGGAGAGCGCGGTGAAGACGCAGGTGATCGCGGCGAGGACGAAGGAGACGACGACGGCCGGGCCGGCTTGGGCGACCGAGTCGGAGAGGCCGACGAAGATGCCGGTGCCGACGATCGCGCCGACGCCGAAGCAGATCAGCTGGAAGAGGCCCATGGTGCGCTTGAGGCCGTGGCCTTCGCGGTCGGCACCGGATTCGGCGACGAGGAGCGCGGGGGGCTTGATACGGGGAGCGGGCATGCGGGTGGTGCTCGTTTCTGGTGGTGCGGGGCGACCGGAGTCGGTCGCGGCGGCGGCCGGGCAGGGGTGGCGCCGGGCCGCCGGTCAGGATAAGGCCGGTCAGGCGAGTGTGGCCACGAGGACGGCCTTGATCGTGTGGAGCCGGTTCTCGGCCTCGTCGAAGACGACCGAGTGGGGTGACTCGAAGACCTCGTCGGTCACTTCGAGGGACCGCAGGCCGTGGGTCTCGTAGAGGTCCCGCCCGACCTTGGTACCGAGATCGTGGAAGGCCGGCAGGCAGTGCAGGAACCGCACGTCCGGATTGCCGGTGGCGCGCAGGACGTCCATGGTCACGGCGTACGGCGCGAGGGCCGCGATGCGCTCGTCCCAGACCGCCTTCGGCTCGCCCATGGACACCCAGACGTCGGTGGCGACGAAGTCGGCGCCCGCCACGCCCTCGGCGGTGTCCTCGGTGAGCGTGATCCGGGCGCCACTGGACTCGGCGAGCTCGTGGGCGCGGTCGACGATCTCCTGGACGGGCCAGTAGGACTTCGGGGCGACGATACGCACGTCCATGCCGAGCAGGGCGCCGGTGATCAGGTAGGAGTTGCCCATGTTGAAGCGGGCGTCGCCGAGGTAGGCGAAGGTGATCCCGTCGAGCGGCTTGGCGCAGTGCTCCGTCATGGTCAGCACGTCGGCGAGCATCTGGGTGGGGTGCCAGTCGTCGGTGAGGCCGTTGTAGACGGGGACGCCGGCGTAGGCGGCCAGCTCCTCCACGTTGGCCTGGCTGTCGCCCCGGTACTCGATGGCGTCGAACATCCGGCCCAGCACGCGCGCGGTGTCCTTCACGGACTCCTTGTGCCCGATCTGCGAGCCGGCGGGGTCGAGGTACGTCGTGGACGCGCCCTGGTCGGCGGCGGCGACCTCGAACGCGCAGCGGGTGCGCGTCGAGGTCTTCTCGAAGATCAGGGCGATGTTCTTCCCGCGCAGGTACTGGGTCTCGGTCCCGGCCTTCTTGGCGGCCTTCAGCTCGGCGGCCAGCTCGACCAGCCCGAGGAACTCCTGCTCGGTGAAGTCCAGCTCCTTGAGGAAGTGGCGGCCGGCGAGGGGGGTCGGGACTGTCGCCATGGGGGCGCTCCGGTGGGATAGGAACAAACGAACCCTGGAAGTCTATACGACGCCTCACATTTCTATACGGTCGCCCGCCCCCATTCGGCCGATCGCTTCTGTACGGCCGCCCGCTTCTATACGGCCGCCCGCTCGACGGGACAGCTCATGCAGCGCGGCCCGCCCCTCCCCCGCCCCAGTTCGCTGCCCGGGATCTCGATCACCTCGATGCCCTGCTTGCGCAGATGCGTGTTGGTGGTGGAGTTGCGCTCGTAGGCGACGACGACACCCGGTTCGACGGCGAGCACGTTGCAGCCGTCGTCCCACTGCTCGCGCTCGGCGGCGTGCACGTCCTGGGTGGCGGTGAGCACCCGGATCTCGCTCAGGCCCAGCGCGGCGGCGATCGCCCGGTGCATGTGCTCGGCCGGGTGGTCGGTGACCTTGAGCTCCTTGTCCCCGGCGCCCGGTTCGATGGTGTACGAGCGGAGCATGCCGAGCCCGGCGTACTGGGTGAAGGTGTCGCCGTCGACCATGGTCATCACGGTGTCGAGGTGCATGAAGGCGCGCCGCTTGGGCATGTCGAGGGCCACGATGGTGGTCGCGGAGCCGGCCGCGAAGAGCTTGTGCGCGAGCATCTCCACGGCCTGCGGGGTGGTGCGCTCGCTCATGCCGATGAGGACGGCGCCGTTGCCGATCACCAGGACGTCGCCGCCCTCGATGGTGGACGGGTAGTCGGCCTGCCCCCGGGACCAGACGCGGAACGTTTCCTCACGGAACAGCGGGTGGTGCCGGTAGATCGCCTCGAAGTGCACGGTCTCGCGCTGCCGGGCGGGCAGGCGCATGGCGTTGATGGCGACCCCGTCGTAGATCCAGGCGGAGGTGTCGCGGGTGAAGAGGTGGTTGGGGAGCGGGCCGAGGAGGAAGTCGTCGAGGTCCATCACATGGAAGCGGACGGAGGTCGGCTCCGCGTGCGCCTCCAGGAACTCGCGCTTGGTCATGCCGCCGACCAGGACCTCGGCCAGCTCGGGCCCGGTGAGGGTCTCGAAGGCGGCCCGCAGGTGGTCGGTGGCGAGGGGGCCGTACTCCTTCTCGTCGAAGACCCGGTCCAGGACGAGTGATCTGGCCTCGGGGATGTCCAGGGTCTCGGCGAGCAGGTCACCGAAGAGATGGACGGTGACCCCGCGGTCGCGCAGCACGTCGGCGAACCCGTCGTGCTCGGCGCGCGCCCGGCGCACCCACAGCACGTCGTCGAAGAGGAGGGCGTCCTTGTTGCTGGGGGTGAGCCTTTTGAGCTCCAGATCCGGCCGGTGCAGGATGACGCGGCGCAGCCGCCCGGCCTCGGAGTCGACTTGGAATCCCATGCCTCCATCCTGACCATCGCGGACCGCCTTCACCCGCCGCTCGGCCGTTTCCGCACGCGGTTGTTTTCGTCCTATTGACGAGAAGCAGGCCCCTCGATTATCGTCTGCATGACGAAAAGGAACGAGGGGGTCCGATGGCCGACATCACCCGGCGCCTGGGTTGGCGCCATCTGCGGGGCGCGCCGACGGCGCACGTCCGGCACCACCGCGCGGGGAAGCTGGTGCACGACGGGCCGGGGCTCAGCTTCTGGTTCCGCTCGCTGACCGCCGCGCTCTCCGAGGTGCCGGTGGACGACCGCGAGCTGGCGATGACCTTCCACGCCCGGACGGCCGACTTCCAGGACGTGGCGGTGCAGGCGACGGTCACCTACCGGATCAGCGACCCGGCCGTAGCCGCCGCCCGGCTGGACTTCTCCATCGACCCGGACACAGGCGTGTGGCGGGGCGCCCCGCTGGAGCAGCTGGGCACCCTGCTGACCGAGACGGCCCAGCAGCACGCGCTGGACGTGCTGGCCCGCACTCCGCTCGCGGCGGCGCTGGTGGACGGGGTGGCGGCGGTGCGGGAGCGGATCGCGGCGGGCCTGGACGCGGAGCCGCGGCTGCCGGCCACCGGCATCGAGGTGGTGGCCGTCCGGGTCGTGGCGCTGCGGCCCGAGCCGGAGGTGGAGCGGGCGCTGCGCACACCGGCGCGCGAGCAGATCCAGCAGGAGGCCGACCGGGCGACCTACGAGCGGCGGGCGGTGGCCGTCGAGCGGGAGCGGGCGATCGCCGAGAACGAACTGGCCAGCCAGATCGAACTCGCCCGCCGTGAGGAGCGGTTGGTCGAGCAGCGCGGCACCAACGCCCGCCGCGAGGCCGAGGAGCGCGCGGCGGCGGACGGGGTCCGGGCCGAGGCGGAGGCGGCCCGGACGGTGAGGCTGGCGGAGGCGGAGGCGGCGCGTTCGGTACGGCTGGCGCGCGCCGAGGCCGAGGGGGCGCGGGAGGTCGGTGCGGCGCGGGCCGAGGCGCAGGCGGCGTGGCTGCGGGTGCACGGGGACGTGGAGGTGGCGACGCTGCACGCGCTCACCGGGACCCGCCTGGCCGAGAACCTGCCCCGGATCGACAGCGTGACGGTGTCGCCGGACGTGCTGACCGGGCTGCTCGCCAAGCTCGGATCCGGTGAGCCGGAGTGAGCCTCGCCCCGCGCGCCGTGCTGGTCCACCGCACCACGGAGTACGAGGAGTTGGTGGCCCGGCACGGCACCCATGGGCAGGCCGCCTTCTTCCTCGCCTCCCGGGCCCGGGCGATCGAGGAGGTGGCCGAGCGCCACCACCGCACCCGGCGGGCGCTGGCCGAGGTCGCCTCGGCCGTGCCGCTGACCTGGCGGCAGACGACCGTGGAGCGGGCCGACCTGGACCGCTTCCTCTTCGGCCCCGAGGACGTGGTCGTGGTGGTCGGCCAGGACGGGCTGGTGGCGAACGTGGCCAAGTACCTCGCGGGGCAGCCGGTGGTGGGCATCGACACCGACCCGGGCCGCAATCCCGGAGTGCTGGTGCGGCACCGGCCCGAGCGGGCGGCGGCCCTGCTGCCGGCCGTCCCGGCCCGGGGCACCGGCGCCGAGGAGCTCACCATGGTCGAGGCCGTCGCGGACGACACGCAGCGGCTGGTCGCGCTCAACGAGATCTATCTGGGCGCGGCCGGCCACCAGACGGCCCGCTACCGCCTGGGCCTCGACGGCGACGGGGGTGCCGTCGAGGCCCAGGCCTCCTCGGGGGTGCTGGTGGGGACGGGGACGGGGGCGACCGGCTGGCTGCGCTCGGTGTGGCAGGAGCGCGGCGCCCGCCTCGCACTGCCCGCGCCGACGGAGGACCGTCTGCTCTGGTTCGTGCGCGAGGCCTGGCCGTCACCGGCCACCGGCACGTCCCTGGTCGCGGGCGAGCTCCAGGCCCGCGCCGCCCTGTCGGTCACCGTCGAGTCCGACCGGCTCATCGCCTTCGGCGACGGCATCGAGAGCGACGCGCTGGAGCTGACGTGGGGGCAGACGATCCGGGTGGGGGTGTGCGAGCGGCGGTTGCGGCTGGTCGGGTGAGGCCGGTGATCAGATGGCGGTGCAGGGTACGGGCCAGCGCCGGATGCGCGGGGGCAGGGCCACCGCCCAGCCGTCGGTGAGCAGGGCCAGCCGCTCGGCCGCCAGGAGGTCGGTGGCCGTGCGCTGCCCCGGGGGCAGTTCGTCGAGGGGCGTGGGATCGAGCAGCGTGTGGAAGGCGGCGACCAGGTCGGGGTGGTCGAGGGTGAGCCGGGCCGTGCCGCCGGGCTCCCTGCGGTCGAGGACGGTGATGAAGTCCGGGCCGCGACGGTGGTAGAGCAGACCGTGGGAGTGACCTGCCCGCCAGTCGGTCACCTCGCGTCGCTCATGCGGGCGTTCGGCCGGAGGCGGGAGGTGGCGCAGGTGCCGGACGTCGTACGGGATCTCCGCACCGGCCGTCTCCCAGTCGACGGTGAGCCCCAGCCCCTGGCACTCCCGCAGGAAGCGCACCCCTTCCGTCGCCTCCCGGCCTCCCGCGCCCAGCCGCAGCGGCTCGGTCACCGCGACGCGGCGGCCGGTGACACGGTGCGCGACCGTGGCGGGCAGCGCGCTCATCCGGTCACCGCCGCGCCGTCGGGCAGGCGGACCGGTGTGTCCCAGGTGGGCAGGGCGACATAGGTCCGGCCGTCGCGGAACAACAGCCCCAGGGCGAGGGCCTGTTGGAGCCAGGCGGCGAGCGCGTCGGCGGGGACGTCGTGGCCGTCGGCGGTCAGCAGCCGGTGCAGGGCGGGCTCGGTGCGGCCGTCCTCCAGGCGGCGCAGGGCGGTCGCGGTCCAGCCGGTGAAGCGGTGGGTGGTGTGCGGCCGGCCGTGCCGGCGGTCGTGCACCACGAGGTCGTCCCCGTCCTCCTCGTACTCCAGGCGGGAGTGCGGATGCCCGGCCCGCCATGTTGCGACCGCCTCCTTCAGGCGCCGCTCCACCTGGCCGCCGATCCCCGCGTCCTCACTGTCGAACAGGTAGACCAGGTCGGCGAGTTCGGCCTCGGGCAGGTCGTAGACATGCTGGTACATCTCGGCCGGGCGGCGCTTGCCGAAGCCGAGGTCCGGATCGGTGAAGTGCGGGCTGAACCGCTCCAGCTGGATGCGGTGGGCGCCGCTGGGCGGCTGGAGGTGGACGAGCGCCGGGAACTGGTCGATCACCGGGTCGTAGTCCTCGGCCGTCTCGCCGGGGAATCCGTAGAGGAGGTTCCAGGAGCAGGTGAGCGAGTGGTTCTCGCACTCCCTGAGCGTGCGGACGTTGCGGGCGCCGGTGACCCCCTTGTCCATGAGGTCGAGGACCCGGCTGCCCAGGCTCTCGATACCGGGCTGGATGTGCACCGTGCCGGAGCGGCCGAGGAGGCCGAGCTGGTCGCGGGTGAGGTTGGACTTGACCTCGTAGTGCAGCCGCAGGTCCCAGCCGCTGTCGACGACACGGGGCAGGAAGTCGCGGAAGTAGGCCATGTCGATGATGTTGTCCACGGTGACGACGTCGAGGATGCGGTGGCGCCGGACCAGGTGCTCGATCTCCTCCCACAGCCGCTCCCCCGGCTTGGCGCGGAAGGCCATGGACGAGCCGTTGAGCCCGCAGAAGGTGCAGTGGTGCTTCTCGCCCCACCAGCAGCCCCGCGCCCCCTCGACGACCAGCTTCGGATGGACGTACTCCACCACCGGGGAAGTCTCCAGGGCGGCCTGCCACTGGTCGTAGTCCGGCGAGGGTATATCGGCGGGCGCCACCGTCCGCCGGGTCTCCGTGTTGGCCCGGGACACTTCCCCGTCCCACCAGCACAGGCCGGGTACGTCCACGGGAGGTGTGCCGTCGTCCAGGTGGCGCAGCAGGGCGGGGAAGGCGTACTCCCCCTCGCCGCGCACCACATGGTCCACGAACGGGTGGTTGCGGTGCAGGGCATGCCCCATGGGCCCGTCGCAGTTGCTGCCGCCGAAGACCACGGCGAGCCCGGGCCGGCGCCGCTTGAGCTCCCGCGCGAGGGCCAGCGAGGCGACGTTCTGCATGAAGGTGGTGGTGAACCCGACGACATCGGGCTCCGTCGCCAGCACCTCCGTCGCGCACCCGGCGATGAACTCCGCCGCGTACGGGCGCATCGCGAGGGCGGTGTCGATGTGGACGCCCCGCTCCGCCGCGTAGTCCCGCAGCCGCGCCGTCCCCCACTCGGGGTCGTCGTACAGGACGCCGGAGAAGACCCAGTCGCCGAGGCCGTGGAAGATCGAGTCGCTGCCGACCTCCACGTAGTCCCCGGGCCGCAGCCGCCCGCCGGAGCGCTCCAGCAGGAACTCCGCCCAGCGCAGGGAGCCGTGGAACTCGGTCACCTCGTCACACGGACGGGCCTGCCGCACCAGCCGGTGCAGCAGGCCCAGTTGCAGCGAGGGAAGGTCGATCGGATGCCAGGGCATCGTCACCAGGTGAACACGCATGCCGGTTCTTCGCCTCAGCGGGTCGGCCGTTTCTCCAGGATCGCCGGCCGGCGACCGGTGCTCCGGTCCTCGCGTACGACGACCTTCTTGATCTCCATGTCCACCACTCCCCAGGGACGCGTCACTTCGAACACCCTTGCGCCATACGGGAGTCCACCATATGGACGGTTACCTGTGTGACACAAGGGTGTTCCGGGACACCTCACAACCGGGGGTCCACCGGCTCCGACTCCAGCGCGAGCACCCCGAAGACCGCCTCGTGCACCCGCCACAGCGGCTCACCGTCCGCGAGCCGGTCCAGGGCCTCCAGGCCCAGCGCGTACTCGCGGACGGCGAGGGACCGCTTGTGTCCCAGGAACCGCTGCCGCAGCCGGTCGAGGTGGTCCGGCCGGGTGTACTCGGGACCGTAGATGATCCGCAGGTACTCGCGGCCCCGGCACTTGATCCCGGGCTGGACCAGGTGGCCGTTCTCCCCGCGCACCACCGCGCCGACCGGCTTGACGACCATGCCCTCACCGCCCCGGCCGGTCATCTCCAGCCACCAGTCGACCCCGCCCCGCACCGACTCCGGGTCGGCGGTGTCGACGTACAGCCGCCGCGTGGTCTGCAGCAGGCCGGTGCCGTCGTGCTCGACGAGCCGGTCGATCAGCGCGAGCTGCTCGTCGTGCGGCAGGGCGGCCAGGCTGCGGCCCTGCACGGCCAGCAGCTGGAAGGGGGCCAGCCGTACCCCGTCCAGGCCGTCGGTGGTCCAGCAGTAGCGCCGGTAGGCGTCGGTGAACGCGCTCGCGTCGGCGGCCCGTTCGCGCTGCCGGGCGAGCAGGCCGGTCACGTCGACACCCCGTGCCGCCGCACCCTCCAGGGCGACCAGGGCCGGCGGGAACACCGCCCCGGCGGCGGCGCCCACGGCCGCGTACTGCGACCGCAGCAGCCCGGAGGCCTTCAGCGACCACGGCATCAGCTCGGCGTCCAGCAGCAGCCAGTCGGTGGCGAGTTCCTCCCACAGACCGGCCGCGTCGGCCGCCGACCGCAGGCGTCCGAGGATCTCCTCGGTCACCGACTCGTCGTCGAAGAACGGACGCCCGGTACGGGTGTACAGCGACCCGCTGGGGCCGTCGACGCCGAACCTCTTGCGCGCCACGTCCGCGTCCCGGCACACCAGCGCCACCGCCCGCGAGCCCATGTGCTTCTCCTCGCACACGACCCGCGCGACACCGTCCTCCCGGTACTGGGCGAAGGCCTCGGCCGGGTGTTCCAGGTAGCCGTCCACCCGTGAGGTCGCGGTCGGGGCCATGGTCGGGGGCAGGTACGGCAGCAGCCGCGGGTCCACCGCGAACCGGGACATGACCTCCAGGGCCGCCGCCCCGTTCTCCTCGCGGACCGAGATCCGGCCCGCGTGCCGGGTCTCCACGATCCGGCGGCCGTGCACGTCCGCCAGGTCCAGCGGACGCCCGTCGTGCCCGCCGGGCGCCTCGCTGCGCAGCGGCTTGGCCGGCTCGTACCAGACCCGCTCGGCCGGTACGTCGACCAGTTCCCGCTCCGGCCAGCGCAGCGCGGTCAGCTTGCCGCCGAAGACGGCGCCGGTGTCCAGGCAGATGGTGTTGTTCAGCCAGGTGGCCTCGGGGACCGGGGTGTGGCCGTAGACCACGGCCGCGCGGCCCCGGTAGTCCTCCGCCCACGGGTAGCGCACCGGCAGACCGAACTCGTCCGTCTCCCCGGTGGTGTCGCCGTACAGCGCGTGCGAGCGCACCCGCCCGGAGGTCCGGCCGTGGTACCTCTCCGGCAGACCGGCGTGGCAGACGACGAGCTTGCCGCCGTCCAGGACGTAGTGGCTGACGAGTCCGTCGATGAACTCCCGCACCTCGGCGCGGAACTCCTCGCTCTGACCCTCCATCTGCTCGATGGTCTCGGCCAGCCCGTGGGTGTGCTGGACCTTGCGGCCCTTGAGGTGGCGCCCGTACTTGTTCTCGTGGTTGCCCGGCACGCACAGGGCGTTGCCCGACTTCACCATCGACATCACGCGGCGCAGCACGCCCGGGCTGTCCGGGCCGCGGTCCACCAGGTCACCGACGAAGACGGCGGTACGGCCCTGCGGGTGCACGCCGTCGGTGTAGCCCAGCCTGGCGAGCAGGGTCTCCAGTTCGGAGGCACAGCCGTGGATGTCGCCGATGATGTCGAAGGGGCCGGTGAGGTGGGTGAGGTCGTTGAACCGCTTCTCGGTGACGACCCGCGCGCGCTCGGCGTCCTCCACCCCGCGCAGCACGTGCACCTTCCGGAAGCCCTCCCGCTCCAGGTGGCGCAGGGACCGGCGGAGTTCGCGGATGTGCCGCTGGATGACCCGGCGCGGCATGTCGGCCCGGTCGGTGCGGGCCGCGTTGCGCTCGGCGCACACCTCCTCGGGGATGTCGAGCACGATGGCTATGGGCAGTACGTCGTACCGCTTGGCCAGGTCGATCAGCTGCCGACGGGCGTCCTGCTGCACATTGGTGGCGTCGACGACGGTGCGGCGGCCGGCGGCGAGGCGCTTGCCCGCGATGTAGTGCAGGACGTCGAAGGCGTCCCGGCTCGCGCTCTGGTCGTTCTCGTCGTCGGAGACCAGGCCGCGGCAGAAGTCGGAGGAGATGACCTCGGTGGGCTTGAAGTGCTTGCGGGCGAAGGTCGACTTGCCGGACCCGGAGGCGCCGATGAGCACGACGAGGGAGAGGTCGGTGACGGGCAGTACCCGCTCCTTCGCGATCAGGTTCTCGGTCATGCGGCCTTCGCCTCCTTCTCCTTCTTCTCGTCGTTCAGGGTGAACACGGCCATTTGCGTGGGCGGCCCCACCTCGGGGTCGTCGGGCCCGACGGGCGCGAACGCGACCCCGTATCCGTGCCGTTCGGCCACCGCGTGCGCCCAGGTCCGGAACTCCTTCCGGGTCCACTCGAACCGGTGGTCGCCGTGCCGGACGTGCCCGGCCGGAAGGGTCTCCCAGCGGACGTTGTACTCGACGTTCGGCGTGGTCACGAGGACCGTCCGGGGCCGTGCGGAGCCGAACACCGCGTACTCCAGGGCGGGCAGCCGGGGCAGGTCGAGGTGCTCGATCACCTCGCTGAGCACGGCGGCGTCGTAGCCCTTGAGCCGGTTGTCGGTGTAGGACAGCGAGCCCTGGAACAGCTTGACCCGCGAGGCCTGCCGCTCGCCCATGCGGTCCAGTTTCAGCCGCCGGGAGGCGATGGTGAGCGCTCGCATCGACACGTCCACGCCGACGATCTCGGTGAACCGTACGTCCTTCAGCAGCGCCTGCACCAACTGGCCCTGCCCGCACCCGAGATCGAGCACCCGGGCGGCGCCGGACTCCGCGAGCGCGTCGATGATCGCGTCCCGCCGCTGCACCGCGAGGGGCGTCGGACGCTCCTCCGTCTCGCTCTCCGCCTCGACGGCGTTGTCGATCTCCTCGACCTCGCTGTCGTCCGTCTCGGCGAGCCGCACCAGTTCGAGGCGTTCCATCGCCTGCCGGGTCAGCGACCACCGGCGGGACAGGTACCGGCTGGTGATCAGCTTCTGCTCCGGGTGGCCGGACAGCCAGCCCTCTCCGGCCCGCAGCAGCTTGTCGACCTCGTCGGACGACACCCAGTAGTGCTTGGCGTCGTCGAGGACGGGCAGCAGCACGTACAGGTGCCGCAGCGCCTCGGCGAGGGTGAGCCCGGAGCTCTCCAGCAGGAGCCGCACGTACCGCGAGTCGCCCCACTGCGGGAACTCGGCGTCCAGCGCGACCGGCTCGGCGGTCACCGCCCAGCCGAGCGGCTCGAAGAGACTGCGTACGAGGCCGGGGCCGCCCCGGGCGGGCAGCGCGGGCACCTCGATCCTGAGCGGCAGCGGCTCGGCGGCCCGCTCGGGACGGGCGTGGCACACCCCGCGCATCGCGCTGGAGAAGACGGCGCTCAGCGCCACGGCGAGCAGCGACGAGGCGGCGTACGGCCGGTCGTTGACGTACTGTGCGAGCGCCGCGTCGGGGGCGCCGCCGCGCCCCTTGCCCTTCCCGCGCCGCACCAGCGCCACCGCGTCCACCTCCAGCAGCAGCGCCGCGGTGCACCGCTCGGCGTCCGCCTCGGGGTAGAGGACGTGCGCCTTGCCGTAGGAGGTGGAGAACGCCTGCGTTTTCTCGGGATGCTTGTGCAGCAGGAAACCGAGGTCGGTGGCCGGGCGTTCGGCAGTGCCGGTGGTGGCGATGGTCAGGAACATGCCCCGAGTCTGACTGCCCGGGGCCGGGGCGACCAGGGGTTTTCAGGGACTCGGGACGGCGCGGGCCTCCGTCAGGAAAGCTGGGACTGGACCTGCGCGGAGATCAGCTCCAGGTGGTCGAGGTCGTCGAGGTCGAGGATCTGGAGGTAGATGCGCCCGCAGCCGATCTCGGCGTACCGGCCGATCTTGTCGACGACCTCGGCCGGGGTGCCCGCGATGCCGTTGGCCTTCAGCTCCTCGGCCTCGCGGCCGATCGCGGCGGCGCGGCGGGCGACCTCCTGGTCGTCCTTGCCGACGCAGGCGACGAGGGCGGTGGAGTAGGTCAGTTCGTCGGCCTCGCGGCCGGCCGCCTCGGCGGCGGCGCGCACCCGGCCGAACTGCCGCTCGCTGTCCTCGACCGAGCCGAACGGGATGTTGAACTCGTCGGCGTACCGGGCGGCCAGCCGAGGGGTGCGGGTCGCGCCGTGGCCGCCGATCAGGACCGGGATCTTCTCCTGGGCGGGCTTGGGCAGCGCGGGCGAGTCGGTGAGGTCGTAGTACGTGCCGTGGAAGTCGAAGGTCTCGCCGGCCTTGGTCTCCCACAGCCCGGTGACGATCGCCAGCTGCTCCTCCAGTCGGGCGAACTTCTCCTTCGGGAACGGGATGCCGTACGCCTTGTGCTCCTCCTCGAACCAGCCCGCGCCCAGGCCCAGTTCGACCCGGCCGCCGGACATCTGGTCGACCTGGGCGACCTGGATGGCGAGCACCCCGGGCAGCCGGAAGGTGCCGGCGGTCATCAGCGTGCCGAGGCGTATGCGCCTGGTCTCGCGGGCGAGGCCGGCGAGGGTGATCCAGGCGTCGGTGGGTCCGGGGAGGCCGTCCACGTCGCCCATGTGGAGATAGTGGTCCGAGCGGAAGAAGGCATCGAACCCGAGGTCCTCGGTGGCCTTCGCCACGGCGAGCAAGGTGTCGTAGGTGGCCCCTTGCTGGGGCTCGGTGAAGATTCGAAGGTCCATACGTCCATCCTGCACGGCGACGGCCTCGTCAATCCCACCGGCACCCGCCCGCCCTGCGGCTAGCCCGCCTCCCGCTCCGGTAACGCCGCCGCCTCCCTCGCCGCCAGCTTGCGCAGCATCTCCCGGACGCGGTCGCGGGACTCGTCCGCGGCGTCGATCGCCTCCATGCACTGCCAGTACGTCGCCTCGTCGGCCGCGGCGCTGGCGACGCCGACCAGGGCGATGCCGACCTCGCCGAGCAGTCCGCCGAGGCAGAGCAGGGCCTGGCGGGCGTCGTCGAGACCGGTGAGCTGGGCGGCGCGGAGGTCGCCGGGGTCGAGGGCCGGCGTGTCCAGGACTCCGCAGCCCCGGCCCGCCAGCTCGGTCAGGCCCAGGGCCTCGCCCCGCAGTTCCGGCGGGCCGGAGACCGCCAGGCGGCTGCCGATCGCCTGGGCCAGGGCCTGTGCCTGCCACACCTCCGTGAGGGTCTGTGGCGCCTCGGCGCTCGCCGCCAGGGCCCGCCTGCTCGTCACGATGAGTCGCACCGCGTCCATGCGTTGCCCCCGTTCGTCCGCCCGAACTCATCTTGTTCACTACCCAGAGTGAGTGGCCGCGAGACGTAAAGCCAGAGGAAGACGGAAATCTGCGGACAACAATTCGGATTCGAGAGGCCTTTTGACTCCGGAGAGTGATATCGGAGTGCATCACTCCAGCATGTGACGCTCAGTGACGACGCTACGCGCGTGGCACTACGCGCGTGGCTACGCGCCCTCCTCCCCCGGCACCGGGAACCTCCGCTCGTTCCGGTCGATCTTGGCGTCCAGGGCGGCCAGCGGGTCGATGCCGAGCACCTCGCACAGCTGGAGCAGATAGGCGAGTACGTCGGCGACCTCGTCCGTGACGCGGTGCGCGGTCCCGGGGTCGTCCATCACGCGGGCCGACTCCTCGGGCGTCAACCACTGGAAGATCTCGACCAGTTCGGAGGCCTCCACACTGAGGGCGGCCACGAGGTTCTTGGGGGTGTGGTAGGGCTGCCAGTTCCGGGCGGCCGCGAACTCGGCCAGCCGGCGCTGCAGTCCCGCCACGTCGAGGGGTTCCGTCACGGCTCCAGGTGTACCACCGTGACGCCGTCCGCCCCGGCGGCCCAGGACGCGTCGGCGACCGCACCGAGGAACCGGATGTGCCCGGCCCCGCACGTCCGCGCGGCGAGCCGCAGCAGCTCCGCCCGCTGCCGGCCGTCCAGCGCCCGGTCCAGGCCGTCGGCGAGGACGGTGAGCGCCCGCATGGCCGGGGGCACCTCGCCCGGCGGGTCGACGTCCAGCACGCCCGGGCCGGTGAGCAGGACCAGGGCCAGCGCCAGGAACCTGAGCTCGCCGTCGCCGAGCCGCCCCAGCGCCGTACGGACGCCGTCGCCCCGGTCGAGCACCGCGCGGACGGTGCCGTCGCCCAGCGGTACGGCGAGCAGGTCGGCCACGGGGCCCGCGCATCCGGCGCGCACCGCCGCGACCAGGTGCGCGTGCCGGCGGGCGCACTCCGAGCGGGTGCGCCACAGGACGTCGGCGAGGTTGTCGCAGCCGGACAGGAGCCGTCCGGAGCCCAGTGGGACCGGGGTGCGCATCACGTCGGGCCGGGGGTCGCAGGGGAAGACGGAGCGCAGGGCGACGACCATCTGTTCGGCGGCGGCGATCACCTGGCGCTGTCCGTCCGTCTTGCCGGCCACCCGCAGCGGAAGGAGCGGCGTGCCGAGCCGGTCGTCGGGGAGCGGGGCGCGGGTCACCGGCGACGCGCCCGCCGTGTGCCAGGCCGCCTGCACCGTGCTGCGCGCCGGATCGCGCAGGGCCGTCTCGAGCAGGACCTGTCCGCCCGCCGTCAGCCGCTCCCCCACGATGCGCAGGTCCGGTTCCGCCTGGACGGCGACGTCAAGCCGCACCGGGCCCTCGGCGCCGTCGGCCGTACAGCCGATGCGGAAGCCACGGCGCCGCTGTGCGTCGGGCCGCGCCCGCTCCGGCACACAGGCGACCGGGTCCGGGAACACCTCCGCGAGCGCGGCCCCGCCCCCGAGCCGGGCCAGCGCCTCGTACGCCCTCAGCGCGGTCGACTTGCCACTGCCGCTGGGCCCGGCGAAGAGGGTGAGCGGCCCGAGCGGAAACCCAGCCCCCCGGTGCCCGGCGAACGCGGAGAGCCGCAGCTCGGTGAGGCACGGCCGCCCCGGGAAACCGACACGCGCCTGTCCCGGCAGCCCCGCGCGCGGGACCGCCCCGGCCGACTGCCGCGGCGCCGACGATTCCGGCTCGGCAGCCTGGACCGAGCCCGCCGGTGGCCGTCCCGACCCGCCGCCCCTGGCAGCGCGGTCCGGCGGACCGGGTTCGGCAGGCCACTCGGGTGGTACCGGCGGTGAGGATCCGGCGGCCGGGGGCGCCGTGGTTCGCGGGGTGGGGGCGGCGGGGCCGGTGGGCGGGACGGACGCGGGGGGCGGGGAGGGCACGGCCATGTCCGGACCGTAGGGCTCCGCCGTTCAGGCGAACCGTTCCGTCCCCGGGACCTTCCTACGATCGGGGGACCGGGGTCAGGTGCCTGACACCCCGGCGCTCTCCATCAGCCCGCTGACCTCGGTGCCCGGCGGGGTGAGCAGGAACACGTTCCGGTCGACACGGTGCATCCCGCTGCCCAGCCCGAAGACGACTCCGGTACTGAAGTCCAGCACGCGCTTGGCGACCTCGGTCTCGGCGCTGGACAGGTCGAGGAGGACCGGGACTCCGGCCATGAGCGTCTCGGCCACCTCCCGGGCGTCCGCGAACACGTTGACCCGCAGGACGACGAACCGGCGCCGGGTCTCGGTCTCCGCGTCCGGCAGCGAGCGGTGGTTCACCGCCGACGGCCAGGCGTCGCGGCCCCGCAGCGGCACGACCTGGGCGAGCCCCTCCCACTGTTCATCGGTGACGTCGTAACGGTTCACCGGCTGCCCCCGAACTGACTCGCATTCATTTCCTGCACCAGCCAATTCTTACGCCAAGTCACCCGTTCGGCCCAACAACGACACGAAGCGCGACCGGCTCGTCCGTCCCGCGGCGACGCAAAACGGGGCATGAGGCTTCTTACCGCCCTCACACCGGACTCTTCATCTCCATCGGCACCTCGCTCACCGCCCGCGATTAGCTTCCTGTGCCGTGTATGTGGCAGAGACGCAACGAGTGACACCCGGCGGGCGGACCCGGCCGGCGGGGTCCGCCGCCCCGGATCCACCCGCGCAGTGGCACCGCGTGCTGACCGTCCTCGCCGACGTGAGCCTCTTCATCGGCACCCGGGCGGTGTGGACGCAGGCGGCCACGCACCGGCTGGTCCTCGCGGCCGTCATCTCCGTCTGCTACGCGTCGATCCTGGCGACCGGCGTGCTGGCACTGACGGTCCGCCGGTCCCGCTCGCTGGCCCGCCTCGACCTGCTGGTGCTGGTGACGGCGGTGACGCTCACCCTGTGCACCTGGGCGCTGAACCACAACGGCGGCGACGAGGCGGTCCTGACCACTCAGGCGGCCAGGGAACTGGTCGACGGGCACGCGATCTACGGGCAGCCCTGGCCCTGGCTCTTCACCGGCCACGGTGTCGCCCTCACCCCGACGACATCCGGGGGCTACGACTTCACGTACGGCTATCCCCCACTCGCCCCGCTGCTGACCGCGCCGCTGCTGTGGCTGGGCCACGCCGGTTCCGCCGCGACGGCGGCGAGCACCGGCGCGCTGGTGGCCGGCACGGTCGTGCTGTGGCGCATGCTGCCGGTGCCCTGGCGGTCGGCGGCGACGATGGCCTGCCTGGGCTTCGGCTTCCTGCCGACGTACGCCCGCCTCGGCTACCCGGCGATCATCGCCCTGGCCCTGCTCGTTCCGGTGGTGGTGCGCTGGCCGCGGACCGGGCGGGGCGGGCAACTCGGCGCGGCGGGGATCGCGCGGGCCGCGTGTCTGGGGGCCGCCTGCGCGGCGCAGCAACTGCCGTGGTTCGTCGCGCCGTTCCTGCTGGCCGGGATCTACGCGGTGCGCCGGGGCGAACTGGGCGGCCGGGCGGCGGCGCTGGTGCTGCTGCGCCTCGCCGGGGTGGCCGCCACCGTGTGGCTGCTGATCAACACGTACTTCATCGCGCACGAACCGGGCACCTGGCTGAAGGGGATCGCGCTGCCGCTGACCCAGGGCGCGGTGCTGCACGGGCAGGGCCTGGTGGGCATCTCGCTGTACTTCACCGACGGCAGCGACCGGCTGGACTGGTACGGCCACGCGAGCGTGCTGCTGGCGGCGGCCCTGCTCGCGCTGTTCGTGCTGTTCGTACGACGGCTGGGCCCGACGGCGACGGTCCTGCCCTGGTGCGCCTTCTACCTGGCGACCCGCTCGCAGGACGGCTACTACCTGATGATGACCCCGCTGTGGCTGGCGGCGGCGGTCACGGTCCCCCTGTCGGACTTCGAGGGCGCCTGGCAGCCGTGGCCCCGGCGGCTGTCCGGCCCGCGCCGGCGTACGGCACAGGCCGCCGCGGTCGCGCTGTTGCTCGCCCCGGCCCTGGCGAGCGCCGCGGCGGCGGCGACGGGCACACCGCCGCTGCGGATGGAGGTGACCTCCGTGCGCCGGGCCTCGGCGCGCGCGGTGTCGGCGCTGACCCTGCGGGTGACCAACGTGGGCGACGCCGCCCTCAGCCCGCACTTCATGCTCACCACGGGCCAGGGGATGCAGAAGTACTGGTCGCTCGCGCGGGGCCCGGCCACGATCCCCGCGCACGCCACGGCGACCGTGGAAATCCGGCCGTCCGGCGGGCGGTTCGCCCTCCCCCGGCCGGGCGTCCGCATCCGGCTGCGCGCCTTCACGGCGACCCCGCAGACGCTGTCCAGCCATGACGTGCGGCTCGCGGAGCGGGGCAGCCGGACCTCCGGGGCGGGCGCTGAGGGCGTCAGGCCGCCGCGCGGGTGAAGCGGAGCGTGGCGGCCACCGTCGTCAGGCCGCGCATCATGCCGAGCTGGTTCCAGTCCATGCCGAACTCGCCGCGTTCCACGGTGAACTCCGCCTCCAGCGTGAGCGCGTCGGCGGCCACGCCCGTCAGGCGCGCGGTGAGGGTCTGGGGCCGGCTGATGCCCCGGACGGTCAGCTGACCGGTGATGTGCGCGGTGTCGCCGGCGCGGAGTTCGGCGCCGCGGACCGCGAAGGTGATCTCCGGGTGGCGGTCGGCGTCGAAGAAGTCGGCCGAGCGCAGATGCGTGTCGCGCTTGGCGTTCCCGGTGTCCAGGGAGGCGACGTCCAGGGTCACGGTGCCGGTGGCCGAGCCGTCGGCCGCGACCTCGCCCCGGCCGCCGACGGCGGCGAAGGTGCCCTTGACGGTGACCAGGCCCCAGAAGGTCTTGTGCCGCACGGCGACGGCGGAGGCGGTCGGATCGAGCTGCCAGAGGCCTGTTTCCACGGCGACGGTCATGGTCGTACTCCAGTTCAACGGGGGCTTCAGCGGGGTTTTCGGGCGAGCGCAATGGTTCAAATTTGGATGAGCTCACGCTAGCTCATCATCCAAATTTGAACAACAGGTAGACTCGAATGCATGGCCGCCCGTGACGAGCACCTCGCCGACCAGCCCGAATGTCCCTCGATGGACGGAGACGGGCTGCTCCCGGACGAGCTGCGGGCCTGGATGGTCCTGCTGGCGGCGACGGGGGCGGTGGAGCAGCGGCTGCGCGCGGTGGTGAAGGAGGCCCTCGACGTCTCGCACGACGAGTTCCTGATCCTGTGCCTGCTCGCCGAGCAGCCGGGGGGCCTGCGCATGACCCGTGTCGCCGACCTCCTGGGCCGCCCCAAGACCCGGCTCACCTACCAGATCGCCTGTCTCCAGCACGCCGGCCTGGTGACCCGCAAGTCCGTGTGCGGCGACAAGCGGGGCGTCGAGGTCGCCCTCACCGAGAAGGCCCGGGACCGCCTGCGGGAGGTCTCCGCCCTGCTCGCCGGCACGGTCAAGGAGGCGCTCGCCGACTTCGTCGGTCCACGGCAACTGGCCGCGGTGTACGGGCTGCTGCCGGGGCTCGCGGAGTCCTGACCTCGCGCTTCCGTGCGACCTCCCCGTTGTCAGTGGGGTCCCGCATGATGGGAGACGGTCGCGCGATGCCGGGAAGCGGAGGGGGACGCGGTGGATGCCATGACGGCGGCCGAACTGCAGGACGCGTTCGGGTTGTCGGTGAGCACATGGGAACGGATCAGCTCCGCCCCGGACATGATCACTCCGATCGACGCGCAGTACACGGACGGGCTGACCAAGTGGCACGGAGAGGAGTTCGCCCGCTGGCTGGCCCGTACCCACCGCGAGGTGGCCGACGGCGTGCCGTCGCTGCTGCGCCCGGCGCCCGCCACGAAGTTCGACTACCTCGGCGGCCGCTGGGCCGCACCGGACGAGATCGACCACGACCGCGAGCACTTCGCCGGCCTCTGGAAGACCGACTCCGGCGTCGTGGTGGTCGTCTACCCGCGCTCCCGCATCCGCGCGCCCGGCGATCTCCTCGCGTTCCACGAGGACGCCGCGACCGTTGTGGTCGTCCAGCCCGACTACGACCTCTACGGCCCGGCGCTGGAGGCGGTCGACCGCGCCCGCCCGGGCCTGCCGTACGAGCCCCTGTGGTCGGACGTCGCGGCCCACATCGGCACCCAGGTCCCCTGGTGGCCGGCCCAGTTGCGCAGGCCCGAGCACCTGACCGCCTGGCGTCCGGGCGACGAGCCCACGGGCGTGGACGTGGTCACGTGGCCTTCCTGGGAGCCCCTGTACGAGCTGGCCCGGGCGGAACCGGAGGGCTCACCGGTGCGGGGCGCGTGCTTCACCATCGGGCACGAGATGCGGGCGCGGGCCGCCGAGTTCGCCGAGGACGAGGTGACGGAGATCCTCGACCGGAGGGGTGAGTGGGGCGGGACCAAGGCTCCCCGGGCGAAGGCCGAGCGGGCGGCGATGGTCCTCCCGGCCGTCCCGGCGACCGAGGACCCCGGCAGGTCCGAGATCGTCTCCTCCGACGTCGTCGCCCTGGGCCTGGCGGAGCTGTGCCGGCGCGCGGACGACCGTGCGGTGGAATGCCTCGAACAGATCAGCATGTGGAGCGGGGAACACCTGCCGTTCGGCGGCGTCTTCAGCATCACCCGGTCCGGTGTCTCCCGCGAGGGCGCGGAGTGGATCAACCGGTTGCGCCGGGTCGGGCCGACGGCCATCCATCGCCTGTGGATGCGCGGCGGCGACACCCCGGTGGGGACGTTCGTCGACCCGGTCACCGGTAGTCCCGTCGTCGCGTTCAAGGGCCGCTTCGACTCCGGCGACCGCCGTGAGATCAGCTACCTCGCGAGCGCGCCCAAACGGCTGCCCGCGGGATCCGTCCTCAAGGAAGTCGTCCTCGACAAACCCGTCTGGGTACGCACCACCAAGGGTGTTCTCTATCCGGCGCCGAGCATGGACGCACCCGGCCTCTCCTGGGGCTACCGCGGATCAGGCCCCGCGACGCTCGCCCAGTGCGTGGGCAGGCTGCTCGACGACGGGGCGGCCCACGCGGTCACCTACGGCACGGACCGGGACCGCGAAGGCGCGCTGGAGGCGTTCTTCCGGATCAAGCACAAGCGCGGCAAGCGGATACCGAGGCGCGAACTGGAGCGCGTACGCGCCGCCACCCGACCGTCCTGACGCCCTACCGCCCCTGAAAGGTCGCCACACCCATGCCGGGACGCCACCGGAACGCCCCCTGGCAGGTCGCGGACCTGTTCGAGTACGAACGGGAGGCCGCGGCCTACGAAGAGGTGCTGGACATCTGCCTGACCGAGCCCGAGGTCACGCGACGGCTGGGCATACGGCCGCAGGCCACCGCGGAGAACGTCCGCGCGACCATGCTGACGCACGACAACGTGCACAGCGCACTCGAGCCGTGCCGGGAGCACCAGCGGCGCTTGCAGGAGTCACTGCGCCAGTGCGAGGCGACTCGGACACGCCTCGACTACCTCGACGAGCCGCTCGCCCCGGCGACGTCCTTCCTCTCGCTGCTTCTTCTGGGGCTCCTGTTCACCCTCGCCGTCGCCCCGTGGGCCTGGGTCGCCCTCACGGCCGTCGTGTCGGCCGCGGCGGGTACCGCCGTCTGGCGCCACCCCGTATGGCGGATGCACGTGCGCCTCAACGCGGAGGAAATCGCCCTGAGGCCGGTCCTCCGCGTGCGCGAGTCACTGGCCGAGTCCAGCGAACAGGCGTGGCAGCGTGAACTGCGGGCCAACGGCGTCGGCCCGCTGATGGCACGGGTGGTCGAGGCACTGCTGGGCGACGACCACGACTCCCTCCTCCTGCTGGACAGTTACGAAGGGCTGCGCTCCCCGCGCGACCGGCAGTACGTGATCGACAACAAGGCGTCCCGGAGTCTGTCCCGCAAGATGGACCAACTCTACGGCGGCACCATCGCCGTCAGCGGGCCGCGCGGCGTCGGCAAGTCGACGCTGCTGGAGAACTGCGCGGACGAGGCCGACTTCGCGGTCGTCGTGCAGGCACCGGCGAGCTACTCCCCGTACGAGTTCCTCGTGTCGCTGTACGTCAGGGTCTGCGAGGCGTACCTCATCGAGGCGGGTCACCCGGTCCCCGAGTTCGCACGGCTCTCGACGGTCCGCAGGGTGGCCCGGCAGGTCGCTCCGACCGTCCGGCGCGGCCTGCGGATCCTGGCGTTCGGCCTGCCCGCGGCCGGGCTCCTCCTGCTGGGACTGGCAGCCGCGGCGCACTCGCCGGGACTGGGGTACGACGACGCCGTACGGCCGCACGCGGAGCGGCTGTGGTCGACCCTGACCACCACGACACGGGCCGTCTGGCATGGTGAGCGGGCGGGGGCGGCCCTGGTGGTCACCCTCCTCGCGGTGCTGTGGTGGCGGCTGCGCCGGTGGAGGCGATGGAGTTCGCTGCTCGGGACGTCGCGCACCGTCCTCAGTGTCGTCGGCGGCCTGCTGCTGATCGCCGTGGTTCCCGTCCTGTCGCTGGTCGCCGACCCGGACATCCGGCGCAACACCCGGGCCATGCTCGCCGATCGGCCGGAGGGGCCCGCGCCACTGGTCGTGCTGTTCGGGGTTCTCTCCCTCGTGTTCATGGGCCGGATGCTCGACGGGACGCCCCATGCGTTCGCTCGCTTCGAACGGACCCTGATCGGTGGCCTCTTCGTCCTCGCCCTGGTCCTGGGCTACAGGACGCCGTCCCTGCACGCGATGGCGACGGACACCGGCAACCCGCTGCGTGTGGCCTGTGTGCTGCTCGGTCTGCTGCTCCTCAGGGCGCGTACATGGACTCTCCCCGTGCCCGAGCCACCCCTGGTCAAGAGGTGCCGCGACCAGCTCTACCGGCTCCAGACGGTGCAGACCTCGTCCTTCGCCGTCACCACCGGGGCGCCCTCGCTGGCGCCCGCGCACACGACCTCGCTGTCCACCGTGCCGCCGGCCATGCCCGCCCTGGTCTCCGACTTCCGGGACCTCCTGAAAGCCATCGCACTGGAGCAGTTCGCCAAGAAGGGCCGCGTCGTCGTCGCCATCGACGAGGTGGACCGGCTGGGCTCGGACACACAGGCCCTGGCGTTCCTGGGGGAGATCAAGGCCATCCTCGGCGTGCCGCACGTCCACTACCTCATCTCGGTGGCGGAGGACGTCGGCGCCTCCTTCCTCCGGCGCGGCCTGCCGCACCGCGGAGTGACCGACAGCTCCCTGGACGACATCGTCCATGTGCAGCCCTCCACGCTGGAGGAGTCCGTGGAGATCCTCCGTCCCAGGGCACGCCGCCTGGGCGGCGCGGACGGTCTGCCCGAGCAGTACGCCCTGCTGGCCCACGCCCTGTCGGGAGGGCTACCGCGGGACCTCATGCGCTACGGTCTGCGCCTGATGGAGACGAAGGACAAGACGGACTCCTCGGAGTTCATGGCCCTCTCCCGGCAGATGATCCTGGAGGAGCTGGCCGAGACCCTGGCCGGGTTCCGCACGCTGCTCGGCCGGCAGCAGTGGACACGAGAGACCAGCGCCGTGCTGCTGACCTTCCGCGACCTCATGGGCCATCTGCGGCATTCGTCGCCTCCCGAGCTGGAGCGAGCGCTGCACCACGTCGCCTTCTACGACCTGGAGCGGCACCTGGGGAACGCGGCCGCGGACGTTCCCGACACCGCGCGCCGGCTGATCGACGAGGCGTCGGCCTACGTACTGTTGTCGCTCACCCTGCTCGACGTCTTCCGCACACCCGACCTGGATGCCCGCACGGCCGCGGCGGCGGCACACGGCACCGACGGCGACCCGGATCTCCTCGCGCAGGCCCGCCACGAGCTGGAGACATCGCCGTACAGCGCGCGCTCCCTGATCATGTCGATCAGAGCGGCCTGGCAGGTCCCCTTCCCCTCCGGACGGGTCGTCCCGGCGATGCCCCGGCCCCGCGTCCCGCCCCGTTCCCAGCGCTCCACCCCGCCGTCATGACCAGGTCCGGACCATGGGGAGAGCCAGGTCACAGCCACCAAGAGGGCAACGTCACAACCCCCGCGCTGCTCTCACTTGAGCACCCTGCCCTAGCATCCGAGCCATGACGGTCCTGCCTGACGACGGGCTCTCACTGGCCGCCGAGTTCCCTGACGCGACACACGAGCAGTGGCAAGCCCTGGTCGAGGGTGTGCTGCGCAAGTCGGGCAAGGAAGTCTCGGGCGAGGCAGCTGAGGACGCCCTGTCCACGACGCTGGAGGACGGGCTGCGCACCCGGCCCCTGTACACGGCGCGCGATGCCGCGCCCGACCCCGGCCTGCCCGGATTCGCGCCGTTCGTCCGCGGTGGCCGCCCCGAGGGCAACACCGCGGGCGGCTGGGACGTACGGCAGCGGCACGCGGCGGCCGAGGACGGCTCGGTCCTGGCCGACCTGGAGAACGGCGTCACCTCGCTGTGGCTGGTGGCGGGCGAGGGCGGCATCCCGGTGGAGTCGCTCGGCCGGGTGCTCGACGGCGTCTACCTCGACCTGGCGCCGGTCGTGCTCGACGCGGGCCGGGACACCGAGGCCGCGGCCGAGGCGCTGCTGCGGCTGTACGAGGAGCGGGGCGTCGACCCGAAGGCGGTGCGCGGCGGTCTGGGCGCCGACCCGCTGGGGTACGAGGCCCGCACCGGCACCGCCCTGGAACTCGCGCCGGCCGCCGCGCTCGCCCGGCGGTGCGCCGAGGGCTACCCGGGGCTGCGCGCGCTGACCGTGGACGCGCTGCCCTACCACGAGGCCGGCGGTTCGGCCGCGCAGGAGCTGGGCCTGTCCCTGGCGACCGGCGTGGCCTACCTGCGGGAACTGACCGAGGCGGGGCTGTCGGTCGAGCAGGCCTGCGGCCAGCTGGAGTTCCGGTACGCGGCCACCGCCGACCAGTTCCTGACCATCGCCAAGCTGCGCGCGGCGCGCCGGCTGTGGGCGCGGGTGGCCGAGGTGTGCGGGGCGCCGGGCGCGGGCGCGCAGGCGCAGCACGCGGTGACCTCGCCGGTGATGATGACCCGCCGCGACCCGTGGGTGAACATGCTGCGCACGACGGTGGCCACGCTGGCCGCCGGGGTGGGCGGCGCCGACTCGGTCACCGTGCTGCCGTTCGACCACGCGCTGGGCCTGCCGGACGCCTTCGCCCGCCGTATCGCGCGCAACACCTCCACGATCCTGGTCGAGGAGTCGCATCTGGCCCGGGTGACCGACCCGGCGGGCGGTTCCTGGTACGTGGAGAGGCTCACCGACGAGCTCGCCGAGGCGAGCTGGCGGTACTTCCGCTCGATCGAGGGCGACGGCGGCCCGGCGGCCGCCCTGCGCTCCGGCCGTATCCGCACGGACCTGGCGACGACGTGGGCGGAGCGCTCCAAGAAGCTCGCCAAGCGGCGCGAACCCATCACCGGGGTCAGCGAGTTCCCGCTGCTGGCCGAGAAGCCCGTGGTGCGCGAGCCCGCCCCCGAGCCGCCGTCCGGCGGGCTGCCGCGCGTGCGCCGCGACGAGGCGTACGAGACCCTGCGCGCCCGCTCCGACGCCCACCTCGCGGCGACCGGCGCCCGCCCCCGGGTCTTCCTCGCCACGCTCGGACCCGCCGCCGCGTACACCGCGCGCTCGACGTTCGCCGCCAACCTCTTCCAGGCGGGCGGCATCGAGCCGGTCACCGAGGGCCGCTTCGAGGACAGCGGTGCCACCGAGGCCGTGCTGTGCTCCAGCGACGCGCTGTACGAGGAGCAGGCCGAGCAGACCGCCGAGTTCCTGAAGGCATCCGGCGCCCGGCACGTGTTCCTGGCGGGCCGCCCCGCCGAGTACGCGGGCGTCGACAGTTACGTCTTCGCGGGCTGCGACGCCGTCGCCGTGCTGTCCGCGACCCTCGACCGCATGGGAGTGTCCTGATGGGAATCCCCGACTTCTCCGGCATCGAGCTGGGGACGCCGGCCGTCGACGGCGGTGCCGAGGAATGGCGGACGGCCGTCAAGCGGGCGACCGGGAGCGAAGAGCCGCTGTGGGAGACCCCGGAGGGCATCGGCGTCAAGCCGCTGTACACCGGACGTGACCTTGAGGGCCTGGACTTCCTCGGCACCTTCCCGGGCATGGCGCCGTACCTGCGCGGCCCGTACCCGACGATGTACGTCAACCAGCCCTGGACGATCCGCCAGTACGCGGGCTTCTCCACCGCGGAGGAGTCCAACGCCTTCTACCGGCGCAACCTGGCGGCCGGGCAGAAGGGCCTGTCGGTCGCCTTCGACCTGCCCACGCACCGGGGGTACGACAGCGACCACCCGCGCGTGACCGGCGACGTCGGCATGGCGGGCGTGGCCATCGACTCGATCTACGACATGCGGCAGCTCTTCGACGGCATCCCGCTGGACAAGATGACCGTGTCGATGACGATGAACGGCGCGGTGCTGCCGATCCTGGCGCTGTACATCGTGGCCGCGGAGGAACAGGGCGTACCGCCCGAGAAGCTGGCCGGGACCATTCAGAACGACATCCTCAAGGAGTTCATGGTCCGCAACACCTACATCTATCCGCCGAAGCCGTCGATGCGGATCATCTCCGACATCTTCGCCTACACCTCGCAGCGGATGCCCCGCTACAACTCCATCTCCATCTCCGGCTACCACATCCAGGAGGCCGGTGCCACGGCCGACCTGGAGCTGGCGTACACCCTCGCCGACGGCGTGGAGTACATCCGGGCCGGGCGGGAGGCGGGCCTGGACGTGGACGCGTTCGCGCCCCGGCTGTCGTTCTTCTGGGCGATCGGCATGAACTTCTTCATGGAGATCGCCAAGCTGCGGGCGGCCCGCCTGCTGTGGGCCAAGCTGGTCAGCCAGTTCGAGCCGAAGAACAGCAAGTCGCTGTCCCTGCGCACGCATTCGCAGACCTCGGGCTGGTCGCTGACCGCGCAGGACGTGTTCAACAACGTCACGCGCACCTGCGTGGAGGCGATGGCGGCGACCCAGGGCCACACCCAGTCGCTGCACACCAATGCCCTCGACGAGGCCCTCGCGCTGCCCACCGACTTCTCGGCGCGCATCGCCCGCAACACCCAGCTGCTCATCCAGCAGGAGTCCGGCACCACCCGGGTCATCGACCCGTGGGGCGGCAGCGCGTACGTGGAGAGGCTGACCTACGACCTCGCCCGCAAGGCCTGGCAGCACATCCAGGAGGTCGAGCAGGCGGGCGGTATGGCGCAGGCCATCGACGCCGGTATCCCGAAACTGCGCGTGGAGGAGGCGGCGGCCCGCACGCAGGCCCGGATCGACTCCGGCCGGCAGCCGATGATCGGCGTCAACAAGTACCGGGTGGACAGCGACGAGCAGATCGAGGTCCTCAAGGTCGACAACTCCTCCGTGCGCGCCCAGCAGATCGAGAAGCTGCGGCGGCTGCGTGCGGAGCGGGACGAGACCGTGTGCCGGGACGCGCTGGACGCGCTGACCCGGGCCGCCGACGGCGACGGCAACCTGCTGGAGCTGGCGGTGCACGCGGCCCGCGCGAAGGCCACCGTCGGCGAGATCTCCGACGCCCTGGAGAAGGTGTACGGGCGGCACGCGAGCCAGATCCGTACGATCTCCGGGGTGTACCGCAACGAAGCAGGGGAGTCCCCGAACGTGGACCGCACCCGTGCCCTGGTGGACGCCTTCGACGAGGCCGAGGGACGCCGGCCGCGCATCCTGGTCGCCAAGATGGGCCAGGACGGTCACGACCGCGGCCAGAAGGTGATCGCCACCGCCTTCGCCGACCTCGGCTTCGACGTGGACGTCGGCCCGCTGTTCCAGACCCCGGGCGAGGTCGCCCGGCAGGCGGTCGAGGCGGACGTGCACGTGGTCGGGGTGTCCTCGCTGGCCGCCGGTCACCTCACCCTCGTACCGGCGCTGCGCGAGCAGCTCGCCGAGGAGGGCCGGGAGGACATCATGATCGTGGTCGGCGGGGTGATCCCGCCGCAGGATGTGCCGACCCTGCTGGAGATGGGCGCCACGGCCGTGTTCCCGCCCGGGACGGTGATCCCGGACGCGGCGTACGACCTGGTGAAGCGGCTGTCGGCCGACCTCGGCCACGACCTGTAGAGCCCCATGGCAGCGATCGATCTCGACACGTATGTGAAGGGTGTGCTCGACGGGAAGCGGGCGATCGTGGCCCGCGCGATCACTCTCGTCGAGTCCACCCGGCCGCAGCACCGGACGCTGGCGCAGGAGTTGCTCACCGAGCTGCTCCCGCACGGCGGCCGGGCGCGGCGGATCGGCATCAGCGGGGTGCCGGGCGTGGGCAAGTCGACGTTCATCGACGCCTTCGGCACGCTGCTGACCTCCCTGGGCCACCGGGTCGCGGTGCTCGCGGTCGATCCGTCCTCCACGCGCACCGGCGGCTCGATCCTGGGCGACAAGACCAGGATGGAGCGCCTGGCGGTGGACCCGGCGGCGTTCGTGCGCCCCTCCCCCAGCGCGGGCACCCTGGGCGGCGTGGCGAAGGCGACCCGTGAGTCCATGGTGGTCATGGAGGCCGCGGGCTACGACGTGATCCTGGTGGAGACCGTCGGCGTCGGCCAGTCGGAGACGGCCGTCGCGAACATGGTCGACTCCTTCCTCCTGCTGACCCTGGCCCGCACCGGCGATCAGCTCCAGGGCATCAAGAAGGGCGTCCTGGAGCTGGCCGACGTGATCGCCGTCAACAAGGCGGACGGCCCGCACGAGCGCGACGCCCGCGCCGCCGCCCGTGAACTGGCGGGCGCGCTGCGCCTGATGCACGGCAAGGACGCCTTCTGGACGCCGCCCGTGCTGAGCTGCAGCGCGCGTGAGTCCACCGGCCTGGACGTGGTCTGGGAGCGGCTCGAACAGCACCGCACCCTGCTGGACTCCACCGGGCGGCTCACCGCCAAGCGCCGCGACCAGCAGGTCGACTGGACCTGGGCGATGGTCCGCGACGAACTCCTGGGCCGGCTGCACGCCGATTCGGCGGTGCGCGAGGTCGCGCCCGGACTGGAACGGGCGGTCAGGGACGGCTCACTGACGGCGACGCTGGCGGCCGAGCGGATCCTGGGGGCGTTCCGGGGGGCGACCGGCTCGCCTTGACCGGGCAGCCGCCCGGATCATCCTGGTATGCCATGATGATTTTTGACGTTATGACTGTTTCGCCTGTTCTGCTGTACCCGCGATGGTCGCGATGGACCAGGGGGGTGTCAGGAGGCGCTCGTGATGGCAGGAAGGGAGGACGGTACACCGCCGAGGCAGCCGCCGTACGTGCCCGACCTGCACCTGCGCCTGCGGGCCGAGGTGGGCCGGATCGATGAGCAGTTGCACGCGCTGCTGGCCGCCATGGGCCGGCTGCGGGGCCTGCTGGGGGCCGTGGTGGCCATCAGCCGGGAGGTGGAGCTGCCGGCGGTACTGCGCCGCATCGTGACCACCGCCATGGACCTGGTCGGCGCCCGCTACGGGGCACTGGGCGTACTCGACGAGTCCGGAGAGCGCCTGGAGCAGTTCATCGCCGCCGGGCTGTCCGAACAGGAACGCGCCGATCTGGGCGAGACCGGCCTGCCTCTGGGCCTGGGGGTCCTGGGGCACCTGATCCGCCACCCCGAGCCCCTGCGGATCCACGACATCCCCGCCCATCCGTCCTCCGCCGGGTTCCCGCCCGGCCACCCGCGCCTGCACAGTCTGCTCGGGGTCGCCATCAGCGTCCGCGGCAAGATCTACGGCGACCTCTACCTCTCCGAGCGGCGCGACGGACAGCCCTTCGACGTCCACGACGAGAACGTCGTCGTCGCCCTGGCCAGCGCCGCCGGCAGGTACGGGGAGAGAGCGGTGGGGTCCTCGGCGTTGTCGAGGACCAACAGCCAGTGCCCCCGGGTGCGCAGCTCCGCCGCCAGCGCCTCGCATGCATCACTCACCGGCGTGTCCGGCCCGGCCACACCGGTCCTCACGGCGAGAGCGGCCACCTGGTCGGGAATGAGGGCGGTTTCCTCGGCGGAGATCCACCAGCCCAACTCGTAGTCCGAGGCAAAGCGGTGGGCGTACTCGATCGTCAGCTGGGTCTTGCCGACGCCTCCGCGCCCGCGCAGGGCCCGCACCGCCACCGGTGGACCCGTGGTGAGCTCCTGACGCAGATGCGTCAACAATTCTTCCCTCCCGGTGAAGCCGGGGTTCCGGCCGGGGAGGTTCCACACATGGGGCAGGCTTGCGGGAAACCGTCGGCCCATGCCGTTCGTGGCCGACGACCGGACATCGCCGTCGAGGGCCGGGAAGGCGGGCTTGCCGTCAGGGCGCCGTGGCCCGGCCACCGCGTCGAGCAGAACCCGCCGTGCCTCTTCCTCGTTCAGGCCGACCAAGGACGGGGCGAGCAAGGCGCGCAACAGCGGCGGAGCCTCAGCTTGGTCGAGCCGTAGCGGGATCAGCTTCTCCCTGGCCGCCAGGACAGCCGACCACTCCTCGAACGTGTAACGAAGGGGATCGAAGTAGGCGGTGGAGAACAGAGCGAGCATCTGTCCTTCCGCCAGGGCGGCGTTCATCTTCAGGATGAAGTTGTCCCCCGCACCCCAGTCCCAGCAATCGAGCTCCACGGTGTAGCCGGCGGCCTCCAGTTCTCCCGCCACCCACTCGGCCCATGCCCGGTCGGCTCCCGCATAACTGACGAAGAACCGACGTGCACCCTCGTCTTCGACCACCGCACCCCCGTATGCCGTCCCACCACGCCAGGTGTCCGCCGAGGCTCACAACTGTCCAACACTACGATCTGCGTACACCGGTCGGTCTCGCCGATGTCGTGGCGGTTCGACCTCTGCTGGAGACGCGTGACAAGTCGCGAGGAACCGACACCTCAGCCCCGCCAATCGCAGGTCAAACGGGCGTCACCAGCGCCATTTCCGCGTCAGGAAATCGCCCGTAACGCCCACACCGCACATAATCCGCGCGCATAAAACCGCAGGTCAGGCGCCCTTACCGACCGGCTCCAGAATCGCCACGCACTCCACATGATGCGTCATCGGAAACAGATCGAACGCCCGCAACGTCCGCACCCGGTACCCGCCCTCCCGGAAGTACGCCAGGTCCCGTGCCAGTGCGGCCGGGTCGCAGGCCACGTAGGCGATTCGGCGGGGGCCCAGTGAGGCCAGGTGGGCCACGGTCTTGCGGCCGGCTCCGGCGCGCGGGGGGTCGAGGACGACGAGGTCGGCCTCGGTGATGCCGGTGCGCGGGAGGACGGACTCGACCTTGCCCTGTTCGATGCGGACGCGGGGGAAGCCGGCGAGGTTGTGGCGGGCGTCCTCGACGGCGCGCTTGCCGGACTCGATGCCGAGGACCGCGCCCTGCTCGCCGAGGCGGTCGGCGAGGGCGCCCGCGAAGAGGCCGACGCCGCAGTAGAGGTCGAGGGCCATCTCGCCCTTGCGCGGCAGCAGGCCCTGCATGACGGCCTTGACCAGGGTGTCGGCGGCCTTCGGGTGGACCTGCCAGAAGCCGCCGCTGCCGACGCGGTAGGTGCGGTCGTCGGCACGCTCACGTACGAAGGCGCGGCCGTGGACGCGGTGGATGCCGCCGTCCTTCTCCTCGACGCGCAGGACGGAGACGGGCCGGTCGAGCTCCACGAGGGGCAGGCGGGCGCCGGGCCGCGGCTCCAGGATGACCATGCGGTCCTGGGATCCGGTCGCCGCGATCGCCTCGACGGAGGCCATGCCGGACCAGTCCCGGTCCTCGATGCCGAGTTCGCTGACGCCGGGCGCGGCGATCATGCAGTGCTCGATCGGCTCCACCTCGTGCGAGCGGTGGCGGCGCAGTCCGGCGTTGCCGTCCACGTCGACCGCGTACTGCACCCGAGTCCGCCACTGCGGCACCTCGCCCGCGGGCAGCTTGTCGCCCTCGGCCGGCACCACCGTGCCGTCCCAGCCGGCCTCCTCCGGCGTGAGGCCGGCGAGCCGCTTCAGCTGCTCGGCGATCACCTCGCCCTTGAGGCGGCGCTGGGCGCCCGGCTTGGCGTGCTGCCAGTCGCAGCCGCCGCAGCGGCCGGGCCCGGCGTAGGGGCAGGGGGCCTCGATGCGGTCCTTGGAGGCGTCGAGGATCTCGACCGCGTCCGCGCGGAGGAAGCGGGCACCCTCCTCGCCCTCCGTCACCCGGGCCAGCACCCGCTCGCCGGGCAGCGCGTGCCGGACGAACAGGACCTGGCCCTCGGACGTACGGGCGATGCAGTGGCCGCCGTGGGCGACGGGGCCGATCTCGACCTCGTACTCCTCCCCCACCAGCGACTTCTTCGGTTCTGCCTGCATGGTGGGGGTGACTCCAGATCGAGAGGGTGAGGCGGGCTGCGGGGTGCGGGCCGCTCGGGGCCCGACAACAGCCCACCAGTCTACGTGCTCGCCCGCACCCCCCGGCCCTGCCACCGGGACCGCTCAGTTCTTGCCGGTGGGCTCCTTCGCCCGCTGCTCGGCCGGACCGCGGCGCACCGCACCCGGCGCGTTCCACTCCTGCCGCCTGCGGGCGCGGTTGCGCGCCGCCTCGGAGGAGATGAGCTGGTAGGGCACCGAGGTCACCATCACGCCCGGTGTGAACAGCAGCCGGCCCTTCAGGCGCAGCGCGCTCTGGTTGTGCAGCAGGTGCTCGTACCAGTGGCCGACCACGTACTCCGGGATGATCACCGAGACCGCGTCGCGCGGGGACTCCTTGCGCAGGCCCTTCACGTACTCGATGATCGGCCGCGTGATCTCGCGGTAGGGCGAGTCGAGCACCTTCAGCGGTACGTCGATGCCGCGCCGCTCCCACTCCTCCCGCAGCAGCTTCGTCTCCGCCGGGTCGACGTTGACGGTGAGTGCCTCCAGGGTGTCCGAGCGCATCAGCTTGGCGTAGGCCAGGGCGCGCAGGGTGGGGCGGTGGATCTTGGAGATCAGGACGACCGAGTGGACGCGGGAGGGCCGCACGCTGTCGTCGCTCGGGCCCTCGGGGGCCGCGATCTCCTCGGCGACGCGGTCGTAGTGCTTACGGATCGCGGTCATCGTGGCGTAGAAGATGCACATGCCCAGCAGCGCCACCCAGGCGCCGTGCGTGAACTTGGTGACGAGGACGACGACCAGCACCAGGCCGGTGAAGAAGGCGCCGAAGGCGTTGATCGCGCGGGAGCGCACCATGTGGCGGCGCTTGGCCTGGTCCTTCTCGACCGCCAGGTGGCGGTTCCAGTGCTTGACCATGCCGGTCTGGCTGAGCGTGAAGGACACGAACACGCCCACGATGTACAGCTGGATCAGCCGGGTGGAGTCGGCGCCGTAGATGAAGACCAGCAGGGCCGCCGCGCCCGCGAGCAGCACGATGCCGTTGGAGAAGGCGAGGCGGTCGCCTCGGGTGTGCAGCTGGCGCGGGAGGTAGCGGTCCTGGGCGAGGATCGAGCCGAGCAGGGGGAAGCCGTTGTACGCGGTGTTGGCGGCCAGGAACAGCACCAGGGCGGTGGCGGCCGCGAGCACGATGAACGGGAAGCTGCCCTTGCCGAACACGGCCTCGGCGACCTGGGAGATCACCGGGTTCTGCACATAGTCGGAGCCGAGCGCGACACCGTTGTGGATGAGGTCGGTGGCCGGGTTCTCGGCCATGCGGACCTTGGTGACCATGGCCAGGGCGATGATGCCGCAGAACATGGTGACCGCCAGCAGGCCCATCATCGCCAGCGTGGTGGCCGCGTTCTTCGACTTGGGCTTGCGGAAGGCGGGGACGCCGTTGGAGATGGCCTCGACGCCGGTGAGCGCGGCACAGCCGGAGGAGAAGGCGCGCAGCAGCAGGAAGACGAGGGCGAAGCCCGCCAGTCCTTGGTGCTCGGCCTTGATGTGGTAGTCGGCGGTGGGCGCCCGCATGGTGTCGTCGAGGACCAGGCCGCGGAACGCGCCCCAGGCGACCATGATGAAGACGCCCGCGACGAAGACGTACGTCGGAATCGCGAAGAGCGAGCCGGACTCCTTCACGCCGCGCAGGTTCATCAGCGTCAGCAGGACGATCACGGCGACCGCGCAGAGCACCTTGTGCTCGACGACGAAGGGGACGGCGGAGCCGAGGTTCTCGATGCCGGAGGCGATGGAGACGGCGACGGTGAGGACGTAGTCGACGAGCAGCGCGCTGGCGACGGTGAGGCCGGCCTTGGGGCCGAGGTTGGTGGTCGCGACCTCGTAGTCACCGCCGCCGCTGGGGTAGGCGTGCACATTCTGGCGGTAGGAGGCGACCACGGTGAACATCAGCACGACGACCGCGACGGCGATCCAGGGGCTGAAGTGGTACGCCGACACGCCCGCGATGGACAGGACCAGCAGCACCTCACCGGGGGCGTAGGCCACGGAGGACAGCGGGTCGGAGGCGAAGACGGGAAGTGCGATGCGCTTCGGCAGGAGCGTCTCGCCCAGCCGGTCACTGCGCAGTGCGCGCCCGATCAGGATCCGTTTGGGCACGTCGGTCAGTTTGGACACGACAGAGGATGGTAGGCCTTCGAACTGGCTGCCGCCCACCCGCGGTGCCGCTTATGCCTCACGGGTGAACTCGCAGACGGTTGGAACTGCGGATTCCGTGGTCCGGGTGCCCACCATGCCTATATGACAAACCCCGTCTGTCGCCGACCCTCCGGAGGCTCAATGCCCGCGACCGCAGAGCTGATCGGCGGTGTGGCCGCTCTTGTCGGCCTCGGAATCCTGACGCTGTGGAGCGTCCGCAGCATCACGCGCCGTTGAGCGCAACCTTGGCCATTCCTTTGGGCGTCTTTTGCCGAGCGGCCGACTGTCGGTCCCTGACGTTACCGTTGAGTCGGGCATCCGAGGGCCGCGATCGGTACCCGCGGGGGATCACTCACCCGATTCCCCGGCATGATGTTGCCCGGTGGACCCCAGCCGGTCCCCCACCCGTTGCCCGGCGAGCCCGAGAGAAGGATATGAGCACGACGTTCACGCAAGTCAGCGGCCTAGCGAGGAGTGCGGAGTAGCACCGTGCACATCGTCATCATGGGCTGCGGGAGAGTGGGCTCCGCTCTTGCCCAGACCCTGGAGCAACAGGGCCACACGGTCGCCGTGATCGACCAGGACCCCACCGCCTTCCGCCGGCTCGGCCCGGGGTTCGGGGGGCGTCGGGTCACCGGCGTCGGATTCGACCAGGACACGCTGCGCGAGGCGGGCATCGAGGAGGCCGGCGCGTTCGCCGCCGTCTCCAGCGGTGACAACTCCAACATCATCTCCGCGCGGGTGGCCCGCGAGATGTTCGGCGTGGAGAACGTGGCGGCCCGTATCTACGACCCCCGCCGTGCCGAGGTCTACCAGCGCCTGGGCATCCCCACCGTGGCCACGGTCCGCTGGACGGCCGACCAGATGCTGCGCCGCCTGCTGCCCTCCGGGGCGGAGCCGCTGTGGCGCGACCCCACCGGGGGCGTCCAGCTCGCCGAGGTGCACGCCTCGCCGAAGTGGGTCGGACACAAGATCAGCAAGCTGCAGGAGGAGACGGGCGTCCGGGTGGCGTTCCTGACCCGCCTGGGCGAGGCCATCCTGCCCACCTCCCAGGCGGTGCTGCAGGAGGGTGACCTCGTACACGTGATGATGCGGACGGACGACGTCGAGAAGGTCGAGGCGGCGTTCGCCGGGGGCCCGGAAGAGGAGGGCGGTCACTGATGAGGGTCGCCATTGCCGGTGCCGGCGCGGTCGGCCGCTCGATCGCGGGCGAACTGCTGGAGAACGGCCACGAGGTGCTGCTGATCGACAAGGCCCCGACCGCCATCTCGGTGGAGCGGGTGCCGCAGGCGGAGTGGCTGCTGGCCGACGCCTGCGAGATCACGTCCCTGGACGAGGCGGCGCTGCAGCGCTGCAACGTGGTCATCGCCGCGACCGGTGACGACAAGGTCAACCTGGTCGTCTCCCTGCTCGCGAAGACGGAGTACGGCGTTCCGCGCGTCGTGGCCCGTGTGAACAACCCCAAGAACGAGTGGCTGTTCAACGAGGCCTGGGGCGTCGACGTGGCCGTCTCCACCCCGCGTCTGATGTCCGCCCTGGTCGAGGAGGCGGTGAGCGTCGGCGACCTGGTCCGGCTGCTGCGCTTCAGCCACGGTGACGCCAACCTCGTCGAGCTGACCCTGCCGGAGGAGTCTGCCCTGGCCGGCACCCAGGTCGGCGACGTGGAGTGGCCCGAGGACACCTCCCTGGTCACCATCATCCGCGGCACCCGGGTCCTCACCCCCTCCAAGGAGGACTCCCTGGAGCCGGGCGACGAGCTGCTGTTCGTGGCCGCGCAGGCCCGGGAGGAGCAGTTGGAGGACCTGCTGTCGGTGCGGCGGGACGACGGCTGACCTTCGAGGGTGACGAGGATGGGGGCGCCCGGGAAATCCCGGGCGCCCCCATCCTCGTACAGCGGCTGTCTACGCCTCCCGGCGGTGGCGGCCGCCCGCTGCCTCGGCGGCGGCCTTCCGCTCCTGCTCGGCCTTCTCCTCGGCCTCCATCTCCGCGAACACGTCGATCGGCGCGGGGGCCTTCGCGAGGAACACCCATGTGAGCCACACGGCCAGCAGGAACGGCGGGATCTTCAGGGCCACCAGCACCCAGCCGAGCTGCGCCGTGTCGGCCCACCAGTACAGCGGGAAGAGGATCGCGCACTTGGCGAGCAGGATCAGGCCCCAGGCCCAGCTGGCCTTCGCATAGGCCTTCTTGCGGCCGGGGTTGCGGGTGCGCCAGGAGAGGTTCTCCTTGAAGACCGGGCCGAGGATCAGGCCGATCAGGGGCACGCCGGCGAGGGTCGTGATGATGTACGCCAGGGCCAGGCCCAGCGTGTACAGCATGCCGGGGAGGTAGAAGTCCTTGGCGTTGCCGGTGAACATCGCGAAGACCACACCGAAGGCGACGCCGAAGACGCCGCTGAAGGCGTGCTTGACGGTGTCCTTCATCGCCAGCCGGACCACGACCAGGATCAGGGACACGGCCAGCGCGGCGATCGCCGACCAGTGCAGATCCTTGTTGATCGTGAAGATGGTGACGAAGAGGAGGCCGGGCAGGACCGTCTCGACCATGCCCCGGACACCGCCGAACGCCTCGAACAGCGCGGCCTCGGTCACCGCCCGCGCGTCATGCGCCCGCGCCTCATCCGTCCGAGCGTCGTCCGCCTGAGTGTCATGGGTCGGCTTGTCGAGTGACGTCACCGGCTACTCCCGTCCGAGGGGTCGCAGTTCGTACTTCGGGTTGAACAGCACCCGGCGGCCCCGGCTCATCGAGATCCGGCCCGATGCGATGAGCTTGCGCCCCGGTTCTATCCCCACGATGGAGCGCCTGCCCAGCCACACCACGTCCAGCGCGGCGGAGCCGTCGAACAGTTCGGCCTCCAGGGCCGGGACTCCGGCGCGTGGCCGCAGGGTGACCGTGCGCAAGGTACCAGTTACGGTGACGATCTGCCGGTCGTGGCAGTCACCGATCCGGATGCACCCCGCGGTCTCGGCATCCTCCCTGAGCTCCTCGGACTCCAGGTCCTCCTGGGACGAGGACAGCCGGTCGAGCATGCGCCGGAACCGGCCGGCCGGCTTTTCGGATCGAGGAACAGCAGTCATATCCGAAAGCGTACCGGGGCGCGCGGACACCGACGTAGCCCCGGCCCTACAGCTCGAACCGATAGCCCATTCCCGGCTCCGTGATGAAGTGCTTGGGGTGCGAGGGGTCCGCCTCCAGCTTTCTGCGCAGCTGGGCCATGTACACGCGCAGGTAGTTGGTCTCCGTGCCGTACGACGGCCCCCACACCTCCTGCAGCAGCTGCTTCTGCCCGACCAGCCGGCCGGTGTTGCGGACCAGCACCTCCAGCAGGTGCCACTCGGTGGGGGTGAGGCGGACGTCCCTCCCGCCCCGGTTGACCTTCTTCGCGGCCAGGTCGACGGTGAACTGCGCGGTCTCCACCGTGGTCACGTCGTCCTCACCGGCCCCGACCGGCTCGGCCCGGCGGACGGCGGCCCGCAGCCGGGCGAGCAGCTCGTCCATGCCGAAGGGCTTGGTGACGTAGTCGTCGGCGCCCGCGTCCAGTGCCTCGACCTTCTCGTCGGAGGAGTGCCGGGCGGACAGCACCAGGATCGGCACCCGGGTCCAGCCGCGCAGGCCCCTGATGACCTCGACGCCGTCCATGTCGGGCAGGCCCAGGTCGAGGACGACCACGTCGGGGTGGCGGGAGGCCGCGAGGTCGAGGGCGGTCCGGCCGTCGGGGGCGGCGTCGACCTCGTACTTGCGCGCCCTGAGATTGATCACGAGGGCGCGGGTGATCTGCGGCTCGTCGTCGACGACAAGCACCCGGGTCATGAAGCCTGCCTTTCCGGTTCTGCGGTGCCTTCCCCTGCCGGGAGAAGGCCGGTGAGCGATCCCGCCGCGCGGAGGCTGAGGACCATGGTGAGGCCGCCGCCGGGCGTGTCCTCGGCGTTCAGGGTGCCGCCCATGGCTTCGGCGAAGCCGCGCGCGACCGCGAGGCCGAGGCCGACCCCGGCGCCGCGCGGGGCGTCGCCGTAGCGCTGGAAGGGCTCGAAGATACGGTCCTTGGCCTCGTCGGGGACGCCCGGACCGCGGTCCACCACCCGTACCTCGACCCGGTCGGCGATGGCGCTGGCGGCGACCAGGACGGGCCGGTCCGGCGGGCTGTACTTGGCGGCGTTCTCCACCAGGTTGGCCACCGCCCGCTCCAGCAGCCCGGGGTCCACGGCGACCATGGGCAGGGTCTCGGGGACGTCCAGCTCGGCGCTGCCCTCGGGCACGCCGCCCAGCGCCATCGGGACCACCTCGTCGAGGTCGATCTCGCGGATGAGCGGGGTGACCGTGCCGGTCTGCAGACGGGACATGTCGAGCAGGTTGCCCACCAGGTGGTCGAGCCGGTCGGCGCCCTCCTCGATGCCCTCCAGGAGCTCCGCCCGGTCCTCCTCGGACCACGCCACGTCGTCGGACCGCAGCGAGGAGACGGCCGCCTTGATCCCGGCCAGCGGGGTGCGCAGGTCGTGGCTGACGGCGGCCAGCAGCGCCGTACGGATGCGGTTGCCCTCGGCCAGCGCGCGGGCCTGGCCGGCCTGCTCCCTGAGACGTCTGCGGTCCAGTACGACGGCGGCCTGGGCGGCGAAGGCGGCCAGCACCCGGCGGTCCGCTGCGGGCAGTACGCGGCCGGTCAGCGCGAGTGCCATGTGGTCCCCGACCGGCATGTCCACGTCCGCCTCGTCCGGCCGCTCCACGGGCCGGCCGGCGCCGACCCGGCCGGCACATGTCCAGGGGTCGACGTCGCTCGCCCGCTCCAGCAGGGCCGCCGACTCCATCGCGAAGGTCTCCCGGACCCGCTCCAGCAGCTCCTCCAGGCCGGTCTCGCCGCGCAGCACGTTGCCCGCGAGGAAGGACAGGATCTCCGACTCGGCGCGCAGCCGGGCCGCCTGGTGGGTGCGCCGGGCCGCAAGGTCGACCACGGAGGCCACCGACACGCCCACGGCTACGAAGATCACGATGGCGACGATGTTCTTCGGGTCGGCGATCGTCCAGCGGTGCAGGGGCGGTGTGTAGAAGTAGTTCAGCAGCAGGGACCCCACCGCGGCCGAGGCCAGGGCGGGCAGGAGGCCGCCGAGCAGGGCCGCGGCCACCGTCACCGTCAGGAACAGCAGCATGTCGTTGGCGAGGCCCAGGTGGACGGTGCTGAGCAGCACCGCCAGGACCGGCGGGCCGACCACGCCGGCCAGCCAGCCCGACACCAGCCGCGACCGGCCGAGCCGGGCGCCGCGGGCGACGGGGAGTCCGCGGCCCTTGGCGACCTCGTCGTGGGTGACGATGTGCACGTCCAGGTCGGGACCGGAGTCCCGGGCGACCGTGGCACCGACGCCGGGCCCGAAGACGTACTGCCAGGCCTTGCGGCGCGAGGAGCCCAGCACTATCTGGGTGGCGTTGACGCCGCGCGCGAAGTCCAGCAGGGCGGCGGGTATGTCGTCGCCGACGACGTGGTGGAAGGTGCCGCCGAGGTCCTCGACGAGGGCCCGCTGGACGGCCAGCTCCTTGGGGGAGGCGGAGGTCAGTCCGTCGCTGCGGGCTATGTAGACGGCGAGTACCTCGCCGCCGGCGCCCTTCTCGGCCAGCCGCGCGGCGCGCCGGATCAGCGTCCGCCCCTCCGGGCCACCGGTCAGGCCGACCACGATCCGCTCCCGCGAGCCCCAGATCGTCGATACGTGGTGCTCGCTGCGGTACTGCTTCAGGTACTCGTCGACCCGGTCGGCCACCCACAGCAGCGCCAGCTCGCGCAGGGCCGTGAGGTTGCCGGGGCGGAAGTAGTTGGACAGGGCCGCGTCGACCTTGTCCGGCTGGTAGATGTTGCCGTGGGCCATGCGCCGGCGCAGCGCCTCGGGCGACATGTCGACCAGCTCGATCTGGGGCGCCCGGCGGACCACCTCGTCCGGCACGGTCTCCTGCTGCCGTACGCCCGTGATGGACTCCACGACGTCGCCGAGCGACTCCAGGTGCTGGATGTTGACCGTCGAGACCACGTCGATCCCGGCGGCCAGCAGCTCCTCCACGTCCTGCCAGCGCTTGGCGTTGCGGGAGCCGGGGACGTTGCTGTGGGCCAGTTCGTCCACCAGGGCGACCTGGGGGCGGCGCGCGAGGACCGCGTCGACGTCCATCTCGGTGAAGCGCCCGCCCCGGTACGCCAGCTCCCTGCGCGGCACCTGTTCGAGCCCGTGCAGCATCACCTCGGTGCGCGGCCGGTCGTGGTGCTCGACATAGCCCACCACGCAGTCGGTACCCCGCTCGATCCGGCGGTGCGCCTCGGACAGCATGGCGTACGTCTTGCCCACGCCCGGCGCCGCGCCGAGGTAGATCCGAAGCTTGCCGCGTGCCATGGCCCCATTGTCTTCCCGGTGACTGCCGCCTACGCAGCGACGACCCTACGACCACCGAACCCGGCGAACGGGGCGAGGAACGGCGCAGGAGACATCTTTGACACAACCCTGATGGCCGGACCGACACCGTGCCCCCGTGGTCGGCCGAACCCCCTCCGGGGTGCCTCGCGGCGCCACCCGATGCCCCACACACCACGACGTCCCGCACGCCGACACCCGCCCGGCAGGCACTTCGGACGGCCCGCACCACGTCCCCTGCCATGCCCCCCGGGACTCGGCAGGTCCCCCGCCAGGGTGGCCGCACCCCTTCCGGCAGCCAGCCTGGCGGGCACCCGGCGGGCCCCACCGCGCCCCCTCCGGCGGGCGAACTGCGCCGGGCACGGTGACGGGGCAGCCCCACTCCGGCGTGCCCGACGGCGCCGTCCCATGGCACGGGCCACGACGTCCCGCGACCCGACGCCCCCGGCAAACCCCACCGACGGGGCAGCCCCACTCCGGCGTCCCCAACGGCGCTGTCCGATGGTCTGCGCGGCACTACGCAGTCAGGCCGGTGTGCCCTCCGATGAACCCAGCAGGCACCCCCGGCGGACCGCACCGCACCCCGCGACGGGACGGCCGCACCATCCCGGCAGACTCGGCAGACCCCCACCGCCCCAGCCGCGCCCCCTCCGGCAGGCCAGCACCGCAGGGCGGGCCCAGCAGCCCCCGCCGTCCCAGGCCGCCCTGTCTCGGCCGCGTCAGCCCCGACACCCCGACGGACCGAACCGCACCCCGGCGAGCCCGTCAGTGTTCGGTGATCTGGCCGTCGTTCAGTTCCAGGACCCGGTCGGCGAGGTCGAGGAGGGTCGCGTCGTGGGTGGCGACGATTGCCGTGACGTGCTCGCTGTGGACGACGGCCCTGAGCAGCTCCATCACGGCGTGACCGGTCTCGGCGTCGAGCTGGCCGGTGGGCTCGTCGGCGATGAGGAGGGCGGGGCGGTTGGCGAGGGCGCGGGCGATGGCGACGCGTTGCTGCTGGCCGCCGGAGAGCTCGCCGGGCCGCTGGGCCGCGTGGCCGGCGAGGCCGACCAGGGACAGGAGGAGTTCGACGCGGTCCTCGCGCTCGCGGGGGTCGGCCCGGCGCAGCCGCAGCGGGACGCCGACGTTCTCGGCGGCCGTGAGGATCGGGATCAGCCCGAAGGACTGGAAGACGAAGCCGATCCGGTCCCGGCGCAGGGCGAGGAGGCCGCTCTCGCCGAGCTCCGCCAGGTCCTGCCCGTCGACGGCGACCCCGCCCCGGTCGGGTGTGTCGAGCCCGCCGACGATGTTCAGAAGCGTGGTCTTGCCGGATCCCGAGCGCCCCTCGAGGGCGACGAGTTCACCGCGCGGGACCTCGAAGGAGACACCGCGCAGCGCGTGCACGGCGGCGGCTCCGTGGCCGTAGGACTTGTGGACGTTCTCGACGCGCACCATGGTCTCGGTGGCCACTCGGCTCATGTCGCCTCCCCCGTGGACGGCCGCCAGTATCGCCGCCCGGCCCCCGGTGGTTCAACAGCTCACGCGGAGGGCCGCACCCGAAGCCGGGTGCGGCCCTCCGCGTCTGTTCACGTGTCCACGCGTGTGTCTAGCGGACCTCGGTGATCTCCGGTCCGCGCTGCAACTGCCCCATGCCGCCGGCGAAGCGGGAGCCGGCCTCGTCCTGCTGGAGGCCCTCGGGAACCATCTGGGCGTCGTTCGGCAGCTTCAGGACGATCGGGTCACGGGGCGCCATCGGGCCCTCCCCGCGGACCACGACCGTGTCCCGGAAGATCTGCTCGAGCAGCCCGGCCGCCTGCGGCTGCACCGCGCCCTGGCCCGAGATCACACCGCGCAGGAACCAGCGGGGCCCGTCCACGCCCACGAACCGCACGACCTGGAAGCCGCCCGTGCCGTCCGGCAGCTGCACCGGCACCTGGGCGCGCAGCTCCCAGCCGAGCGGACCCTCGACCTCGTCGACGATGCCACCCTGCTGGGTGATGCCGGTACCGATCTCCTCGCGTACCTCGCCCCAGATGCCCTCGCGCTTGGGCGCGGCGAAGGCCTGGAGCTGGATGGCGCTGTCGCGCAGCACGACCGTCGCGGCGACGATCGCGTCGCCCGCGACCTCGACCCTGAGCTCCATGCCGTCGACGCCCGGCACGAACAGGCCGCCGAGGTCCACGCGGCCCTCCCCCGGGTCACGCACCTCGGAGCTGTCCCAGGGCCCGTCGGGCCGCGGCTCCGGCTCCAGCCGGACGCGCTCGCGCTCGACCTCTTCTTCCTCGTCCGCCTCGGTGTCGACGCTGTCGACGACCTGCTCGGCCTCGCCGGCCGCGTCCTCGGCGGCACCCTTCTTCTTGCGACGTCCGAACACGTCACTGTCCTTCCCGGTCGGATACGACCGAAGCGTATCTATACCCACCCGTCCGGCCGCCCTCGGCGGCCCGACCGCTTGTGCCGCTCTCGCCGTCCACAGCGGCATGGCCACCGGTGGATCCGAAGCCCCCTTCGGCCCGCGCCGAGTCGGGAAGCTCCGCCACCTCCTGGAAACGGACCTTCTCCACCTGCTGGACGACCAGTTGGGCAATCCGGTCGAAGCGCTCGAACCGCACTGTCTCGTACGGGTCGAGATTCACCACGATCACCTTGATCTCCCCACGGTACCCGGCATCCACCGTCCCCGGGGCATTCACGAGGGCGACACCGCAGCGGGCGGCGAGACCGGATCGCGGGTGTACGAAGGCCGCGTACCCCTCCGGGAGGGCGATGGACACTCCCGTGGGCAGAACGGCGCGCTCACCGGGCGCGAGTTCGCGGCTCTCGGTGGTGCGGAGGTCGGCGCCCGCGTCACCGGGGTGCGCGTACGACGGCAGCGGTACGTCGGGGTCGACGCGCCGGATCAGCACCTGTACGGGGTCGCGGTCGGCGGGGCTCACGGGTTCACCTCGAAGGCGCGGGCGCGCCGGATCTGGTCGGGGTCGCCCATGGCGGCCCGGATCTCTTCCTGACGGCCGTTGTCGACGAAGTGCGCGACCTCGACCTCGATGAAGAGCGCGTCGGCGCGGACGGCGACGGGGCCGTCCGGGGCGCCGATGCGCCCGGTGGCGGTGGAGTAGATCTTCCGCCCGGCGACGGCGGTGACCTCGGCCTCCAGATGGAGCGTGGTCCCCACCGGCACGGGGCGTACGAAGTCCGTCTCCAGCCGCCCGGTCACGGCGATGGTCCGCAGCAGCCAGTTCAGGGAGCCGAGCGTCTCGTCCAGGGCGGTGGCGAGCACTCCGCCGTGCGCGAGGCCGGGGGCGCCCTGGTGGGCGGGCCGCACGGCGAACTCGGCGGTGAGGGAGACGCCCTCGCCCGCGCGGGCCGCCAGACGCAGTCCGTGCGGCTGCTCGCCGCCACAGCCGAAACACTGGTCGTAATGCGCACCGAGGAGCTCGCCGGGTGCGGGAGCGTCGGGGTGCCGAACCGGTTTCACGGCGCCGGCCGGGGGCTGAAGAGCTGCGGAACTACCACTCACAGCCGCAGACCTTACCCGCGCGTCGGGGGTGTCCGTTCACCGTGCCAAGCTTGGCTCCATGCAGCTCTCCGCCACCCCGTACGACGAACGCCTCACCGCCCCCCGCTCCTGGTGGCTGATCAGCTTCCTGGTCGGGGTCTCGTTCGCGCTGATCCTGCTGCCCTTCGGCCCCCTTCCGCTGCTCGGCGGCCTGGTCGGCGGTACGGCGGCGGCGGCGGTCGTGGCGAGTTCGTACGGCTCGATCCGGATCCGCGTCGTGGGTGACTCGCTGATCGCGGGCGAGGCGAAGATCCCGGTGTCGGCCCTGGGCGAGTGCGAGGTGCTGGACCCCGAGGAGGCCCGCGCCTGGCGCACCTACAAGGCCGACACCCGCGCCTTCCTCCTGCTGCGCGCCTACATCCCCACGGCCCTGCGCGTCGAGGTCACCGACCCCGAGGACCCGACGCCCTACCTGTACCTCTCGACCCGCACCCCGGAACAGCTGGCCGCCGCGATCGAGACGGCCCGCACCGAGGCCGCCCGGGGCGACGCGGCGTAGCGCCCCCGCGGCCCTGGGTGGCCGGCGGGCGCTCCCGTCAGCCGCTCGGTTCCTCGGTGATGTCCCCCATCGGCAGCGGATGCGCCGGAGGCTCCAGCGGTGGCAGTTCGTCCAGCGCCTCCCACGGCACCTGTGTCTTGCGCAGGTCGGCCCGGATCCGTTCGGCCAGCTTCCTGGTGTCACGGCGGTTCATGACCGCGCCGACGGCGGCGCCGACCATGAAGGGCATCAGGTTGGGCAGGTCGCGGACCATCCGCTTCATGATCTGCTGGCGCAGTCTGCGCTTCATCTGGCCGCCGAGGGCCGTGTCGATCGTCGACGGCTTCGTCACGTCGATCCCGCGCTCCTCCGACCAGGAGGACAGATACGCGGTGCTGCGCTCTCTGAGGTTGCCCGGCGGACGTACGCCGTAGACCTCGTGGAGTTCGGCGATGAGCTTCAGCTCGATCGCCGCGACCCCGGTGATCTCCGCGGCCAGTTCGGTGGGCATCGCGGGCGGCACCGGCAGCATCGCCGCCGCGCCGATCCCGGCCCCGACCGTGGAGGTGCCGTTCGCCGCGCCCGCCACGAGCTTGTCGGCGAGCTGTTCGGGCCCGAGGCCCGGGAACTGCCTGCGCAGCGTCGGAAGGTCCCGTACGGGGATACGCGGGGCGATCTCGATGATCCGGTCGACCAGGTGCGAGAGACCCGCCCTGGCGCGGCTGCGGCCCTTGCGGAGGCCTTCCCGGGCCCTCTCCCGGATCACCATGGCCCGCCTCCCGGCGACGGGCACGGGCCGCCCGGCCGACGCCGGGAGGTCACCCCGGGCGGCCGCCGGTTCGAGCGAGGCTCCCGTCCCGGGTGAGCCCCGCTCGTCGTCACGCGCGCCGTACGGGCCGTCGTCGGACGGCCCCTGGTCCGCTCCCGGCATGCGGAAGCGGCGCTTCCGAGGAGGGGTCGAGCCAGTCACGGCCGACCCGCCCTCAGTCGCAGTCGCGGCAGATCGGCTGACCGTTCTTCTCGCGGGCCAGCTGGCTGCGGTGGTGCACCAGGAAGCAGCTCATGCATGTGAACTCGTCCTGCTGCTTGGGCAGGACCCGGACGGCCAACTCCTCGTTCGAGAGGTCGGCGCCGGGCAGCTCCAGGCCCTCCGCGGCCTCGAACTCGTCGACGTCGACGGCCGAAGCGGACTTGTCGTTGCGCCGGGCCTTCAGCTCTTCAAGGCTGTCCGAATCGACGTCGTCGTCGGTCTTGCGTGGGGTGTCGTAGTCGGTTGCCATGTCGCTCTCCCCCTCTGGGTGTCTGCGGTGTCTCCAGCGCACGTAACGCGTGAGAGGCCGGACTTGTGCCCGACCCGAGGCGGAGATTTTGCCTCACATCAAGGTCTGTTACTCAATCGACACCCAACCGGACCCCTCAAGAGTGATCGGCTGGGATGGCGATGGGGACCGTACACGGTCCGGATGCCGCACCTCAAAGGCGTCTCACCGTGTACTTCCCGTGATCACGACACCTGAAAACCCGGATTTTCCCGGCTTTCCACCAAGGATCATGATCACGGAGAGTAGATGGCCGGAAAAGCGCCCATGTGATCGATCACACACGATGAACCTTGTCGGACCGTCGGAAAATTCCGCGCAAAGCGAACATCACCGCGTGTGTCACGGCACGGTCAGATCGGCAGCGAGACCCGCATCACGAGACCGCCTCCCTCCCTCGGCCGGGCCGAGATGTGGCCGCCGTGGGCGCGAGCCACGGACCGGGCGATCGACAGGCCGAGGCCCACACCCTTGTCGCTGCCCGTGCGCTCCGTACGCAGCCGTCTGAAGGGCTCGAAAAGGTTGTCGATCTCGTACGCCGGGACCACCGGACCGGTGTTGGAGACGACCAGCACCGCCTGTCCGTGCTGGACCTCGGTCGTCACCTCGACCCAGCCGTCCTCGGCGACGTTGTACCGCACCGCGTTCTGCACCAGGTTCAGCGCGATCCGCTCCAGCAGGACGCCGTTGCCCTGGACGACCGCCGGTTTGCGCTCGCCCCGGATCTCGACGCCCTTGGCCTCCGCCTCGGCGTGCACCTGGTCGACGGCCTGCGAGGCGACCTCGGCCAGGTCGACCGGCTTGCGCTCGATGATCTGGTTGTCGCTGCGGGCGAGCAGCAGCAGGCCCTCCACGAGCTGCTCGCTGCGCTCGTTGGTGGCCAGCAGCGTCTTGCCGAGCTGCTGCAGCTCCACGGGCGCGTTCGGGTCCGACAGATGGACCTCCAGGAGCGTGCGGTTGATCGCCAGGGGCGTGCGCAGCTCGTGCGAGGCGTTGCCGACGAACCGCTGCTGGGCCGTGAACGCCCGCTGCAGCCGCTCCAGCATGTCGTCGAAGGTGTCCGCGAGCTCCTTCAGCTCGTCGTCCGGGCCGTCCAGCTCGATCCGGCGGGAGAGGTCCGAGCCGGCCACCGCGCGCGCGGTGCGGGTGATCCGGCCGAGCGGCGAAAGCACCCGGCCGGCCATCGCGTAGCCGAACGCGAAGGCGATCACGGCGAGGCCCAGCAGGGCCAGCAGCGAACGGCTGAGCAGGTTGTCTAGGGCGACCTGGCGCTGCTGGTCGACGCAGTGGCTGATCGCGTCGTTGAACTCCGACAGCGGCAGGGTCTGCGTGTTGATCGCCGGGCAGTCCTCGCTGGAGACCTTGATCGCCGTACCGCTCACGATCTTGAACAGCGGCTGGTTGCCGGTGTTGATCGCCTGCGCGGCCAGCAGATAGATGATCGACAGCAGCAGGATGCCCGCGATCAGGAACATGCCGCCGTAGAGCAGCGTCAGGCGTATCCGGATGGTCGGGCGCAGCCAGGGGAACGGCGGCTCGGGCCTTCTGGGGTCCCAGGTGGGCTTCGGTGGCGCCTGGGGAGGCGCGGGGGTGGCGGCCACGGCCGTCAGATCCGGTAGCCGGAGCCGGGGACGGTGACGATGACGGGCGGCTCTCCGAGCTTGCGGCGCAGCGTCATCACGGTCACGCGCACCACGTTGGTGAACGGGTCCGTGTTCTCGTCCCAGGCCTTCTCCAGCAGCTGCTCGGCGGAGACGACCGCGCCCTCGCTGCGCATCAGGACCTCCAGGACGGCGAACTCCTTCGGCGCGAGCTGCACCTCCTTGCCGTCGCGGAAGACCTCGCGGCGGTTGGGGTCGAGTTTGATGCCGGACCGCTCCAGGACCGGCGGCAGCGGCACGCTGGTGCGCCGGCCGAGGGCCCGCACGCGCGCGATGAGCTCGCTGAACGCGAACGGCTTGGGCAGGTAGTCGTCGGCGCCGATCTCCAGCCCCTCGACGCGGTCGCTGACGTCGCCGGAGGCGGTGAGCATCAGCACGCGCGTGGGCATGCCGAGTTCGACGATCTTGCGGCAGACGTCGTCGCCGTGCACCAGCGGGAGGTCGCGGTCGAGGACGACCACGTCGTAGTCGTTGACGCCGATGCGTTCCAGGGCGGCCGCACCGTCGTACACGACGTCGACGGCCATGGCCTCCCGGCGCAGTCCGGTGGCCACCGCATCGGCGAGCAGTTGCTCGTCCTCGACGACGAGTACGCGCACGTCGCTTGTCCTTCCTCTGTCCACCCGCGTAGCGCGCCGAAGCGCGCGCGGGCAGGGTCTTCGTGGGGTGTGAGACCTCCATCCTGCCCTTTTCCGCCATAAGTCGGCTGTAAGACAGCGGTGGAACGGGAGGGCCGCGTACCCGGGAGGGGAATGCGAGATTTTCTCATCCGGTTGAGGTTTCCGCGGAGGGGAGCGGGGGGAAGACGGCTTTACACCCCGCGATCACGCTCTGCATGTGCCGCAGCACCATGCGGTACTCCGCGATCCGCTTATCGCAGAGCGGGCGTGGGTGTCCGGCACCGTCGCCGCCCAGCCTGGGTAGCGCTGGGCACCTACAGGAGACGTGATCGCCCCTTCCCAATCGGCACACCCCCGTGCCACCGACCCACGACCCAGGACGAGGGGGCGCAGCATGGACGCTTTCACCGCAGGACTTCTGCAGCGCATAAGGGCGACCGAGTCCGACCTGACGCGGGCTCGTGACGAGGGCGACGACTTCCTCGCCGAGGTGGAGCAGGCAGAGCTCGACGACCTGCGCCGCCTCGCCGCCGAACACGGTGTGGAGGTCGGCGCGCCCAGCGTCTGAGGGCCTGAAGCACACAGCGGGACCCCCGGCGAATCCAGCGCCGGGGGTCCCGTGTGTTCGCTGCCCGCGGGGTCGGGTCAGTCGTGCCAGGCCCCGAAGTCCTCCAGCAGCCGCTGGAGGGGCTCGAAGACCCCCGGGGTCCCCGCGACCGTCAGGTCGCGTGACGGACGCTCTCCGGGCCGTCCGCCGGTCAGGGCGCCCGCCTCCCGGGCGATCAGGTCACCCGCGGCCACGTCCCAGGCGTTGAGTCCGCGCTCGTAGTACCCGTCCAGCCGGCCGCCGGCCACGTCGCACAGGTCGACCGCGGCCGAGCCGCTGCGCCGGATGTCCCGCAGCAGCGGGATCAGCTGCGCGGCGACCTCGGCCTGGTGGGCGCGGACCTCGGAGACGTAGTTGAAGCCGGTGGAGACCAGCGCCTGGTCCAGGGGCGGCGCGGGGCGGCAGGCCAGCGGACGCTCTCCGTTCCGCGCTCCGGTGACCCAGGCGCCCGCGCCGCGTACCGCGTGGTACGTCTCGCCGCGCATCGGTGCGGCGACGACCCCGGCCACGGTCTCGCCGTCCTGCTCGGCGGCGATGGAGACCGCCCAGGTGGGCAGCCCGTAGAGGTAGTTGACCGTGCCGTCGAGCGGGTCGATCACCCAGCGGACGCCGCTCGTGCCCTCGGTGGCGGCGCCCTCCTCGCCGAGGAAGCCGTCGTCGGGGCGGTGGGCCGAGATCAGGTCGGTGATCAGCTTCTCGGCCGCGATGTCCATCTCGGTGACGACGTCGATCGGGCTGGACTTGGTCGCGGCGACCGCGAGATCGGCCGGGCGGCCGTCCCGCAGCAGCTCCCCGGCCCGGCGGGCGGCCTCCTGGGCCAGTTTGAGCAGGTCCGTGTGCAGGGTGTCGGTCACGGGGCTCCTCACGCGTAGGGGCTGTCGGCGCCCGCGGCGGCGGGACGGGGGGCGCGGGCGGGGCAGCAGCCGACCGGGCAGACGTCGTGGCTCGCCCCGAGGGCGCCGAGGGCGCACGGCACGACGTCCTGGCCGCGCTCGACTACGGCACGCTCCAGGATCAGTTCGCGCACGGCGGCGGCGAACCGCGGGTCGGCGCCGACGGTGGCCGAGCGGCGCACCGGCAGGCCCAGTTCCTCGGCCTTGGCCGTGGCCTCCGTGTCGAGGTCGTAGAGGACCTCCATGTGGTCGGAGACGAAGCCGATGGGGACCATGACGACGGCCGGGACCCCGGGGCCGTGCAGCTCCTGGAGGTGGTCGCAGATGTCGGGCTCCAGCCACGGGATGTGCGGGGCGCCGGAGCGGGACTGGTAGACGAGCCGCCAGGGGTGGTCCACGCCGGTGCGCTCGCGGACGGCGTCGGCGATCAGCTGGGCGACGTCCAGGTGCTGCTCGACGTAGGCGCCGCCCTCGCCGTGGGCCTCGACCGGGCCGGAGGTGTCGGCGGCGGCGGTCGGGATGGAGTGGGTGGTGAAGGCGAGGTGGGCGCCGGCCCGGACGTCCGCGGGGAGGTCGGCGAGCGATTCGAGCACCCCGTCGATCATGGGCTGGAGGAAGCCGGGGTGGTTGAAGTAGTGCCGCAGCTTGTCGACCCTCGGCAGGTCCAGGCCCTCGGCCTCCAGGGCCGCCAGCGAGTCGGCGAGGTTCTCGCGGTACTGGCGGCAGCCCGAGTAGGAGGCGTAGGCGCTGGTGGCGAGCACCAGGACGCGGCGGCGGCCGTCGGCGACCATCTCGCGCAGGGTGTCCGTCAGGTACGGGGCCCAGTTGCGGTTGCCCCAGTAGATCGGCAGGTCCAGGCCGTGCCCGGCGAAGTCCTTGCGCAGGGCGTCCAGCAGGGCGCGATTCTGGTCGTTGATGGGGCTGACCCCGCCGAACAGGAAGTAGTGCTGCCCGACTTCCTTGAGGCGTTCCTTGGGGATGCCTCGCCCGCGGGTCACGTTCTCCAGGAAGGGGACCACGTCGTCCGGGCCCTCCGGGCCGCCGAACGAGAGCAGGAGCAGGGCGTCGTAGGGGGTGGCATCGAGCGCGTCTGGCATGGCTCGATCCTGCCACCCGGCACTGACCGCCCGGAAACAGTGGGGTGAAGAGTCTGGCTCGGGCCGGTTTTCAGCCGGTTTTCGGCGGCCTTTCCCAGCCGGATTCCCAGGTGCATTAGGGTCACCTAACTCGTAAGCTGTATCGGCTGCGTTCGCGCCTTACGCCCGAAGACCGGAGACCCCCGTGCCCAGCCCCTACCGCGCCCTGTTCGCCGCCCCCGGCACCAAGGGCTTCTCCGCCGCGGGCTTCCTCGGCCGGATGCCGCTGTCGATGATGGGCATCGGCGTGGTCACGATGGTCTCCCAGCTCAACGGGCGGTACGGGCTCGCGGGCGCGCTGTCGGCCACCATCGCCCTGTCCGCCGCCGCGATCGGGCCGCAGATATCCCGGCTGGTCGACCGGCACGGCCAGCGCCGGGTGCTGCGCCCGGCGACCCTGGTGGCGCTGGCCGCGGCGGCCGGGCTGCTGCTCGCCGCGCACCTGGAGTGGCCGGACTGGGTGCTGTTCGTCTGCGCCGCCGGGATCGGCTCCGTACCGAGCCTGGGCGCGATGATCCGGGCCCGCTGGGCGGCGCTGTACCGGGGCACTCCGCAGCTGCACACCGCCTACTCGTTCGAGTCCGTGGTGGACGAGGTCTGCTTCATCTTCGGGCCGATCATCTCCATCGGCCTGTCCACGGCCTGGTTCCCGGAGGCGGGCCCGCTGCTGGCCGCCTGCTTCCTGGCCGTCGGCGTCTTCTGGCTGACCGCCCAGCGCGCCACCGAGCCCGAGCCGCACCCGCGCGAGCACAACGCCGGCGGTTCGGCCCTGCGCTCCCCGGGCCTGCGGGTACTGGTGGCCACCTTCGTCGCCACCGGGGCGATCTTCGGCGCGGTCGACGTGGTCACCGTCGCCTTCGCCGACGAGCGCGGCCACAAGGGCGCCGCGAGCGTGGTCCTGGCGCTGTACGCGGCGGGCTCCTGCGCGGCCGGGGTGGTGTTCGGGCTGCTGCGCTTCCCGGGACCGCCGGAACGCCGGTGGCTGCTGGGCATATGCGCGATGGCCGTGAGTATGATCCCCCTCCTACTGGTCGGAAACTTGTCGCTTCTGGCCGTGGCGCTGTTCGTTGCGGGACTGTCCATCGCGCCGACGATGATCACGACGATGTCCCTCATCGAAGAGCACGTACCTCGCGCGCAGCTCACCGAGGGAATGACCTGGGTGAGCACCGGCCTGGCGGTCGGCGTCGCGCTCGGCTCCTCCGCGGCCGGCTGGGTGATCGACGCAGCCGGCGCGCACGCCGGGTACGGGGTTCCGGCCGTGTCCGGGGCCGTCGCGGTCGCGGTCGGTTTCCTCGGGTACCGCCGGCTCAGCAGGCCGGCTCCGGGTCGGGGAGGCACCCTTGAGCACCACAGCGAGCGGGAAGAACGGCACCTGGCGTAACTGGGGAGGCAACGTCGCCGCCCGTCCCGCGCGGGAGGTGACACCGGCCTCCGTGGAGGAGCTGGCCGCGGCCGTGCGGCGGGCCGCCGAGGACGGCCTGAAGGTGAAGGCGGTCGGATCCGGGCACTCCTTCACCGCCATCGCGGCCACCGACGGTGTGTTGATACGCCCTCAACTGTTGACCGGCATACGCGGCATCGACCGCGAGGCCATGACCGTCACGGTGGAGGCGGGGACCCCGCTCAAGAGACTCAACGTGGCCCTGGCCCGCGAGGGCCTGTCGCTGACCAACATGGGCGACATCATGGAGCAGACGGTCTCCGGGGCCACCAGCACCGGCACCCACGGCACCGGCCGCGAGTCGGCCTCGATCGCCGCCCAGATCAAGGGCCTTGAGCTGGTCACGGCCGACGGTTCGGTGCTCACCTGCTCGGAGAAGGAGAATCCCGAGGTCTTCGCGGCGGCCCGGATCGGCCTGGGCGCCCTGGGTGTCGTCACCGCGATCACCTTCGCCGTGGAGCCCGTCTTCCTGCTCTCGGCCCGCGAGGAACCGATGGCCTTCGACCGGGTCCTGGCCGAGTTCGACCAACTGTGGGCGGAGAACGAGCACTTCGAGTTCTACTGGTTCCCGCACACCGGCAACACCAACACCAAGCGGAACAACCGCAGCGCCGGACCGGAGAAGCCGATCGGGCAGCCGGCCGGCTGGTTCGAGGACGAGTTCCTCTCCAACGGCGTGTTCCAGGTGGCCAACTGGGTGGGCCGGGCGGTGCCCGCGACCATCCCGGCCATCGCGCAGATCTCCAGCCGGGCGCTGTCCGCGCGGACGTACACCGACATCCCGTACAAGGTCTTCACCTCGCCACGCCGGGTGCGGTTCGTGGAGATGGAGTACGCCGTCCCGCGCGAGGCGCTGGCGGACACGCTGCGCGAACTCAAGTCGATGGTCGACCGTTCGAACCTCCGGATCAGCTTCCCGGTCGAGGTGCGCACCGCCCCGGCCGACGACATCACCCTGTCCACCGCCTCCGGCAGGGACAGCGCCTACGTCGCCGTCCATATGTTCAAGGGCACCCCCTATCAGGCGTACTTCACCGCCGCCGAGCGCATCTTCACCGCGCACGAGGGACGGCCGCACTGGGGCAAGGTGCACACCCGGGACGCCGCGTACTTCGCCGAGGTCTACCCGCGCTTCGGCGAGTTCACGGCGCTGCGGGACCGGCTGGACCCGGACCGCCGCTTCCAGAACGACTACCTGCGGAGGGTGTTGGGGGCGTAGCCGAGGCGAAACCCTTGGTTCCGCTTCCGGGGATCGCGTGAAGTACGCCACGAACAAGATCGCGAAAACCGCTTGCGGACGGCTGAGCGGCGGCCCTTGCCAGAAGTTGGACGGCGCGCCCATCCACGCACATGGTCCAAATGGAGTACTGTTGCGAGCCCTGGGTACCGGTCTCCCGCCAGGATGTCCGGGGCCTGGCAGGACCGCCGGGAGGGGGGCTAGTTGCACAGGGTGACGGAGTTGGTCACTTAGCGTTGCGAATAGGTAACCGTGCCATAACGGCGATCCAGGGCCCGTGCCCGACACGCCGGGCAACTCGGCAAGGTTGTGGCAGGCTGCACCCGGGCAGGCCACACTCGACTAGCGGAAGCAGCGACGCACGTGACGTCGGCAGGCACCACCCGGGAGGTCCCCATGCCCGAACTGCGTGTCGTGGCCGTCTCGAATGACGGCACACGGCTGGTGCTGAAGGCTGCCGACTCAACGGAGTACACCCTTCCGATCGACGAACGGCTACGCGCCGCCGTACGCGGCGACCGGCCCCGTCTCGGTCAGATCGAGATCGAGGTGGAGAGCCATCTCCGCCCCCGAGACATCCAGGCGCGGATACGTGCGGGCGCGACCGCGGAAGAGGTCGCGCAGCTCGCCGGCATCCCCGTCGACCGGGTGCGGCGCTTCGAGGGTCCGGTACTGGCCGAACGCGCCTTCATGGCCGAGCGGGCCCGCAAGACCCCGGTCCGCCGGCCCGGCGAGAACTCCGGCCCGCTGCTCGGTGAAACCGTCCAGGAGCGACTGCTGCTGCGCGGCGCCGAGAAGGACACCGTCCAGTGGGACTCCTGGCGCCGCGACGACGGCACCTGGGAAGTCCTGCTGGTCTACCGGGTCGCGGGCGAGCCGCACTCGGCGAGCTGGACGTACGACCCGCCCCGGCGGCTCGTCCAGGCCGTCGACGACGAGGCGCGCTCCCTGATCGGGGAGTCCGACGACCTCGGCGCACCCGAGCCGAGCTTCCCGTTCGTCCCGCGCATCGCCCGGCTGCCGCGCGACCGCCCACTCGACCGCACCCTGGACCGGGAGCGGCCGAGCCTGCCGTCGCAGGCGTCCGAACCGGCCGAGGAGAGCACGGGCGAGCGTGACTCGCTGACCAGCCTGCTGGAGGCGGTGCCCAGCTTCCGTGGCGATCTGGTGGTCCCGGAGCGGCCGTCGGAGACTCCCGAGGAGCCTCCGGCCACCGAACCGGAGGAGGAGGAACCCCCTGCCCCGGCGGCCTCGGCCGGTTCCGCCTACGCCGACGTCCTCATGCCGCGTTCGGTCGCCAGCCACCGCGACCGCCTGATCGGGGCCACGGACCGCCAGGCCGAGGCCGACGGGGTCCGCCCCGGCCGCCGGGCCGCCGTGCCCAGCTGGGACGAGATCGTGTTCGGCACGCGGCGCAAGAAGCAGGAGTAGCGGGCCCGTAGGACGACCGTGAGCGGAGGGGGTTCCCGAGCAGGGAGCCCCCTCCGCCTGCCGTCAGCGGGGGTCCGGCCCCGTCGCCACCGGCCGGGACGGATCCGCGGACCACTCCGACCAGGACCCCACGTACAGCGCCGCCGGGATGCCCGCGACCGCGAGGGCCAGCACCTCGTGGGCCGCGGAGACACCCGAGCCGCAGTAGACGCCGACCTCGGCGTCCTCGGACGCGCCGAGTTTCTCGAAACGGGCCCGCAGTTCGCCGGCGGCCAGGAACGTACCGTCCGCCGTCACGTTCTCGGTCGTCGGCGCGGACACCGCGCCCGGGATGTGACCGCCGACCCGGTCGATGGGCTCCACATCGCCCCGGTAGCGCTCCGCCGCGCGCGCGTCGAGCAGCACCCCGGAGCCGGCCAGCGCGGCGGCGGCGTCCGCGTCGAGGAGGCCCACGGCGCCGGGCGCCGGCTCGAAGTCACCCTGGGCCGGGGCGGGTACGTCCCTCGACAGGGGGCCCTCCCAGGCCGGCAACCCGCCGTCGAGGACTCGCACGTCCGGGTGACCCGTCCAGCGCAGCAGCCACCACGCGCGGGCGGCGGCCCAGCCCTGCCCGCCGTCGTAGACGACCACCGGCCGGCCCGACGACACGCCCGCCCGGCGCATCGCGGCGCCGAACTCCGCCGTGTCCGGCAGCGGATGCCGGCCGCGTTCCCCGGGTGCCGAGGCCAGTTCCTCGTCCAGGTCGACGAAGACGGCGCCGGGGATGTGCCCGGCCGCGTACTCGGCCCGTCCGTCGAAGGCCGGGGCGCCGGCCGCCCGGGCCATGCTGAGCTGCCAGCGGATGTCGAGCAGCACGGGCGGGTTCTCCCCGGTCAAGTCGTGCGCGAGTTCCGTTGCGGTGATGATGGCTTTCATGGCGTCCATCCATACGTCAGGGGTGGCCGCGTCGTCCAGGTCCGACTACTCTGCTCCGCCGGACAGGCTCGATCACCAGGCGTACGGGATCGGGCACATGCTGTACATCCAACGGTCACGCCCGACGGCGGCGCGGCCGGGCCACGGGGGGCCTCCAGGGTGCCGGCATCGGCACGGGGCGTGCACGCGCCCGCGGGACGCGGGTGCGGTAAGCGGAAGCGACACGGCCACCGCGAGGGGCCGGGGAGAGAGTGACGATGACCGAGGCACGGGGGTCGGCCGGCACGGACGGCGGCACGGACCGTCGACGCGCGCCCGGCACGCCCTGCTGGGTGAGTCTTCTGGTGCACGAACTGGCCGTGGCACAGGAGTTCTACGGAGAGCTGTTCGGCTGGGAGTTCGAGCAGGGCCCCCAGCAGCTCGGACCGTACGTCCGGGCGCTGCTCGGCGGGCACCGCGTGGGCGGCATCGGCCAACTGGCGCCGGACCTCGACCTGCCCATCGCCTGGACGCCGTACTTCGCCTCGGACGACGTGGACCAGACGGCCGAGATGGCACGGCTGTGCGGCGGCACCGTGGGCGTGGGCCCCCTGGAGGCGCCCGACACCGGACGACTCGTGATCGGCTCCGACACCTCGGGGGCCGTGTTCGGCGTCTTCCAGGGTGTCCCGCATTCCGGCACGTCCGTCGGCGGCGTCCACGGCACGCCCGCCTGGAACGAACTGCTGACCTTCGAGACCGTCAGTGTCACCAAGTTCTACAAGACGCTGTTCGGTTACGAGGAGGAGCCGGTGGTCTCCGCCGACTTCGACTACGTGACCCTGCGTCTGGAGGGCCGCCCGGTCGCCGGTGTCCACGGCGTCGGCCACTCACTGCCCCGGGACCGGGGCTCGCACTGGCTGACGCACTTCCAGGTCGACGACGCGGACCAGACCCTGCGGCGCGTCGCCGAGCTGGGCGGCCAGGTGCTGAGACCGGCCCGCGACAGCGCGCACGGCCGGGTCGCGACGGTGACGGATCCCGAGGGCGGGCTGTTCGCGGTGGTCCAGGATCCGAGCTGAGCCCGTACGGCCACCGTTCAGGGGGAGGAGACGGGCAGGACGTCCGGGGACAGGGCCGCCGCGTGTGCCGTCGCCGACGTCATACGGCGGCGGTGGTGCCGACGGCACAGCACCTCGTAACCGATCTCGTCCGCTGACCGGGTGACGTCGCCGACGACCACCTGAGCGCCCTCGACCACCATGACACCGCCCACGGTGCGGGCGTTGTGGGTGGCCCGGGCGCCGCACCAGCACAGCGCCTCGACCTGGAGCACCTCCACCCGGTCGGCGAGCTCCACCAGCCGCTGGGAGCCGGGGAACAGCTTGGAGCGGAAGTCGGTGGTGATGCCGAAGGCGTACACGTCGAGGCCGAGGTCGTCGACCACGCGCGCGAGCTGGTCGATCTGCTCCGGGGCCAGGAACTGCGCCTCGTCCGCGATCACATAGTCCGCGCGGCCGCCCTGCGAGAGGTGCTCGACCAGGTACGCGTACAGGTCCTGGCCGTCCTCGACCTCCACCGCGTCCGTGACCAGGCCCAGACGGGAGGACAGCTTGCCCTCGCCGGCCCGGTCGTCGCGGGTGAAGATCATGCCCGCGAGACCGCGCGCGGAGCGGTTGTGCTCGATCTGGAGAGCCAGGGTCGACTTCCCGCAGTCCATCGTTCCGGAGAAGAACACCAGCTCGGGCATGGGGAGATGAGCGCCTTTCGGTGAGGACGGCGGGGACTGCGGGTCGGCGGAGGGTTCTTCAGGAGCGTACTTCGAGCAGCGGCACCAGCTGCTCGGCAGGGGTCATCGAACCGTGGTTACCGACCATCGCCGACTCCTTCGGCTCCCGCTCGGAGGCGATGAGCAGTACGTCGTCGTGTGCGGCGGCGACCACGTCGCCGATGCGCGGGTACACGCGTTCGTCGACATGCGGCCCGAACCAGCCCGCCGCGACCGCCTCGTCCCGCGAGGCCACCCAGAACTGCTCGCCGAGCACCTCGCGCCAGCAGGTCAGGACGTCGTTCTCGGCGCCCGGCACTGCGTACACGTGGCGGGCGCGGCCCTCACCGCCCAGCAGGGCGACCCCGGCGCGCAGCTCCCAGTCCTCGTCGAAGTCGATGCGGTGCTGCTCGTCGAACGGGATGTCGACCATGCCGTGGTCGGCGGTGATGTACAGCGCGCTGCGCGGGGGCAGCTGGTCGGCCAGGCGCTGGGCCAGCCGGTCGACGTACATGAGCTGGCCGCGCCAGGTGTCGGAGGCGACGCCGTAGCGGTGCCCGGCGCCGTCCAGCTCGGCGTAGTACGTGTACACCAGGGAGCGGTCGGCGGCGGCCAGTTGCCCGGCCGCGAGGTCCATGCGCTCCTCGCCGGTCAGCCGCCCGAGGAACGTTCCGCCGCTGAGCGCGACCTTGGTCAGCGGGGTGTTCGCGAAGGTCGGGGAGGACACTTGGGCGGCGTGCACGCCCGCCTGGTGGGCCAGCTGGAAGACGGTGGGGTACGGCTGCCAGGGAGCGGGCGGTGTCCACGGGTTCCAGCGGAGCTGGTTCATCAGCTCGCCGGTCGCCGGATTGCGGACCGTGTAGCCGGGCAGGCCGTGGGCGCCCGGCGGCAGGCCGGTGCCGACGGAGGCGAGGGAGGTCGCGGTGGTCGCCGGATAGCCGGCGGTGATCGGCCGGCCCGTGCCGCCGCGCGAGCCGGCGAGCAGCGAGGTCAGGAAGGGGGCCTCGTCCGGATGCGCCTTGATCTGCTCCCAGCCGAGGCCGTCGATCAGGAAGACGCAGTTGCGGTCGGCCGGGGTCAGTTCCGTGATCGAGGCGGTCATGCCGGGTACGGCCATCCCGGCGGCCAGGGTGGGCAGCAGGTCGGCGAGCGACCCGGTGCCGTACTCGGGCAGCGGGGCGGAGTCGAGAGCGAGCGGTTCCGGGTGGGAGTCCCAGGCGGTGGGCTGCGCCATCAGTGCGCGACGTCCGCGGTCGCCTCGGAGATGGCCTGCGCGAAGACGAGCGCCTGGCGCACCGTCTCGGGGCCGTCCCCGGCCTCGCTCACGCGCAGGCTGAGGTCGTCCGCCGTCGAGTTGCCCGTGTAGCCGTGGTCCGCCTCGCAGTTGGGGTCGCCGCAGGCGGCGGGCTCCAGGTCGATGCGGGAGACGGCGCCCCAGCCGATGGTCAGCACCACCTCGCGGGGCAGGGTACCCGGGGCGTACTGCTCCGGGTTGGCGACCACGCGGCTGACGACGACCGACGAGATCCGGCCGAGTTTCACCGACTCGGTGGACGTCGTGGCGTACGGCGTCGGGGAGGTGCTGTCGGCGGCCTGCTCGTCGGTGTGGCTGACGATGAACCGGTTGCCGGTGAGGACCAGCACGGTCACGTGCCGCCGCACTTCGTTCTGGTCGAACGTGGTCTCCTGGTGGACCAGGTACGACCGGATGGGCTCGCCGCCCACGGCGGCCTCCACCGCCTCGGCCACGAGGGCCGGGTAGTAGCCGCTGCGCTCGATCGCCGCGCGCAGCCCCTGGGTCGTCGTACTGGTCTTGGCCATGGCGTCCATCCTAATCCGTGGGCAAGGGGGGTCCGGGCCAGTCGCGGGCACCGGGGGCCGCCTCCGCGCCCGGCCCGGGTGTCTTCGAGCGAGCCCCGGCGGGATGTCCAGCCACTCGGCGGCGATCAGGCAGCAGGCAGCCTCCCGGCCGTCGGCCTCCGCCTCGAACGCGACCACGACGGGTGGTGTTTCGCCGAGGCAGCGCGCGAGGCCTTCCGTCTGTTCTGCCGTGGGCGTGCGCAAGGCGGGGTCCCGGGCGAGGCCCTCCCGGTCCCACCGGCTCCCCTCTGGCGACGCCCGCCCGGCGACGATCTCCATGCCCCTCCCCTCCCCCGGCTCAGTAGACCGGCAGCGTGCGCGGGCCGAGGTCGTCGCGGGCCGGCGGGGGCGCGAGGCGTACGGAGGCGCTCAGGACGCTCAGGCCCTGCGGGGCGACGACGACCGGCTCCAGGGTGACGGCGACTACCTCGGGGTGGTCGTCGACCAGCCGGGACACGCGCAGCAGCAGCTCCTCCAGGGCCGGGGTGTCCACGGGGGTCGAGCCGCGCCAGCCGAACAGCAGCGGCGCCGTCCGGATCGACCGCACCAGCGAGGTCGCCTCGCGGTCGGTCACCGGGACCAGCCGGTGCGCCATGTCGCCGAGCAGTTGCGAGGCGGCTCCGGCGAGCCCGAAGGAGAGGACCGCTCCGGCCGCCGGGTCGATCACGGCCCGTACGACGGTGTCGACGCCTCTCGGTGCCATCCCCTGCACCACCGGCCGCAGGTCCTCGGGCCTCCCGAACAGCTCGGTCAACTCCGCGTATGCCCGGCGCAGTTGCTCCTCGTCGGCCAGGTCGAGGCGTACGCCGCCCAGGTCGGCGCGGTGCCGCAGATGCGGAGCGGTGGCCTTGAGGGCCACCGGGTAACCGAGGGTGCGGGCGGCTTCGGCGGCGGCGTCCGGGGTGGGGGCGGGAAGCGCGCGGTGGACCTGGATGCCGTACTTCCCGAGCAGTTCGCAGGTCTCCTCCGTGCCGAGCGTCAGTCCCTGGCCGCGCGCGAGCAGCCCGTGGATCAGCCGGGCGGCGCCCTTCTCGTCGATGTCCTCGAACTCCGGCACCTTCCCGGGGTCGGTGGCCTCCCGCCGCCACTGCGCGTACTTCACGGCTTCGGCGAGGGCGCGGACGGCGCGCTCGGCGGCGGGGTAGGCGGGGATGAGACGGGAGCAGGTCTGACCGGTGGCTGTGGCCGGGGTGGGCTGCCGGACTTCCGCGCCCGTGGCGGGCGGTCGTTCCGCGGAGCGGGCCTGCGGTGCCGTACTGGCCGCGGCCGACAGCGCCTCCGCGAGCCCCCCGAGCTCCACGTGCACCACGAGCACCGGCTTCCCGGGCACTCCGGCGGCAGCCGACCGCAGGGCCTCCGCCAACTCCGCGTCCCCGGGAGACGTCTCGCCGATCGCCGGTATGGCGGTGACCACCACCGCGTCGCACGTGTCGTCGGCCAGCGTCTCCGACAGCGCCCGCCGGAAGTCCTCCGCCGAGGCCCCCGTCGTGAGGTCCAGGGGACGCGCCGGCCGCAGCCCCTCCGCGAGACACTGGTCGTACGTGAGGAGCCCCAACGACTCGGAGTTCCCCAGAATCGCCACCCGCGGCCCGGAGGGCAACGGCTGCCGGGCGAGCAGCAGCCCCGCGTCGACGAGCTCGGTGATCGTGTCCACCCGGATCACCCCGGCCTGCCGCAGCAGCGCGGACACCGTCGCGTGCGGCAACCGCGTGGCCCGTACCGCGTGCCCCTGCGGCGCGGATCCGGCGCCCTGCACCACGACCAGCGGCTTGGCGGCGGCGGTGCGCCGGGCGAGCCGGGTGAACTTGCGGGGGTTGCCGATGGACTCCAGGTACATGAGGGCGACATCGGTGTCGGGGTCGTCGTACCAGTACTGCAGGACGTCGTTGCCGGAGACGTCCGCCCGGTTGCCGGACGACACGAAGGTGGAGACGCCCGTGACCCCGGTGACCCCTCCCCCGCGGCGGTGCAGCCGGGACAGCAGCGCGATGCCGATGGCACCGGACTGGGCGAACAGCCCGATGCGGCCGGGGCGCGGCATCTCGGGGGCCAGGGAGGCGTTGAGCCGCACGTCCTCGGAGGTGTTGATGATCCCGAAGGCGTTCGGCCCGATGATCCGCATGCCGTAGGTGCGCGCCTGCCGCACGAGTGCGCGCTGCCGCTCGCGCCCCTCGGGCCCGGCCTCCGCGTACCCGGCGGAGACCACCACGAGCCCCTGCACCCCGTGCTCGCCGCACTCGGCGACCGCCTCGGGCACGCGCTCGGCGGGCAGGGCGACGACGGCCAGGTCCACGGGGCCGTCGATGTCCCGCACCGAGCGGTGCGCGGGCACCTGGTCGATCTCCTTCAGGTCCTCGGGGAAGGCCTTGTTCACGGCGTGGAGGGTGCCGGTGAAGCCGGCGTCCCTGATGTTGCCGAGGATGCCGCGTCCCACGCCCCCGGGCGTGCGGCCGACGCCGACCACGGCGACCGAGCCCGGGACCAGCAGCCGCCGTACCGACCGGGCCTCGGCGCGCTGTTCCCGCGCGCGCTGCACGGCGAGCGAGCGGTCGGTGGGTTCGAGGTCGAACTCCAGGCGTACGACGCCGTCCTCGAAGCTGCGCTGCTGGGTGTACCCGGCGTCGGTGAACACCTTGATCATCTTGCTGTTGGCGGGGAGCACCTCGGCGGCGAAGCGGCGGATGCCGCGCTCGCGGGCGACGGCCGCGACGTGTTCGAGGAGGGCGGAGGCGACCCCGCGGCCCTGGTGGGCGTCCTGCACGAGGAAGGCGACCTCGGCCTCGTCGGCGGGTGCGGAGGCGGGCATGCCGTCGGTGCCGATGCGGTCATAGCGTACGGTGGCGATGAACTCGCCGCCGATGGTGGCCGCGAGTCCCACCCGGTCCACAAAGTCGTGGTGCGTGAAGCGGTGGACGTCCTTGGCGGACAGGCGCGGGTAGGGCGCGAAGAAGCGGTAGTACTTCGACTCGTCCGAGACCTGTTCGTAGAAGCTGACCAGCCGGTCGGCGTCATCAACGGTGATGGGCCGGATGCGCGCGGTGCCGCCGTCGCGCAGCACCACGTCCGCCTCCCAGTGGGCGGGGTACTTGTGCCGGTCCTGCCGGTCCGCCGGGGTCTGCATGGGCCCCAGAGTACGGCTCGCGTCCGACAACGGCGCGAGGCAGTCTGTGGAGGACGACGTCGGGTCGAGGCCGCGATCCGACGACACACCCGGACGGGACGAAGGACCTTCCGGGGATGCTTCACGATATGGGAAACTGGTCTAGACAACTTTGAGAACTGAAGGGCAGCAACACATGGCTGAGCGCCGCGTCAACGTCGGCTGGGCCGAGGGCCTCCACGCCCGCCCCGCCTCCATCTTCGTCCGAGCCGCCACGGCCGCAGGCGTGCCGGTGACGATCGCCAAGGCCGGCGGCACTCCGGTCAACGCGGCCTCCATGCTGGCCGTCCTCGGCCTCGGCGCCCAGGGCGGCGAGGAGATCGTCCTCGCCTCCGACGCCGAGGGTGCGGACGCCGCCCTGGACCGTCTGGCGAAGCTGGTCTCCGAGGGGCTCGAGGAACTGCCCGAGACCGTCTGAGCGTCAGCGCGCCGAACAGCGGAGCCGCGCCTGCCCTTTCGGGCGGCGCGGCTCCGCCGTTTTTCGGGAAATTCTGGGGGCGCGGAAATTCGGGCAGCAGAAATACACCGCCGCCGAATTACTCCTCTTTGTATACGGCGCCCGTGTTAATGCCGCACGCCCGACATGTTTACGGGGTGTTGCGAAGTCCTCACACGTTCCGGGCGGTCCGCGCCGCCGGTGAAGCGCAGCCGGTGCGCGGCCGTGGCGCGCTCCGTGTGCAGCGCCGTGATCGTCCGCGCGCGCTCGCCGTCGCCGCGCGCCACCGCGTCCACGATGGCGCCGTGCTCGGCCCAGGACTCCACCGGGCTGGCGGGGGCCTCCACCGCGTACATCCAAGCGATCTTGTGCCGCAACTGGGTGAGCACGGAGGTCAGGGCCTGGCTGCCGGAGGCCTGCGCGAGCGTCTCGTGGAACCAGCCGCCCAGGGAGCGCAGGTCCTCGCTGTTGCCCCGGCGGGCCCGCTCCTGGCCCAGCCTGACCAGGCCCCGCAGCACCTTGAGATGCGCCTCGGTACGCCGCTGGGCGGCCCGGGCGGCGCCGAGCGGCTCCATCAGCATGCGCATCTCCAGCAGGTCGGCGGCCTCCTGCTCGGTCGGTTCGGCGACGCACGCGCCCGCGTGCCGCCGGGTCACCACGAAGCCCTCGGCCTCCAGGGTGCGCAGGGCCTCGCGGACGGGGACGCGCGAGACGCCGTAGCGGCGCGCGAGAAGCTCCTCGGTGAGGCGGCTGCCGCGCTCGTAGACACCGGCGACGATGTCGTCCCGGATCGCCGTGCAAACCGAGTGCGCCGGAATACGCATGACCGACCTCCGCCTTAATCCCCGTGAAACGTCGACGATGGACGTGTGTTCCGTGACTCTATTGCAATGAGCGGGAATTTCCGATGGCGGGCCGGAATCCATGGATATTTTTTGGACAGCGGGACATCCGAAACCGCGAAAGCCCCGGCGCGCGGCCGGGGCTTCCTACGGGTGCGCGGTGCTTCGTCAGACGTTCACGCCGTGCTTGCGGAGGTAGGAGACGGGGTCGACGTCGGAGCCGTACTCCGGGGTGGTGCGGGCCTCGAAGTGCAGGTGCGGCCCGGTGACGTTGCCGGTGGCGCCGGACAGGCCGATCTGCTGGCCCGGGGTGACCTTCTGGCCCACCGAGACGCCGATCGACGACAGGTGGCCGTACTGGGTGTACATGCCGTCGGCCATCTTGATCACGATCTGGTTGCCGTACGCCCCGCCCCAGCCGGTGGACACCACGGTGCCGGAGCCGACCGCGTGCACGGTGGTGCCGCTCGCGGCGTGGAAGTCGATACCGGTGTGGGAGCCGGAGGACCACAGGGAACTGCTGGCCTCGTAGCCGGTGGAGACGTAGGAGCCGGCGATCGGCGCCGTGAAGGCGTTCAGCCGCTCGCGCTCGGCCGCGCGGGCCGCCCGCGCCTTGGCCTCCACCGCCGCCTCGCGCGCCTTCTTCGCCTGCTCGGCGGCCTTCTTGCGCGCGGCCTCCTCGGCCGCCTTCAGCTCGGCGGCCTCCTTCTGGGCGGCGGCCTGGGCGTCGATGTGCTCGGGGATCGACTCGCTGATGGTGATGACCGGGGTGAGGGCGGTCTGCTCGGGCGCGGGCTCGGGCTCCGCGGCGAGCGCCGGGGCGGCGAGGGTGCCGATGGCGCCGGTGGTGGCGAGGGCGGCGACGCCCGCCGCACGGGCGGTGGTGCGGTGCATCCGGCTGGGACGACGGTGCTTCCCGGTGGCGCGGGTGAACGCCATGAAGTGGCTGATCCTTTCCTTCCTTCTCGCCTACCGGGTTAGCTGACGGGTTCGGAGCAGGAAGGTCTCCTACGGACCCCCTCGCTGGGCGCGCGGGCGTCCGATTCACCCCAGGGACGGTGGGTCCCCGGCTCCCCTGGCTCGCGCCGTACGGGGACTCGGCGATGACTGCCCGGTGCCGCGGATGCGGCGCGGTGCCTGACGGACAGCCCGCATGACGCTAAGCGGGACGGCTTTCAATCCTCAAACGGATCACGGCTTTTGTAGTGCATCCCACAGGGCAGACGGGCAACCTCTGCCCCAATTCGGACATCCCGCAGGGGGACATGGGAAACCAGAGGGGCCCTGGTGATCCCGTCGGTCACCAGGGCCCCACGCGCGCGTGCCGCTACTCGGCGGACACCACGGACACTTCACCGATGCCGAGGGCCTCGACCGGCTCCTTGATCTGGGCCGCGTCCCCGACCAGGATCGTCACCAGACGGTCGACCGGGAAGGCGTTCACGACCGCCGCGGTGGCCTCCACCGTGCCGGTCGCGGCGAGCTGCTGGTACAGCGTCGCCTGGTAGTCGTCGGGCAGGTACTGCTCGACCTGGTCGGCCAGCGTGCTCGCCACGGCCGCCGCCGTCTCGTACTTCAGCGGCGCCACCCCGACGAGGTTCTGCACGGCCACGTCGCGCTCGGCGTCGGTGAGGCCCTGCGCGGCCAGCGTGCGCAGCACCGCCCACAGGTCGCCCAGCGCCGGGCCGGTGTTCGGGGTGTCCACGGAGCCGCTGATGGCGAGCATCGAGGCGCCGTTGCCCTCGGGGCCGGACCGGAGGACCTGCCCGAACGAGCGCACGCCGTAGGTGTAGCCCTTCTCCTCGCGCAGGACGCGGTCCAGGCGGGAGGTGAGGGTGCCGCCGAGGCAGTAGGTGCCGAGCACCTGGGCGGGCCACACCCGGTCGTGCCGGTCGGAGCCGACCCGGCCGATGAGCAGCTGCGTCTGGACGGCGCCCGGGCGGTCGACGATGACGACGCGTCCGGTGTCGTCGGCGGTCACCGGCGGCACCGGCCGGGGCTGGGCCGCGGAGCCCTTCCAGGCGCCCAGGGTGTCACCGAGCAGCGCGTCCAGGTCGATGCCGGTGAGGTCGCCGACCACCACGGCGGTGGCGGTGGCGGGCCGCACGTGCCGCTCGTAGAAGGCGCGTACGGCCGCCGAGTCGATCTTGGCGACCGTGTCCTCGGTGCCCTGGCGCGGCCGGGACATCCGCGAGGTCGCCGGGAAGAGCTGCCTGGACAGCTCCTTGGCGGCGCGGCGGGAGGGGTTGGCCAGCTCGTGCGGGATCTCGTCGAGGCGGTTGCGCACCAGCCGCTCGACCTCGCTGTCGGCGAACGCCGGCGCCCTGAGGGCGTCGGCGAGCAGGCCGAGGGCCTTGCCGAGCCGGGAGGCCGGGACCTCCAGGCTGATGCGCACCCCGGGGTGGTCGGCGTGCGCGTCGAGGGTGGCGCCGCAGCGCTCCAGTTCGGCGGCGAACTCCTCGGCGGAGTGCTTGTCGGTGCCCTCGGAGAAGGCGCGCGCCATGATCGTGGCGACGCCGTCGAAACCGGCCGGTTCGGCGTCCAGGGGGGCGTCCAGGAGCACCTCGACGGCGACGACCTGCTGGCCGGGGCGGTGGCAGCGCAGCAGGGTCAGGCCGTTGTCGAGCGCGCCGCGCTCCGGGGCCGGGAACGCCCAGGGCCTGGCCTCGCCCGCCCGGGGCTGCGGGTGGAACTCCATCGCGGTGAGCTCGCTCACTTGGCCGCCTCCTCGTTCTCGTCGCCGGCTTCCACGGTGGCCTCGGCCTCCGGGTCTTCGGGGGGATCGGCGTCCTCGGTGTGCTCGGCGGACTCGGCGGACACCGGCTCGTAGACGAGCACCGCGCGGTTGTCGGGGCGCAGGCGGGCCTTGGCGACCTCCTGGACCTCCTCGGGGGTCACCGCCAGGACGCGCTGGACGGCGGTGAGGGCGAGCTGCGGGTCGCCGAACAGGACCGCGTACCGGCACAGTTCGTCGGCGCGGCCGGAGACCGTGCCGAGCCGGTCCAGCCACTCGCGCTCCAACTGGGCCTGGGCGCGCTCCATTTCCTCGGCCGTGGGGCCCTCCGCGGCGAACCGGGCGAGCTCCTCGTCGATCGCGGTCTCGATGACCGGCACCTCGACGTCGCCGGAGGTCTTCACGTCCAGCCACCCCAGGGAGGGCGCCCCGGCCAGCCGCAGCAGCCCGAACCCGGCCGCCACCGCCGTACGGTCGCGTCGCACCAGCCGGTTGTACAGGCGGGAGGACTCACCGCCGCCGAGGACGGTCAGCGCCAGGTCGGCGGCGTCGCACGCGCGCGTGCCGTCGTGGGGGAGCCGGTAGGCGGCCATCAGGGCACGCGCCGGGACCTCCTCGACGACGACCTCGCGCAGCTGCTCGCCGATCACCTCGGGCAGCGAACCGTCGCGCGGCGCGGGCTTGCCGTCGTGCGCCGGGATCGAGCCGAAGTACTTCTCGATCCAGGCGAGGGTCTGCTCGGGGTCGATGTCGCCGACCACGGACAGGACGGCGTTGTTCGGCGCGTAGTAGGTGCGGAAGAACGCGCGCGCGTCCTCCAGCGTGGCCGCGTCCAGGTCCGCCATGGAGCCGATCGGCGTGTGGTGGTAGGGGTGGCCCTCCGGGTAGGCGAGGGCGGTCAGCCGCTCGAAGGCGGTGCCGTACGGGACGTTGTCGTAGCGCTGGCGGCGCTCGTTCTTGACGACGTCCCGCTGGTTCTCCATGGACTCGTCGTCCAGGGCGGCGAGCAGCGAGCCCATGCGGTCGGCCTCCAGCCAGAGGGCGAGCTCCAGCTGGTGGGTGGGCATGGTCTCGAAGTAGTTGGTGCGCTCGAAGCTGGTGGTGCCGTTGAGCGAGCCGCCGGCGCCCTGCACCAGCTCGAAGTGGCCGTTGCCCTTCACCTGCCCGGAGCCCTGGAACATCAGGTGCTCGAAGAGGTGAGCCAGACCGGTACGCCCCTTGACTTCGTGGCGGGAGCCGACGTCGTACCAGAGGCAGACCGCCGCGACGGGGGTCAGGTGGTCCTCGGAGAGCACCACGCGCAGACCGTTGGCCAGCCGGTGCTCGGTCGCTTTCAGGCCCCCGGAGCCTGCCTCGGCCGTGGTCGTGTGACCCATGGGCATGTACGTCCCTTCGATCGCGGAGGCGGTCGTGAGAAACCGCGGTTTTCCTGCCGGTCCTGCCACTGTATGCAAGCCTGCCGATCCCGGGCGAAGTTCCCGCGGGACGTACGCCCACAGCGGATCGCGTAGCCTGCGGGCAGCGCCGCCGCGGACGCCGCACCTCGGCGCCTCCCGGTGCCCGGCCGGGCCGCCTGCGCCGGGTCCTGGCCCGCGCTGTCAGTGCCGCGGTCCACAATGGTCCGCGTCAGATCCCGTCAATCGCTTCAGCAAGAGCGAGCCGAAGGGACGCGTCGGTGTCGGGAGGGCGAGCGCGCGGAGGCCCGAAGGGTTGAGCACGCTCGGCCTCCCGACACCGACGTCAGCCACCCGTAGGCGAGCGATCAGAAAAAAGGAGCCGGCAGCGATGGCCCGCCGCAGCACGAAGACCCCGCCGCCCGACGACTCGTACGAGGAGAGGATCCTCGACATCGACGTCGTGGACGAGATGCGTGGCTCCTACCTCGAGTACGCGTACTCGGTCATCTACTCGCGTGCCCTGCCGGACGCCCGCGACGGCCTCAAGCCCGTGCACCGCCGCATCGTCTACCAGATGAACGAGATGGGCCTGCGCCCCGAGCGGGGGTATGTGAAGTGCGCCCGTGTCGTCGGCGACGTCATGGGCAAGCTCCACCCGCACGGCGACGCATCGATCTACGACGCGCTGGTGCGCATGGCGCAGTCCTTCTCGATGCGTGTGCCCCTGGTGGACGGCCACGGCAACTTCGGCTCGCTGGGCAACGACGACCCGCCGGCCGCCATGCGGTACACCGAGTGCCGGATGGCCGAGGCGGCCGGCCTGATGACCGAGTCGATCGACGAGGACACGGTCGACTTCGCCCCCAACTACGACGGCCAGGAGCGGGAGCCGATGGCCCTGCCCGCGGCCTTCCCGAACCTGCTGGTCAACGGCGCCTCGGGGATCGCGGTCGGCATGGCCACGAACATGGCGCCGCACAACCTGCGCGAGGTCGTCGCTGCCGCCCGCCACCTGATCCGGCACCCGAACGCCGACCTCGACGCCCTGATGCGGCACGTCCCGGGCCCCGACCTGCCGACCGGCGGGCGGATCGTCGGCCTCGCCGGCATCCGGGACGCGTACGAGACGGGCCGCGGCACCTTCAAGATCCGCGCCACGGTGGCGGTGGAGACCGTCACGGCCCGCCGCAAGGGCCTGGTCGTCACGGAGCTGCCCTTCGCCGTCGGGCCGGAGAAGGTGATCGCCAAGATCAAGGACCTGGTCGGCTCGAAGAAGCTGCAGGGCATCGCCGACGTCAAGGACCTCACCGACCGCGCGCACGGCCTGCGCCTGGTCATCGAGATCAAGAACGGCTTCGTGCCGGAGGCGGTCCTGGAGCAGCTGTACAAGCTGACGCCGATGGAGGAGTCCTTCGGGATCAACAACGTCGCCCTGGTCGACGGCCAGCCGCTCACCCTGGGCCTGAAGGAGCTGCTGGAGGTCTACCTCGACCACCGCTTCGACGTGGTGCGGCGGCGCAGCGAGTTCCGCCGCGGCAAGCGCCGCGACCGCCTGCACCTGGTCGAGGGCCTGCTCACGGCGCTGGTGGACATCGACGAGGTCATCCGGCTGATCCGCTCCAGCGAGAACTCCGCGCAGGCGAAGCAGCTCCTGATGGAGCGCTTCTCGCTGAGCGACATCCAGACGCAGTACATCCTCGACACGCCGTTGCGGCGCCTGACCAAGTTCGACCGCATCGAGCTGGAGGCGGAGAAGGACCGGCTCAACGCGGAGATCGAGGAGCTGACCCGGATCCTGGACTCGGACGCCGAGCTGCGCAAGCTGGTCTCGGCCGAACTGGCCGCGGTGGCCAAGAAGTTCGGCACGGACCGGCGTACCGTCCTGCTGGAGTCCGCGGGCACCGCGGTCGCCACCGTCCCGCTCCAGGTGGCGGACGACCCGTGCCGGGTGCTGCTGTCGTCGACGGGGCTGCTGGCCCGTACGGCGAACGGCGAGCCCTTCGCCGAGGACGCCGACGCCCGCCGCACCAAGCACGACGTGATCGTCTCGGCGGTCCCGGCGACCGCGCGCGGGGAGGTGGGCGCGGTGACCTCGGCCGGCCGGCTGCTGCGGATCAATGTCGTCGACCTGCCGCAGCTGCCCGACACGGCGACGGCGCCGAACCTGGCCGGGGGCGCGCCGCTGGCGGAGTTCGTCTCCCTGGAGGACGACGAGACGGTGGTGTGCCTGACGACGCTGGACGAGTCGTCCCCGGGCCTGGCGCTCGGCACGGAGCAGGGCGTGGTCAAGCGTGTGGTGCCCGACTATCCGTCCAACAAGGACGAGTTGGAGGTCATCACGCTCAAGGAGGGTGACCGGATCGTCGGCGCGGCGGAACTGCGCACCGGCGAGGAGGACCTGGTGTTCGTCACGGACGACGCGCAGCTGCTGCGCTTCCAGGCGTCCATCGTCCGCCCGCAGGGCCGCCCGGCCGGCGGTATGACGGGCGTCAAGCTCGCCGAGGGCGCGAAGGTGATCTCCTTCACCGCCGTCGATCCGGCGGCTGACGCGGTGGTCTTCACGGTGGCGGGCTCGCGCGGCACGCTGGACGACTCGGTGCAGACGACCGCCAAGCTGACCCCGTTCGACCAGTACCCGCGCAAGGGCCGGGCCACCGGCGGTGTGCGCTGCCAGCGGTTCCTGAAGGGCGAGGACTGCCTGTCCTTCGCGTGGGCGGGCCCGGCTCCCGCGCGCGCGTCGCAGAAGGACGGCACTCCGGTCGAGCTCCCGGAGACGGACCCGCGCCGGGACGGTTCGGGTACGTCGCTGCCGAAGACCGTGTGGGTGGTGGCGGGACCGGTGTCCTAGACCGGCGGCTCCTCGAAGTCGTCCTCCTCGGAGGCCGCTACGTAGCGCAGGACGCCCCACATGCCGTGCTCGTCGGCGTGCGGGGCGTCGTTGCGGCACGCCTCCAGCTCCTTGCCGAGGGTGGGCGCGTCGATGCCGGACCCGATGAGGACGAGCTGGGTGAGGCGTGCGTCGGCGGGCCCCCAGAGCTCCGGGCGGAAGCGCAGGAACCGCCCGACGGCGTGCACGGCGTACCTGTTCGCAGTGTCGTACGGGCCGAAGTCGACATACCCCTTGACCCGGTAGAGCCCCTCGGGGCGGCTGTCGAGGAAGGCCATCAGCCGGCGCGGTTCGAGCGGGGTCTCGGAGACGAAGGACAGGCTGTCGTAGGCGGTGTGCAGGTGACCGGTGTGGTCGCCGTCCTCGTGGTCGTGCAGGTCGTCGAAGGACAACTGCCCCAGGCGCTCCTCGCTCGGCCGGCGGTCGAAGAGGAACTCGGGGTCGATGCGGCCGTAGGTGGCGGGCACCACGGCGGCGCGGTCGGTGAGGGACCGGACCAGGCCCAGGACGCGCTCAGCGTCCGCGGCCCGGTCGAGCTTGTTGACCACGACCAGGTCGGCGAGGCCGAGGTGCCGGTCGATCTCGGGGTGCTTCGCGCGCGTGTCGTCGAACTCGGCGGCGTCGACGACCTCGACCAGCCCGCCGTACACGATGCGGGGGTGCTCGCTGGCGAGCACCATCCGGACGAGTTCCCCGGGTTCGGCGAGACCGCTGGCCTCGATGACGATGACGTCGATGCCGGTGGCGGGGTCGGCGAGCCGCTCCAGGTAGTCGTCGAGTTCGCTCGCGTCGACGGCGCAGCACAGACAGCCGTTGCCGAGGGAGACGGTGGAGTCGCCGAGCGCCCCCGCGACCGCCATGGCGTCGATCTCGATGGCCCCGAAGTCGTTGACGATGGCCCCGATGCGGCTGCCTCCGCCGTGGTGGAGGAGGTGGTTGAGGAGCGTGGTCTTCCCGGAGCCGAGGAAGCCGGCGAGTACGACGACCGGAATCTGCTGCGGACTGCGGTTGTGCCCCAACGTGCGACCTCTCTCACGCGGACGCGCGCACCGGCTCGCGGTCCGGCGCACGCACGAGGAATGGAATGCCGACCCAGGATACGAGCGGGAAGAAACTCCGCGAAGTGAACGATTGTTAGCAGGCCTTGCGGGGCAGACGTTGGGCAGGCGCCGGGGGCGTGCGACCCTTGCTTCCCTCCGTGCGCCGCCTCTCCGCCTCCCCGCCGATCAGAGCCGCTCGGCACCCTGGGAGACGGCAAGCGCCGCCCACCGCTCGCCGGTCCCCTCCAGTCGACCCGTATCCCGACGACCGGCGGACGGCCGCCTGATTCGGGGGTTGACATGAACACACAGAACACCGGGAGGAAGCGGGGGCTGGGCTCTGCCGCCGCCGCGGGACTCGCCTTCACGGCGGGGGCCTGCGCCGCGTGGGCCGCACGACAGCGGCGGTACGAGGAGCTGCGGGCCGAGCGGGCGGAGAACCGGCGGGCCGCCCTGGTGGACTACCAGCGGTTGCAGCTCGGTCTGCTGGAGCGGGCCATCGACGACCCCGACCTGGCCGCCGTACTGAGCACCTTCGAGGTGGAGTCGCCGACCCGGCTGCGGCAGCATCTGTTCGCCAACGCCCTCTACGCCAACGCGCTGTTCGGCTACCGCATGGGTGTGGCGACCCTGGAGGAGCTGCACGGCCATCTGCGCGTGCTGTGCCAGAGCGCCCTCTTCCGCGGGTACTGGGAGTCCACGCGCCCCCACCGCGCGAGCCTCAGGGAGGACTCGGAGGAAGGTCGCATCGGCCGGATGGTGGACACCCTCATTCGCGATCTGGACGAGTCCGACACGGAGGAATGGTGGGTCGTGGGTGAACCTCCTGCGCAGTAGACGCAGTTGAGCCAAGGGGAGGCGCGCCGGGACCGGGCCGTTTGGCGTAGAGCATCTCATTATGTGGACAAATGGCGTGGTAGAACCTGTCCCGCTTCCACACCCACACCGTGAGAATGAGGATCCCCCTTGAGAATCGTGCGTCGCATCGGTGCCTCCCCCCGGGAACGCGGCAGCATGACCGGCGACACCTGCCCCGACATCTTCGAGTTGTCCGACGGCAGGTTCGCGGTCATCGGCACGGACGCCACCGAGTCGCTCGACCCCCACCTTCCGTCCGACGCGGCGCGCGCGGACCACGAGCGGATCGTGGTGATCAGCCGCGACACCCTCCTGCGCGCGAAAGCGGATATTCCAGACGCGTAGGGCGGCGACCGGGGAGCCCCTCCCCAAGGGCTCCCCTACCGCTCAGGCCGCCGCCGGCACCTCCACCGGCGGCTCGGGACCCACATACCGCGCCACCGGACGGATGATCTTCGAGTCCTGCGCCTGTTCCAGGACGTTGGCACTCCAGCCCACCACGCGGGCCGCCGCGAAGGTGGGCGTGAACATCTCGCGGGGCAGGCCGCACAGCTCCATGACCAGGCCCGCGTAGAACTCGACATTTGTGTGGAGTTCACGCCCGGGCTTCAGCTCGGCGAGGATCTCCTCCACCCGGCGCTCGACCTCGACGGCGAAGTCCACCCGGGGGCCGCCGAAGCCCCGGGCGATGTCACGGAGCATCCGTGAGCGGGGGTCCTCCGTACGGTAGATCGCGTGGCCGAAGCCCATGACGCGCTCTCCGGCGAGGACGCGTTCCCTGATCCAGGAGTCGATCCGCTCCGGTGTGCCGATCGCGTCCAGGGTGTCCAGGGCGCGGCTGGGCGCACCCCCGTGCAGCGGACCGGAGAGCGCGCCGACGGCTCCCACGAGGCAGGCGGCCACATCCGCGCCGGTCGACGCGATGACCCTGGCCGTGAACGTTGACGCGTTGAAGCCGTGATCAATGGTTGAGATCAAGTACTGCTCGATCGCCCGGGCCCGCCGCGCGTCCGGCTCCGAACCGGTCAGCATGTAGAGGTAGTTGGCCGCGTACGAGAGGTCCTCGCGCGGCTCCACCGGATCCAGCCCCCGCCCGAGCCGGTGGAGGGCGGTGAGCAGGGTGGGTACGGCCGCACAGGCGGCGAGGGTGTCCGCGCGGCGCCGGTCGGCGTCGATGTCGTACACCGGCCGGAACCCCTTGGCCGCGCCCAGCAACGACAGCGCCGTGCGCATCCCGGCCAGCGGACCGGAGGCGCGGCTCGCCGCCGCGAGCACGGGCAGGGCGGCCCGCACCTCGTCGGGCAGCCGCCGCAGCGCCGCGGCCTCGGCGGCGAACGCGGCGCGCTGCCCGCCGTCCGGCAGCTCACCGTGCACCAGGAGATGCCAGACGTCCTCGAAGCCGCGGCTTCGCGCGAGGTCGACGGCGGAGTACTGGCGGTAGTGGTAGAAGCCCTCGAACCCCCGGACATCACCGATCTCGGTGTCCGTGACGACGACGCCCGCGAGCCCGCGCGGCACGTCGACGAGGGTGGCCGCAGCCCTGTTGATGGACATGTTTCTTCCTCCCTGGACTTGATTTGACTGTCCATGATTGACTCATAACCTGTCAATATTGATTGAATCAATACATAGGGAGGCGGATACCGTGACCTCCATGCGCGATCAAGACCCCCGTCCGGGGCGCCGGCTGAGCACCAAGGAGACCGCCGAGCTGCTCGGCGTGAAGCCCGAGACCGTGTACGCGTACGTCAGCCGCGGTCAGCTCAGCAGCAGGCGGGAGGCCGGCGGCCGCGGCAGCACCTTCGACGCCGAGGAGGTGGCGGCCCTCGCCCGGCGCAACCGGCGGGAGGGCGGCGGGAGCCCGGGGACCGGCGGTGAGCTGTCGGTACGGACCCGCATCACGCTCATCGACAAGGACCGGTACTTCTTCCGGGGCGTCGACGCCACCGAGCTCGCCGCGCGCCACTCCTACGAGGAGGTCGCCGAGTGGCTCTGGACCGGACGGATGCGTCACGGCGTCACGTTCACCGCGCCCGAGCCGGCCGTCACGGTGGTGCGCCGCGCGGTGAAGGCGCTGCCCGAGCACACCTCCCCCACCGACCGGCTGCGGGTCGCGGCCATCGCCGCCGCCGCCGAGGATCCGCTGCGCTTCGACCTGTCGGAGGAGGCCGTGCTCAACACCGCGCGCGTCCTCATCCCCACCCTCGTCGCCGCCCTGCCGCCGCTGCCGTACGCCCCCGTGGACGAGGGCCCGCTGGCCCAGCGGCTGTGGGGCCGGCTGACCGCCCAGAGGGCCGACGAGGCGTCACTGCGCGTCCTGGACACGGCACTCGCCCTGCTCGCCGACCACGACCTGGCCGCCTCGACGCTCGCCGTACGGGTGGCCGCCTCGGCCCGTGCGCACGCCTACGCGGCCGTCTCCGCCGGGCTCGGGGTGATCGAGGGCCCGCTGCACGGCGCGGCCAGCGGCCTCGCCCACCGGCTGCTGCTCGACGTACTGGACCAGGGCACCGCCGTGCCGGTGATCGCGGACGAGCTCCGCGCCGGCCGCCGCATCCCCGGACTCGGCCACCGGCTCTACACGGGCGAGGACCCGCGCGCGCGGGTCCTGTTCGGCCTCCTGGAGCAGGTCCCGCACGCCGAACCCGCCCTCCTGGCGGCCCGGGACATCGTCGCCACCACCGCCCGTCACACCCCGCTGCACGCCAACGTGGACCTGGCTCTCGCCGTCCTCACCGTCGCCACCGGCATGCCCGCCAGCGCGGGCGAGACGATCTTCGCGGTCGCCCGGACCGCGGGCTGGATCGCCCACGCCCTGGAGGAGTACGGGGAACGCCCGCTGCGCATGCGCCCCAGCGGCCACTACGTCGGTCCGCAGCCGCCTCGACCCCTGCCTGAGTAGGACACGAGCCGGGCTGGAAGTCACCCCGAGGAAAGTCAGGTTAGGCTCACCTCTGTGAGTAGGTGTGCGACCGTCTCCCGGAGCCTCGACGAGCCCGTTTCCGGCACCGCGGCCACCGCGACGACGTGGCTGCTGCTGGAACAGTCCGGCCCGTGGGGTGCCAAAGCGCTCACTTCCAGCCATCTGGACCCCGCGCTGGGCCGTGCCCTGGAGGCCGCGGCCGAGGGCACGGGCGTCCGGATCGCGCTCATCCGGCGCCCCGGCCGGCACGCCGACCCCCGTACACCCGCCGAGCGCCAGGTGTACGTGGCCCACACCGTCCCCGGCAACGCATGGCTGCACCACACCACCACCCATGACCCGCGCCGGCTGCTCGGCCTGGACTTCGCCGCCCTGGGCGCCGGTGACCACCGGAGCTTCGGCTCGGCGCTCGGGGGCCGGCCGTACACGGGCGGTCCGCTCGCGCTCGTCTGCACCAACGGCAAGCGCGATCGCTGCTGCGCCCTCCTGGGCCGTCCCCTCGCGGCCGAGCTCGCCATGTCCGGTGTGCGGGGCGCGTGGGAGGTCACTCATCTGGGTGGACACCGCTTCTCGCCGACGGTGCTCGTGCTGCCGTACGGATACGCGTACGGCCGGGCCGACGCGCATACCGTCAGGGAGGCCCTGCACGGCGTCCGGGAGGGCCGGATCGCCGTCGAGGGGTGCCGTGGGCGGTCCGCCTGGGAGCGGCCCGGCCAGGCGGCCGAGCTGGCCGTGCGCGCGGCGGCGGACGAGTACGCGGCCGAGGCGCTCAGCGTCGTACGGACGGACGGCGCGGCGCCGCGCTGGGAGGTGACCGTCGCCCATGCCGACGGCCGCCACTGGCGGGTGGTCGTGGCCCAGGGCGCCTCGCTGCCGCCGCGCCCGGAGAGCTGCGGGGCCTCGGTGCTCGGCTCACCGGCCCGGATGGACGTGGTGGCGCTGCGTGAGCTGACGGCGGCGAGGCTGGCGAGCTGAGCGCACCGCGCGCGGGATCGCCGTCCCTCCGAATCCCTCCAGGAACCGGCCGAGAGATCCACGCCACACCCCTTCGGCAGTGCCCGCCCGCCCACGTACCTTCGTGGGTATGAGCCCCACTCCCCCCGCACGCCGTCGGCGCCTCGGTATGCCTCGGCGAGTGTTCTCGCAGGTGCTGCTGATGCAGGTGGCGATCGCCGCGGGGGTCGCGGTGCTCGCCACCGGCCTGTTCCTGGCGCCGCTCAGCAAGCAGCTCGACGAGGAGGCGATGCGCCGCGCGCTCGCGATCGCGCAGACCACCGCGCAGAACCCGGAGATCGCCGAGCAGATCCGGACCACTCCGCCCAGCGTCGACGGCCCCGTGCAGCAGGAGGCGGAGCGGATCCGCCTGGCCACCCACGCCGAGTACGTCGTGGTGATGGACCGGCGGGGGGTGCGCTGGTCGCACACCGACCCGAAGCAGATAGGCGGACACGTCTCGACCTCACCCAGCAAGGCGCTGGCCGGCGAGGAGGTCATGGAGATCGACAGCGGAACACTCGGCCGCTCCGCCCGCGGCAAGGTGCCGCTGTACGACTCCGGCCACCGGATCGTCGGCGCGGTCTCGGTCGGCATCGCGTACGACAGCGTGCGGGCGCGGCTGATCAGCGCGATCCCGGGGCTGTTCGCCTATGCGGGCGGCGCCCTCGCGGTCGGCGCGCTGGCCGCCTGGCTGATCTCCCGCAGGGTGCAGCGGCAGACCCGGGACCTGGCCTTCTCCGACATATCGGCGCTGCTCGCGGAGCGCGAGGCGATGCTCCACGGCATCCGGGAGGGCGTCGTCGCCCTCGACCGCGCGGGCCGCGTCCGCCTGCTCAACGACGAGGCGCGGCGCCTGCTGGGCCTCGGCGACGAGGCCGTCGGCCGGTCCCTGGACGAGGCGCTCGGCGCGGGCCGCACGACCGACGTCCTGGCCGGCCGGGTGACCGGCACCGACCTGCTCACCGTGCGCGGCCAGCGGGTGCTGGTCACCAACCGCATGCCCACCGACGACGGCGGAGCCGTGGCCACCCTGCGCGACCGCACGGAGCTCGAGCAGCTGGGCCGCGAACTGGACTCCACGCGCGGCCTGATCGACGCCCTGCGCGCCCAGGACCACGAGCACGCCAACCGGATGCACACGCTGCTGGGCCTGCTCGAGCTGGAGATGTACGACGACGCCGTGGAGTTCGTCGGAGAGGTGGTCGGCGACCACCGGGTCACCGCGGAGCAGGTCACCGAGAAGGTCCAGGACCCGCTGCTGGCCGCCCTGCTGGTCGGCAAGGCGACCGTCGCGGCCGAGCGCGGGGTGGCCCTGTGGGTCTCCGACCGGACCCGGCTGCCCGACCGGCTGATCGACCCCAGGGGGCTGGTCACGGTCGTGGGCAACCTGGTGGACAACGCGGTGGACGCGGTCGCGGGCACCCCGCACGCGCGCGTGGAGGTCGAGTTGCGCACCGAAGGGCGTACGGCCGTCCTCAAGGTGCGCGACACGGGGCCCGGGATCCCGGCGGAACAACGGGAGTTGATCTTCACCGAGGGGTGGTCCACCAAGAAGCCGCCGGCGCACGGCAAGCGCGGCCTGGGGCTGTCCCTGGTGCGCCGGTTCGCCGAGCGGCAGGGCGGGAGCGCGACGGCGAGCGAGGCGGAGGGCGGCGGTGCCCAGTTCACGGTCGTGCTGCCGGAGGCACTGACCGAGGCGGCCCTGGAACCCGGCGTGGAGCCTGCCCTCACCGCGTCCGCCCCGACCGCTGCCGAGGAGGAGGCGCGATGATCGAGGTCCTGGTCGTGGACGACGATGTGCGGGTCGCCCGGGTCAACGCCGCCTACGTCGAGAAGGTGCCGGGCTTCCACGTGGCCGGCGAGGCGCACAGCGCGGCGGAGGCGCTGCACCGGCTGGAGACGCTGCCGCGGCTCGACCTGGTCCTGATGGACCACTATCTGCCCGACGAGACGGGCCTGGCGGTCGTGCGGGAGATGCGCCGCCGCGGCCACCAGACCGACGTGATCATGGTGACGGCCGCGCGGGACGTGTCGACCGTACAGGCGGCGATGCGGCAGGGCGCGCTGCAGTACCTGGTGAAGCCGTTCGCCTTCGCCGGCCTGCGGGCCAAGCTGGAGGCGTACGCGCACCTGCGCCGCACTCTCGACGGCGGCGGCGAGGCCGAGCAGGCGGAGGTGGACCGGATCTTCGGCGCGCTGTCCGCGCCCTCGGAGCCCGGGCTGCCCAAGGGGCACTCCCCCACCACTGCGGAGCTGGTGCGGCAGGCCCTGATGAGCGCCGAGGGGCCGCTGTCGGCCCAGGAGATCGCCGAGCGGACCGGGGTGAGCCGGCAGACCGCGCAGCGCTATCTGAAGCTCCTGGAGCGCACCGGACGGGCTCGGCTGACCCTGAAGTACGGCGACGCGGGCCGCCCCGAACACCGTTACGTGTGGGCGACCCGCGCCTGAGCGCGTTCGGCAGGGGCGTCACCCCGCCGACTTGGCGGCCTGCTCGACGAACTCGGTCGTGTACGTCTTGCTCAGGTCCACCTTGGCGTTCTTGATGTTGGGGTTGAACGCCTTGAGGACCTTCTCCACGGTCTCGGGGCCGTTCGTGGGCATCACCCCGTCGTCGGTGAACATCGGCAGGGTGCTCTTGATGGCCTCGGCGTACAGCGTCTTGTCGCCCTGGGAGTAGTCGGCGGGCATCTTGGCCGCGATCTCGGCCGCGTCGTGCGTCGACATCCACTTGAGCGTCTTGACGAACGCGTTGGCCAGCTTCTGGACGGTGTCCTTGTGGCTGTTCACCCAGTCCGTCTGCATGTACAGGCTGGACGACGGGTACGGGCCGCCCAGCGCCTCCTGCGAGCCCTCGGGCGTCCGCATGTCGAGGAGGACCTTCCCGGCCTTCTTGTCCAGGATCGTGGCGACGGTCGGGTCGGTCGTCATACCGGCGTCGATCGAGCCCTGCTGCAGCGCCGAGATGAACGTCGGGCCCGCGCCCACGGCGACCGGGGTGAAGTCGCTGACCTTCACGCCGTTCTTGACCGCGAGGTACTTCGTGAGGAAGTCGGTCGAGGCGCCCAGGCCGGTGACGCCGAGCTTCTTGCCCTTGAAGTCCTTCGGCGAGCTGATGTCCCCCGCCTTCTTCGCCGAGACGACCTCCACCTCGCCGGGGGCGTGCGAGAACTGCACGACGGACTCCACGGCCTTGCCCTTCACCTGGAGGTCGAGGGTGTGGTCGTAGAAGCCGACGGCGCCCTGGACCTGGCCGGAGACGAGCGCGGTCTCCGCCTGGACGCCGGCGGGCTCGCTGAGCATCTCCACGTCGAGGCCCTCGGAGTCGAAGTAGCCGAGCCGCTGGGTGAGCATCGCCGGCAGATAGATGACCTTGTCCAGGCCACCGACCATGATCTTGACCTTCGTGCCCTTGCCGTCGCCCTTGCTTCCGGCGTCGGCGGAGGTGCTGCTCGCCGCGTCATTGGCGCAGGCGGTGAGCGAGGAGAGGGCGAGCAGGCCGGAGACGGCGAGCGAGGCGTATCTGGCGGTCTTGCGCATGGCGGTTCACGTCCTTGTGAGAGGGCGGTGCGGGAGAAGGGGGGTGTCTTGGCGCGCTCGGCCCCGGGGCGGCGCGCGGTGGGCCGGACTCAGTGGTCGGAGTTCGCAGGCTTCCACCGGAAGATGCGGCTCTCGGCGAAGGTCAGCAGACCCTCGGCGACGAGTGCGACCACCGCGAGGATGACCATCGCGGCATAGACGCCGGCGGCGTTGAAGGTGCCCTGCGACTGGGCGACGAGCAGGCCGATGCCCTTGGTCGCGCCGATGTACTCGCCGACGATGGCGCCGATGAGGGCGAAGCCGAAGCTGACGTGGAGGCTGGTGAAGATCCAGGAGGTCGCCGACGGAATGACCACCTGAAGCGTCACCCTGCGGTCGTTCGCGCCGAGGATCCGGGCGTTGGCGACCAGGTTGCGGTCGACCTCCCGGGCGCCCTGGAAGGCGTTGAAGAACACCGGGAAGAACACCAGCACCACGGCCGAGGCGACCTTGGAGGCGGGGCCCAGGCCGAACCAGATCACGAAGATCGGGGCCAGGACGATCCTGGGGATGGAGTTGAGCACCTTGATGTAGGGACCGAGGACATCGGCGAGGAACGCGATCCGCCCCAGGGCGATGCCGAAGACCACACCGGCGACGACACCGATGACCCAGCCGAGCAGCGCCTCGTGCAGCGTGGCCCAGATCTGCTCGCCCAGCGAGCCCTGGGCCGTTCCGTGCATCACCCAGGTGTAGATCTGGTCCCAGATCTTCGAGGGCATCGAGAAGTTGAACGGATCGATGACCTTGGTCCGGGACAGCCCTTCCCACAGGCCGAGCACGGCCACCAGGACCAGCACCCGCGCGGCGTTGACGACCACCTTGCGTCTGCGGGCGGCCTGGGCCCGCGACTGCGCGCGGCCCGGGATCTTGGCCGTGTCGACGACCGGCGTGCTGAGGACCTCAGGCGACATGAGCGGCACCCCTCTGACGGGTGATGCGGACCTCTTCGCCGAGGGACTCCCAGATCTCGCGGTAGATCTCGATGAACCGCGGCTCCAGGCGGACCTGCTCGACCTTGCGCGGCCGGGGCAGGTCGATGTCGAACACCTGCTTGACGGTCGCGGGCCCGGCGGTCATCACGACGACCTTGTCGGCCAGCGCGATGGACTCCTCCAGGTCGTGGGTGACGAAGACGACGGAGGCGCCGGTGCCCTCCCACAGCTCCAGGAGTTCGTCCGACATCAGCGCCCGGGTCTGCACGTCCAGGGCCGAGAAGGGCTCGTCCATCAGCAGGATCTCGGGGTCGTTGACGAAGGTGGCGGCGAGGGCGACGCGCTTGCGCTGACCGCCGGAGAGCTGGTGGGGGTAGCGGTCCTCGAAGGCGGCGAGGCCGACCCGGGCCAGCCACTCGCGGGCCTTCTGCTTGGCCTCGGCCTTCGGTACGCCGCGGAAGCGCGGGCCCGCCATGACGTTGGACAGCACCGTCCGCCAGGGGAAGGTGGCGTCCTGCTGGAAGACGAAGCCGACCTTGTCGCCGACGCCGGACACCGGCTCGCCGGCAACCCGCACATCGCCTTCGGTGGGCTCCTCCAGGCCGCTGACCAGGGTCAGTGTGGTGGACTTGCCGCAGCCGGTGGGGCCGACGACGGCCACGAACTCACCGCGGCCGACGGTCAGGTCCAGGTCCCGGACGGCCGTGTGCAGACCCCCTGACGGGGTTCTGAAGGTCTTGCTCGCGCCCCTTAGCTCGATGGCGGGGCTGGTGTCTGCGCTCATGGCCCGGGACGGTAGGTGTGGCCCGGGCCACAGCATCAGTCTTCTGAGCGCAAGCCATTCTTTTGCTCGCAAGAGCCTGTTGTGCTCGTTTTGCTCGCGTTACAACTGCGGAGCCGAAACACGGGCTTAACGCTCGTCGGCCTTGAAGGAGAGGCCTGATGATTGACGTCCTGGTCGTGGACGACGACTTCCGTGTCGCCGAGATCAACGCCAAGTACGTGGGAAAGGTTCCCGGCTTCCGGGTGGCCGCCCGCGCGCACAGCGCCGCCCAGGCTCTGGCCGCGGTGGAACGCGGAGGCATCGACCTGGTCCTGCTCGACCACTACCTGCCGGACCGGACGGGCCTCGAACTGGTGCACCGCATGCGGGAACAGGGTCACGGCACCGACGTCATCATGATCACGGCGGCCAGCGATGTGACGACGGTGCAGCGGGCGATGCGTCTGGGCGCCCTGCACTACCTGGTCAAGCCGTTCACCTTCGCCGCGCTGCGCAGCCGTCTGGACTCCTACGCCGCGCTGCGCCGCACGGTCGACCGGGTCGGCGGCCGGGGTTTGACGGGCCAGGAACAGGTGGACCGGATCTTCGGCGCCCTGCGGACCGCGCCCGCGCCGTCCGCCCCGGGGCTGCCCAGCGGCCACTCGGAGCCCACCACGGACCTCATCTGCGGGGTCCTGCACCGCGCCGACCATCCGCTGTCGGCCCACGAGGTCGCCGAGGAGACCGGCCTGAGCCGCTCCACCGCGCAGCGCTATCTGCGCCACCTGGAACAGGCCGGCCGGCTCCGCCTCTCACTGAAGTACGGCGACACGGGGCGGCCGGAGCACCGGTACGCGTGGGTGGCACCGTAACGGCGCACCGCCCGCACCCGTGCTCAAGCCTCCTACGTCCCGCTACACGGCACCCGCTCCGGTCAGCGACCGCACCTCCGTCTCCGCGTACCCGCCCTCGTCCGGGGCGTCGGCCGAGGTGACCGTGCCGAGCCAGCCCGCCAGGAAGCCCAGCGGAATGGAGACGAGGCCCGGGTTCTGCAGCGGGAAGTACTGGAAGTCGACGTCCGGGAACAGCGAGCCCGGGCTGCCCGACACCACCGGGGACAACACCACGAGCACCAGCGCCGGAACCAGCCCGCCGTATACGGACCACACCGCGCCGCGTGTCGTGAAGCCGCGCCAGAACAGCGAGTAGAGCAGCACCGGCAGGTTCGCCGACGCGGCCACCGCGAAGGCGAGTCCCACCAGGAAGGCGACGTTGAGATCGCGGGCCAGCAGGCCGAGCGCGATGGCGACCACGCCGATGCCGACCGCCGCGACCCGCGCCACGGCCACCTCGCTGCGCGGTTCGCCACGCCCGCGCCGCAGCGTCGCGTACAGATCGTGTGCCACGGACGCCGACGAGGCGAGCGTGATCCCGGCGACCACCGCGAGGATCGTGGCGAAGGCCACGGCCGCCACGACCGCGAAGAGGACCGTGCCCCCGGTGGATTCCGCGCCGCCTCCCAGGTCGAGCGCGAGCAGCGGAACCGCCGTGTTCCCCGCCGCGTTCGAGCTGCGTACCTCCTCCGTCCCGACGATCGCCGCGGCTCCGAAGCCGAGCACGATCGTCATCAGGTAGAAGCTGCCGATCAGCCCGATCGCCCAGACCGTCGAACGACGCGCGGCCCGCGCGGTCGGCACCGTGTAGAAGCGGGACAGGATGTGGGGCAGGCCCGCCGTGCCCAGCACCAGCGCCAGCCCCAGACTGATGAAGTCCAGGCGCGCGGTCCAGTCCCCGCCGTACTTGAGCCCCGGTGCCAGGAAGGCGAGCCCGTGGCCACTGCGCTCGGCGGCCGTGAGCAGCAGCCGGTCGATGTCACCGTGGAAGCGCACCAGGACGAGCACGGTCAGCACGATGGTGCCGATGAGCAGCAGGACGGCTTTCACGATCTGGATCCACGTGGTGGCCCGCATCCCTCCCAACGACACATAGATCACCATGAGCGCACCGACACCGATGACGGTCCACGCCTGCGCGGCCTCGCTGGTCCGCCCGAGCAGCAGCGCCACCAGGCTGCCCGCGCCCACCATTTGCGCCACCAAATACAGAACGGACACGGTGACCGAGGAAGTTCCCGCGGCGATCCGCACCGGCCGCTCGTTCATCCGCGCGGCGATCACGTCGGCGAGGGTGAACCGTCCGCAGTTGCGCACCAGTTCGGCGACCAGGAACAGCACCACCAGCCAGGCGACGAGGAAGCCCACCGCATACAGCAGGCCGTCGTAACCGAAGAGTGCGATGAGCCCGCTCACGCCGAGGAAGGAGGCGGCCGACATGTAGTCACCCGCGATGGCAAAACCATTCTCCATCGGGGAGAAGAGCCGCCCGCCCGCGTAGAACTCCTCCGATGAGCCGCGCCGGTGCCGGCTCACCCGCGCCGTGATCGCCAGGGTGGCGGCCACGAACAGGCTGAACAGCCCGAAGGCAAGCGTCTGATGATGACCCGTCACAGTGCACTGCTCCTGGTTCCGCGTGTCAGCTCCTGGGTGTCCCAACGCAGGTCGAGCGCGGCACGGTCCCTGCGCAGACGTGCGTGCCGGGAGTAGGCCCAGGTGAGAAGGAAGGTGGTGAGGAACTGGCCGAGTCCCGCGAGCATCGCCACGTTCACCGCGCCCGCCACGGGCCTGGCCATGAAGCCGGGCGCGGTCGTCGCAGTCACCACGTAACCCACGTACCAGCTGAAGAAGACGACGACCCCGGGGACCACGAACCTCCGGTACCGGCTCCGCACATCCTGGAAGGCGGCACTGCGCTGCACCTCGAGATAGACGTCACGAGCGCGAACTCCCCCGTCCTCCTGCTCGGCGGCGCGGGCGGCCGGCACGGCGGCCGGAGCGGGCACGCCCGTGCCGTCCAGCTCGCCCCAGCCGGAAGCCAGCGCGTCGTACCAGGGGTCCTCGTACCTCACGTCGTGGAGAGCCGGACCGTGGCCGTCGTGGTTCTCGGCCACACTGTCCGTACCGCCCTCATCTGGGCGATAACGACCGTTGCTTGACTGCATGCCCAAGGATGGACAGATCGAGAGGATCCGCGGCTCTTCTTCCCCGGGCTCTTCACCCCATCAGGTGACTCAATTCGCTGGTGGCCGGGCCAGTCCCTTCCCGTACGCGTAACGCACGGCTTGGGCGCGGTCCTTGAGTCCCGTCTTCGCGAAGAGGTTGTTGATGTGGGTCTTCACGGTCGCGGTGGAGACATGCAGCTTCCGGGCGATCTCCTGGTTGCTGAGCCCCTCGGCGATCAGCACCAGCACCTCGGTCTCCCGAGTGGTCAGTCCGTCCGGTGTCTCCGCCGTCGCCGGCTGCGGGTCGGGTTCCGACAGTCGCTCCAGCAAACGCCGTTGGACGCTCGGCGACAGCCCCGCATCCCCGGACAGCACACTCTCCACGGCCCGCACGATCTCGTCGCCGCCCGCGTCCTTGGTGAGGTAGCCGCGCGCGCCCGCCCTCAGCGCCGGGAACAGCGAATCGTCGTCCGCGAAGGTCGTGAGCACCACGACCTGGGTCCCCGGGTACTCCGCCCGGATCCGCCGGGTCGCCTCCACCCCGTCGCAGCGGGGCATCCGCAGATCCATCAGGGCCACGTCCGGGGCGAGTTCGGCGACCAGCCGCACCGCCTCCTCCCCGTCGCCCGCGGCCCCGACGACCTCGACGCCGGGCAGCAGTCCGAGCAGCATCACGATGCCCTCCCGGACCACGGTCTGGTCGTCGACGACGATCACCCGCGCGGGCCGCTTCCCGGCCTCCTCCGTCATGCGGGCACCTTCAGCGTCACCACGAACCCCTTTTCCTCCGGCCCGGCCTCGAGCGATCCGCCCAGCAACTCGGCACGCTCCCGCATGCCCAGCAGACCGTACCCCGCCCCCGCTCCGGTCAGTTCGCCCGCTGTTCCGCCCGAGTCCCTGACGTTCAGCGTCACTTCGTGCTCGCTGTAGTCCAGCCGTACCCGCACCTTGGCGCCGTGGGCGTGCTTGCGCACGTTCGTCAGCGCCTCCTGGGCGACCCTGCGCACGGCCTGCGACGCCTCGGCGGGCAACGGTCTGCGCTCACCCGTGACGGTGACCTCGGCGCCGTCGGCCGCGTCAACCAGCTCGGCCAGGAAGTCCTCCAGCGGGGTGAGTTCACCGCGCAGCGCGGAGAGTGCCTGCCGGGTCTCGGCGAGACCGTCGCGAGCCATTCCCCGCGCCGCCACCACCCTGTCGAGGATCTGCTCCCGGTCCGCGCCGCGCTCGATCAGCAGCCGGGCCGCCTCCAGGTGCACGAGCTGGGCCGAGAGGCTGTGGGCCAGGACGTCGTGGATCTCCCGCGCGATCCTGGCCCGCTCGGCCAGCGCCGCGGACTCGGCCTCGGCGGACCGTGCGGCCCGTTCCTGGGCGAGCAGCCGCTGGGCGCTGCCCCGGGCCTCGGCGTCGAGCCGGAGGACGTAACCGGCGAGGGCCATGCCCGTGACGGTGACGGCGGTGGTCAGCCAGACGTCGTTGTTGACCACGGAGAAGGCGGTGAAGGCGAGGCAGGCGACGGGGAGGGCCGCCCCGAGCGGCATCCGCTCCAGCGCGGAGATGGCACAGCCGCACCAGATGACGAGGGCCGGCCCGCGGAACCCGGTCGACTGAGCCACGACCGCCAGGCCCAGCAGCAGCGTGACGACCGCCAGCGTCGTCCACAACCGGTGCTGGTAGGTGGTCCGGAAGAAGGCCCAGGAGAGCGCTCCGGCCAGGAGGATGCCGCCCACCGCCGCGACCGTGCCCCATCCGTGCACGTGATGGTCCTCGAAGGCACCCCACAGCAGCAGCCCTAGGGCGAACAGGCGCACGCTCCAGGCGATCACGCGTCTCGGTCGGGAGACGCCCTCCCGGCCGAGCGCCTCCCGGGAGGGCCAGCGTGTCCAGGCGTTGTCCGTCACACGCGCTCCTTCCACGCGGACCGGGGCATGGCGTCACCGTAGGCCGCGGCCGGGCCGGCCTCCGCCGCCGAGAGGGACTGAGCGCGCCAGACCAGGATCCCGGAGCGGACCAGCAGGGTACCGGCGAGGGCGAGGAGCAGGGCGGAGCTGTCCTGGTGGACGCCGAGCAGCACACCGAGGCCGAAGAGTCCGGCGCGCAGGGCGATGCCGACGATCCAGACGGCGCCGCTCGCCTTGCTGCTCTTGCTCCACACGGCGCCGTCAGGCTCCCGCCACATACGGGTGGTCCACGCCCAGCCGGCTCCGGTGGCCAGGCCTATGAGCAGCTCGGTGGAGAGCAGCAGGACGGATTCGACGGGGTGGTGGGCGTCGACCGTACCGGGTTCGCGCAGCGCGACGACGGCCAGGACGACTGGCGCCAGCCACCACCGCCGGTCGGTGCTGATCGCCTGGGCGCGGAACTGGCGCACGATCACCAGCACGACAACGGCCACGATCACCAACGCGTTGACGAGCCCGGACATCGAAGCCTCCGTGAGCGGAAGGAGCGCCGACAGCGAGCGCTGCCGACGCCTTCGAAGCTACGGAGATTCGCAGGTCAGCAGATCGGAGCCGGGGTGGATCCTGGGTGGATCCCGCTACCGCCTCGTTCTCCACCCGCGGGTGGAGAACCCGCCGCGCGGCGCAGACCAGGGCCGCGAGAAGGACCCGGCCGCGGGCACATCCCGGCCGACCGCACCCCACTCCGTCCCGAGTACCGCCCGGGTACCGCCGCCCGGCCCGCAGCCGGACCCGAACCGACCCCGGCACCCCAGCCTCCGGCCCGGGCAACCGGCGGCCCGCGCCCGAGCCGCCGAGTGGCGCGGCCCAGCCCACCGTCAGCTCAGTCGCCCGCAGCCCCCACACCGACGCCCGTTCGCCACCCCACCCGGCCGAGGCCCGGGCGCGGCGTCTACGCGTCGATCCGCGACCGGTCCAGCGTCGCCGCCGAGCTCGAGATGAACTCCTTGCGGGGTGCCACCTCGTTGCCCATCAGCAGGTCGAAGACCTGTTCGGCGGCTTCGAGGTCGGAGAGGTTGATCCGGCGCAGGGTGCGGTGGCGCGGGTCCATCGTCGTCTCGGCCAGCTGGTCGGCGTCCATCTCACCCAGACCCTTGTAGCGCTGGATGGAGTCCTTGTACCGGACGCCCTTGCTCTGGAACTCCATGAGGGTGTCGCGCAGCTCGCGGTCCGAGTACGTGTAGACGTACTTGTCCTGGCCCTTCTTCGGCTGCACCAGCTCGATGCGGTGCAGCGGCGGCACCGCGGCGAAGACCCGGCCGGCCTCGACCATGGGCCGCATGTAGCGCTGGAACAGCGTCAGCAGCAGACAGCGGATGTGGGAGCCGTCCACGTCGGCGTCGGTCATCATGATGATCTTGCCGTAGCGAGCCGCGTCGATGTCGAAGGTCCGGCCGGATCCCGCCCCTATGACCTGGATGATCGCGCCGCACTCGGCGTTCTTCAGCATGTCGGTCACGGACGACTTCTGGACGTTGAGGATCTTGCCGCGGATCGGCAGCAGCGCCTGGAACTCGGAGTTCCGGGCGAGCTTCGCCGTACCGAGCGCGGAGTCGCCCTCGACGATGAACAGCTCGCTGCGGTCCACGTCGTCGCTGCGGCAGTCGGCGAGTTTGGCGGGCAGCGAGGAGGATTCCAGGGCCGTCTTCCGGCGCTGCGCGTCCTTGTGCTGGCGCGCCGCGATACGCGTACGGGCGGCGGCGACCGCCTTCTCCATGACCACCCGGGCCTGGGCGGCCGCGTCGCGCTTGGTGGAGGTCAGGAACGCCTTGAGTTCCTTGGAGATGACGTTGTACACGATGCGGCGGGCCGCCGAGGTGCCGAGGACCTCCTTGGTCTGGCCCTCGAACTGCGGCTCGGCCAGGCGCACGGTGACGACCGCGGTGAGGCCCTCCAGGGCGTCGTCCTTGACGATGTCGTCCTCGGCGACGCGCAGCAGCTTCTTGGCGCGCAGCACCTCGTTCATCGTCTTGGTGACGGCCTGCTCGAAGCCGGCGACATGGGTGCCGCCCTTGGGGGTGGCGATGATGTTGACGAACGACCTGAGGGTCGTGTCGTAACCGGTGCCCCAGCGCAGCGCGACGTCGACGCCGAGTTCGCGGGTGACCTCGGTGGGGGTCATCTGGCCGTGGTCGTCGAGGACCGGGACGGTCTCCTTGAAGGTGCCCTGACCGGTGAGGCGGAGGACGTCGCAGACCGGCTTGTCGGTGGCCAGGTACTCGCAGAACTCACTGATGCCGCCGTCGAAGCGGAAGGACTCCTCGCCCTTGCTGCCGCCCTCGCCCAGGCCGTACTCGTCGCGGACGACGATGGTGAGGCCGGGCACCAGGAACGCGGTCTGGCGGGCACGCTGGTGCAAGTTCTCCAGGGAGAGCTTCGCGTCCTTGAGGAAGATCTGCCGGTCGGCCCAGTACCGCACGCGCGTGCCGGTACGGGTCCGGGGAATCTTCTTGGCCTTGCGCAGGCCGCCCTTGGCCTCGAACTTGGCGTCCGGGCCGTTCACCGCGAAGGCCCCCGGAACACCGCGCCGGAAACTGATGGCGTGGGTGTGGCCGCCGCGGTCGACCTCGACGTCCAGGCGGGCGGACAGCGCGTTCACCACGGAGGCGCCGACGCCGTGCAGACCGCCGGAGGCCGCGTAGGAGCCGCCGCCGAACTTGCCGCCGGCGTGCAGCTTGGTCATGACGACCTCGACACCGGAGAGGCCGGTCTTGGGCTCGACGTCCACGGGGATGCCGCGGCCGTTGTCCCGGACCTCCACCGATCCGTCGTCGTGCAGGATCACCTCGATGTGGTCGCAGTAGCCACCGAGGGCCTCGTCGACGGAGTTGTCGATGATCTCCCACAGGCAGTGCATCAGGCCGCGGCTGTCGGTCGAGCCGATGTACATGCCAGGGCGCTTGCGCACGGCTTCGAGGCCCTCGAGGACGAGCAGGTGCCGCGCGGTGTAGTTGGAACCGTCCCGGTCTGCTCCTGCCAGCAGAGCTGTGGACGGCACGGACGTCTCGGCGGTCACGCGGTTCGCTCCTCGCTGAATTTCAGGTGGACCCCATTTGGGTAAGGGGCCGGCTTCGGTCGCCGCACTGAGGGTACCGAGGCCTGGTAGAGCCGTTGTAACGCCACCCTCGGCATCAACTCACACTAGTCCAGACTCGTATGCCTGTTCGATCCCTCGTTGGAGTGAAGTACATATCACGTTCCCTTCGAGGCATGAACCATTTAGGCTCCGGGCACGTCCTCATGAACAACCGGCAAGCCAGCCGGCGGACGAAAACCCCCCTGACACTGACCGCGCGAACCCGTACGACACACTAGACACGCACTACGGCACATTCGCCGCCAACCGGCAGCAGACAGCCGCCCCGGGAAAGATTTTTTCCAGGAAAAGCCACGAGCGGGAACGTTTTCGGGCTGGTTGGATGTTGACCCTGGTACGACAGCTCGTCGAGCTAGAGAAGAGGCGACGTGACTACTGTTCTGACCCCCGCGAGCCACCTGACGGCCGCCGATCGCTGCGACCGCTGCGGCGCCCAGGCATACCTGCGCGTCGTGCTGCTCAGCGGCGGAGAACTGCTCTTCTGCGCCCACCACGGCCGCAAGTTCGAGCCGGAACTCAAGAAGATCGCCGCTGAGATACAGGACGAGACGGAGCGGCTGACGGCCGTTCCCGCATCTACGTCCGAAGATGAGCGCTGACATCTCGCACACACGACGAGCCAGCCCCGGCACAGGCCGGTGAACGGGCGGCCGCTCCTGCTCCCAGGAACGGCCGCCCGTACTGGTTCACCCCGGAACCCGCCGTCCGCACCGGCGCGGCCCCACAGGGCCCTTCAGGCGCCGTCGCGCGGCCTCCGCGGGGCGCTGCCGCCCCAGCCCAGTGTCCGTACGATGTCGGACACCCGCGTGTAGACGCCGGGGCTGCCCGCCCGCCCGCAGCCGCTCCCCCAGGACACCAGCCCGATCAGCCGCCCCTTGGCGACCAGCGGGCCTCCACTGTCCCCCTGACAGGCGTCCGGGCCGCCCACGACCTCTCCGGCGCACAGCATGGAGTCCGGCCGGTACGCACCGTCCGGCCCTCCGGGATACGCCCGCGTGCAGAGGATGTCGGGCAGCACCCGCACATGCGCGGCGTACAGCCGCCGGCTGTAGTCGCCGGCGCCCGTCGTGTCACCCCACCCGGAGACCACGGCGTCCGTTCCCGGCGCGTACGCCGGGTCGCCCTTGGCCGCCATGGTGACGAGCACACTGCGGGACAGCGGCTTGGCGAGGGTCAGCACGGCGAAGTCGCCGGCGTTGCTGACGCCGTCATAGCCGGGGTTGACCCATGTGTCGCGTACGGCGATCTCCTCGCCGCCGCTCGACAGCAGATCCGTACGACCGGCGATGACCTTGAGGTCGCGCATCTTGTCGGGCGCTACGCCCAGCACCTCCTCGGCCATGCAGTGGGCCGCGGTCAGCACCGTCGTCCGGCCGACCGCCACCCCTCCGCAGAACTGGCCCGCCCGCGTACCCCCGAACCGGTCACGGCTCGCCAGGGCCACGGTCCACGGGCTCTTGGACACATCGACGGGAAAGCCCCCTACGACAACGCTGTCAGCGGCCACGGGCACCGCGCCGGCCAACGGTATGGCGGCCGTGACGGTCGCCAGGAACAGCGGCCGGATCACCGACCGCACACAGGGTCGTCGCATGCACGCTCCTCACTCTGAGTGGTGTTGGGACACCCAGGGTCATCCAGAGCGCCACCGCCCGCAGCACGAAGGCCCGGCTCCCGCGCGGGGAGACCGGGCCTTCGACGTCGTACGACCGTGCTCCGGTCGAAGCGGTGGACTAGTCGAGGTAGTCGCGCAGCACCTGCGAACGCGACGGGTGACGCAGCTTCGACATGGTCTTGGACTCGATCTGACGGATGCGCTCACGCGTCACGCCGTAGACCTTGCCGATCTCGTCGAGGGTCTTCGGCTGACCGTCGGTGAGACCGAAGCGCATGGACACGACGCCGGCCTCGCGCTCGGACAGGGTGTCGAGGACCGAGTGCAGCTGCTCCTGCAGAAGCGTGAAGCTGACCGCGTCGGCCGGGACGACGGCCTCGGAGTCCTCGATGAGGTCACCGAACTCGCTGTCGCCGTCCTCGCCCAGCGGGGTGTGCAGCGAGATGGGCTCGCGGCCGTACTTCTGGACCTCGATGACCTTCTCCGGGGTCATGTCGAGCTCCTTGGCCAGCTCCTCCGGGGTGGGCTCGCGGCCCAGGTCCTGGAGCATCTGGCGCTGCACGCGCGCGAGCTTGTTGATGACCTCGACCATGTGCACCGGGATACGGATGGTGCGGGCCTGGTCGGCCATCGCGCGGGTGATCGCCTGACGGATCCACCAGGTGGCGTACGTGGAGAACTTGTAGCCCTTGGTGTAGTCGAACTTCTCGACCGCGCGGATCAGACCGAGGTTGCCCTCCTGGATGAGGTCCAGGAAGAGCATGCCGCGGCCCGTGTAGCGCTTGGCCAGGGAGACCACCAGACGGAGGTTGGCCTCCAGGAGGTGGTTCTTGGCGCGGCGGCCGTCCTCGGCGATGATCTCCAGCTCGCGCTTCAGCTTCGGCGCCAGCTTGTCGGAGTTGGCCAGCTTGTCCTCGGCGAACAGGCCCGCCTCGATGCGCTTGGCCAGCTCGACCTCCTGCTCGGCGTTGAGCAGGGGGACCTTGCCGATCTGCTTGAGGTAGTCCTTGACGGGGTCGGCGGTGGCGCCGGCCGCGGCGACCTGCTGCGCGGGGGCGTCGTCCTCGTCCTCGTCGGACAGTACGAAGCCCGCGCTCTCGGTGCCCTCGGGCTCCTCGGCGACCTTGGTGTCCTCGAGAACCTCTTCCTCGAGGATCTCGGCGTCGTCCTTCTTGGCGGTGGTCTTCTTGGCCGCCGTCTTCTTGGCGACGGTCTTCTTCGCGACCGCCTTCTTGGCGGCCGTCTTCTTGGCTGCGGCCTTCCTGGCGGGGGTGGCTTCCTCGGCGGGATCGACGACGGCGGGGTCGGCGGGCGAGGCCGGAGCGGCCGTGGTGGCGGTGGCCTTCCTCGTGGTCACCGTCTTCGCCGCGACCGTCTTGGTGGCGGTGCGCTTGGCCGGACTCTTCGCTGCGACGCTCTTCCGGGTCCGCTTGGGTTCCGCGGCACTGACCATCAGCGTCACACCCTCTTCCTCGAGGATCTGGTTGAGGCTGCGCAGTACGTTCTTCCACTGAGTGGCCGGGATCTGGTCAGCTTCGAAGGCCCGACGCACATCGTCGCCGGCGATCTGCCCCTCAGCCTTTCCCCGCTCAATGAGAGCCATGACAGAGACGGACTCGGCGATCTCCGGCGGGAGCGTACGGGATGTGCTGGCCGACACGAACAACCTCTCGGAACGTTGGAAAACGGCTTCCGGCCCCATCCACGACGGACAGGAGCCGACCGCCGGCTTGGAATGGGCCGACGGCGCGGGCGGGGGCCGGGAAGATGCACAGCGCCTGGCATGGCGTCCGTATTCCCTCCGCGGCTGTCACCTCTTAGGTCATCGCGTTGCTCCCAAGAGCGTTACGCCCAATTCGCGTGGCCCGAGTCACACCCCGTAAGCGTTCTAAACCGGTCAGATGCCGACAGACAAGGTCACTAGTGGTCACACCGTCGGACCGCGCCGGGTTCGCGGAGGACCCGGCACGGTCCGACGGCAGACGGCACACGGACCCGGCGACGCCACGAGAACGCGGCACACTCCGACCCCATCGCCCGAGAGGCGGGTCAGTGCTCGCGCGGGGCGGGCACCACGCGCTCGACCTCGGGATGGACGGTGAGCAGCTGGCGCATGGCCGCCTCGGCCGCCGCGCCGTCCCCGGTGCCGAGCGCGTCGACGATCCGCGCGTGCTGGGCCAGGGCCGCGTCGTTCGGCCGCTCACAGCCCGTGACCGGGCCGCCGGAGACCTGGAGGGCCGCCGAGACGATGCCCGAGAGGTGCTCCAGCATGCGGTTGCCCGCGATCTGGATGAGCAGCGTGTGGAACTCGGCGTCGGCGCGGGAGAAGGTGAGCGCGTCGCCCTGCGTCAGGGCGCGGCTCATGATCTCCACCATGTCGGAGAGGCGCTGCTGGACGTCCTCGCGACCGTGTCCGGCGGCGAGGCGGGCGGCGAGCGGCTCGATCGTCCAGCGCAGCTCGCTCAGCTCGCGCCGCTGGTCGTCCCGCTGCGGCCCGAAGGCGCGCCACTCGATGATGTCCGGGTCGAGGAGATTCCAGTCGCTGACGGGACGCACCCGCGTGCCGACGTTCGGGCGGGCGCTGACCAGGCCCTTGGCCTCCAGGACACGGAGGGACTCGCGGACGACGGTGCGGGAGACCTCGAAGCGCTGGCCGATCTCCTCGGGCACCAGCGGGCGGTCCGCGCCCAGGTCGCCCGAGACGATCATCTGACCCAGCTGCTGGACGAGCTGGCCGTGCAGTCCGCGGCCGCGGCTGCCCGCGGCACGTCGGCCCACACGGCCCAGCTCGGGGTCCGCGCCCTCCCAGACGGGCGCTCCCACGCGGTCGGCGGCGGGGGCCTCGGCGTAGGGGTAGCGGTCGAATTCGCCCGGGCCGGCCAGACCGGAGTCGGCGGAGCGGGCGGCGGTCATCATGGTGTGCGCAAGGGTACTCACGGATCCTTTGTCGGCGCCGTCTCCAACTCCCTTGAGGTCTTTGGTGAAAAGCACACGAAAGGGTGATCGCTCACCCCATCGCAATTGACGCCTTATCGGAAAGAAATGGGCTTTCTGCGGGGAGTTGTGCGCACGGCCGGTTCGGAAGCGTACGGACAGTAGTCACCGGAGCCCGCTCCGCAGGGTCGTGCACAGGTACGCGCAGAGCAGCACGGTCAGCGACAACATCAGTGCGCCGCCCACGGGTTGGGCGATCAGCCGGGCGGCGCCGGCCAGGTAGGCCTCGCCCCCGAAGGGCCACTGCAGCAGGAAGACCTCACGCATCCGGGCCGGAAAACCGGTCGCCATCCGCACGGCCGGCCCTCCCAGCGCCTTCTGCACGAGGGGTACGACCACGACGGGCACGGCGACCACCGCGGCGAGCCCGGCCGTGGTGGACCGGAAGACCCCCGCGGCGAGCACACCGGCCCAGGCGCATCCGACCACGAGGCCGAACCAACTCGCGCCGAGCGAGAGCCAGTCGGAGGGAACCTGCACGAGCTCCCCTCCGTAGACGACATAGAGCGCTTCGGCGTCGCAGCCCATGGTGAGGAAGGCCAGCAACAGAGCGGTGGCCCCGGAGACGAGAAGTTTCGCGGTGAGCAGCCCCAGCCTGCGGGGCACGGTGCCGCGGTCCGCCGCCAGGGCGGGGTGGCGGAACTCGTCGCCGAAGGACAGGGCGCCGAGCAGCCCCGCGCCGAGCGCCGCGGGCGGCAGCGGAAGCTCCAGGGGCCACGCCGCGAACAGGCGTGCCTGCGGGGTGTGCCCGAGCCGGGCGAGCAGTACGGCCGTGAGCGCCGACACCGCGAGGACGGCACCGCACGTGAGGAAACCCGTGCCGATACCGGCGGCACGGCGGAGCTCGTAACGGAGGGGACGCAGGGGGCTGGGCGCGGAGCGGACGGAGATGGGGGGCGGGAGGGAGGAGACGGCGTTCAGGGCGCGGGGCGCGGAGGAGGCCGCGGTGCTCATCGGGACGGACCGCTCCCCGGCCGGGGCCTGCCGCTCGGCGGAGGCGTCCACGTCGGCGAGGTGCACGCGAAGGGACGACGCCGCGCCTGCGGGGCTGGTCGGTGCCTCGGTGACCGGCGGTGCCTCCGAGGCCTGGGAGGCGGGCGTGGCGGCTGTCGAGGGAGCCGACGCGGTCGACGGCGCGGGGATGGAGGGCGACACGTCGGCGGCGGACGCGTCCCCGTCGGGCTGTGGCCTGCTTCGCACCCGCAGTCCGCCCGTGCTCCGCGGCCGGTCCACCGTCGGCAGTTCGTGGTCGGACTGTGCTCGATCCGCTGCCGACACCTCATGAGCGACCTGCGCTCGCCCGGCGCCGGACGCCTCTTCCCCATCGGGGTCCCGGCCCTTGCGCGGCTGCCCGACCACGGGCTGCCCGTCGGCGGACTGCCGTCGGCTCGCCGCCGGCGGCTCATCCGCCTCACGGGAAACGTCCTGTGCCGACGGCCGGTCGGCGGCGTTCTCCTGCCCGTCCGACGAAGGCCCTCCGACGTCGGACCCCATGTCGCCCACCTCGTCCGCGAGTTGGTGGACGAGAATTCCGTGGCGGAACGCGGTCTCGCCGACCTCGGCGGTCGTACTGCCGTACACGGAGAGGCGGTTGCCGCCCTCCGGCACGACCTCGACGGAGCGCCGGGTGGTGCGGGCCTCCCTGGTGAGCAGGGCGGCGAGGCGGGCGGCGTGCGGGCTGCGCACGGCGACGCGGGGGCGCAGCCGGGTGCGGGCGAACGCGGCGGCCTCCTGGTCGGCGACGAGCCGGCCCCGCTCCAGGGTGACGACCCGGTCGGCGGCGCGAGCGGCCTCCTTGGTGTCGGCCGTGGTGAACAGGACCGTGCCGCCCTGCGCCGCGTGCGCGCGCAGCATGCCGTGCAGCCAGCGGCCTTCCCGGGTGGACAGGCCGTCCGCGGGCTGGTCCAGCACGAGCGTGTGGGGGTCGGGCAGCAGGGCGCACGCCAGGCCCAGTCGGCGGTCCATGCCGCGCGAGAGCGTGCCCAGGCGCTCCTCGCGCAGGCTGACGAGACCGACCGCTTCGAGCACCTCGTCGGCACGCCGGACGGGCACGCCCGAGGCCGCGCACAGCATGCGCAGGTGGCCGCGGACCGAGCGTGCCGGGTGTCCCGGTACGTCGCCCAGGAGCACGCCGACCTCACGCGCCGGGTGGGCGATGCGGTGCAGGGGGCGTCCTCTGAAGTAGGTGATCCCGCGCCCCTGTTGCAGTTCGAGCATGAGTCTGAGCGCCGTCGTCTTCCCCGCGCCCGGCGCCCCCAGGAGCGCGGTGACATGACCCGACGGCGCTTCGAAGGAGACGTCGTCGACGGCGGGCGGGTATCCCTTGCGGGCGATGCTGGTCAGTCCGAAGGCCTGGATCACCCGCAGCAAGATAGCGCGATATGTCCAGATTTTTAGGTATCGCTACGGTTCCGCCGTTCGGTGCCGGAATATCAGACCTCGGGGCGCAGCATCGGGGGGTTGAGCAGGGTGGCGCCGCCGGCGCGGAAGAGCTGGGCCGGGCGGCCGCCCTGGCGGGTGGTGGTACCGCCGGTGGGGACGAGGAAACCGGGGGTGCCGGTCACTTTGCGATGGAAGTTGCGGGGGTCAAGGGCCACACCCCACACCGCCTCGTAGACCCGGCGCAATTCCCCGACGGTGAACTCGGGCGGGCAGAACGCGGTGGCCAGCGAAGAGTACTCGATCTTGGATCTGGCCCGTTCCACTCCGTCGGCCAGGATCTGGGCGTGGTCGAAGGCCAGCGGTGCCACCGGCTCGCCGTCGCGGCCGTACCCGCCCTGCTGCAGCAGCTCCTCGACGGGCGCCCAGCGGGCGTTGCTGGCGTCGCCGCCCGCCCGGGGAGCGGGCAGGTCGGGGGCGAGCGCGAGGTGCGCGACGCTGACCACACGCATGCGCGGGTCGCGCTTGGGGTCACCGTAGGTCGCCAGCTGTTCCAGGTGGGCACCGTGGTCCGGAGCGGGCACGGCGGCGTCGTGAGCGTGCAGCCCGGTCTCCTCGGCGAGTTCGCGCGCCGCGGCCTGCGCCAGATCCTCGTCGGCCCGTACGAAGCCGCCGGGCAGCGCCCAGCGTCCCTGGAACGGCGGCTCACCCCTGCGCACCGCCAGCGCGCACAGGGCGTGGCGGCGCACGGTCAGCACGACCAGGTCCACGGTGACGGCGAAGGGCGGGAACGCTGACGGGTCGTAGGGCATGCGGCGATCATAGTCGTCTTCCTGACGATAAACACGTCCTTCACCGGTTGCATCGACGGCTGATCCACTTCGGCCCCTTGTGCGGCATCCCCTCGGCTCCCACTGGTCCTGTCCTTCGCGTCGTACGAGGTCACAGGCCCGGTCGCAGACCATCCGCCGCCTTCTCGACCACGGCACGGCCGAGTCTGTTCCGAGCCGCACCGTGAGAGTGCGGGCGCGCCCGGCAGCCCCGGGCGGCGCCGGCGTCAGGCGGACCTCAGTGGGCCGGGCGTTGCTCACCCGTCCCTCTCGGTGCCGTTGCCCAGGGATCGGGTGCTTTCCGGTGCGGTGCCACCGCGCCGGGTTCCGCTTTTCCCCGGCGTACGCGTGCGCGTGCTCCCCGGCTTCGACGCGGCGGACCGGGAGCGGCCCGGGGCCGAGGGGCGGGGCCGCCTGCTCTCCGCGGCTCGCGCCGGGCGCGGGCGGGGGTCGGGGCCCTCACCGGAGCGGGTACGGCGCCGTCGGTGGCCGCCGGTCTCCGGCGGGTCCTGATCGGGCGTGGCGGCGTTCACCTCCGTCGCGTCCCCCGCTTCGCCGTCCGGGCGTGCGCTTCCCGTGCGGTCCGCGCGCAGGCAGCGGCGGATCGACTCCGGGTCCAGGCCCTCATTGCACGCCTGGTGCAGGAGGCGGGCGAAGAGGTAGTCGGGATCCGCGCCCAGGGCCATGGCGAGGGCCTCACGGGCCTCGAGATCGTCGCCGCTGGACCAGGCGACCCAGCCGGCCAGGGTGAGAGGTGCGGCGGCGTGTTCACCGTAGGGTCCGACGCAGCGGCGGGCCAGGGCGCGCCAGAGGCGCAGCGCCGGACCGGCCTCCTCCCCTTCCATCCACGCGGCGGCCCGGTCGCGGGTCGTGCGGTCCTGCAGGCCGAGGATGAGCGCCGCGGCTTCGTCGTGCCCGAGCAGTTCGTCGTCGCGGCGGTCCGCTTGGAGCGTGCCGGAGACTGAGGGTGCCGCGGCGAACCGGCCCATGATCCGCTCGGCGAGGGCGAGGGTTTCCTCCGCCACGTCCGCGCGGTTCGCGTCGTCGAGGATCCGGGGCACCAGGTCCATGCCCGCGGCGTCCAGGACGATCTCCTGCTCCAGCGCGTCGGAGTTCTCCCAGGGCTGCAGCCTGGCATGCAGCTCGCGCAGTGTGCCGCGGACCTGGATCCCGGCGTAGGTGGCGGCGGCCGCCAGCACGGAGGTGCCGGGCAGGCCCATCGGCGTCCCCTCGGCCGGGCAGCACCCCTCGTTCGGGCAGCAGTACGACCAGAAGCGGCCGTCGGAGAGGCACAGCGCCTCGATCACCGGTACGTCGAGGCGGCCGCACTCGGTGCGCAGCATCTGGGCCAGCGGACGCAGGCGCCGCATGACATCGCTTCCCCTCTCGCCCTTCGCGGGTTCCTGGCAGACGTAGGCCACCATCTGCTCCGGGCGGACGCCCCTGCGCTCGCTGCCGGTCACCAGGCCGTGGGCCAGCTGCCGGGCAGCCGCGGCCCAGTCGTCCTCGCTCGCGGGGATGCCGAGCCGGGCCCGGCCGCCGAACCGGCCGCGGCCGTCGCGGTCGTGGAGGGCGACCAGGACGAGGCTGTCCTCCGGGCGGTACCCGAGCAGATACGGCAGGGCGTCGGCCAATTCGGCCGGGGTGCGCAGGGTGACCTGGCCGTCGTGTGTCGCACGCCCGTTCATTGCCCCGCTTGCGGTGATGTCACCGTTTTCGGAGGGTCCGCTCGTTTCGCTGTGATTCGTCATGCGCAGACGATCTCGCGAATCATGGGATTCCGCTTGGGCCTGTGGATAAGTCCGAGCAGGGACACAACAAACGCGGCGGCGAACCTGCCAGGAATTCCGCTTCCCGCCCCGGGGGCCGCCCGATTGTCAGAGCCGTCCTGTTGTATGGAACGCATGGAGCACACGAGCACCGCGGACCTCAGGGCGCAGGCAGACACCGTCCTCGCCCGCCTCGTCGCAGACGCCACCGGCGCGGTCCGGCTGCGCGAGGACCAGTGGCGGGCGATCGAGGCGCTGGTCGCCGACCGCCGCCGGGCCCTCGTCGTCCAGCGCACGGGCTGGGGCAAGTCCGCGGTCTATTTCGTGGCGACCTCGCTGCTGCGGGCCCGCGGCAGCGGTCCCACCGTGATCGTCTCCCCGCTGCTGGCGCTGATGCGCAACCAGGTCGAGGCCGCGGCCCGTGCCGGCATCCACGCCCGCACGATCAACTCCGCGAACACCGAGGACTGGGACGCCGTCCAGGCCGAGATCGCCGCAGGCGAGGTCGACGTCCTGCTGGTCAGCCCGGAGCGGCTCAACAACCCCGACTTCCGCGATCAGGTCCTGCCCAAGCTCGCCGCAGCGACCGGGCTCCTCGTCGTCGACGAGGCCCACTGCATCTCCGACTGGGGCCACGATTTCCGCCCGGACTACCGCCGGCTGCGCACCATGCTCGCCGACCTCCCGCCGGGCGTGCCCGTCCTGGCCACCACCGCCACGGCCAACGCGCGTGTGACCGCGGACGTCGCGGAGCAGCTCGGCACCGGGGGCACGTCGGACGCGCTGGTGCTGCGCGGACCGCTGGACCGGGAGAGCCTGACCCTGGGCGTGCTCCGACTGCCGGACGCCGCGCACCGCATGGCCTGGCTCGCCGAACATCTCGACGATCTGCCGGGCTCCGGGATCATCTACACGCTCACCGTGGCCGCCGCCGAGGAGGTCGCCGCCTTCCTGCGGCAGCGCGGACACGCCGTCGCCTCGTACACCGGCAGGACGGAGAACGCCGACCGGCAGCAGGCCGAGGACGACCTGCTCGCCAACCGGGTCAAGGCACTCGTCGCGACCTCGGCGCTCGGCATGGGCTTCGACAAGCCCGACCTCGGGTTCGTCGTCCATCTGGGCTCGCCCTCCTCCCCCATCGCCTACTACCAGCAGGTCGGCCGCGCCGGACGCGGCGTCGAGCATGCCGAGGTGCTCCTCCTGCCGGGCAAGGAGGACGAGGCGATCTGGGAGTACTTCGCGTCGCTCGCCTTCCCTTCCGAGGACCTGGTGCGCCGCACCCTCGACGTGCTCGCCCGCGCGGACGGCCCGCTGTCGCTGCCCGCGCTGGAACCCCGGGTGGAACTGCGCCGCTCCCGGCTGGAGACGATGCTGAAGGTCCTCGACGTGGACGGCGCGGTCAAGCGCGTCAAAGGCGGCTGGATCGCCACCGGCCGGCCGTGGACGTACGACTCCGAGCGGTACGACTGGGTGGCCCGCCAGCGGAAGGCCGAGCAGCAGGCGATGCGCGAGTACGCGTCCACCACGGGCTGCCGCATGGAGTTCCTGCAGCGCCAGCTGGACGACGAGGGCGCGAAGCCCTGCGGCCGCTGCGACAACTGCGCGGGCGCGCGTTTCACCGTGGACACCTCCACCGCCGCGCTGGACGCCGCGCGGGTCGATCTGGGCCGTGCGGGCGTCGAGGTGGAGCCGCGCCGCATGTGGCCGACGGGACTTCCCGCGATCGGTATCGGTCTCAAGGGACGTATCCCCGCCGGCGAGCAGGCCTCGCCGGGCCGGGCGCTGGGGCGGCTGTCGGACATCGGCTGGGGCAACCGTCTGCGGCCGATGCTCGCGCCCGGGGAGGCCGACGCACCCGTGCCGGACGACGTGGCACGAGCCGTGGTCGGTGTGCTGGCCGACTGGGCGAAGGGGCCAAGCGGCTGGGCCACCGGCGCGCCCGACGCGCAGCCCCGGCCGTCGGGTGTCGTCACCGTGGCCTCGCGGACCAGGCCGCGGCTGATCCACTCCCTGGGCGCCCGCATCGCGGAGATCGGCCGGCTGCCCTTGCTGGGCAGCGTCGAGTACGCGGGTGAGGTGCCGCGCGCCTCCCGCAGCAACAGCGCACAACGTCTGAAGGCCCTGGACGGCGCGCTGACCGTGCCGCCGGAGCTCGCCGCGGCCCTCGCCGAGGCCTCGGGTCCCGTGCTCCTCGTGGACGACTACACCGAGACCGGCTGGACCCTGGCGGTCGCGGCCCGTCTGCTCAGAAAGTCCGGAGCGCAGGGGGTGTTGCCGCTGGTCCTGGCCGTCCAGGGCTGACCGGCCGCCCCCCGGCGTCACCGGAGGGCCCACAGGGTAGGGATATAAGCCACGCACCGCCAGATAACAGTCGGTGAACCCAATTGCTCGTTGCCGCATCCAAGTTCGACAGGAAGAATTGAAGTCCGCTCCCCGCACGGCTTGTCGGTGATCCGGCTGCGTTTTGCTGCGGTGCGCACTCCCCCGAAGTCCGACCCCCGCCCGCAGTGTGGGCGCGTAGCCGAAGGGAGGAACGTGACCTTCGGATTCGCTCCGTCCTCGGCGGACTCGCTGTCCACCTCCGCGTCCGCCGCCTCCGCCAGCCGCCTGCTCGAACCCGCGGAATGGGCTGCCGCCGGAATCCCGCTGCTGCGCAACCCCCGTGACGTCGTCAGCGGACTGCACGCCCGGCACCGGCCCAAGCCGGCCACCGCGATCGTGGCCGTCCTGGATCCGGACGAACGGCTGTGCGCCAGCGCGTCGTTCATCCGCCGCCCGGCCCCGGCCGACGGCTGGATGTTCCGCAACGCGCTGCTGGCACAGCTCCGCCGGGTCATTCCGCACGACCTGCGGCGCCGCACCCCGGTGCGCACCGCCGTGCTGCTCTACTGCCGTGAGGGGGACGCGCGTTGGACGGAGGAGGACGGCGCGTGGATGTGGGGGCTGCGGGACGCCTGCACCCTGCACGGGCTGCGGTGCGGGGCGTACATCACTCTGACCCGGGACGGCTGGCAGGTCCTCGGCGAAGGCCGCGGCGGACGCCGTCCGAGCACGGACTCGGCACCGGAACCCTTCGCCACCTCCGACGCCCCGCCCCCGCCGCCGCGCACCGGCGGCGCGGTCTCGGAGGTCCTGCGCCGCGCGGCGGCCCGCTGAGAGGGCCGCACGGGCACGGCAAGCCTTTGCGGCACCCCCGCGTGACGCAAGAGAGCGCCTGGTGACGGGCCGTCTCTCGTACGGCGCCAGGGGGTGACGTGACGGCCACGGTGAGGTCGCACAGCCCACGGGCCGGCAGGCGACGCCGCTCTCGCGACGCACATCCCGCCGGTCACACGGGCACGCCGAATGCCGCACCGTGCAGGTGCCGCCGCAGCGGCACCACCGTCACCTCCGGTGCCTCCGGACGGGCCGGACGCGGATCAGACGCCCGCGCCCAGCACCGAGTTGATCTGCTGCGGGTCGCCGCAGACGATCAGCAGGGCGCCGGCCCGGGCGTGGGCCGCCGGAAGGGCGGTGGCGGCAGCGGCGGAACCACCGTTGACGGCGACGACGACCACGGGGCGGGACGCGGCGCGGGAGGCCACGGCGGCGTCGGCGTAGAAGACGTCGTCGCCCGCGTCGTGCTGTGCCCAGTAGGAGGCTTCACCGAAGGACAACTCATGGGCGGCCCACGGGTGCTGTTCGCCGGTGGTGATCACCAGCACGTCACCGGGGGCACGACCCGACTCCAGGAGCAGGTCCACTGCTTCCTCTGCTGCGTCGAGCGCGCCCTCGGCGGAGGCCGGGATCATCTGGATCTGCGGGGTCGCCGCCGCGGTGGCGGCGGGAGCGGCCGGGCCCGACGGGCCCGGCTTCACGTTGGCCGTGTCACGCGGCGTGCGTTGCACCGGTGGTGCGGGCCGGAGAGGACCGGGACGACCGGGACGCGACGGAGCCGCGGGGCGGGGGCCGGGTACGGGGCGGGGGGTCGGCGCGATGCGGCCATTGGCCGGAGTGGCGCGGGGACCCTGGGCACTCTCGTGAATCTGAGGCTCCTCGGGAATGAGAGGCATGAGCTGTTATTTATCAAACGTTGGTACGGCTCGCACGACCGGGTGGCACATCAGTGCGAGCGGAACGGTCAGAAATCGAAGCCGAGCTGACCTTCGATCGCCGGAACGCTTCCGTCCGCCCAGCTGCGGACCTTCTTGAGGTGCCGCCACTGGGGCAGCGCATCAAGATACGCCCACGACAACCGGTGGTACGGGGTGGGGCCCCGCTCCTCCAGTGCGGCCTTGTGCACGGGTGACGGATACCCGGCGTTGTCCGCAAAACCGAAGTCTGCATGGTCGATACCCAGTTCGGCCATCATTTTGTCGCGCTGAACCTTGGCGATCACCGACGCCGCCGCGACGGCCACGCACGACCGGTCACCCTTGATCACCGTGCGCACCCGCCAGGGAGCGCCGAGATAGTCGTGCTTCCCGTCGAGGATGACGGCCTCGGGACGGACGGGCAGGGCATCCAGGGCGCGGACCGCGGCGAGCCGCAACGCGGCCGTCATCCCCAGATCGTCGATCTCCTCCGGTGAGGCATGCCCCAGGGAGTAGGCCGTCACCCACGTCCGCAGCGCCTCGGCCAGCTCCGTGCGCCGCTTCACGCTGAGCAGCTTGGAGTCGGTGAGGCCCAGGGGTGGGCGGCGAAGACCGGTGATCGCCGCGCAGACGGTGACGGGCCCGGCCCACGCGCCGCGCCCCACCTCGTCGACACCGGCAATGACCTTCGCTCCGGTCGTGGCTCGGAGGGAGCGCTCGACGGTGTGAGTAGGTGGTTCGTACGGCATGGCGCCCTTAGCGTACGCCGCCCGGATCCCCGCGCGACACCCCGGTCTCCCAAGCGGCCAAGAGGCCGCCGCGGTACGGGATCAGCTGCCGCTCGGCCGCAGCAGCGGCAGCATCAGCTGGTCGATCATCTCCTCCAGATCTTTGTCGCTCCATTCGCTACCGCCAACCTTCGAGCGATACATCATCATCGCCGGAATGGCGTCGAAGACATAGCCGTTCGCCGCGTCGGATCGCACCTCACCTCGCCCTATTCCGCGAGTGATGACCTCACGCAGCAACCTGACGGTCGGCTCCACGACACCGTCGAAGATCACGCCATGAAAGCGCTCAGCTTGCATGGGATCGCATTCGTGAATCACCGCACGCAGTGCGAAACCGGGGCGGGAGAACATCGCCCGGCGGGCCTGAAGGCACAGCGCGAGCAGGTCCTCGCGCACGCTCCCCAGGTCCGGGACCCCTTCGAGGCACGGCAGTCCGGCTCGCAGCGCGTCCATGACGAGGTCCTCCTTGGACGGCCAGCGGCGGTAGACCGCCGCCTTGCCGGTCTGCGCGCCGGCGGCGACGCCCTCCATCGTGAGGCCGTTCCAGCCGACCGTACTGAGCTGCTCCAGCGCGGCGTTCAGGATCGCGCGTTCGAGCACGGCGCCGCGCCGGCGGGGGGAGGCCGCCCGATCGGAAGCGGCCGTCCAGCGCGAGGTAACCATCTGAGTTTCTCCAGCGGGCAAGGGGAGCGGGGATGCGAACGAAGAGCCACTCGCCGTACGGCGGCAACGGGGGACGTGACGCACGGCGACGAACTTAAGTGAACGCTTGCGTTCTCTATTGGGGACTCACTACGGTTGAAGCGACAGTGAACGCGACCGTTCACTAACAGCTCTGTGGGGGACCCAAGGTGACAACCTCTCAACTGATTCAGGACGACAAACCCAAAGCGGCCCGCCGGGAGGGGCATCCCGGCATCGCGCTCACCGTCATCGCGGCCTGCCAACTCATGGTGGTACTCGACGCGACGATTGTGAACATCGCTCTTCCGCACATTCAAGACGCGCTCAAGTTCAGCACCACGGACCTCACCTGGGTGGTCAGTGCCTACACGCTCACCTTCGGCGGCCTGCTGCTGCTCGGCGCGCGAGCCGGTGACATCCTCGGCAGGCGCCGGGTGTTCATGACCGGCATCCTGCTGTTCACCTTCGCGTCGCTGCTCGGCGGCCTCGCACAGGAACCCTGGCAACTGCTGGCCGCGCGGGCCTTGCAGGGCATGGGCGGCGCCATCGCGTCGCCCACCTCGCTGGCGCTGATCACCACCACGTTCCCCGAAGGACCCGAGCGGAACCGGGCGTTCGGTGTCTTCGCCGCGGTGTCCGCGGGGGGCGGCGCCATCGGCCTGCTCACGGGCGGCATGCTCACCGAGTGGCTCGACTGGCGCTGGGTGCTCTTCGTCAACGTGCCGATCGGCGTGCTGATCGCCACGCTCGCACCGCTCTACATCAACGAGTCCGAGCGGCATCCGGGGCGCTTCGACATCGCCGGCGCACTGACCTCCACGGCCGGTATGGCATCGCTCGTGTACGGCTTCATCCGGGCCGCGGAGGAGGGGTGGCGCGACAGGCTGACCCTCGGTTCCTTCGGCGCCGCGGTGGTCCTGCTGCTGGCGTTCGTCTTCACCGAGATGCGGGCCAAAGAGCCGATCACCCCGCTGAAGATGTTCGCCGACCGCAACCGCTCGGGCACCTACGTGATCATGCTGAGTCTGGCCGCGGCGATGTTCGGCATGTTCTTCTACATCGTCCTGTTCGTACAGAACGTCCTCGGCTACAGCCCGATCAAGGCCGGTCTGGCCTTCCTCCCCGTGACGGCCGCGATCGCCGTGGGCGCGGGGCTGTCGCAGCGGTTCCTGCCCTCCCTCGGCCCCAAGCCGTTCATGACGGCGGGCTCGGCGCTCGTGGTGACCGGGCTCGTCTGGCAGACCTTCATCAGCCCCGACAGCTCCTACCTCGGCGGAGTACTGGGCCCGATGCTGGTGTTCGGCTTCGGCATGGGTCTGAACTTCGTGACGGTGACGGTCACGGCGGTCTCCGGTGTCGCCCCGCACGAGGCGGGCGCGGCGTCCGGTCTGCTCAACGCCACGCAGCAGGTGGGTGGTTCGCTGGGGCTGTCGATCCTGACCACGGTGTTCGGTTCGGCCGGCAAGGACGAGGCGAACAAGCAGCTGCCGAAGTTCCTCGCCGACGGCACGCCCGAGCAGAAGGCGGAGTTCGCCAAGACGCACCAGCTGCCCGCGCCTTGGGGGCACGAGGTGCTGGCCCACGGCATCTCGACCGCCTTCGTCCCCGCTGCCGCGATGGCCCTGCTCGCCCTGGCCACCGCCACACTGGTGATCAAGGTCCGCAAGACCGACCTCGAAGCCCTGGCCGGTACGGCAGGGCCGGGTATCGGCTGACCCGAAGGGGTCCACGCAAGGCCGCGGAGGGCCGGACCGAGCCCGGGGCACCAACGGCAAGGGCGCCGGGCCGGCCATCCGCACACCGGTCACCAAGGCCGGAAGAAGGGTCCGCAGAAGGACCATGAGCAGGGCCAGGCCACGTACGTACGACATGCCGACACCCCCCGCGACCGGACTGGACCCGACTGCCGTGCGCACACCTTCGCCGCACGGCGACTGTCCGGACAACGCGCAGCGGTCACGCAGAGTTCCCGTCGGGCACACAGAGTTCCCGAGCGTCACCGGTCAAGCGGGCGCACGGCACCCGCGGCCGTCACGCGCTCGCGGGCACCCATTCCGGCAGCGTCTCCGTCCGCTCCAGCCACTCGGCGGGCGGAGCCCCCGCCTTTCCGGCCGCGAGCACACCGCCGACGATAGCGCAGGTCGTGTCCACGTCACCGCCGACCTGGGCGGTGGTCCAGAACGCCGTCGTGTAGTCGCCCAGGGCCCGCGCGGCGGACCAGAGGGCGAAGGGGACGGTGTCATGGGCGCTCGTGCGCCGTCCGCAGCCCAGGACGGCGGCGACGGTGGACGCGTCGTCGTAGTCCAGCATGTCCCGGGCGCGCCGCAGGCCCGCGCCGACGGCGCTCTTCGGGACGAGGGCGACGACCCCGTCGAGGAGTGCCTCGGGGGTCGGCGCGCCGCCGGGAGCCGCGGCCAGTGCGGCGGCCGCGGCCACGGCCATGGCGCCGACGACGGCCTCGCGATGCTGGTGTGTGGGGTACGCCGAGACCTCGGCCTGATGCGTGGCCTGCTCCGGGTCGTCCGCGTACCAGGCGCCCAGCGGCGCGATCCGCATCGCCGCCCCGTTGCCCCAGGAGCCCTGCCCCTTGAAGAGCCCGGCGGCCAGCTCGCGCCAGTCCTCACCCTCCCGGACGAGACGCAGCAAACGGTTGACCGCCGGGCCGTAGCCCCGGTCGAAGTCGTGGTGGTGGGCGAAGGAGTGGGCCAGTGCGTCCTGGTCGATGCGGTGGTGGGCGGCGAGCACGGCGACCACCGAGCAGGCCATCTCCGTGTCGTCGGTCCACTGCCACGGACCGGCGGGAAGCTCGCGGCGCTTCAGCAACGGGTAGTTCGCCGGGACGAAGAACTGCGAACCCAGCGCGTCCCCCACCGCGAGTCCGCGCAGGCTGGTCAGGGCGCGGTCCAAGCGCCCGAGAGGAGAGGAGTCAGCGGTCATCGCCCTGCCACTCTATCCGGTGATCCAGTGCGGCACCGGTTCCCGCCAGCGTTCGAAGGGCCGGTCGAGGGTGTACCTGCCGTCGTCCCCGAGAACGAGCATCCGCATCTCGGCGTTCCCCGGGTTGGACAGCGACTCGAACTCCGCGACCGTCCAGTGGAACCAGCGCATGCAGAACAGCCGCATGGCGAGGCCATGGGTCACCAGGAGCACGTTCGGCGGGTGGTCGGGGGCCTCGAAGCTGCGGAAGAGGCTCTCCAGGAAGCCGCCGACCCGGTCGTACACATCGGCACCGGACTCCCCCTGGGGGAAACGGAAGAAGAAGTGCCCGTAGGCGTCCCGGTACGCCTTCTGGAGGCGTACGTCATCACGGTCCTGCCAGTTTCCCCAGTCCTGCTCGCGCAGCCGGGGCTCCTCGCGCACGCGTATGAGGTCGGGGTCGAGTTGGAAGGCGCGGAGCGTCTCGTGCGTACGCCGATAGGGGGACACGTACACGCTCACGCGTTCGCGTCCGAACAGCTCGCGGAGCTTCTCGCCGGTCTCCTCCGCCTGCAGCCTGCCCCGCTCGGTCAGCGCGAGAGCATGGTCGGGCTCCCGCTCGTACACGGAGTCATCAACATTGCCCCTTGACTCGCCGTGCCGGACAAGGACGATGCGCCGTGGTCGTGCCATGCCGAAACCCTAGATCTTGTGAGGGCCGGTCGAGCACCGGAACGGGCTCCATACGGCGTAGGTCACACGAATCCTGCACCATGCGCCACACAAGGACACGGGAATCGCGGGCCTGAAGGTCAAACCGTCCAGCTCGGCTCCAGCTCCACGATGTCGCCGGTGAGGGCGGCGACATCCGCCTCGGTCTGCGCGCGCAGGGCGAGACGCTCCACCCGCTCGGTGCGGTACTTGCCGTGCTCGGCGGCCGACCGCCACATGGACAACACCAGGAACTCATGCCCCGGGGCCTCGCCGAACATGCCGCGGATCATGCCGGGCGAGCCGGCCATCGCGGGGTTCCAGACCTTCTCCTGCATCAGCGTGAAGTGCTCGACGCGCTCCTCGTGGACACGGCAGAGGGCCACGCGGATCAGGTCGGTGTCCGTGAACCGCGGCTCGAAGCCGGTCTTCACGTCGAAGCGGTACTCGAACAGCTTGACCTGGGCGTCCTTGAACGTGCCGGACTGGGACGCCGCCAGCCGGTCGTGCGAGCGGGCCATGAAGGAGTCGTAGAAGGCACGGCTCTCCCAGAAGGCGAAGATGTGCGCCACTCCCGGCCGGTGCCGGCTCCATCCTCCGCCCTGTCCCCGAAACCCCGGCTCCCCCAGAAGCCCCGCCCACTTTCGCTGCCCCCGCTCGAAGCCGCGGCGGTCCACCACGGTGCAGCGAATCCACTTGACCAGCACCGCGCCATCGTAAGGCCATGGGACGTGGCGTCGGTCACGCTCCGGCGGAGATCGCCCGCGCACGCGCCCCCGCGCGCATGGCACGATGGAACGAACCGTCACTGCGCGGTAGTTGGGTCGCGGACGGCATCAAGGGGGAAGGGGACGCCTGGTGAACGGCATCAGCAAGGGGATCCGCAAGGTCGAGGTCGCGCTGAAGTGGGACCCGAGTCCGGCGGGACAGCCGCCCACCGATCTCGACATCGTCGCCGCGCCGTTCGTCGCCGGTGACCCGTACGGTGCTCCGGCCTATGTGGTGCACTTCGACAGCCGGTCTCCCGACGGCACCATCTTCCTCAACCGGGACAGCAAGGACGGCAAGGGCTTCGGCTGGGACGAGGTGATGACCCTCGAACTCGACCGGCTCGACAGCCGGTACGCGCGCGTGGTGGTCGGCGTGGTCATCCAGCAGCACCCGGTGGACCGGACCTTCGTCGGCGTCCTGAACCCGGCCGTGCGTATCCGGGAGGGCTACCAGGTGCTGGCCGAGGACGACTTCGGCTCGGTGCTCGGGGCCACCGCGGCGACGGTGGGGGAGTTCGTGCGCGACGAGTCCGGCGGATGGAACTTCCACCCCGGCGTCCACGGCTTCGAGGACGATCCCGCGACCTTCACCAGGTCCATGGGCGCGATGCACCAGCCCTGACGCCGCGCTCGCGCTCGCCGGAACCGTACGACGGTAAGGGGCGCCGGCCCATGGCCGGCGCCCCTTACCTCAGGAACTTCCCGTCATCAGCTGCAGCCGCTGGTCGAGCCGCAGCCCTCGCAGATGTAGCAGGAACCGGCCCGCTGCATCTTCGTACCGCAGGAGAAGCACAGCGGGGCGTCGGCCTGGATGCCCAGCTGCATCTCCACCAGTTCGGCGCTGGTGTGGGCCTGCTTGGGGGCGGGCTGAGCCGCCTCGACCTCGGCCTTCGGGGGGGCGACGGCCTTCAGGTCGGTCTGGCGCGGCGCCGACTGGGCCAGGCCCTCCACGTCGACCTCGTCGTCGGCGGGCTCGTAGGAGCCCGTCTCCAGGTGACGCTGGCGCTCCTCGGCGGAGTGGATGCCGAGCGCGGAGCGCGTCTCGAAGGGCAGGAAGTCGAGCGCCAGGCGGCGGAAGATGTAGTCGACGATCGACTGCGCCATCCGCACGTCCGGGTCGTCCGTCATGCCGGCCGGCTCGAAGCGCATGTTGGTGAACTTCGAGACGTAGGTCTCCAGGGGCACGCCGTACTGCAGGCCCACCGAGACGGCGATGGAGAAGGCGTCCATCATGCCCGCGAGGGTCGAGCCCTGCTTGGACATCTTCAGGAAGACCTCGCCGAGACCGTCGTCCGGGTAGGAGTTGGCGGTCATGTAGCCCTCGGCGCCGCCGACGGTGAAGGAGGTGGTGATGCCGGGACGTCCCTTGGGGAGGCGCTTGCGGACCGGGCGGTACTCGACGACCTTCTCGACCGCCTCGCGGATGGTCGTCTCGGTCTTCTCCGTGACCTCGGCCTTCTCCTTCTCCTTGGTCTTGGCGGAGAGCGGCTGGCCGACCTTGCAGTTGTCGCGGTAGATGGCGAGGGCCTTGATGCCCAGCTTCCAGGCCTCGAAGTAGATCTCCTCGACCTCCTCGACGGTCGCCGACTCCGGCATGTTGACCGTCTTGGACAGGGCGCCGGAGATCCACGGCTGGATCGCGGCCATCATGCGGACGTGGCCCATCGGGGAGATGGCGCGCTCGCCCATCGCGCAGTCGAACACCTCGTAGTGCTCGGGCTTGAGGCCGGGGGCGTCGATCACGTTGCCGTGCTCGGCGATGTGGGCGACGATCGCCTCGATCTGCTCCTCCTGGTAGCCCAGGCGGCGCAGGGCCTGCGGGACGGTGCCGTTGACGATCTGCATCGAGCCGCCGCCGACCAGCTTCTTGAACTTGACCAGGGCGAGGTCGGGCTCGAGGCCGGTGGTGTCGCAGGACATCGCGAGACCGATGGTGCCGGTCGGCGCGATGACGGACGCCTGGGAGTTACGGAAACCGTTCTGCTCGCCGATGCGCAGGACGTCCTGCCACGCCTCCGTGGCGGCGGCCCAGACCGGGGTGTCCAGGTCGTCCATCCGGACGGCCACGGCGTTGGCGTCGGAGTGCTGCTTCATGACGCGCTTGTGGGCGTCGGCGTTGCGGGCGTAGCCGTCGTACGGACCGACGACCGCGGCGAGCTCGGCGGAGCGCTTGTACGCGGTACCGGTCATGAGGGAGGTGACCGCACCGGCCAGCGAGCGGCCGCCGTCGGAGTCGTAGGCGTGGCCGGTCGCCATCAGCAGCGCGCCGAGGTTGGCGTAGCCGATGCCGAGCTGGCGGAACGCGCGCGTGTTCTCACCGATCTTCTGGGTCGGGAAGTCCGCGAAGCAGATGGAGATGTCCATCGCGGTGATGACGAGCTCGACGACCTTGGCGAAGCGCTCGACCTCGAAGGACTGGTGGCCCTTGCCGTCGTCCTTGAGGAACTTCATCAGGTTCAGCGAGGCGAGGTTGCAGGACGTGTTGTCCAGGTGCATGTACTCGCTGCAGGGGTTCGAGCCGTTGATACGGCCGGACTCCGGGCAGGTGTGCCAGTGGTTGATCGTGTCGTCGTACTGGATGCCCGGGTCGGCGCAGGCCCAGGCGGCCTCGGCCATCTTGCGGAAGAGGGACTTGGCGTCGACCTCCTCGATGACCTCGCCGGTCATCCGGGCGCGCAGGCCGAACTTGCCGCCCTGCTCGACGGCCTTCATGAACTCGTCGTTGACACGGACCGAGTTGTTGGCGTTCTGGTACTGGACGGAGGTGATGTCCTCGCCGCCGAGGTCCATGTCGAAGCCCGCGTCACGCAGGGCGCGGATCTTCTCCTCCTCCTTGACCTTGGTCTCGATGAAGTCCTCGACGTCGGGGTGGTCGACGTCCAGGATGACCATCTTGGCGGCGCGGCGGGTGGCACCGCCGGACTTGATCGTGCCGGCCGAGGCGTCGGCGCCGCGCATGAAGGAGACGGGGCCGGAGGCGTTGCCGCCGGAGGACAGCAGCTCCTTGGAGGAGCGGATGCGGGAGAGGTTCAGGCCGGCGCCGGAGCCGCCCTTGAAGATCATGCCCTCTTCCTTGTACCAGTCGAGGATCGACTCCATGGAGTCGTCGACGGACAGGATGAAGCAGGCGGAGACCTGCTGGGGCTGCGGGGTGCCGACGTTGAACCAGACGGGGCTGTTGAAGCTGAAGACCTGGTGCAGGAGGGCGTACGCCAGCTCGTGCTCGAAGATCTCGGCGTCGGCGGGCGAGGCGAAGTACTTGTAGTCCTCGCCGGCCTTCCGGTACGTCTTCACGATGCGGTCGATCAGCTGCTTGAGGCTGACCTCGCGCTGCGGGGTGCCGACGGCACCGCGGAAGTACTTGCTGGTGACGATGTTGACCGCGTTCACCGACCAGAAGTCGGGGAACTCGACGCCACGCTGCTCGAAGTTGACCGAGCCGTCGCGCCAGTTGGTCATGACGACGTCACGGCGCTCCCAGCTCACCTCGTCGTACGGGTGTACGCCAGGGGTGGTGTGGATGCGCTCGATCCGCAGTCCCTTGGTGGCCTTGGTGCCCTTGGACCGGGACCCTCGTGCCGGACCGCTCGCCGTCTCTGTCATGCCGCCTCCCTGTACGGGCGAAAACGCCCTGAAGTGCCCCGTTGTTCCCGTGGCACGGTGTTCTGTCTTGTGCTGCGGGCACCCTCACGCTGCCGCCCGCAACAGGTCTCTGGTCGCCGCCGCCCGGCCGGGACCGGGGCCTCCGCCCGGTACCCGCCCGCCGGTCAGTCGGCGGCGTGGGCGGGCACGGGGACGTGGGAAGTCCCTCCGGGCCCGCGGTCGCCTTCCTTGCTCCCCGCTCCCGCGTCGTCTTCGTCCGCGTCGGGGCCTCGCGTCGTCTGCCTGAGTTCCGCGATGGCGGCCTCGAAGTCATCGAGCGAGTCGAACGCCCGGTAGACCGAGGCGAATCGCAGATAGGCGACGAGGTCGAGCTCCTGCAACGGGCCGAGTATGGCCAGCCCCACGTCATGGGTGGTCAGCTCGGCGCTTCCGGTGGCCCGCACCGCCTCCTCGACCCGCTGGCCGAGCTGGGCGAGTGCGTCCTCGGTGACAGGCCGTCCCTGGCACGCCTTGCGCACGCCGTTGATGACCTTGGTACGGCTGAAAGGCTCGGTGACTCCGGACCGCTTGACCACCATGAGCGAGCACGTCTCCACAGTCGTGAAACGACGGGAGCAGTCGGGGCACTGGCGGCGCCTGCGGATCGACGTGCCGTCGTCGGTCGTACGACTGTCGACCACACGGCTGTCGGGGTGCCTGCAGAAGGGGCAGTGCATGATCTCCAACCCTCCTCACAGCAGACTGAACAGCCCCAAGAGACCTCACGGGCCCCTCGAAGCAGCCACAAGCATAGGCGATCGCAGAAGCACCACAGACCCCGGGGACCACAACTTGTGGGCAGCTGTAGCAATCCAACCACTAGATGTGGGGATTGGCTCATACACCAACACCCGCGCGTGTCGCACACGTATCGCGGGGGCGGTTACGGAGATACCGTGGGCGCCGCACGGAGGACACGTAGGACTCCGGCGCAGGAGGGGGTCGGTACCCGGTTGACGGGATTCCGGATGGCAGACTGGGAACCCAACCCACGAGGCCATCACCCCGGCGGCGAAGAGTACAACAATGAGCCCTTTTGTCCGCCAGGTGCCGCGTTAGCCATACACCCAGACACATGAGCGCGTCAGGTTAATCGCGATTTTTCACTCGAACGTGTGTTTGGCGCAACCTTTCGAAAGCAACTACCGTTGTCCAGCAGGGAGACCATCGAGAGGGGCCGACGTGACCACCACCGCAGACAGCGCCACCATCACTGCCCAGGACCGCTCCCAGGGCCGACTCGAGCCGGTGCACGCGATGAACGAAGCCACGAATCCCGAGGGACAAAAGCGCTCCCTGCCGGGCCGACCTCCAGGCATCCGGGCGGACAGCTCCGGACTCACCGACCGGCAGCGCCGGGTGATCGAGGTCATCAGGGACTCCGTGCAGCGGCGGGGCTATCCGCCGTCGATGCGGGAGATCGGACAGGCCGTCGGCCTCTCCAGCACGTCCTCGGTCGCGCACCAGCTGATGGCGCTCGAACGCAAGGGCTTCCTGCGCCGCGACCCGCACCGCCCTCGCGCCTACGAGGTGCGGGGCTCCGACCAGGCGGTGACGGTGCAGCCCACCGACACCGCGGGCAAGCCTGCCGCGTCGTACGTTCCGCTGGTCGGCCGCATCGCCGCCGGTGGCCCGATCCTCGCCGAGGAGTCGGTCGAGGACGTCTTCCCGCTCCCCCGGCAGCTGGTCGGTGACGGCGAGCTCTTCGTGCTGAAGGTCGTCGGCGACTCCATGATCGAGGCCGCGATCTGCGACGGCGACTGGGTCACCGTGCGCCGCCAGCCGGTGGCCGAGAACGGCGACATCGTGGCCGCCATGCTCGACGGCGAGGCCACCGTCAAGCGGTTCAAGAGGGAGGACGGCCATGTCTGGCTCCTCCCCCACAACTCGGCCTACGAGCCGATCCCCGGCGACGACGCCACCATCCTGGGCAAGGTCGTCGCGGTGCTGCGGCGCGTGTGACGGCTGCGGCGGACGGCCGGATCAGGTTCGTCCACTGACCGGGCCCCGGAACCCCTGCGCCGGTTCCGGGGCCCTGCGCTGTGCGGACCCGGAAGCCGGAACCGATATCCGGAAGCCCGGTCCGCTTGCATCGGGGGTCCGTCCCGGCCGGGACGGACCCCCGATCACTGTGCTTCCGCCTGCTTCGCCGCCGCGTCGATCGCCGCGAGCGACTTGCGCACCTGGTTGCGGTCCGTGGTGAACCAGAAGTCGGGCAGTGACGCCTTGAGATAGCCGCCGTACCGTGCGGTGGCCAGCCGCTGGTCCAGTACCGCCACCACGCCCCGGTCCCCGGACGCCCGTACGAGACGGCCGGCGCCCTGGGCCATCAGGAGCGCGGCGTGGGTGGCGGCGACCGCCATGAAGCCGTTGCCTCCGGCGTCCTCCACCGCCTTCTGGCGGGCGCTCATCAGCGGGTCGTCGGGGCGCGGGAACGGGATCTTGTCCATGACGACCAGCTGACAGCTGGGGCCGGGGACGTCGACGCCCTGCCACAGCGACAACGTGCCGAACAGGCAGGTCCCGGGGTCCGCCGCGAAGTTCTTGATCAGTTCGCCGAGGGTCTCCTCGCCCTGGAGGAGGATCGGGAACTCCGGGATCCGCGAGCGCAGCTCCTCGGCCGCGAGCTGGGCGGCCCGCATCGAGGAGAACAGGCCGAGCGTTCGGCCGCCCGCCGCCTGGATCAGCTCGGTCAGCTCGTCGAGCATGTCGGCGCGGTCGCCGTCGCGCGCGGGACGGGCCAGGTGCTTGGCCACGTACAGGATGCCCTGCTTGCGGTAGTCGAACGGGGAGCCGACGTCGACGCCCTTCCACTGGGGGACGTCATCCCCCTCGGTGCCTTCGGGGGCGAGCCCCAGGGAGGCGCCGACGCCGTTGAAGTCGCCGCCCAGCTTCAGCGTCGCGGAGGTCAGGACGACGGAGCGGTCCGCGAAGAGTTTCTCCCTGAGCAGGCCGGAGACGGACATGGGGGCGACGCGCAGCGAGGCGCCGAAGCGGTCGTGGCGCTCGTACCACACGACGTCCCACTCGGAGCCGTTCACAATGCGCTCCGCCACGTCGTGCACCGTCTCCACGGAGGCGAGGGCCTGCTTGCGGATCGCGTCCTCGTCCTGGACCGACTTGTCGCGGGTCGCGCCGATCGCCGAGATGACGGTGCGCGCCGCGTCCCGCAGGGCCATCAGGGCGTAGGAGAGGTCCTCCGGGATCTCCTCCAGGCGGCCCGGCAGGGCCAGCTCCATCAGCCGCTCGAAGCCCTCGGCGGCGGTCTGGAGCTGGTCGGCTGCCTTCTCGTTGACCAGCTTCGCGGCGCGGCGGACCGCGCGGTTGACCTGGCCGGGCGTGAGCTCTCCGGTGGCGACCCCGGTGACGCGCGAGACCAGCTCGTGCGCCTCGTCCACGATCAGCACCTCGTGCTGCGGAAGCACCGGCGCACCCTCGATCGCGTCGATGGCGAGCAGGGCGTGGTTGGTGACGACGACCTCGGCGAGCTTGGCGCGCTCGCGGGCCATCTCGGCGAAGCACTCGGCGCCGTACGCGCACTTCGTGGCGCCCAGGCACTCCCGGGAGGACACCGACACCTGCGCCCAGGCGCGGTCGGAGACGCCGGGCGTGAGGTCGTCGCGGTCGCCGGTCTCGGTCTCGTCCGCCCAGTCACGCATCCGCAGCAGGTCCTGGCCCAGCTTGCTGGTGGGGGCGGCGGCCTCGAACTGGTCGAACAGGCCCTCTTCCTCGTCCTGCGGCATACCCTCGTGCAGGCGGTGCAGGCACAGGTAGTTCGACCGGCCCTTGAGCATCGCGAACTCCGGGCGGCGGCGCAGCAGCGGATGCAGCGCCTCGACGGTGCGTGGCAGATCGCGTTCCACGAGCTGGCGCTGCAGGGCCAGGGTGGCCGTCGCCACGACGACACGCTCCCCGTGCGCGAGCGCGGGCACGAGGTAACCCAGCGACTTTCCGGTGCCGGTGCCGGCCTGGACCAGCAGATGCGATCCGTCGTCGATCGCCTCGGCGACCGCTTCGGCCATGGTGACCTGGCCAGGGCGCTCCGTGCCGCCGACGGCTGTGACGGCGGAATGCAGGAGTTCGGGGAGGGAGGGCTTTGTCATAGCGCGTCAACCCTACGGCCCGGCACTGACAAACGGGCGATCAAGTCCGGAACGAGGCCCGGAAGGTCCGGAACGAGGTCCGGAACGAGGTCGGGGACGAGGGATGGGACCACGGCTGGGCACCTCGGGTGGGGGGTCTCGGATGAGGTCCGTGTTTTTCGAAGTCGTCCGGCCGACCGGGAACCGGCTCGGCTCGCGCCGCGTTCCCATAGTGACGACGTCATTACACAGTGCTACATCAGGTGACGCAGGGACCGGTCTCGGATCATGAGGGCGGCCCGCTTGGCGGGCAGGTCGACCTCGGCGCCGAACCGGAAGCCGGCAGTCAGGAAAGCGGCTACGGAGGGGGTGTTGCGAAGGTCGGGTTCCGCGACGACGCGTGCGCAGGCGGGACGGCGGTCCAGGACCAGGTCGGCGACGGCCCTGAGCAAGGCCGAGCCCAGCCCCCGTCCTCGGTCGGCGACCGGGCCGATGAGGAGGTGGATGCCCGTGTCGTGCAGGCGGGCCGGGTAGTGGCGGGCCAGCGGGTCCAGGTCGGCCCGGTAGACCTCCCAGTAGCTCATCGGCGTGCCGTCCAGCATGCCGAGACAGGGGACGCTGCGTCCGTCGCCGTCGAGCTGGGCGCGCAGGTGGTCCGCGGTCCGCGCCGGGGAGCCGGCCAGCTCCCAGAACGCCGAGACTGCGGGGTCGTTCATCCAGCGGCTGATGAGCGCCAGGTCACGCTCGCCACGGACCGGCGTCAGCTGGAACTTGCCCATGGGCGTGGCGGTCGGGCCCCAGGCGCCGACTCCGTCGAGGAGGTCGTCGGCGGGTGCGGGAACCGCGGTCTCCCAGGCATCCGCGGTCTCCTCGGCGTCCGGTGCCTCCTCGGCGTCCGGTGTCTCCTTGGCGAAGAGGGCGAGGAGTTCGTCGGGCAGCCGCAGGTCCAGTGTGTCCTCGCCGTCCACGCCCGGGTCGGGTCGGCTCGGCTGAACAGGGCCGGCGTCGGCGCTCGCGTCGGTGGGAGGCACGGCGCGCTCCTCTCAGGAGACGAGGTGGGTCATGTTCCTCAGAAGGGGATGAAGTCGGTACTGCGGGTTCAGGAGTGGAGGGGGTTGGCGATGGTGACGTAGACGGACTGGGTGTCGACCGGGCCGACCAGCTCGTCGAGGCCGTGCAGCCGGGTCAGCAGATTGGCCTTGCAGCGCAGCACGGGCGAGTCGAGCAGGAGGGCGGGCAGCGAGGTGCGCAGCGGGGCGGGGCCGGAGGCGACGTCGCCGAGGAATCGGCGGAAGGCGGCGAGCAGCAGGTGTTCGTCGGCCAGGTGCTGGGATCCGAACGCGCCGATGAGGCCGAGTACGTTGTTGATGGCGAGGTAGTACGCGAAGCGCTCGTCGGTGACCTCGTCGGAGACGAAGGTGTCGCTGCGCACGCCGATGCCGGGCAGGCGCGCGTCGAGTTCGGCACGCCGGGACTCGCGGAAGTAGTAGCCCTGGTTGTCGCGGTAGCGGCCGCCCGCGGGCCAGCCTTCGCCGTCGAGCAGGAGCAGCGTGTTCTGCTGGTGCGCTTCGAGGGCGATGCCCGCCTCGCCGTCCAGCCACAGGACGGGACGCACGACCTGTTCCAGGTAGCGCAGGAACCACTCGGTGGCGACAGCGCCACGGGGCCGGCCGGTGCGTTCGGCGAGCCGTGTGACGAGCACGGCCAGCCGGGAGCGCAGGGGCGGCGCCTCGGCGGGCGGGCGGTCGTCGGTGGTGGCCGGATGGGCGTGGGGCCGGAGCGAGACGAGTCCGGCGACGCAGGAGACGTCGTCGGACGGTGTGAACGGGTTGTGCCGGATCACCACGTCGAGTCCGGGCACGGGCAGGCCGTCGAGGTCGTCGACGGCGAGCCAGGCCGGATCGCGGACGATGTCGAAGCCCGGGTGCGCGGCCTGCCACCGCTGGGTCAGGCCGCCGCGCAGCAGGCGGTGCACCTCGACGCCACGGTGGAGTTCCTTGCGGAGGTTCTCGCGACGGGAGTTGGTGATGCGCAGGCCGAGGGAGAGCTTGAGCATGGCGGGGGCACCGGGCTGGTGGACGGTGCGTACGGAGGAGGTGGGGTGCCACGGGGAGCCGTGGGGGCCGAGTTCCTTGAGCAGCCCGGCTTCGAGGAGGGCCGCGGTCGTGTCGCGGTGCCGGACCTCGCGCCACTGCCAGGGGTGCAGGGGAAGGGCGGCGTATCCGTCGGGCAGGGCCGGCCCTGAACCGGCCAGCCGTGCGGTGATCCGGTCGGCCGGTACGGGACGGCCGCGTTCGGTCCAGGCAGAGTCGGTCGCGAGCAGGGAGGGGGCGACGGCGATCCAGTGCAGGGGGAAGGAGCCGCGCAGCTCCGGGGAGTACAGGCGGGCTTCGGATTCGGTCAGGCCCTCGCGGCTCTTCGGGGTCGGGTGCAGGGGGTGGCCGAGCAGGAGTGCCTGTTCGGCGGCGAGGAAGAGGTCGGGGCCGTCGGCGGGGTGTGCGCGCCGGGCGCTGATGAAGGTGGCGGTGCGGCGGAGGGAGTCGGCCACGCGGGCGACGAGGTCGGCGCCGTCGGTGGGGAGGGGGGCCGGGCTGATGCTGGTGTGGTCGGTCCGCGCATGCGCCTCCCTGCTGAGCAGGGCCGCGAGAGTGACCGCGTCGAGCGGTGGGGCGCCGGGGGCGTCGGCCGGCCGGGCCGGGCCGAAGCGGTGCCAGCCGGTCGGCGACCAGTGGCGGACCGGTGCGAGCAGGGCCGTACCGCTGCTGGGCAGCGGGATACGGAGGGTGCCGGTGCCGGGTGCGGCGAGGTTCGTCTCCCGCACCCAGCAGCGGAGCAGGTTCTCCACGGCGGCGGCCTGGGCGGCGGTGTGGGGGTCGGGGTGTTCCAGGAGGTCGGCGGCGCCGTACGTCGGCTCGGCTTCCGGGGAGCGCGGCTTCTGCCGGGGCAGCGACTCGGCCACCGGTACGGGAGCGGAAAGGACGCGGTGGGCTTGGAGGTGAGGGACGGGGGAAAGGCCGTCCGGTGCGGGGGTGGCGTTCAAGGCTGGTCCTCGGGGTTCGTTCAGGGGGCGCTGGCAGGGGAGAGACCGCGGGCCACCGCCGCGACCGCGTCGGCCAGGCGGTCGAGTACGGCAGCGGCCTGTTCGTCGCTGATCGTCAGGGGCGGCAGGAGCCGTACGACGCTGGCGTGGCGGCCGCCGAGTTCGACGATCAGGCCACGGGCCAGGCACTCCCGCTGGACGGCGGCGGCGAGTTCGGGGGCGGCCGGGCGTGGGGTGCGGGAGCCCGCTGCCCCGTCTCCTTCCGGGTCCACCACCTCGACGCCGATCATCAGCCCACGGCCCCGTACGTCACCGATACAGGCGAACTCCCGGCTGAGCGGGTCCAGTTGGGCGAGCATGCGGGAGCCGAGCAGGGCCGCGCGTGCGGCGAGGCCGTTCTCGCGTACGTGGGCGAGGGTGGCCGTGCCCGCGGCCATGGCGAGCTGGTTGCCGCGGAAGGTGCCCGCGTGGGCGCCGGGCTCCCACACGTCGAGGTCGTCGCGGTAGACGACGACGGCCAGCGGGAGGCTGCCGCCGATGGCCTTGGACAGGACCATCACGTCGGGCGTGACACCGCTGTGCTCCACGGCCCAGAAGGTGCCGGTCCGTCCGACTCCCGTCTGGACCTCGTCGGCGATCAGCGGGACGGAGCGGGTGGCCGTGATCAGCCGCATACGGCGCATCCAGTCGTCCGGGGCGGGGATCACCCCGCCCTCCCCCTGGACGGGTTCGAGGATCATCCCGGCGGGCAGCGGTACGCCCGACTTGGGGTCGTCGAGGACGGACTCGGTCCAGCGGGCGGCGAGTTCGGCGCCGCGCGGGCCGCCGACGCCGAACGGGCAGCGGTAGTCCTGCGGATACGGCAGGCGGGCGACCCGTACGTCGCAGGCGTCGCCGGACGCGGCCAGGGCCCCGGTGGTCATGCCGTGGTAGGCGCCGGTGAAGGCGAGGATGCCGGTGCGCCCGGTCGCGGCGCGCACCAGCTTGAACGCGGCCTCCACGGCGTCCGTGCCGGCCGGTCCGCAGAACTGGACGCGGGCCCGGTCGGCGAGGCCGGGTGGCAGGGTGCGGAACAGTTCGGTGATGAAGGCGTCCTTGACCGGGGTCGCCAGGTCGAGGACGGACAGCGGGGCGCCCGAGTCGAGGACCTTGCGGATCGCCTCCAGCACGACCGGGTGGTTGTGGCCGAGGGCGAGGGTTCCCGCACCGGAGAGGCAGTCGAGGTAACGGCGGCCGTCGGCGCCCTCGATGGTCAGCCCGCGCGCCCGGACCGGCACGATGGGCAGGGCGCGGGCGTAGGTGCGAGCCGCCGACTCGCGCGCCGACTGACGCCTCAGGATCCCCTCGTGCGCCCCGCGCGCTCCCCCGGACGCCGATTCCGTCACGGCCACGGCCTTGTCCTCCCGCTGTCCAGAGGCGAGTTGCTCCCGCACGGGGACCGGGCACAGGCAGCAGGCCCCCCACCCCTACCAACCGCGGACCGGCCGACCGGTTACGGGTTGCTTCAAGATCCTTGCCGTGACGGAACCGTTGCCGTTCCGTCGGAAGTCCCCCACTGCGAGCGCATAGTGTGTGATGCCGTTCCCAGACGTCCGTGAAACCGGCGTGAACTCCTCATGAGTTTCAGCCGGGTTCCCACGGGCGCAGCACCGAGTTCCTTTACAGCAGGGGGAGTCAGAACCATGCGATCCATACGCCCGTCCTTCACCGTTCGCCGAAGGAGGAGCGCGTCCCGCAGAACCTCCCCCGCGCTGGCGGCCGTCGCTCTCGCCTCGGCGCTGGCGCTGACCGCCACCGCCTGCAACGGCGACGACAACGCCGACAGCAAGCCCTCCGCCACGGCGACCAGCAGTGACGGCAAGATCAAGATCCCGGACGACATCAGGAACAAGCTCAAAGAGCACGGGATCGACATCGACAAGTGGAAGGACGGCGCCTGGAAGAACTGGGACAGGGACGACTGGCTCCGCGAGGCCAACGACTTCATCAACCCGATCATCAAGGGCCTGTGGGACCCGGACCGCATGCGGGACGCCGACGACCCGGACAAGGGCGTCGACGACAACGACATCTCCGGTGACCAGGGCGTGACGGACCCGACGCCGGCGCCGGTCAAGGCGCAGGCGGTGCGGTCGCCGTACCACTCCAACGCGGCCACGGCCGGCAAGGTGTTCTTCGACTCCCCCGAGGGCACGATGGTCTGCTCGGCGACGGTCGTGAAGGACCCCGCGCACCCGGGCAAGTCCAACCTCATCTGGACGGCGGGCCACTGTGTGCACGCCGGCAAGAAGGGCGGCTGGTACCGCAACATCGCCTTCGTGCCGTCGTACAACAACGGGGGCAAGACGGCCGAGCAGCTGCAGAACGCCGGCAAGGACGAGGTCGCTCCGTACGGCGTCTGGTGGGCCGACGCGGCGCAGACCTCGCAGCAGTGGATCGAGCAGGGCGGTGAGACGGGCGGGAACGGTGCGTCGTACGACTTCTCCGTCATCCATGTCACGCCGGAGCAGGGCAACGGCGGGAAGTCTCTGGAGGAGACGGTCGGTTCGGCCCTCCCGGTGAACTTCGACGCCCCGGCGGTGCCGAAGGTGCAGAGCATCACGGCGACCGGCTACCCGGCCGCGGCCCCGTTCGACGGTCAGCTGCTGTACCAGTGCCAGGACAAGCCGGGACGGCTGTCGATCGAGAAGTCGGACCCGACGATGTACCGCATCGGCTGCACGATGACGGGCGGTTCGTCCGGCGGCGGCTGGGTGGAGACGGGCTCCGACGGCAAGCCGGCGCTGGTCTCCAACACCTCCATCGGCCCGGTGACCGCGGGCTGGCTGGCGGGTCCGCGCCTTGGTGAGGTGGCCAAGGGCGTGTACGACTCGGTCAGCAAGAAGTTCGCCGGTCAGTAGAGCTCAGCCGGGCATGACGAAGGCCCGCCCCCGCGGCAGAGCGGGGGCGGGCCTTCGGGCGTCGCGGGTCAGAGCGCGGGAGCGGGCACGTAAGGTGCCAGGTCCGCCGCCAGTTCCTCGTGCACCCGCACCTTGAGCAGCGTGCCCTCCGCGGTGTGCTCCTCGGAGATCACCTCGCCCTCGGTGTGGGCACGGGCGACCAGCTTGCCGTGGGTGTACGGCACCAGCGCCTCGATCTCGACGGACGGCCTGGGCAGCTCGTTGTCGATGAGCGCGAGCAGCTCGGTGATGCCCTGGCCGGTGCGGGCCGAGACGGCGATGGAGCGCTTCTCGTTCCGCATGAGCCGCTGGAGCACCAGCGGGTCGGCCGCGTCCGCCTTGTTGATCACGACGATCTCGGGTACGTCGGTGGCGCCGACGTCCCGGATCACCTCGCGCACGGCGGCCAGCTGCTCCTCCGGCACCGGATGCGAGCCGTCCACCACGTGCAGGATCAGGTCGGAGTCGCCGACCTCCTCCATGGTGGAGCGGAACGCCTCGACCAGGTGGTGCGGCAGGTGCCGGACGAAGCCGACCGTGTCGGCCAGGGTGTACAGCCGGCCGCTCGGGGTCTCGGCCCGGCGCACGGTCGGGTCGAGGGTCGCGAACAAGGCGTTCTCCACCAGCACGCCCGCGCCCGTGAGGCGGTTGAGCAGGGAGGACTTGCCGGCGTTGGTGTAGCCGGCGATGGCGACGGAGGGCACCTTGTTGCGGCGGCGCTCCTGGCGCTTGATCTCGCGGCCCGTCTTCATCTCCGCGATCTCCCGGCGCATCTTCGCCATCTTCTCGCGGATCCGGCGCCGGTCCGTCTCGATCTTGGTCTCACCGGGACCACGGGTGGCGAGGCCGCCGCCCTTGCCGCCGCCCATCTGGCGGGACAGGGACTGACCCCAGCCGCGCAGTCGCGGCAGCATGTACTGCATCTGGGCGAGCGCCACCTGCGCCTTGCCCTCGCGGGACTTGGCGTGCTGGGCGAAGATGTCCAGGATCAGGGCCGTACGGTCGATGACCTTGACCTTGACGACGTCCTCGAGATGGATCAGCTGGCCCGGGCTCAGCTCACCGTCGCAGATGACGGTGTCCGCGCCCGTCTCGATGACGATGTCGCGCAGCTCCTCGGCCTTGCCGGAGCCGATGTAGGTGGCCGCGTCGGGCTTGTCGCGGCGCTGGATCACGCCATCGAGCACCAGCGCGCCGGCGGTCTCCGCGAGCGCGGCGAGCTCCGCGAGGGAGTTGTCCGCGTCCTGCACGGTGCCCGAGGTCCACACCCCGACGAGTACGACGCGCTCCAGGCGGAGCTGGCGGTACTCGACCTCGGTGACGTCCTCGAGCTCGGTGGAGAGGCCCGCCACGCGGCGCAGGGCCGCGCGTTCGGAGCGGTCGAACTGGTCGCCGTCCCGCTCTCCGTCGATCTCGTGGCTCCAGGCGACGTCCTCTTCCATCAGGGCATCGGCCCGAAAACCTTCGGGATAGGCGTGCGCGCGGCGCTTGGTGTCCTGGGAAGGGGAAGAAGAGGAGGTCATTTGATCCTTACGTCGAAGAGGAATCGGATGGGCGGCGACGGAGCGGTGCGGGTCTCCGGAGGCCGCGGGGGCCTTCGGAGGCTTCGGATCGGCTTCGGATCCGGTCCGTCACTCTCCACAACGCGCGAGCGCCCCGGGAGATTCCCGTGTCCGTGTCCCGCGTCGCGCCGACCCGAAGATGGTCGCACGGAACGGGCCGTCTCGTCACCGCCTTATTTCCCGGTGTCCGCTTCGTCACCGGCCGCGCGGGGGCGCCGACCGCCAGCGGGGGTGGCCCGGCATGGGCGGGGTCTTGCCGCTGTACAGCCAGCCCTGGAAGAAGGCTGTCAGGTCGCGGCCCGCGACGGTCGAGGCGAGGCGGGTGAAGTCGGCCGTGCTCGCCGTGCCGTCGCTGTGCCGGCTCACCCAGGTCCGCTCCAGGCGTTCGAAGGCGGTGCGGCCGATTTCCTGGCGCAGGGCGTAGAGGACCAGGGCGGAGCCGTCGTAGACGATGGGCCGGAAGATGTCGATCTTCTGGCCGGGGCTGGGCGGCTTGGGCAGTGCGGGCGGCCCGCCGGACGCCCGCCAGCGGTCGGAGGATTTGTAGGCCGCCTTCATCCGGTCGGTCAGGGACTTGCCGGCCTTCTCCTCCGCGTAGAGGGCCTCGTACCAGGTGGCGTGCCCCTCGTTGAGCCACACGTCGGACCAGGTACGCGGGCTCACGCTGTCGCCGAACCACTGGTGGGACAGCTCGTGCACCATGATCGACTCGACGTACCACCTGGGGTAGGAGCGCTCGGTGAACAGGCTCTTCTCGAAGAGGGAGAGGGTCTGCGTCTCGAGTTCGAAGCCGGTGGAGGCCCGGGCCATGAGCAGGCCGTACGTCTCGAAGGGGTAGGCCCCGACCTTGCTCTCCATCCAGGTGATCTGGCCGGGGGTCTTCGCCAGCCAGGGTTCGAGCGTCCTGCGGTACCCGGCGGGGATCACGTCGCGCAGCGGCAGTCCGTGCGGTCCGCCGCGGTGCACCACCTCGGAGCGCCCGATGGACACCTGTGCGAGCTCGGTGGCCATGGGGTGCTCGCTCCGGTACGTCCAGGTGGTCGAGCCGTCCGCCCGCCTCACCCCGGCCGGCAGCCCGTTGGCGACGGCCGTGTAGCTGTCGGGCGCGGTGATCCGGAAGGTGAACAGCGCCTTGTCGGAGGGGTGGTCGTTGCACGGGAACACCAGGTGCGCGGCGTCGGCCTGGTTGGCCATGGCGAGCCCGTCGGCGGTCCGCACCCAGCCGCCGTCCCGGCCCGCGGCGGGCCTCGGGTCACTGGTGTGCCGCACGGTGATCCGTGTCCGGCTGCCCTTGGGCAACGGCGTTCTCGGCGTGACCACCAGGTCGTCGCCCGCGCTGGTGAAGGCGGCGGTCCTGCCGTCGACCTGGACGGACTCGACCGTGCCGTGCGCGAAGTCGAGGTTGAGCCGCTCCAGCCGGGTGGTCGTCCGGGCGTCGATCCTGGTGACGGCCCGGAGGGGGTCGTCGTGGTCGCCGGGATAGGTGAAGGAGAGGTCGTACGACGCCACGTCGTACCCGGGGTTGCCCAGGTACGGGAAGAGCCGGTCGCCGATGCCCAGCGGGGCGGCGGGGGCACTCGCGGCGAGGAGGCAGCCGGAGACGGCGCAGGCGAGGAGGGCGGCGGCCTTCCTCCGGCGGCCGAGAGCCTTCCCCCGGAGCCGTGCGGTGTCGGTGGCGGTGTTGCTGTCGGTGTCGGTGTCCGTGTCGGTGGCGGCGGCGGAGCCAGTTCGCCGATTCGGCATGCGAGGCGTGAGCAGCATGCATCCACCGCTACCAGCACGCGCGCGCCCTCATGCAGCGAAGTGCGACCGGCCCACCCGAACGGGTTGCCTGACGCGCCCTCAGGAATCGGCCCCCTGGTGCTGCGCCCGGCCCACGTCGTACACGCCGGGCACGTTCCGCATCGCCCGCATGAGGGCCGGGAGGTGGGCCGCGTCGGGGAGCTGGACGGTGTAGGTGTGGCGGACGCGCTGCTGGCTCGGCGGGGCGACGGTCGCGGAGACGATCTCGGCGCCTTCCAGGGCCATCGCCTCGGTGAGGTCGGCGAGCAGATGGGGGCGGCCGAACGATTCGGCGACCAGGGTGACCCGGCACTCGGTGGTGTCGCCCCAGCGCACGCCGACCTCCGCACGCCCCGCGCCCTTCATGCGCCCCACCCCGGCGCACTCCACGCGGTGCACGGTCACCACCCCGCCGCGCACGGCGAAGCCGGTGACCTCGTCGGGCGGTACGGGCGTACAGCACCCGGCGAGCCGCACGGTCGCCCCCGGCAGGTCGACGACGGCGTTGGCCGCTCCGGGGCGGGCGGAAGGGGCGTCGGTGACGGGACCGGTCCCGGAGCGGGAGTTCCCGTCGGCCGCCGCCGCGGAGTGGTCCGTGGTGCCGTCCGCGGCACCGGAGCCACCGCTCCAGCCGTCCTCCCCGGTCTCCCCCGTCGCCGTGTCGCCGCTCTCCGGATGGGTCGCCAGCCACCGCTGGATGGCGATCCGGGCGGCCGGGGTGTGGGCGTGCTCCAGCCACTCCCGGGAGGGCTCGGAGGCGGGGTCCTGGCCCATGAGGAGCTGGACGGTGTCGCCATCTCTCAGGACGGTGCTCAGGGTCGCGAGCCGGCCGTTGACACGGGCACCGATACAGGCGTGCGCGTCCTCGCCGTACTGCGCGTAGGCGGCGTCCACGCAGGTGGCGCCCTCGGGCAGGCCCAGCGTGCCGCCGTCGGGCCGGAAGACGGTGATCTCCCGGTCCTGGGCGAGGTCCTCGCGCAGGGTGGACCAGAAGGTGTCGGGGTCGGGTGCCGCCCGCTGCCAGTCGAGGAGGCGGGAGAGCCACCCGGGCCGGGTGGGGTCGGCGCGCTCGCCGTCACTCGCGGCCTGTTCCTCGGCGGGCGGCGCGTACGGGTTGCCGAGCGCGATGACTCCGGCCTCGGCGACCTTGTGCATCTGGTGGGTGCGGATGAGGACTTCGACGACCTGCCCGTCCGCCCGGGCGACGGCGGTGTGCAGCGACTGGTACAGGTTGAACTTGGGTACGGCGATGAAGTCCTTGAACTCCGAGACCACGGGTGTCAGGCAGGTGTGCAGCTCCCCCAGGACGCCGTAGCAGTCCGCGTCCTCGTTGACCAGCACCAGCAGACGGCCGAAGTCGGCGCCGCGCAGCTTCCCGCGCTTGCGCGCCACGCGGTGGACGGAGACGAAGTGCCGGGGCCGGATCAGGACTTCTGCCTGGATGTCGGCTTCGCGCAGGACCGCGCGGGCCTCGTCGGCGACCTCCGCGAGGGGATCGTCGGAGCGGGCCGCGTTGTCGACGATCAGCTGCCGTGTGTGCGCGTACTCCTCGGGGCGGAGGATCGCGAAGACGAGGTCCTCCATCTCGGTCTTCAGCGCCTGGACACCGAGGCGTTCGGCGAGCGGGATCAGGACGTCCCTGGTCACCTTGGCGATGCGCGCCTGCTTCTCGGGACGCATCACGCCGAGGGTGCGCATGTTGTGGAGCCGGTCGGCGAGTTTGATCGACATCACGCGGACGTCGTTGCCGGTGGCGACCAGCATCTTGCGGAAGGTCTCGGACTCGGCGGCCGCGCCGTAGTCCACCTTCTCCAGCTTGGTGACCCCGTCGACGAGATAACGGACCTCCTCGCCGAACTGTTCCCGCACCTGATCGAGCGTCACGTCGGTGTCCTCGACGGTGTCGTGGAGCAGAGAGGCCGTCAGGGTGGTGGTCTCGGCGCCGAGTTCGGCGAGGATCAGGGTGACGGCGAGCGGGTGGGTGATGTACGGCTCGCCGCTCTTGCGCATCTGGCCGCGGTGCGAGGACTCGGCCAGGACGTAGGCGCGGCGCAGTGGTTCGAGGTCCGCGTCGGGGTAGTGGGCGCGGTGCGCCTCGGCGACATGGCCGATCGCGTCGGGCAGCTTGCCGCGGGCGGCGGGGCCGAGCAGCGCGGCCCGGCCGAGTCGGCGCAGGTCGATCCGGGGGCGGGCCTTCCTGCGGGGCACTGTAGGGGCTACAGGGCCAGGGGTCGCAGGGTTCGTGGCCTCCGCACTCATGGGCACCTCCGGCTCGTGACCGGCGGACGGGGCCCCAGGGCGTACGCGGCTCAGGGTTGGCGACGTTCCCCCGTCCGTGCCGGTGCTTGATGCTACCGAGCCCATCACGCCCAACTGACCGCCTCTCGCCGAGCGTGAAACGGATCACCCCTTCGAGCGACCGCGGAGAGGTTTACGGTTTTGCGCCACGCGTTCCGGGACCGGCCACGGTTTCGCATCGCTCCCGGTGCCGGAATCCATGGATCCCGGCGTCCGTGCCGGTCGGGGCCACGGTTCGTGTGATCAGCGGACCGCGTTTTCCAGCCACTCGGCGTCGATCTCGCCCTCGGCGACGATCACGGCCGGGCCGGTCATCTCGATCTCGCCGTCCGGCCGCTCGGTGATCACCAGCTGTCCGCCGAGCACATCGACGGTGTAGGTCGCCGGGGCGCCGGTGACCGCCGGGTCGGCGCCGTCCCGGCGCGCGGTGGCCACGGCGACGGCGCACGCGCCCGTGCCGCAGGAGCGGGTCTCGCCGGAGCCGCGCTCGTGGACGCGCATCGCGACGTGGCGGGGGCCGCGGTCGACCACGAACTCGACGTTCACCCCGTCCGGGTAGGCGGCACCCGGGCTGCAGGACGGCGGGGCGAACAGGTTCCCGGCGTGCGCGAGGTCCTCGACGAAGGCGACCGCGTGCGGGTTGCCCATGTTCACGTTGCGGGCGGGCCAGCTGCGCTCGCCGACGCTCACCGCGACCTCGCCCTCGGGCAGGCGCGCGCTGCCCATGCCGACGGTGATGGCACCGTCCTTGGCGATGTGGACACTCTTCACGCCCGCGCGCGTGGCGACCGCGATATCCCCTTCGGCCACATGCCCGGCATGCTGGAGGTAGCGCGCGAACACACGGACTCCGTTACCGCACATCTCCGCGATGGAGCCGTCGCCGTTGCGGTAGTCCATGAACCACTCCGCCTCGGCCGCCAGGTGCCCGGCCTCCGGGTGGGCGGCGGACCGCACGACGTGCAGCACGCCGTCGCCGCCGATGCCGGCGCGGCGGTCGCACAGGGCGGCCACGGCGGCCGGGGTCAGGTCGATGGCGTTCTCGGGGTCCGGGACGATCACGAAGTCGTTCTCCGTGCCGTGACCCTTGAGGAAGGCGATCCGCGTGCTCATTCCTCGATCGTACGGGGTGGCTACGACATCCCCGCGACCACGGGGCTAAGGCCTGTCCGGCGGATCAGGTCGCAGGAGACGGGCGGCGCCTCATCGCCGCAGATGGGCGTGCCAAGCCCCGCGTCTGCGGCACGATCCGCCGGACAGGCCCTAGCGCAGCCGGGCCACGCGCCACACGGCGAGGACGGCCACCACGGCCACCAGCAGGACGTAGCCGAGGACGACCCGCCAGTCGGGGCGGCGGCCGGAGCCCCGGGCCGGCAGGCCCGGCCAGGTGTAGCCGACGCGGCGCGCGGCCATCATGCCCCAGCCCGCGGCGCAGGAGCAGATCAGCAGCCCCAGCATCGCGATCACGGCGCCGCTGTCGCCGAAGTCGAAGGCCAGCGGGAAGGCGAACATCAGGGAGCCGCCCGCGGCCAGGCCCACGATGGGGGCCAGCTGCCAGATGCGCAGCCGGCGCTGCGGGCGCAGCTCGACCTCCACCTCCGGGCCGCCCGCGAACATCTCCTCGGGCTCGGGGCCGTCGTCGGTCACGCCGACCGGCGTCTCGTCCGGTCCGTCGGGGCTGAGTCGGTCCTCGCCCTGTTCCGGTTCACCGCCGTCGATGGTGACGTACTCGGTGCTGCTTGCGGTGTCGCGAGGGCCGGCCTCCATCGCCACGCGCCCTCCCAACTAGGACTCCACTTGGTCGATCGAAGCTCGATGATGGCACGGCGCCGGAGGCCGGGATGACCGGCGGCGCATCCCGATGCCATGACGTGATCAGGCTGTGACCGGTCGTTCGACCAACGCCAGAGCGAGCCCCGGAAGTTCGGTGCGGTCCGCGGCGGCCCCACTCAACCAGTGCACCCGGGGGTCGCGCCTGAACCACGAATCCTGGCGGCGCGCGAAGCGTTTGGTGGCACGTACCGTCTCGGCCCGCGCCTCGTCGTCGGTGCATTCCCCGGCGAGCGCCGAGAGGACCTGCTGGTAGCCGAGTGCGCGCGACGCCGTACGCCCCTCGCGCAAGCCCTGCGCCTGAAGTGCGCGCACCTCGTCCACGAGACCCGCCTCCCACATCCGGTCGACCCGGCGCGCGATGCGCTCGTCGAGCTCGGGGCGGGCCACGTCGACGCCGATCTGGATCGTGTCGTAGACCGAGTCGTGGCCGGGGAGGTTGGCGGTGAAGGGCCGGCCGGTGATCTCGATGACCTCCAGGGCCCGGACGATGCGACGGCCGTTGCTGGGCAGGATCGCGCGCGCGGCCTCGGGATCGGCGGCGGTCAGGCGGGCGTGCAGCGCCCCGGAGCCGCGCAGTGTGAGCTCGTCCTCCAGACGGGCCCTGACTTCGGGGTCGGTGCCGGGGAACTCCAGGTTGTCGACCGCTCCCCGCACGTACAGACCGGAGCCGCCGACCAGGATCGGCCAGCGCCCCTCGGCGAGCAGTGCGTCGATGCGGGCGCGGGCCAGCTTCTGGTACTCGGCCACGGAGGCCGTGACGGTCACGTCCCAGACGTCCAGCAGGTGGTGCGGGACGCCGCCGCGCTCCTCGGGCGTCAGCTTGGCTGTGCCGATGTCCATCCCTCGGTAGAGCTGCATGGAGTCGGCGTTGACGACCTCGCCGCCGAGCTGCCGGGCCAGGAAAACGCCCAGATCGGACTTTCCGGCCGCGGTGGGTCCGACGACGGCGATGACGCGGGGGGCGGGGGGTGCGCTGCTCACCGCACCAGTCTCGCAAACATCACGGCCGCGCCTCGAACGAGTTACGTGACGACCCGGGTTCGGGGTCGTTGCCCGTTGCGAGGTACCTGCCGCCTGCTTCCGGGGGCGGTGAGCCGGGTGGCGCGAACGGGCGCACCGGGCTACGCGGGATTTCCCCCGCACGAGTAATCTATGGAGTGGATATGGGCGTTTTTGCGCGAATTTTTCGGAGGTCGAAGGCAGCGGAGGAGGCGTCCGCCGTCGAGACGCAGGCCGGCACGGAACCGGAAGGGGCCGAGGCGGAGACAGTGGCGCAGGAGCAGGGGCCGGCGGCCGGGGACACCGCCGCGGCGGCGCGGACGGAGGGTGCCGCCGCCGAGGCCACGGAGGCCGGCGAGGCCGCTGCCGCCGAGAACACCGAGATTCCCAAGCAGCAGTCCGCCGAGGAGGCCGCCGACAACGAGGCCGGTGAGGGCGCCCGCACCTGACCGGCCCGTGAGGGAAGGTGGATCATGGGTCTTTTGAACAATGTGAAGGCCAAGCTCGCCCCGGCCAAGGAGAAGGTGTCGGGCCTCGCGCATCAGCACGGAGGCAAGATCCAGCACGGCATCGACAGGGCCGCGAGGGTCGTCGACGAGCGGACCAAGGGCAAGTACAGCGACAGGATCCAGAGCGGCACCGGGAAGGCCAAGCACGCCATGGACCGGCTCGCGCACCGGGGCGGTACTGAGGGTGGTCCCGAGGCGGCCCGCGACACGACCGGCACGCGGCCGGACGGGCCCCCGCCCATGTCCTGAAGCGAACGCCGCCCCGCCGACCGGTGGACGGCCGTGGAGCGGACCGCTCCCGGCCGTCCGCCGTCGTCGCGGCCAGGGCCTGTCCGGCGTCGGCCACCGACGACAACGCCGTAGGGGGCGTGCCGAGCCCCGCGTCTGCGGCATGATCCGCCGGACAGGCCCTATCTATGGCCCTGTCAGGACCAGGCCGCGACCACGTACCCCACGCCGTACGGCGCGTCCTCGTACAGCAGAGTGCCGGTCAGGTTCACGTCCTCGGCGGCGCCTGCCAGGACCTGCCAGGGGGCGCGGCCGGAGGCCTTGAGCTGGTGCGCGAGCTCGGGGTCCAGTGCCATCAGGGCCGGCCCGTCCGCCGCGCCCAGGGCACGCGCGACCTCGGCGTCGAAGGGCGCGGCGCGCTCGTCGAGGTAGCCGGGCGCCTTGACGGTGCGACAGGCGCTGGCGTCGCCCATCACCAGCAGGGCCGTCCGCTCGGTCCGAGCGGCGATCTCCCTTCCGGCTTCGGCACACCGCTCGGGCGCGACGGGTTCCCCCACACCGAGTCCCTCGACCGGGGCGGCGGCCCAGTCCGTGCGCTCCAGCAGCCAGGCGGCGACGGCGAGCGACGAGGGCAGTGTGCGGTCGGGCGCCGTCGCCTCGCCGGGGCCGAGCCGTACGTCGAGGTCCACCCCGAAACCGCGGAAGGAGCCCCGGGTGCCCTGCGGGTGCGGTCCGCGCCCGCTCGGCTCGGCGGCCCCGACGACCACCAGCCGGTCGGGGCGGGCGGCGGCGAGCACGCCGAGCGCGTCCACGCACGCGGCACGCGCGGCGTCCAGCTCGTGCGCGGCGCCCGCGGCGAGGTCGGGCACGAGCAGCGGCGGGCAGGGGCAGACTGCGGCGGCGACAAGCATGATCGGCAGGGTAACGCCGGGGGCGCGCCGACCGTGACTCCCCCGCCCCGCGCCCCCTCACCGCGGGACGTCAGTCGCAGCCGCAGCCGCTCGTCGCGACCGGCAGCGGGGCCGGCACGCCGATCTTCGGCAGACCGAGCATCACGCCCGCCGGCTTGGCGGCCTCGGCGGCGTTGCGCTTCTCCCAGGCGTCGCCCGCGCGCGTGGGGCGCACGGCGAGGACGGGGCCCTCGGCGAGCAGGTGGTGCGGGGCGGCGTACGTCACCTCGACCGTGACCACGTCGCCGGGGCGCACCTGCTGCTCCGGCTTGGTGAAGTGGACCAGGCGGTTGTCGGGAGCGCGGCCGGAGAGGCGGTGGGTGGCGCCGTCCTTGCGGCCCTCGCCCTCGGCGACCATGAGCTCCAGCGTGCGGCCGACCTGCTTCTTGTTCTCCGCCCAGGAGATGTCCTCCTGGAGGGCGACGAGACGCTCGTACCGCGCCTGGACGACCTCCTTGGGGATCTGGTCGTCCATGGTGGCGGCCGGGGTGCCGGGGCGCTTGGAGTACTGGAAGGTGAACGCCTGCGCGAACCGTGCCTCGCGGACGGCGTGCAGCGTCTGCTCGAAGTCCTCCTCGGTCTCGCCGGGGAAGCCCACGATGATGTCGGTGGTGATCGCGGCGTGCGGGATGGCGGCGCGGACCTTCTCGATGATCCCGAGGTAGCGCTCCTGGCGGTAGGAGCGGCGCATCGCCTTCAGGACCGTGTCCGAGCCGGACTGCATCGGCATGTGGAGCTGCGGCATCACGTTCGGCGTCTCGGCCATGGCGGCGATGACGTCGTCGGTGAAGTCGCGCGGGTGCGGGGAGGTGAAGCGCACGCGCTCCAGGCCCTCGATGTTCCCGCAGGCCCGCAGGAGCTTGCTGAAGGCCTCGCGGTCGCCGATGTCGGAGCCGTAGGCGTTGACGTTCTGGCCGAGCAGGGTGATCTCGGAGACGCCCTCGGCGACCAGGGCCTCGACCTCGGCGAGGATGTCGCCGGGACGGCGGTCCTTCTCCTTGCCGCGCAGCGCCGGGACGATGCAGAAGGTGCAGGTGTTGTTGCAGCCGACGGAGATGGAGACCCAGGCCGCGTACGCGCTCTCGCGCCGGGTCGGCAGCGTGGAGGGGAACGCCTCCAGCGACTCGGCGATCTCGACCTGCGCCTCCTCCTGCACGCGGGCGCGTTCCAGCAGGACGGGCAGCTTGCCGATGTTGTGCGTGCCGAAGACGACGTCCACCCAGGGCGCCCTCTTCACGATGGTGTCCCGGTCCTTCTGCGCCAGGCAGCCGCCGACCGCGATCTGCATCCCGGGTCGTGTGGCCTTCTTCGGCGCGAGCCGGCCCAGGTTGCCGTACAGCCGGTTGTCGGCGTTCTCACGAACCGCGCAGGTGTTGAAGACGACGACGTCCGCGTCCCCGTCCGCCCCTTCGGGCGCGCGCACGTAACCGGCCTCTTCGAGCAGTCCGGACAATCGCTCGGAATCGTGGACGTTCATCTGGCACCCGTAGGTGCGAACCTCGTATGTCTTGACGCCCACTGCCTGGCTCCGGTCGTTGCTGCTCATGCGACAAGGGTAGGCGGTCCCGGGAGAGCCCCGGCCCGGAGCTTCCGGCGGCATCGCACCGAGGGCCGCGTCACGGCTCGTCCGCGTGGGGAGCCTGCGAGGTGTCCGCCAGGCACGCGGGATACAGGGCAATGGTGATCCGGTGCTCTGTTCGATCGTGAGGTCGAGCAGGCGGTTGCGGGCGGAACGGCTCACGCGGGGACGTCGTGCGCTGGCCTGAACTCGCCGTGTGTCAGGTCACGTTGGGAAGTGGCCGGAATGGGCGGATCCGGTGACTGCGGCCTGGCATGCTCATGAGCCGTCACCGAGTTACCGGCCAGTAGGCCCGTGGGCCAGCGTCCGCCGGTGCTCCCTGCCACCCCCCACCCCCTGAAGGACCGATCTTGCGCAGACGCACGGGGCGCGCCCATGCCCTCCTGCCCGCCTTCGCCGTGACCGCCCTCCTCCTCGCCGCCGGCTGCGCCTCGCCCGCGCCACGGGCCGAACAGCCCGCCGCCGCTACCGACCGGGCGGCCCGTGATTCCAACAGCACCACCACCGCCGCGGCGGACCGCTCGCTCACCGTCGCCGCCGCCCCCGCGGCCACCGCGACCGCCTCGGCGGGCCCCGCCGGTTCGGGCAGGCGGGCCCACAAGACCACGCTCGCCGTCAGTTCGTACGACACCAAGACCCGACGGGCCGTCATCTCGCCCGGCAAGGGCGCGAGTTCGCCTTCCGCGGGCCCCTCCGCGTCCCCGGGCGGCACCGCCGTCGGTGACGTCATCGCGAGCGCTCCCGCACCCGGTGCGCCGCACGGGCTCCTGGCCAAGGTCACCAAGGTGATCGGCGAGACCGACCGGGGCACCGAGGTGCAGACCGAGCCCGCCCAGCTCAACGCCCTGCTCGGCGACGACACGGCCAAGGGCACCGTGCCGGTCGACCCCGCCTCCTTCGCCGTCGACAAGCTGCTGCCCGACGTCAAGGTCTCCTGGTCCAAGGCCGGTGACGTGCACGTCGGCCCCAAGGGAGCCACGGTGCCGCTCGGCAGCCTGCGGCTCGACGTCTCCGCCGACGTGCCGACGCCCGAGGGTGCCCCGGTGTCGGCCGCGGCCTCGGTGTCCGGCTTCGTACAGGTCGCCCCGCAGGTCGACTTCCGGTACGGCGGCACGGGCACCGACGCCGCGCCGGGCAGCGCGTACCTGGGCGTCTCCGGCGACTGGACCTCGGGCTGGTCCGTCAAGGGCCGCGCCGCCGCCTCCGCCACACCGCTGCGGATTCCCTTCGCGAAACTGCACGCCGACCCCGTCCTCCAGGTCGGTCCGGTCCCGGTCGTCGTCAACCTCGACCTGACCTGCTACTTCCAGATCAGCGGCGACGGACGGATCACCGTCGACGTGGAGCAGAGCCTGAAGGGCGACTTCAAAGCGGGCGGCACCTTCGGCGCCGGCCAGGGGTGGACCCCGGTCAGCGCCTCCGACATGACCGGAACGCCGGTGCGGGCTTCGTTGACCACCGCGGGAAGCGTCAAGGCGGCGCTCGGCGCGGAGGCCTCCGTCGGGCTCTACGGCACCGTGGGCGTCACCGCCGACCTGGCGCCGTACCTGCGCGGCGAGGCCTCGGGGACGGTCACCGCCTCGACCGGCACGGCCGGCGCGCAGACGGACGGCACATGGGGTGTGTACGGCGGCGTGGACCTGTCCGGGACCCTGCGGATCCAGTTGTCGATCTTCGGTACCCCCGTTCTCCAGAAGAGCGTCCCGCTGGGCTCGCTGCACCGCGAGTGGACACTGGCGGGCGCCGCGGCTCCATAGGACCTCAGGCGCCGCCGGGCAGCCAGCCCTGGCGGCGCAGCACCGCCGACACGTCCGGCGCCCGGTAGTGCTCGCCCTTGAGGACCTTGCCGTCGGCCCGGCGGGCTATCTGCCCCTCGGGCCCCAGCTTGCTCATGTTGGAGCGGTGGATCTCGGCGAGCACCGCGTCGAGGTCGATCCCGTGCACCAGCGCCGTGCCGTACGCCACGTAGACCACGTCGGCCAGTTCGTGCGCGAGCCGGTCCAGCGGGCCGGTGACCGCCACCTCGGCGACCTCGGAGGCCTCCTCGGCGAGCAGTTCCCCCCGGTGTGCGGCCAGTTCGGGGGCCACCTCCGTCGGCGTACTGCGGGCGTCGAGGCCGAAGGCGAGGTGGAACTCACGGACGAGGTCGGCGGGCGAAGAGCTCATACGGCGACTGTAACGGCCGCCTCTGACAGTCCCCGCCGAGCGCCCCGCCCTGGTCAGCACCGCGGACGGCCTGGCAGGATCGCGCGCATGCCAAAGCTGTTCCCCCGTATCGGCAGGCGCCGGGCCCTCCAGGGCGCGGTCGCCGGCTTCGTGTTCTTCGGGCTGCTGCTGTGGTGGCTGCTGCCCCTGGGCGAGGAGCCGCCGGGCGGGACGATCACCTTCAGCACCGGCACGCCCCTGGGCGTCTACCAGGACTACGGCGAGCGGCTGCGCAACGAGCTCGGCAAGGACATGCCGGGCCTGAAGGTGAAGCTGCTGAACAGCGCCGGTTCGCAGGAGAACGTACGGCGCGTGGCGACCGGGAAGGCCGACTTCACCATCGCGGCGGCCGACGCGGTGGAGACGTACGAGCTCGGCGACCGCGGCGGCGCACGGCAGCTGCGGGGCGTGGCGCGGCTCTACGACGACTACGTGCAGCTCGTCGTGCCGCGCGACTCGGACATCAAGACCGTGTCGGACCTGCGGCACAAGCGGGTGGCCATAGGGCTGCCGAAGTCGGGTGTGCGGCTGATCGCCGGACGGGTGCTCGAAGCGGCGGGGATCGACCCCGGGAAGGACATCACCCCGATGTCCGACGGCATCGACACCGGACCCGACCGGCTGCGGCACGGCGGTATCGACGCGTTCTTCTGGTCGGGCGGGCTGCCCACGAACGGGCTGGCCGACCTGGCCCAGAAGTTCGCCTTCCGGTTCATCCCGATCGAGGGCGACCTGGTCACCAGGCTGCACGCCCAGGGGGACGCCGCCCGGTACTACCGGGCGACCAACATGCCCGAGTCGGCCTACCCTGCCGTCCAGCAGGGCCGCACCGTGGCGACGATCGCCGTGTCCAACCTGCTGATGACCCGCAAGGACATGGATCCCCGGCTCACCGAGTGGATCACCCGCACCGTGATCAAGAGCCGTGACGGCATCGGGGCCCATGTCCACTCCGCCCAGCTCGTCGACCTGCGGACGGCGATCTACACCGATCCCCTCACCCTCCACGAGGGCGCGCGGCGCTACTACCGGTCGGTGAAGCCGTAGTCGACCGGGTCCAGCGCGGACCCGGTCCTCGGCACCGTCACCGTGACCCTCAGGCCCCGCGGCTCGTGGTGGGCGTACGTGATCGAGCCGCCGGCCGCCGTGAGGAGGGCGCGGGTGATGGACAGGCCCAGGCCGGAGCCCTTGACGTTCTGGTGGTGGGCGCTGCGCCAGAAGCGGTCGCCGACGCGGGCGAGTTCCTCGTCGGTGAGGCCGGGGCCGGTGTCGGTGACCACGACCGTCGAGGTGTCGCCGTTCGAGGTGACGGTCAGCTCGACCGTGCCCCCCTCAGGGGTGAACTTCACCGCGTTGTCGATCACCGCGTCCAGCGCGCTGGACAGGGTGATCGGGTCGGCCCACCCGGTGGTCGCCGGGCAGTCGCCGGTCAGCCGGACGCCCTTGGCCTCGGCGGCCGGTGACCAGGCTGCCACCCGCTCGGCGGCCAGCAGGCCGATGTCGGTCAGCCGGACGTCCGCCTCGGCGTGCTCGGCCAGCGCCAGGTCGAGCAGGTCGTCGAGGACCTGCGCCAGGCGCTTGCCCTCGGTGCGGACCGAGGCGATCTCCTCGTTGTCCTCGGGCAGTTCGAGGGCGAGCAGTTCGATGCGCAGCAGCAGCGCCGAGAGGGGGTTGCGCAGCTGGTGCGAGGCGTCCGCGACGAAGGCGCGCTGCTGCTCCAGCACGTCCTCGACGTTGTCCGCCATCTCGTTGAACGACCGGGCCAGCCGTCTGAGTTCCGGCGGTCCCCCGGCCACCGCGACCCGGGACTTCAGGCGCCCGGTGGCGATGTCGTGAGTGGTGGCGTCGAGGATCCGTACGGGCCTGAGCACCCAGCCGGTCAGCCGCAGCGCGGCGCCCACGGCCAGCAGCATCGCGGCGGCCTCGCCGGCGCCGATCAGCAGCCAGCCGTGCAGGGTCCGCGAGCGCATGGCGCCGGTGGGCGAGTCGGTGATCACGACCGCCACCACGTCGCCGTCCCGGATCACCGGGGAGGCGACCAGGAGGCGGGTGCGCTGCCAGGGCCACACCTGCCGCGGGTCGTGGCTGCGCCGGCTGAGCAGCGCCTCCTGGAACGCGTCCCGCATCTCGCCCTTCGGCGGCAGGATCCAGTCGTCGGGCGCGTTGGCCATCGCAGCGCCGTTGCGGTAGAAGACGCCCGCGCGGATGCCGTAGACCCCGTAGTAGCTGGCGAGTTCGCGGCGGAGGGTCTCCTGGCGCTCGTCCTTGGTCGTACGGCGGGATCCACTGGGCCCGTCGGTGACGAACTGGGCGAGCGCCCCGAAGCGGGCCGTGTCGTCGATCCGGTCGACGACCACGCGCTGCTGCTGGGCCGCGGCCACGCTGACGGCGAGCGGAAAGCCCAGCGCGAGCAGTACGGCCGCCATCAGGACGATGAGCAGCGGAAGGAGCCGTGTGCGCACCCGTCCCCGCTAGGCGGCCGGGGCGACGAGGCGGTAGCCGACGCCGCGTACGGTCTCGATCAGCGCGGGCATGCGCAGCTTGGCGCGCAGGGAGGCGACGTGCACCTCCAGGGTGCGTCCCGTGCCCTCCCAACTGGTCTGCCACACCTCGCTGATGATCTGTTCCCGCCGGAAGACCACTCCGGGACGCTGGGCGAGCAGCGCGAGGAGGTCGAACTCCTTGCGGGTCAGTTGGACAACCGAACCGTCGACGCTGACCTGGCGGGTGGGCAGCTCGATGTGTACGGGCCCGAGCCGCAGGGCGCTCTCGCCGCCCGGCCCGGCGTCCTCGGGGACGGTGCGCCGGCTGACGGCGTGGATCCGGGCGAGCAGTTCCCCGGTGTCGTACGGCTTCACCACGTAGTCGTCGGCGCCGAGGTTCAGCCCGTGGATGCGGGAGCGGACGTCGGAGCGCGCCGTGACCATGATCACCGGCGTGCTGGTGCGCTTGCGGATCTTGCCGCAGACCTCGTAGCCGTCCTGGTCGGGCAGGCCCAGGTCGAGCAGGACGACGCCGAAGCCGGCGCCCTCGGGGACGAGGGCCTGGAGTGCCTCCTCGCCGCTGCGCGCGTGGGTGACGTCGAACCCGTGCCGCTTGAGGACCGCGGACAGGGCGGCGGCCACGTGGTTGTCGTCCTCGACGAGCAGCAGTCTCATCCCGGCCCCCTCCGGTTCGAACGGTCGTACTCTCGGCTTGTGAAAAACGTGTGCACGCGCGCGTGCACCATGGCAGTCACGCTGATGGACGACAACCGCGTCAAGAGGGTTCCGGTTGCCCGCGGCTTCCGTTACCCGGCCGATACGCGGGTGGGCGACAACTGCTACGACACGTGTCCGATTGCTATCGGATCGTGATGCTCAGATTCCCCTCAGATGTAATGACGCTGGTCATGCGGGGTTACTACATTCCTCCGAAACCGAGGAGGACGGAGCCCGAAAGCGATGACCGAAGTATCGGTGGCCAAGGAAGACTCGGCCGCGACCGGCGATCTGGTCGTCCTGAAGAGCGTCAACAAGCACTTCGGCGCGTTGCACGTACTCCAGGACATCGATCTGACGATCACTCGCGGCGAGGTCGTCGTGGTCATCGGACCCTCCGGGTCCGGCAAGTCCACCCTGTGCCGCACCATCAACCGTCTGGAGACCATCGACTCGGGCGCCATCACGATCGACGGCAAGCCGCTGCCCCAGGAGGGCAAGGAGCTGGCCCGGCTGCGGGCGGACGTCGGCATGGTGTTCCAGTCCTTCAACCTCTTCGCGCACAAGACCGTGCTCGAGAACGTGATGCTGGGCCAGATCAAGGTTCGCAAGACCGACAAGAAGCAGGCCGAGGACAAGGCCCGCGCCCTGCTCGACCGGGTCGGCGTGGGCACCCAGGCCGACAAGTACCCCGCGCAGCTCTCCGGCGGCCAGCAGCAGCGCGTCGCGATCGCCCGGGCACTGGCGATGGGCCCCAAGGTCATGCTCTTCGACGAGCCGACGTCGGCCCTCGACCCCGAGATGATCAACGAGGTCCTCGAGGTCATGCAGCAGCTCGCCCGGGACGGCATGACGATGATCGTCGTCACCCATGAGATGGGTTTCGCACGATCGGCTGCAAACCGCGTGGTCTTCATGGCGGACGGTCGCATCGTCGAACAGGCTGCGCCCGAGCAGTTCTTCAGCAATCCGCGCAGCGACCGCGCCAAGGACTTCCTGTCGAAGATCCTGCATCACTGACGGCGCCCGTCGCGCCCTCCACGACCTGCTTCACCGGCCCACGGGGCCGCATCTCCACACCGGACAAAGGATGTTCACCATGAAGCTCCGCAAGGTCACCGCTGCCTCGGCCGCCGTGCTCGCCCTCGCCGTGGCCGCCACCGCGTGCGACTCGAACAAGAAGGACGACAGCGGTTCCTCGGGCGGCGGCAAGACGATCACCATCGGCATCAAGTTCGACCAGCCCGGCATCGGCCAGAAGACGCCGCAGGGTTACGCGGGCTTCGACGTCGACGTGGCCACGTACGTGGCCAAGAAGCTCGGCTACAGCGCGGACCAGATCGAGTGGAAGGAGTCGAAGAGCGCCGACCGCGAGACCATGCTCAAGCGCGGTGACGTCGACTTCATCGCCGCCTCCTACTCGATCACCCCGGAGCGCCAGAAGCTGGTCGACTTCGCCGGCCCGTACCTGCTGGCCCACCAGGACGTACTGGTCCGCGCGGACGACAACAGCATCAAGTCGCCTTCGGACCTCAACAAGAAGAAGCTCTGTTCCGTGACCGGCTCCACGTCGGCGCAGAACGTCCACGACAAGCTGGCGCCCAAGGCCCAGCTGCAGGAGTACCCGACCTACTCCGCGTGCCTGACCGGTCTGCAGAACAAGGCCATCGACGCCCTGACCACCGACGACTCGATCCTCGCCGGTTACGCCTCGCAGGCGCAGTTCAAGGGCAAGTTCAAGCTCGGCGGCCTGAAGATGACCAACGAGAACTACGGCATCGGCGTCAAGAAGGGCAGCGACCTCAAGGCCAAGATCAACAAGGCGCTGGAGGAGATGGTCTCCGACGGTGCCTGGCAGAAGGCCGTGGACAAGAACTTCGGCCCGGCCGGCTACAAGAACGAGCCCGCTCCGAAGATCGGCGACATCAAGAGCTGAGGCAGCGCCCACCGGTGCGCCGTCCGGCGGCGGCGCACCGGGGCATCCCTACACGCGGAAGCGCGGGAGATCGTGTTCGACTTTCTTGAAGGTTACGACCTGCTGGGAGCCTTCTGGACGACGGTGCAGCTGGCGTTGCTGTCCGCCGTGGGCTCCCTGATCTGGGGCACCGTGCTGGCCGCCATGCGGGTGGGCCCGGTGCCGCTGATGCGCGGTTTCGGAACCGCCTACGTGAACATCGTGCGGAACATCCCGCTCACGGTGATCATTCTGTTCACCTCGCTCGGCCTGAGTCAGACGCTGGGCGTCAACCTCGGCGCGAGCGACTTCAGCACGATCAACTTCCGGCTGTCCGTGCTCGGTCTGATCGTCTACACCTCGGCCTTCGTGTGCGAGGCGCTGCGCTCGGGCATCAACACCGTCCCGGTCGGGCAGGCGGAGGCGGCCCGGGCCATCGGCCTGAGCTTCACACAGGTACTCGGGCTGGTCGTGCTGCCGCAGGCCTTCCGGGCGGCCGTCGGTCCGCTGACCAACGTCCTGATCGCGCTGACGAAGAACACGACGGTGGCCGCCGCGATCGGCGTGCTGGAGGCGGCGCACCTGATGAAGGACATGGTCGACAAGGAGGCGCAGCTGCTGCTGATCTCCGGGATCTTCGCGTTCGGCTTCTGCTGCCTGACGCTGCCGACCGGTCTGATCCTCGGCTGGGTGGGCAAGAAGGTGGCGGTGAAGCGATGAGCTCGGTCCTGTACGACGCCCAGGGCCCCAGCGCCAAGCGGCGCAACGTCCTGTACACGGCGGGCTTCCTGGTCGGCTTCGCGGCCGTCCTGTGGTGGGTCTTCAGCGCCCTCTCCGACAAGGGACAGCTGGAGTGGGTGCTGTGGAAGCCCTTCTTCGGCAGCGAGGCCTATTCCACCTACATCTGGCCCGGCCTGCAGAACACGCTGAAGGCCGCGGTGCTCTCCGTGGTCATCGCGCTGCCGCTGGGTGCCGTCTTCGGCATAGCCCGGCTCTCGGACCACGTCTGGATCCGGGTTCCGGCCTCGGTCGTGGTCGAGTTCTTCCGGGCGATCCCGGTGCTGGTCCTGATGATCTTCGGGAACGCCCTGTACGCCGACTACACCAACGTCAGTTCGGACGACCGTCCACTGTATGCAGTCGTCACGGGCCTCGTGCTGTACAACGCGTCGGTGCTCGCGGAGATCGTCCGGGCGGGCATCCTCTCGCTGCCCAAGGGCCAGTCCGAGGCCGCGATGGCCATCGGGCTGCGCAAGAACCAGGTGATGCGGCTCATCCTGCTGCCGCAGGCGGTCACCGCGATGCTCCCGGCGATCGTCAGCCAGCTCGTGGTGATCGTGAAGGACACGGCTCTGGGCGGCGCGGTCCTCACCTTCCCCGAGCTGCTGGCCTCAGCCAGCACGATGAGCGGCTACTACGGCGCCAACACCATCGCCTCCTTCACCGTCGTGGCCGTGATCTTCTTGGTGCTCAACTTCTCTCTCACGAGCTTCGCGAGCTGGCTGGAGGGCCGGCTGCGGCGCGGCAAGAAGTCCACGGGCGCGGTGGTCGGGGCCGACGCGGTCGCCGAACTGGCCGCCCCCGGTGAGCACGAGGACCTGCGGAAGGCTCCCTGACGGATTGTCGGACAGTAGGACTACCCCGCCGGAGGCAGTGGCATGATCGCCACTGCCTCCGGTCGCTTGACGCAAACACCGCCAATGGGTTGCATACGTTCTGTGATCGTGCACCCCGCTCCACCATCCTGTTCACCTAGGCCCGTCAGGGCACAGTCGCGGGCAGGGGGCGCCACGTCGTGGATCCGGTGATCATCGTCGGAGCGGGGCCCGTCGGGCTCACGCTCGCCCTGGCGCTGGCCCGCCAGGAGGTGCCGTCCGTCGTCCTCGACGAGGGACCGGGCAAGGACGAACCACGCCTCGCACGCACCGTCGTGCTGCGCGAGGACACCGCCGCGCTGATGGAGCGGCTGACCGGCGCCCCGCTCGGCGAGCTGGGTGTCCACTGGGCCGGATGGCGGTCTCTGCGGCGCAAGCAGGTGATGCGCGATATCGACTTCGACCTCCCGGCCGGGTACGCGACGGACGCGGAGGACACGGCGGGCACGGAGGACCCCGACTCCCGGAACGCCGGCGCCGGGCCCGCCCCGCTGCACCTCGCCCAGCACGTGCTGACCGGCGCGCTGCGCGCCGCCCTCGCCCGCGAGCCGCTCGTCAACGTCGCCGTGGACAGCCGCCTCGACGCCATCGAGCAGGAACGCTCCGGCGTCACCGCGCACACCCGGGACCCCGGTGGCACCTGGTGGCGCGGCAGTTACCTGGTCGGCTGCGACGGCCCGCGCTCGACGGTGCGCAAGCTTCAGGACATCCGCTTCCCGGGACGTACGGCGGTGGAGCGACACGCCGTCGCCGCGCTGCGCGCGGAACTTCCGCGGCCCGGCCGGGCGTTGCTCCATCGGATGCCGCCATGGCGGACGTCCGGGCCCTCGGCCGGGGAGGTGACCGCCCGCCCCCTCCCGGACGGGGTGTGGCGCCTGGACTGGCTGCTGCCACCGGGCAAGGACCTGGTCACGCCCGAGCTGCTGGTGGCCCGTGTCCGCGAGACCCTCGCGGGCTGGACCGACGGCACCACCCCGCCGTACGAACTGCTCGACACCGGAGTCCACACGGTGCACCACCGGCTGGCCCGCCGGTGGCGCGTCGGCCGGGTCTTCCTCGCCGGGGACGCGGCCCATCTGCTCGGCGCGCTGGGCACGCAGGGCCTGGACGAGGGGCTCCGGGACGCCGACAACCTAGCCTGGAAGCTGGCCCGGGTCTGGCACCACGGCCCGCACGAGCCGCTGCTCGACAGCTATCAGGCCGAGCGGCGCGGGGTGATCGCCGCCCGGCTGCGCGCCGCCGACCAGGTGCTGCCGGTGCTGCGCGGCGGCGGTGGGCTGCGCGCGTACGTCCCCGGCACGGCCCGGGGACACGACGCGCTGCTCACGGACGGTCATCTGGGGCGCGGACCGCTCGGGGCGCCCGGGGCGTACGCCGACTCGCCGCTCGCACCCCGGCACCTCGAGGGCGAGGTCCCCGTCGACACCCCGCCCGGCGCCCAGGTGAGCGACGTACGGGTCACGGCCGAGGACGGCTCGTTCGTCCGGCTCCGGGACCGGCTCGGCCGCGGCGCGCTGCTGGTCGTGCTGATCGCGCCGGGTACGGGCGTGTGGGACCGCAAGCACTGGGTGACCGCCGGGGTCATGCCCCGTCTCGCGGCCGCGGTGGCCGCGCTGCCGCACCCCGCCGAGCTGCTGGTCGCCGAGAGCTATCCGGGCGCGCCGGCGCACAGCGTGCTGCTCGTGCGCCCCGACGGCCATCTGGTCACCGCGCTGAGCGGGGTCCGCGCGGCCGACCTGTACGCGGCGGCGGAGGCGACGGTGGGCGGCCCGGAGGCGGAAGCGGAAGCGGAGGCGGAAGCCACTGCGGGGGCGCAGGCCGAGGCCGGCTTTGGCGTGCGTTGAGCGTACCTACAGTCACACTGTGGTCCACATAGTGACTCAGAGTTGACCGGTGTGGACCGCCATGGTGTACTCCGGATCGTGACCGACACCGATGTGCGCCTGTGGCGGAGGGTCCATATGGACCTCGTCCGCTATGCGGGCTGCGTGTGTCGTCCGTCCTGCTGAATTCGCATCCCCTTTCTCTCCGGGCGTCCTCGGGCGCCCCTTCGGCGAACGCTCCTCAGGACGGTGCACGTGTCTGTCTCTTCCTCCGTGTCCGCGGCCGTTTCGGCACCCACGCAGGCGGACCTCCTCGACTTCGTACGGCGTACGGCCGCCGACGCGGATCTCATCGCCTCGCTCCCGCTCGACCCGGAGGGCCGCACCTGGGTGCGGCTCGAAGGCCCCGGCGGCAGCGAGGCCTGGCTGATCGGCTGGCCGCCGGGCACCGGCACCGGCTGGCACGACCACGCCGACTCGGTCGGCGCGTTCCTGACCGCGTCCGGCGAGCTGACCGAGAACTCGCTCGCCGCCCGGCTGCCCACCGACGGCTGGAAGACCCTGGAGCTCACCGACGGCGTGGACCGCGAGCGGCGGCTGCCGGCCGGCAAGGGCCGCTCCTTCGGCCACCACCACGTCCACGAGGTGTTCAACGAGTCCGAGCGGCACGCGATCTCCGTCCACGCCTACTACCCGCCGCTGCCGCAGATCCGCCGCTACAGCCGGACCGGCCAGGTGCTGCGACTGGAGCAGGTCGAGCGCCCGGAGGACTGGCAGTGAGCGGCGCGGTCGAACAGCCGCCGGGCATCGACGAGTTGCTGGAGCGGGTGCGCTCGGGTTACCGGCGGATCGAGGCACGGGAGGCGTACGAGGCGGCGCAGGCGGGTGAGGCGCTGCTGGTCGACATCCGGTACGCCGCCCTGCGCGACCGGGACGGCGTGATTCCCGGCGCCCTGGTCATCGAGCGCAACGAGCTCGAGTGGCGCCTCGACCCACGAGGCAGCCACCGCGTCCCCGAGGCGACCGGCCACGACCTGAACATCGTGGTGATCTGCAACGAGGGCTACGCGTCCAGCCTGGCCGCCGCCTCCCTGCACCAGCTGGGGCTGCATCGGGCCACCGACCTGGTCGGCGGGTTCCAGGCGTGGAAGGCGGCGGGGTTGCCGGTGGTGCCGTGACCCCCGTGGCGGTCGGTCCGTGTGGCCGGGGTGACCGCGAGCGTCGCCGCGAACGAGCAGATGGACGGGCCTCCGTCAGCGCCGAGGCAACCACTCGCACGGCGTGGCGCTGCTGTCGCCGCCCGCGCTCGGTCCGTAACGCCGCTTCCGGCCGGCGCCTGCGGGGACCGCGGCGGGAGCCGGGCCGCGGACGGTCAGAATCCCCCGCCCTCGAGGAACTCCGTGTCCTCGCCCTCCTCCTCCATTGCCTGTCGGACCACCCGGAGGGCCATGCCCTCGGGGTATCCCTTGCGGGCGAGCATGCCGGCGAGGCGTCGGATGCGCTTGTCGCGGTCGAGGCCGCGGGTGGCCCGCAGCTTGCGCGCGACGAGCTCGCGGGCCGTGGCCTCCTCCTGCTCGGAGTCGAGCTGGGCGACCGCGTCGTCGATCAGCGTCGGGTCGACGCCCTTGGTCCGCAGTTCCTGGACGAGCGCGCGCCTGGCCAGCCCGCGGCCGTGGTGCCGGGACTCCACCCAGGCGTCCGCGAATGCGCCGTCGTCGATCAGCCCGACCTCCTCGAACCGCGACAGCACCTCCTCCGCCACGTCGTCCGGGATCTCCCGCTTGCGCAGGGCGTCCGCGAGCTGCTTGCGGGTGCGCGGGGTCCCGGTGAGCAGGCGCAGACAGATCGCCCGCGCCCGCTCAACCGGGTCCCCTGAAGACTCCCCCCGCTCGGCCCTCGACGAGGAAGGGGCGCCTTCGTCTTCCCTGGACGCGGACGGCTCCCCGAAGCCGCGCCGACGGCGCCCGCGACCACCGCGGGTCCCGGCGCCACGCGAGCCGTGGCTCTCCTGGACCCGGTCGCCCCCGTACCCGTCGTCACCGTCCGGGGCGGAGCCCGTGTCGCCCCCGGCGCCCCTCCCCCGTGGGACACCGGGGGAGGCGTACTCGTATTCGGCCCAGTCGGTTCGTCGTGTCACGGGTCAGCTCTTGGCGGCGGCGGCCTTGGGCTTGGTGGCCTTGGTGGCCGCCGCGGCGGGCACCGTCTTGGCGGCGTCGTCCGTGGCGGCACCGGCCGTCGCGTCCGCGCTCGGCTCGGCGGCGGGCTCCTCCGGCCGCACGCCCACGCCCAGCTTCTCCTTGATCTTCTTCTCGATCTCGTTGGCCAGGTCGGGGTTGTCCTTCAGGAAGTTGCGCGCGTTCTCCTTGCCCTGGCCGAGCTGGTCGCCCTCGTACGTGTACCAGGCGCCGGCCTTGCGGACGAAGCCGTGCTCGACGCCCATGTCGATCAGGCCGCCCTCGCGGCTGATGCCCTGGCCGTAGAGGATGTCGAACTCGGCCTGCTTGAAGGGCGGCGCGACCTTGTTCTTGACGACCTTGCAGCGGGTGCGGTTGCCGACCGCCTCCGTGCCGTCCTTCAGGGTCTCGATGCGGCGGATGTCGATACGCACCGAGGCGTAGAACTTCAGCGCGCGGCCACCGGTCGTGGTCTCCGGGGAGCCGAACATCACGCCGATCTTCTCGCGGAGCTGGTTGATGAAGATCGCCGTGGTCTTGGACTGGTTGAGCGCGCTGGTGATCTTCCGCAGGGCCTGGCTCATCAGACGGGCCTGCAGACCGACGTGGCTGTCGCCCATCTCGCCCTCGATCTCGGCACGCGGGACGAGCGCCGCGACGGAGTCGATGACGATCAGGTCGAGGGCGCCGGAGCGGACCAGCATGTCCACGATCTCCAGGGCCTGCTCGCCGTTGTCCGGCTGGGACAGGATCAGGTTGTCGATGTCCACGCCGAGCTTGCGCGCGTACTCGGGGTCGAGGGCGTGCTCCGCGTCCACGAAGGCCACCTGGCCGCCGGCCTTCTGCGCGTTCGCCACCGCGTGCAGGGTCAGGGTGGTCTTACCGGAGGACTCCGGGCCGTACACCTCCACCACTCGGCCGCGCGGCAGGCCGCCGACGCCGAGGGCGACGTCGAGCGCGGTCGACCCGGTCGGGATGACCTCGATGGGCTCGTTCGGCCGCTCGCCCATGCGCATGACCGCGCCCTTGCCGAATTGCCGTTCAATCTGTGCGAGCGCGGCGTCGAGCGCCTTCTCGCGGTCGGTTCCTGCCATGGGTTCCACCCGATTTGCTTGAGTCGATCGCTTCACGTCAAAGACGCTAACGCCTGCCACTGACAATGCGCCCCGACGCCGGCCCAGCCTGTGGATAACTCGGGCACTTCTCCGCCCAAACCGTGTCGAAATACCCGCCTGGAGCCTTGCCTGAGCCTCCATAAGAATAGATGTTCGATTTTCGTGTCAAGCGCGCCCACGGCAGGGACACCGCTACTCCCCACGGCGTACGAGGGGTGCCTCCGGCCGGACGACGACCACTCGGGGCGCCCCAGAGAGCCTTGGGGCATGAAGAATCCGCGCTCCGCCGAACGCCTCTGTCACGCGACCGGTGCGATCCTCGTCCTCTCCGGACTCGCGCACCTGCTGGTGTTCGCGGTCGACGCGGCCCCTGGGAGGGTCCCGTCTCCTGGCGCAAGCCCGTCACCTTCGGGCTCTCCTTCGGAGCGACGCTGATCGCGGTCACCTGGGTCACGTCCTACCTGCGCGTCGGCCCCCGGCTGCGCACCGTCCTGCTCGTCGTGTTCGCCGCCGACTGCGTGGTGGAGGTCGGCGGCATCACCCTCCAGGCCTGGCGCCGGGTCCCCTCGCACCTCGACATGGAGACCCCGTTCGACACGGCGGTGTCCATGACGCTCGCGGTGGGCGGCGGTGTCCTCGTGGCGCTGCTCACCGTCTTCGCGGTCGCGTCCTTCCGTCACCGGCCGACGGGCCCCGCCGGAATGCCGCTCGCGGTGCGGTCCGGGTTCGCGATCCTGCTCGTGGCGCTGGCCTCGGGCGCGGCGATGATCGCGCGCGGTGTGGTGCTGGCCCGCACCGGTCACCAGGAGGCGGCCTACCACTCGACGGCCCCGCTCAAGCCGCTGCACGGCGTGAGCCTGCACGCCGTCCTGGTCCTTCCGGCGCTGGCCTGGCTGCTGTCCCGCACCTCCTGGAGCGAGCGGGTCCGGCGACGGGCCGTGACAGCGGCGGTGGGCTGCTACGCGGCCGCCGTGGCCGGGGCGGGGGTGTGGGCGGTCCTCACGTACTGAGGGACGTATCCGGCCTACGGGCCGTGCTACCCGCTCCGCCCGCCGGAAGAGCCGCCACTCTCCTCGGCGACCTCCGGACCGGGCTGCCCCGCCTCCGCCCCGGATGCCGTCTCCGGTCGCCGCGTCCACAGCCGCCGCGCACGCGTGAGGGGGCCCGGTCCGCCCGACCCGCGTCTGCGGTGCCCGTGAACGCGGGGGTCGTCCGTGACGGCGTACCGCTTCACATAGGCGCCCAGGAAGGCCTGGAGGGTGGCGACGGCGGGGATGGCGACCAGTGCGCCGACGGCGCCGAGCAGTGCGGTGCCCGCGATGACCGAGCCGAAGGCGACGGCCGGGTGGATGTCGACGGTCTTCGAGGTCAGCTTGGGCTGCAGCATGTAGTTCTCGAACTGCTGGTAGATCACGACGAACACCAGCACCCACAGCGCGTACCAGGGGTCGACGGTGAACGCGATCAGCATGGGCAGCGCGCCCGCGAGATAGGTGCCGATGGTGGGGATGAACTGCGAGACCAGTCCCACCCAGACGCCGAGCACGGGCGCGTACGGCACGCCCAGGGCCTGCAGCAGGATGTAGTGCGCGATCCCGGATATGAGCGCCATCAGGCCGCGCGAGTACAGATAGCCGCCGGTCTTGTCGACGGCTATCTCCCAGGCGCGCAGCACCTCGGCCTGGCGGGCGGGCGGCAGCACCGAGCAGATGGTCCGCCGCAGCCGCGGACCGTCCGCGGCGAAGTAGAACGAGAACAGCGTGACCGTCAGCAGCTGGAACAGGCCGCCGAGCACCTGGGCGGACACGTCGAGCACGCCGGCCGCGCTGTTCTGCGCGTACTTGCGCAGCCAGTCGGAGTGGAGCAGGCCCTCCTGGACGTCGACCCGTCTGAGATCGGTGTGGAACGTCTGGTTGATCCAGTGGATGACCGAGTCGAGGTACTGCGGGAATCCCTCGACCATCTTGATGATCTGGCCCGCGAGCATCGAGCCGAGCAGCGTGACGAACCCCGCGGTCACGATCATCAGGCCGAGGAAGACCAGGAAGGTGGCGAGTCCCCGGCGCATGCCGCGGGCGGCCATCCGGCTCACCGCGGGTTCTATGGCGAGGGCCAGGAAGAACGCGATGAGTATGTTGATCAGCAGGTTGGTCAGCTGGTGGAAGGCCCAGCTTCCCAGCTGGAAGGCGGCGACGAGCGCGAGCGCGAGCACCATGGCGCGAGGCAGCCAGCGCGGCATGCGGGAGCCCGGCCCGGCGGCGCCCTCGGCCGGGGGCCGGGCGGGCGGCGTCGTACCGAACGGGGATGCGTGCTGGGCGGTCTGCCCTGTGTCGTCAGTGGGTGCCACGGTGCAAGTCTCGCCCACGCCACCGACAACCGGCCGCCACCCTGCGGTCTTCGTGACGGATCAGTGCCTTTCCCCCGGAACGTTCATGACGGCGCAGACCACGCGCCACACGTCCTTGGCGTCCCAGCCCTCCGCCAGCGCCTGGTGCACCGTGCGCCCGCCGAGTTCCGACATCACATGGTCGCGCGCGAAGGTGTCGGCGTACCCCGGACCGAAGTGATCCGCCATCCGCTCCCAGAAGACCGTCAACCGCATGACTCCAGTATCCCGCCCCTGGGGGTGGGCCCCGCCGGGGACCGCTTGCCGAGACCGCTTTCCGTCCTACGGTCTGACGCATGCCCGAAACAGGAGCTTCCCCACTCCCCCCGACGCCCCCGGCGCGCTCCCCGCTCTTCCGCGCCGAGCACTTCGTCTGGCTCACCGCGCGCGTGCTGGAACAGCGTCTCTTCGCGTACCACTTCCTGAACGGCGGCGCCGATCCGGTGGAGACGGCGCTGGAGGCCTACCGCAACGAGGACGGCGGGTACGGCCACGCGCTGGAGCCCGATCTGCGCGGCCCGGTCAGCCAGCCGCTGCACACCGGCCACGCGCTGCGTGTCCTGGATGCCATCGGGCGGTGCGGCGGGCAGCGGGTGGAGCGGGTGTGCCGCTATCTGACCTCCGTCTCCACGGCGGACGGCGCGCTGCCCGCCATCCACCCCAGCCAGCGCGGCTATCCGGCGGCCCCGTTCATTCCGATCGTCGACGACCCGCCCAGCGAGCTGCTGGCCACCGGTCCGGTGGTGGGCCTGCTGCACCGCAATGGCGTGTGGCACGCCTGGCTGTTCCGGGCCACCGACTTCTGCTGGCAGGCGGTGGAGTCCCTGGAGAAGTCGCACCCCTACGAGATCGAGGCCGCCCTGGCCTTCCTGGAGGCGGCACCCGACCGCTCGCGCGCGCGGGCCGCCGCCGACCGCCTCGGACGCCTGGTGCGCGAGCACCGGCTCGCCGCACTGGACCCTGAGCACCTCGAGGACTACCCGGTGGCGCCGGGCTACGCCCCGGGCGAGCACCACTTCCCGCACGACTTCGCCAGGACCCCGCAGTCCCTCGCGCGCGCGTGGTTCACCGACGACGAGATGGCCCGTTCCCTGGACTTCCTCGCCGCCGCCCAGCGGGAGGACGGCGGCTGGCCCGTCCGGTGGCGCCAGTGGGCGCCGGGCACCGCCCTGGAGGCGCGCCCCATGGTGACGATCGACGCCCTGCGCACGCTCAGGGCGTACGGCCGCTTCGTGGGCTGACCCGCGTCCCGTTCACCCGCCCATGGCCCGTATTCCGGCCGTCACCACCACGGCCGCCGCCACGACCAGCAGGAACGGAGCCCTCAGCAGCAGCGCCGCGGCGGCCGCCGCGAGCCCCGCCGCCCGTGCGTCCAGCACGAGCGCGTGCCCGTCCGCGAACGTCTGCTGGGCCGTGAGGGCGGCCAGGAGGGCGACGGGCAGCAGCGCCGCGAGCCGCCTCACCAGCGGCCGTTCGAGGGCGCTCGCGGGCACGAGCAGCCCGGCGAGCTTGACGGCGTAGCAGCCGAGGGCGGTGGCACCGATCGCGATCCAGGTGTTCAACGGTTCTCCCGCGGTGCTTCGTCGTGGGTACGTCCCTTGCGGCGGCCCTGGGCCCACAGGACGGCCGGTGCCGCGAGCGCGGCCACCAGTACGGGGACGCCGGCGGGCAGGACGGGCAGCAGGCCGAGTCCGAGGAGCACCGCCAGCGCGGCGACCGCCCGCTCGGTGGTGGTCCGCACCATGGGGGCGAGCAGCGCCAGGAAGACGGCGGGCCCGGCCGCGTCCAGGCCCCAGGCGTCGGTGTCCCCGATGGCCTCGGCGCCCAGCGCGCCGAGCAGCGTGGTGAGGTTCCACAGCAGGTAGAGGGTGAGGCCGGTGACGGTGAACCCGAGGCGGGCGCCGCGCCGCGTCGGCTGGGCCAGCGCCACCGCCGTGGTCTCGTCGATCACCCACTGGGCGGCGAACGGCCGCACCGCGCGCGGGAGGGCCAGCAGCTGCGACAGACGCAGCCCGTAGAAGGCGTTGCGCACGCCCAGGAAGAAGGCGCCCGCAGCCGCCGTGAACGGGTTGCCTCCTGCCGCGAGCGCCCCCACCAGGGCGAACTGGGAGGCGCCCGTGAACACCAGGAGGCTGAGCGCACAGGTCTGTGCCAGTCCGAGCCCGCTGCCGGCCGAGGTCACCCCGAAGGCGAACCCGGACAGTCCGACGGCGACCCCGACCCCCAGGGCGTCCCGTACGACGGCGGCATCCGGCTTCCCGCGCCCGTCGGTTTCCCTGTCTGCGGGAGCTGTCTGTTCTTCCACGCGTTCTTCCACGCGCTCTTCCACTGGCTCTTCCACACGTTCTTCCACACGTTCTTCCACACGACGGACGGTACGAGCAGCGGCTACGACAGGTCTTGTACGTTCTTGCGCTCCCGCTGGTACGCCCCCGGTGGCACGCCGACGATCCGGGCGAAGTGGCGGTTGAGGTGCGGCTGGTCGGCGAATCCGACGGCGAGGGCGGCCTCGGCGGGCACGGTCCCCCCGTCGAGCAGACGCCGGGCCCGGCGCACCCGGGCGTCGGTCAGCCAGGCGTGCGGCGGCATGCCGTAGGCGTCGCGGAACGCCCGCAGCAGCGCGAAGGGGCTGGTGCCGAGCTCGGTGGCCAGCCGCTCCAGGGTCGGTGGATCGACCATCCGCTCCTCCAGGACGGCACGCGCGCGTGCCGCGATCCGGTCCCCGGCCGTCCGCACCTCGCGGCGGGGCACCGGCCCGCCGTTCAGCCGCAGCAGCCGCGTCACCGCGACCCGCAGCAGCGTGTCGGCGGCCAGCGCGTTGCCCTCCTCGGCGGCGCGCAGCACCTGGTGGACCAGGCGGACGGTGTACGGGTCGTCCAGCACGGGGCTGACGAAACCGGGCGTGCCCCGGATCGCCGTCGTCTCGGCCGCGATCTGGGCCACCACCTCGGGCGACGGGTAGACCGCCCCGTACCGCCACCCCTCCGGGACCCCCGCCCGCCCCGTGTGCGGCGTGTCCGGATTGACCAGCGCGAGGGCTCCCGCACCGGCGTACTGGTCGGCCCCTCGGTGGTGGAAGACCTCGACGCCGTCGGCGATGGCCGCGATCACGAAGTTCTCGTGGGTGTGCCGCACGAAGGCCTTGCGGATGTACCGGGCCCGCAGCAGGTCGACACCGGGCAGCTCCGCGTACCGCCAGTGCCGCGCCAGCTCGCCCGATCCCGCCATACGCCCATTCTCCGCCACGACCGCCGCACCCCCGTGCCGGTCGCGACGGGACCCGCGTTTGCCCAGGTCAGCGCGATTGTCAGAGGCGAGGTGCAGGATGGACGCATGGTCAGTTCCGCACACCGAGCCCTCGACGGCTTCTCCCCCGCGACCCGCGGCTGGTTCACGGGGGCCTTCTCCGCGCCCACCGCGGCCCAGGCGGGCGCGTGGCAGGCCATCCGGGAGGGCTCGGACGTGCTGGTGGTCGCCCCGACCGGCTCCGGCAAGACGCTGGCCGCGTTCCTCGCCGCCCTGGACCAGCTCGCCTCGGCACCTCCTCCGGCCGACCCGAAGAAGCGCTGCCGTGTGCTGTACGTGTCACCGCTGAAGGCCCTCGCGGTCGACGTGGAGCGCAATCTGCGCAGCCCCCTTACCGGCATCCGCCAGGAGTCCGTGCGCCTGGGCCTGCCCGAGCCGGAGGTCAAGGTCGGCATCCGCTCCGGCGACACCCCGGCCGCCGAGCGCCGCGCCCTGTCCACCCGCCCGCCGGACATCCTGATCACTACCCCGGAGTCCCTGTTCCTGATGCTGACGTCGGCCACGCGGGACGCGCTGACCGGCGTGGAGACGGTGATTTTGGACGAGGTGCACGCGGTGGCGGGCACCAAGCGCGGCGCGCATCTCGCGCTCTCCCTGGAGCGCCTGGACGAACTGCTGCCGAGGCCGGCCCGCCGCATCGGCCTGTCCGCGACCGTCCGCCCGGTCGACGAGGTGGCCCGTTACCTCTCGCCGCGCCGCAAGGTGGAGATCGTCCAGCCGGAGTCCGGCAAGGAGTTCGACCTCTCCGTCGTCGTCCCGGTCGAGGACCTGGGCGAGCTGGGCGGCTCCCCGGTCGCCGAAGGCGGCGAGGGCGCGGAGCGGCCGTCGATCTGGCCGCACGTCGAGGAGCGGATCACCGACCTGGTGCAGGCCCACCGCTCCACGATCGTGTTCGCCAACTCCCGCCGGCTCGCGGAGCGCCTGTGCAACCGGCTCAACGAGATCGCGTACGAGCGGGCGACCGGCGAACCCCTGGACGAGCACCACTCGCCGGCCGAGCTGATGGGCGGCTCCGGCGCGGCCCACGGCGCGCCCCCGGTCATCGCCCGCGCCCACCACGGCTCGGTCTCCAAGGAACAGCGCGCCCTGGTCGAGGAGGACCTCAAAGCGGGCCGCCTCCCGGCCGTGGTCGCCACCTCCAGCCTCGAACTGGGCATCGACATGGGCGCCGTGGACCTCGTCGTCCAGGTCGAGTCGCCGCCCTCCGTGGCCTCCGGCCTCCAGCGCGTCGGCCGCGCGGGGCACCAGGTGGGCGCGGTCTCCACCGGCGTGGTCTTCCCCAAGTACCGGGGCGACCTCGTCCAGGCCGCCGTGGTCACCGAGCGGATGCGCTCCGGCTCGATCGAGTCCCTGAAGGTCCCGGCCAACCCCCTGGACGTCCTCGCCCAGCAGGTGGTCGCGATGACGGCGCTGGACAGCTGGCAGTTCGACGACCTGCTCGCCGCGGTCCGCCGCGCCGCCCCCTTCGCCTCACTGCCCGAGTCCGCGTTCACGGCCGTCCTGGACATGCTCGCGGGCCGCTATCCGTCCGACGCCTTCGCCGAGCTGCGCCCGCGCGTGGTGTGGGACCGGGTGACCGGCACGATCACCGGCCGGCCGGGCGCCCAGCGCCTCGCCGTGACCTCCGGGGGCACGATTCCCGACCGCGGGCTCTTCGGGGTCTTCCTCGCCGGTTCCGACCCCAAGAAGGGCGGCGGCCGGGTCGGCGAACTCGACGAGGAGATGGTCTACGAGTCCCGGGTCGGTGACGTCTTCACGCTCGGCACGAGCTCCTGGCGCATCGAGGACATCACCCGCGACCGCGTCCTGGTCTCCCCCGCGCCGGGCGTACCGGGCAGGCTGCCCTTCTGGAAGGGCGACCAGCTCGGCCGCCCGCTCGAACTGGGCCGCGCGGTGGGCGCCTTCCTGCGCGAGGTCGGCTCGCTGCCCAAGGACGACGCCCGGCTCAGGCTCCTGGCGGCCGGCCTCGACGCGTGGGCGGCGGACAACGTCCTGTCGTACCTGGACGAGCAGCGTGAGGCCTGCGGCCACGTCCCGGACGACCGCACGATCGTCGTGGAGCGCTTCCGCGACGAGCTCGGCGACTGGCGCGTGGTCGTGCACTCCCCCTTCGGTGCCCAGGTGCACGCCCCGTGGGCGCTGGCGCTCGGCTCCCGCCTGTCCGAGCGGTACGGCATGGACGCGCAGGTCATGCACGCCGACGACGGCATCGTGCTGCGCCTGCCGGACGCCGATCTGATGGGCCTGGAGCTGCTCGACCAGGAACCCGTGAAGACCGGCACTTCGCCGGGCACGGAGTACGACGCCGACCAGGCGCCCGTCGGTGCGGCGGACGTCGCCTTCGACAAGGGCGAGGTCGACCAGGTCGTCACCGACCAGGTCGGCGGCTCGGCGCTGTTCGCGTCCCGGTTCCGCGAATGCGCCGCGCGCGCCCTGCTGCTGCCGCGCCGCAACCCCGGCAAGCGCACCCCGCTGTGGCAGCAGCGCCAGCGCGCCGCCCAACTGCTGCAGGTCGCGAGCGAGTTCGGCTCCTTCCCGATCGTGCTGGAGGCGGTCCGCGAATGCCTCCAGGACGTCTTCGACGTCCCCGGGCTCGTCGAGCTGATGGGCGACATCGAGTCCCGCAAGGTGCGCCTGGTCGAGGTCACCACACCGGAGCCCTCCCCGTTCGCCCGCTCCCTCCTCTTCGGGTACGTCGCGCAGTTCCTGTACGAGGGCGACTCACCGCTGGCCGAGCGCCGCGCCGCGGCCCTGTCGCTGGACTCACGGCTGCTGGCCGAGCTGCTGGGCCAGGCGGAACTGCGCGAACTGCTCGACGCGGAGGTGCTGACCGAGCTGGAGCGGGAGCTGCAGTGGCTCTCCGAGGACCGCCGTGTCAAGGACGTCGAAGGCGTCGCGGACGTGCTGCGCGTGCTCGGGCCGCTCACCGACGCCGAGCTGGCCGAGCGGGGCGCCGAACCGCAGTGGGCGCGGGAGCTGGCCGGGGCCCGCCGTGCCATCCAGGTCCGGATCGCCGGCGCCGACCACTGGGCGGCGATCGAGGACGCGGGCCGCCTGCGCGACGCCCTCGGCACGGCGCTGCCGGTCGGCGTCCCCGAGGCCTTCACCGAACCGGTCAAGGACCCGCTCGGCGACCTGCTCGCCCGCTACGCCCGCACCCACGGCCCGTTCACCTCGGCCACGGCGGCGGCCCGCTTCGGCCTGGGCGTGGCGGTCACGGAGGGCGCGTTGCAGCGGCTGGCCGCGAACGGGCGTGTCGTCCAAGGGGAGTTCCACCCGGCGGGCATCGGCCAGGAGTGGTGCGACGCGACGGTCCTGCGCCGTCTGCGCCGCCGGTCGCTGGCCGCCCTGCGGCACGAGCTGGAGCCGGTGCCGCCGGCCGCGCTGGCGCAGTTCCTGCCGCAGTGGCAGCACATCGGCAAGGGCCACGGCCTGCGTGGCGTCGACGGACTGGTGCGTGCCGTCGAGCAGTTGCAGGGCGCGTCCGTGCCCGCGTCCGCCCTGGAGAAGCTGGTCCTGCCGTCGCGGGTGGCCAACTACACCCCGTCGATGCTGGACGAGCTCACCGCCGCCGGTGAGGTGGTGTGGGCGGGCGCGGGCGCGCTGCCCGGCAAGGACGGCTGGGTCTCCCTCTATCTGGCGGACGCGGCCCCGCTGCTTCTGCCGCCACCGCACCCGCTGGAGCCGACCGCCCTGCACCAGTCCGTCATGGACACCCTCTCCGGGGGGTACGGCCTGTTCTTCCGTCAGATCGCCGACCAGGTGCGCGCCACCACCCACCCCGACGTCACCGATCCCCAACTGGCCGACGCCGTCTGGGACCTGGCCTGGTCCGGACGGCTCACCAACGACACCCTCGCCCCGATGCGCTCCCTGCTGGGGTCCGGCCGCACCGCCGGTTCCACGGCCCACCGCGCCAAGCGCGCCGTCCCCCGCGGGCGCTACGGCTCCCTGACGGCCGCCGCCCGCTCCGCCTCCCGCAGCGGGCCGCCGACCGTCGCGGGACGCTGGTCCCTGCTCCCCGGGCGCGAGGCGGACCAGACGGTGCGCGCCCACGCCCTGGCCCGCACCCTCCTCGACCGGCACGGCGTGGTCACCCGGGGCGCGGTCGCCGCGGAGGGCGTCGAGGGCGGTTTCTCGGCCGTGTACCGCGTCCTGTCCGCGTTCGAGGAGACCGGCCAGGCCCGGCGTGGGTACGTGGTGGAGGGGCTCGGCGCCGCGCAGTTCGCGATGGACGGAGCCGTGGACCGCCTGCGAGCGGTGTCCAACGCCCGCGACCGGGGCGACGGCCTGCCCGGCCCGGGCTTCGGCGGCGCCGGATCCCAGCCCTTCGGCGCGCCCGACGGCCACCCGGGACTCCCCGACCCCTTCGGCCAGGGCGACGGCGAACATGGCATCGCCGACTTCACCGCCGACCTCGACTGGCCGGCCGACCACCCCGCCGCCCCGGGCGACTACGTCTCCCCCCGGGACATCGCCGCCGACTTCTCCTCGCCCGGCTACGGCGGCCCCCGCAGCGGCCCCGCCTCCCCGTACGGATCCGGCTACGGCACGCCGCGTACCCGTACCCCCTCGGCTCCCGACTCCCGGGCGGTCGTGCTGGCCGCCGCCGACCCGGCGAACGCCTACGGCGCGGCCCTGTCCTGGCCCGAGCCGCCGGCCGGGGCGGGGCACAAGCCGGGCCGGAAGGCGGGGTCGCTGGTGGTGCTCGTCGACGGCGAGCTGACGCTCTACATGGAACGCGGCGGCAAGACACTGCTGGCCTGGCCCTCCGCGCCGGACGCCGAGGCGAGCGACGATCCCCGCCTGCGCGCCGCGGCGGACGCCTTGGCGGCGGCGGCCCGCGCGGGCACCCTCGGCACGGTCACGGTGGAGCGCGTCAACGGCGCCTCGGCCCTCACCTCCCCCATCGGCGCCCTCCTGGAAGGAGCGGGATTCATCGCCACCCCGCGCGGCCTGCGGCTCAGAGCATGATCCGCGGGTGCACAGCGCCGTCCGCCGCGGTTCACGGCGCCGTGTCACCCTTGACGCATGCCCGAAGGTGACACGGTCTGGCAGACCGCGAGGCGGCTGCACGGCGCCCTCGCGGGCAGGGTGCTGACCCGCAGCGACCTCCGGGTGCCCCGGTTCGCCACGGCCGACCTCACCGGCCGTACGGTCCTGGACGTCACCCCGCGCGGCAAGCATCTGCTCACCCGGATCGAGGGCGGCCTGACGCTCCACTCGCATCTGCGGATGGACGGCTCCTGGAAGGTGTACGAGCCCGGTCGGCGCTGGACCGGCGGCCCCGCCCACCAGATCCGCGCGATCCTCGGCACCGAGGACCGCACCGCCGTCGGCTACCGCCTCCCCGTGCTCGAACTCCTGCGCACCACCGACGAACACCGCGCCGTGGGCCACCTCGGCCCCGATCTGCTCGGCCCGGACTGGGACCCGGACCGCGCCCTCGCCAACCTCCTCGCGGACCCGGCCCGCCCGCTCGGCGAGGCCCTCCTCGACCAGCGCAATCTGGCCGGCATCGGCAACGTCTACAAGTGCGAGCTCTGCTTTCTGCTCGGCGCCAGCCCGTGGCTGCCCGTGGGCGCCCTGCCCGCCGACCGCGCCGCGAAGCTGCCCGCGCTCGCCAAGAAGCTGCTGGAGACCAACCGCGACCGCCCGCTGCGCAGCACCACCGGCCACCGCGGCCAGGATCTGTTCGTGTACGGCCGGGCGCCCCGCCCGTGCCTGCGCTGCCACACCCCGGTCCGGGTGGCCGACCAGGGCGACGGCTCCCGCGAGCGTCCCACCTACTGGTGCCCGGCCTGCCAGCCGGGCCCCGCACCGGCGCCGGGCTCCCCGCAGGAGCAGCGGATCCGCCCCCGTACGACCAATTGACGGCCCGTCAGAAACGCTCGTACCGTCGCTGCATGCCCGTCAAGGCGTACGACCTCACCGGACGCACCGCATTCGTCACCGGCGCCGCCAGTGGCATCGGCCGGGCCTCGGCCGTCCTGCTGGCCGAGGCGGGTGCGACGGTGCACTGCGCCGACCGGGACGCGCGGGGCCTGCACGAGACGGCGGCCCTCGTCGAGGAACGTGGCGGCACCGCCCGCGTCCACCCCCTCGACGTCACCGACCGCGCCCGGCTCGCGCAGGCGGTCCGCTCCTGCGAGCGACTGGACGTGATGGCGGCGGTCGCCGGGATCATGCACAGCAGCCCGGTCCTGGAGACCCGGGACGAGGACCTCGACCGGGTGCTGGACGTCAACTTCAAGGGCGTGCTGTACGCCTGCCAGGAGGCGGCCCGGCTGATGCTCGCCCGGAACATCCGGGGCAGCATCATCACCATGGCCTCGGGCGCGATCGACACCGGCGGACCGGGGCTGCTCTGCTACGGCGCCGCGAAGGCGGCCGTGGTGCAGCTGACCAAGACGCTGGCCACCGAGGTCGGCCGGCACGGCATCCGCGTCAACGCGGTCGCCCCCGGCTGGATCCGCACACCGATGACCGACCGCCACGACCACGCGGCCCAGGCACACACCGAGTCCCTGATGGCCCGGATGTCCCCGCTGGGCCGGGTCGGCGAGGCCGAAGACATCGCGCACGCCGTGCTGCACCTGGCGTCGGACGCGTCGTCCTTCACGACGGGCCAGATCCTGCGTCCCAACGGCGGTGTGGCGATGCCCTGGTGACGTCTCCCGCCCGCCAGGCGCCCACCCAGCGCCCCACGGCCACGGCTCCCACCGCCCGCGCCTTCGGCACACAGTGCACCGGCAGCAGACTCAGCCCCCAGCCCCCGGCGGCGACGGCCCCCTCCAGTACGCCTCCGTCACCCACGGCGACCCGCAGCACGGCCCACCACCACACCGTCCCGAACGCCAGCACGACCCCCCAGCGCACTATCCGCCCCACCATGGCCCGCCACCTCCAGCCGGACGCCGGAACGCCGCCGAACCCGCTGAGGAGGCGCACCACAGCTCACTGACGCGACGCTCACGCGTTCTCGGCCTGGAACATCCAGTGGTGCTTCTCGAGATCCGCCGTGATGGCGATGAAGATGTCCTGGGACACCGGATCCGCGTCCCCGGTCGCCCCGACCCGCTCCCGCATCCGTATGATCACCGCGCCCAGCGCGTCCACGAGCACCCGCACCGCGTCCGTGTCCTTGACCCAGCCCGAGGGAGCGGCCCCGATACCGCTGTCGGCGGCCACGGTCGCCGCCCGCCCGTCGGGCGGGACGCCCAGGGTCGAGGCCCGTTCCGCGACGGTGTCGGAGTAGGTCCGGGCGGTGTCGACCACCTCGTCGAGCTGGAGGTGGATGGAGCGGAACCTGGGGCCGACGATGTTCCAGTGGATCTGCTTGGCGACCAGCGAGAGGTCCAGCAGGTCCACGAGGGCGCCCTGCAGCGCCCCCGAGACGGTCTTCAGTGCCGTCTCGGGCAATGGACTCTTCACGACGGACATGCGCAGCCTCCCATGCATCGGCCCCGTCACGTCCCTCCACCATGACCGCGCCACCGGGCACCGGCAAACGGAGGCGGAAGCACGAAGGCCCCGGCCGGGGCTCCTCGGGGTCTCCCCGAAGGCGGCCCCGGCCGGGGCCCCACACGTGTCGCGTCAGGCGGCGACGACATCCACCGCCTCGGCGGGCGCCTTGATGGTCACCCGTTCCGGTGGCACACCGGTCACCGACACGGAACCCAGCATCGGGCGAACCGGCGTGGGTACGGGCTCGGTGGCCGCAGCAGACTGGGCCAGCTCGGCGAGGGCGAGCTCGTCGCTCACTTCCCGCATGAGCTCGGACATCCGTACGTCCAGCGCGTCGCAGATGGCGGAGAGCAGCTCGGAGGAAGCCTCCTTCTGCCCCCGCTCCACCTCGGAGAGATAGCCGAGCGAGACTCGGGCGGACGAGGAGACTTCGCGCAGAGTACGGCCCTGGCGCTGGCGCTGCCGACGCAGCACGTCACCCAGCAGGCGACGGAGCAGAATCATCGGTGGCTCCCTCCTCGGACCGCGTAGCCGCATCCTTCTCGCCCCACCGTACCGCCTTGCGCCGCGGCCGTGCGGGGAGCGATGTCGTGTTCACTCAGGGCTGCAAACATCAAAACCCCCCGTTCCGTTCCGTATCCTGTGCCCGCTCATTCCCGGTCTGTTCGCTCGCAAGCCGCTCGTGAAGCAGTGCGAGTACGCTCCGTACACTCTCCATACGAATTTCCGCACGGTCGCCGTTCAACCTCAGAGCCGCGACTTTTCCGCCACCGGCGGAACCGGAATCGGTCCCGAACGGCCCGTCCACGGCCACGAAGACCGTCCCGACGGGGTGGCCGTCCTGCGGGTCCGGACCCGCGACTCCGGTCGTCGCGAGTCCCCAGTCGGCGCCCAGCGCCTTGCGGACTCCGGCCGCCATCTGGGCCGCGACCTGCGCGTCCACCGCCCCGCACCGGGCCAGCAACGCGGAGTCGACACCCAGCAGCTCATGCTTGAGGTCGGTGGCGTAGGCGGTGACCGAACCCCGGAACACCTTGGACGCCCCGGGAACGGTCGTGATCTCCGCCGCGACCAGGCCACCGGTGAGCGACTCGGCGACGGCGAGCGTCTCACCCGTCACCGTCAGTAGTCGCACCACTTCAGTGGCCGTGGAACTCACGCTTCCGTCTCCTCCAACGCTGCCCGTCGCTCGGCGATTCCCTGTCGGCGCAGCACAATGGCCTGTCTCACATAGTCGAGACCGGTCACCACGGTCAGAACGACCGCCAGCGCCATCACCCAGAACCTCAGGGTCGCCAGCCACCCCGTCAGCGCCAGCACGTACATCCCCACGGCCACGCCCTGGGTGAGCGTCTTCAGCTTGCCGCCCCGGCTCGCCGGAATGACGCCGTACCGGATGACCAGAAAACGCAGCAGTGTGATCCCGAGTTCCCGGCCGAGGATGACGGCCGTGACCCACCACGGCAGATCGCCCAGCGAGGAGAGGCAGATCAGCGCCGCCCCCATGATCGCCTTGTCGGCTATGGGGTCGGCGATCTTCCCGAAGTCGGTGACGAGGTTGTACGTACGCGCCAGATGACCGTCGAACAGGTCGGTGATCATGGCGACGGCGAAGGCCGCCCAGGCGAGCGAGCGCCACGCCGGGTCGTACCCGCCGTCGGCCAGCATCAGCGCCACGAAGCCGGGCACCAGCAGCAGCCGGAGCATGGTCAGCAGATTGGCGACGTTCCAGACGCTGGCCTGGTTGACGGCCGCTGCCGCCAGCTTCGCGCCCCGCGCCGGCCTGGAACCGTCACCGGAAGCGGACCCGCGGGAAGCGGAGCCGGATCCCGAACCAGCCGCCGCCCCGGAAGCGCCCACCGCACCGGAAGCACCGGCGGAGCCCGCGGCGCCCTGCGCGCCGGAGGAACCGCCCGCGGCGGATGCCGGGACTCCGGTCATCTGCCCGCCTCCTCACTACACGCGAGCGAGCCCTCGAGCGGCTCGGCCACCAGGTCGACACCTTCCGTACCGACCACCTTCGCCTCGACCATACGACCGACGCTCAGGCCCGCGCCGCTCGTGAGCAGCACCTGGCCGTCCGTCTCCGGGGCCTGGTGCGCCGCACGGCCGTACACGCCCTCCTCATCGTCCACGGACTCCACGAGGACGTGCACGGTCTCACCGACGCGCTCCTCGGCCCGCTGCGAGACCAGTTCCTCGGCGAGCCGGGAGATGTGCGCCAGCCGCTCGGCGACGACGTCCTCATCGAGCTTGTTCTCGTAGGTCGCCGCCTCCGTGCCCTCCTCGTCGGAGTAGCCGAAAACGCCGATGGCGTCCAGGCGCGCGCCGTTCAGGAAGCGCTCCAGCTCGGCCAGGTCGGCCTCGGACTCGCCGGGGAAGCCCACGATGAAGTTCGAGCGCACGCCGGCCTGCGGGGCCTTGCCGCGGATGGTGTCGAGCAGTTCCAGGAAGCGGTCGGTGTCGCCGAAGCGCCGCATCGCGCGCAGCACGCCGGGCGCGGAGTGCTGGAAGGACAGGTCGAAGTACGGGACGACCTTCGGGGTGGCGGTCAGCACGTCGATCAGGCCGGGGCGCATCTCGGCCGGCTGGAGGTAGCTCACCCGGACCCGCTCGACGCCGTCGACCTCCGCCAGCTCGGGCAGCAGGGACTCCAGCAGGCGGATGTCGCCCAGGTCCTTGCCGTAGGAGGTGTTGTTCTCGGAGACCAGCATGATCTCCTTGACGCCCTGCTCGGCCAGCCAGCGCGTCTCGTTCAGCACGTCGCTCGGGCGGCGCGAGATGAAGGAGCCGCGGAAGGACGGGATGGCGCAGAAGGAGCAGCGCCGGTCGCAGCCGGAGGCGAGCTTCACCGAGGCGACCGGCGAGCCGTCCAGACGGCGGCGCAGGGGCGCGCGGGGGCCCGACTGCGGGGCCAGGCCCTCGGGAAGGTCCGTCGGGGCGCCGTGCCCGGGCAGGGCCACGTCGGTCGCGGACTGCCGCTCGGCCGGGCTGATCGGCAGCAGCTTGCGCCGGTCGCGCGGGGTGTGGGCGGCGTGGATCCCGCCGCTCAGGATGGTCTGCAGGCGGTCGGAGATGTCCGTGTAGTCGTCGAAGCCGAGCACGCCGTCGGCCTCGGGAAGGGCCTCGGCGAGCTCCTTGCCGTACCGCTCGGCCATGCAGCCCACCGCCACGACGGCCTGGGTTCTGCCGTGCCCCTTGAGATCGTTGGCTTCCAGGAGGGCGTCCACGGAGTCCTTCTTGGCGGCCTCGACGAAGCCACAGGTGTTGACCACGGCGACATCGGCGTCCGCGGCGTCCTCGACGAGATTCCAGCCGTCCGCCTCCAAACGGCCTGCGAGCTCCTCCGAGTCCACCTCGTTACGGGCGCAGCCAAGAGTGACGAGTGCGACGGTACGGCGTTCAGGCATGGGCTCAAGACTACTTCGTCCCGCTGACACCCCACGTCGACGGGGTTGGCCGATCTTGGCCAACCCCGTACGGTGACGCCCCTTCGGGCCGCTTGTGCCCAGTGGCCGCTAGCCCACCTCGGGGTCGCCCTTGGTGTACGTCAGCCGTTCCACGGAGCCGGGCTGGAAGTCGTCCTCGATCTTCTTGCCGTTGACGTAGAGCTGGATGGCACCGGCGTCGCCCAGGATGAGATTGATCTTCGAGCTGTCCTGGAAGGTCTTGGAGTCGCCCTTCTTCAGGAGTCCGTCGAAGAGCATGCGCCCATTGTGGTCCTTGGCGGAGATCCAGCTGCGCCCGTTCACGGCGCTGACCTGGACGGTCACCTTGTCCTGGGGTGCTGCGGCGATGGCGCTGTCGGACGGCTCGGCCTTCTGGTCGGCGGGCTTGTCCTTCTTGGGGGTGGGCGAGGCGGGCTTGCCGGTGGTGGATGTGGACCCCTCGGCGACCTGGGCCTTCGCGTCGTTGCCGGAGTCGCCGCCCTTGACGACCGTGAACCCGACGAAGCCGATCACGGCGACGATCGCGGCGACCATGGCCGCGGTCCAGTTGGGTCCGCGCCGCTCGGGGCGGATACGTTCCGCCTCGAAGAGGGGGGCGGCCGGGGTCGGCGCGGGGCGCCCTCCGTGCTCGGCGTCGTACTGCGCGATCAGCGGGGCGGGATCGAGGTGCACGGCCTTGGCCAGGGTCCGGATGTGGCCGCGGGCGTAGACGTCGCCGCCGCAGGGGCCGAAGTCGTCCGCCTCGATGGCGTGCACGATGGCGATGCGGACCCGGGTGGCGGTGCTGACGTCGTCGACGGTGAGCCCGGCGGTGATACGGGCCTGTTTGAGGGCGCGGCCGACGGAGGTACGGGCTTCCTGGGACTCGTCTGGGAACGGACGCTCGTCTTCGGGAGAGTTGCCGATGGACACGGGGGCGCCTTTCGAGCGTTGAGCCACCTGTGCTGGAGGATCAGTCTAGGAGGGGTGTGAAAGGGTGGGGCAACCGGGCGGTGGGGCCTTGTACGCCATCGGTATGGCCCGACATACCGACGACGGGCCAGGCACGAAACCCAGATTGGGGCCCGCACCTGTCCTCTCGCTCAACTTGACGTGCGACAAAGGGAAACGGTTGCCCGCCGGTCTCTAACGGGTGGATCACGACGCTGCCGCCACCCCGCCCGTCCCCGGCCACCGGACGGCCGGTGTCCCTTGTAGGACGAATCCTTACCCCTCAGACTCCCCGCGTATCACCGCGAGCACGCCGTCCAGGTCATCGGGTTTCACAAGAACGTCACGAGCCTTGGAGCCCTCGCTGGGGCCGACGATGCCCCGGGACTCCATGAGGTCCATGAGCCGGCCCGCCTTGGCGAAGCCGACGCGCAGCTTGCGCTGGAGCATGGAGGTCGAGCCGAACTGCGTGGAGACGACCAGTTCGGCCGCCTGGCACAGCAGGTCGAGGTCGTCGCCGATGTCCTCGTCGATCTCCTTCTTCTGCTTGGTGCCGACCGTGACGTCGTCCCGGAAGACCGGCGCCATCTGGTCCTTGCAGTGCTGGACGACGACCGCGACCTCCTCCTCGGTCACGAACGCGCCCTGCATTCGGGTCGGCTTGTTCGCCCCCATCGGCAGGAACAGACCGTCACCCTTGCCGATCAGCTTCTCGGCGCCGGGCTGGTCCAGGATGACCCGCGAGTCGGCGAGGGAGGAGGTGGCGAAGGCCAGGCGCGAGGGCACGTTCGCCTTGATCAGACCGGTGACCACGTCGACCGACGGGCGCTGCGTGGCGAGCACCAGGTGGATGCCGGCCGCGCGCGCGAGCTGCGTGATGCGCACGATCGCGTCCTCGACGTCGCGCGGCGCGACCATCATCAGGTCGGCGAGCTCGTCGACGATCACCAGCAGGTACGGGTACGGCTGGAGTTCCCGCTCGCTGCCCTCCGGGGGCTTGACCTTGCCCTCGCGCACGGCGCGGTTGAAGTCGTCGATGTGCCGGTAGCCGTAGGCCGCCAGGTCGTCGTAGCGCAGGTCCATCTCGCGCACCACCCACTGGAGCGCCTCGGCGGCCCGCTTGGGGTTGGTGATGATCGGCGTGATCAGGTGCGGGATGCCCTCGTAGGCGGTCAGCTCGACGCGCTTGGGGTCGACCAGGATCATCCGGACGTCCTCGGGGGTCGCCCGCATCATGACCGAGGTGATCAGGCAGTTGATGCAGGACGACTTGCCGGAGCCGGTGGCGCCGGCCACCAGCATGTGCGGCATCTTCGCCAGCGAGTGCATGACGTAGCCGCCCTCGACGTCCTTGCCGAAGGCGACCAGCATCGGGTCGTCGTCCTCCGCGGACTCCGCCAGGCGCAGCACGTCACCGAGGTTGACCATCTCCCGGTCGGTGTTCGGGATCTCGATGCCGACCGCCGACTTGCCGGGGATCGGGCTGATGATCCGCACGTCCGGGCTGGCGACGGCGTACGCGATGTTCTTGGTCAGCGCGGTGATCCGCTCGACCTTCACGGCGGGGCCGAGCTCGACCTCGTAGCGCGTGACCGTGGGACCGCGGGTGAAGCCGGTGACGGCCGCGTCGACCTTGAACTCGGTGAAGACGTTGGTGAGCGAGGCGACGATCGCGTCGTTGGCGGCGCTGCGCGACTTGCCGGGGCCCCCGCGCGTGAGGAGGTCGAGGGAGGGCAGCGCATAGGTGATGTCGCCGGAGAGCTGGAGCTGCTCGGCCCGGGGCGGCAGGTCGCGGGGCTGCTCGGGGGCGGACTTGGTGAGGTCGGGGACCGGGCCGGTTCTGGGCTTGTCCTGCTTGGGGCGTGCGGCCGGGGCGGGGACGGGCGTCGCGGTCGGCTCGGTCGGCTCGGGCGCCGGGGTCGGGACGGGCGTCGGCGTCGTGTCCTCGCGGTCGCCCACGCTCACGCCCTGGGTGAGGTCGGCGACGATCCGCGAGGGCGGCATGCCGTGCAGGACGGCGCCGTCGAGGTCGGCCGCGGCGGCCGCCGCGATGTCCACGGCGTCCAGTTGCCGGTCCATGGCGGGCTGCGGCACGGCGGAACGCCTGGGGCGGCTCCGGCGCTTGGCGAGGGCGTCCTGCTCGGCGCCATCGGGGTCGTACGCCTGGGGGGCGCTTTGGCGCCTGCGGGGGCGCGCGGGCAGCGACTCGCGCCACTGGTCCTCGTACCGCTGGTCGTCCTGGATGAACTCGTCGAACTCGTCCTCCACGGGGCCGTGCAGGATGCCCAGGCGTACGCCGAGCGCGCGCAGCCGCTGCGGGACGGCGTTGACCGGGGTGGCGGTGACGACGAGCAGCCCGAAGATCGTGAGCAGCACGAGCAGCGGTACGGCCAGCACGTCGGTCATGGTGTACGTCAGCGGGGTCGCCGCGCCCCAGCCGATCAGGCCGCCCGAGTCCCTTATGGCCTGCATGCCGTCACTGCGGGCGGGCGAGCCGCAGGCGATGTGGACCTGGCCGAGAACGCCGATGACGAGCGCGGACAGGCCGATCACGATCCGGCCGTTGGCCTCCGGCTTCTCGGGGTGCCGGATGAAGCGCACGGCGATCACCGCGAGCAGTATCGGCACCAGCAGGTCGAGGCGGCCGAAGGCGCCGGTCACCAGGATCTCCACGAGGTCCCCGACCGGACCGCGCAGATCGGCCCAGGTACCGGCGGCGACGATCAGCGCGATACCGAACAGCAGCAGCGCGACGCCGTCCTTGCGGTGGGCCGGGTCCAGGTTCCTGGCGCCCTGCCCTATGCCGCGGAAGACGGCGCCGACGGCGTGCGCCAGGCCCAGCCAGAGGGCGCGCACCAGCCGGTAGACGCCCCCGGTGGGACTGGGGGCCGGTTTGGGCGCCGGCGCGGCCTTCCTCGCCGCGGCCTTCTTGGCGGGCGCCTTCTTCGCCGGAGCCTTCTTGGCGGCGGCCTTCTTCGCCGGAGCCCTCGCCGGAGAAGCCGCCTTCTTGGCGGGCTGCTTCTTGGCTGCGGAGGGACGTGAGGCCATGGATGTGAGATTACCGGTGGAGACAGCAGCGGACACGTGTGCCCACTGCTTCACCCGTTCGTGTCGCCCGTGTGTGAGCGGGGAACTGACGTCCGCTCATGCGCAACCGCCGCCCCACCGGGCGTCAGTTCTGCGCAGGCATCGTTGTCCCGCTGCCCGTGCCCGGCTCCAGGGCGTCGAGCGCGCGGCGCAGTCCGGTGAGTTTGCGTTCGAGATGGGCGGCGGTGGCCACCGCCGCCGCGTCCGCCGACTCGTCGTCCAGTTGCTTGGACAGGGCCTCGGCCTGCTCCTCCACGGCCGCGAGCCGGGCGGACAGTTCGGCGAGGAGGCCGGCCGACTCCTTGCCGCCGCCGACCGCGTTCTTGCCGCCGCCGCCCTCCAACTGGAGTCGCAGCAGCGCCGCCTGCTCCCGCAGCTGGCAGTTCTTCATGTACAGCTCGACGAAAACGGAGACCTTCGCGCGCAGCACCCACGGGTCGAACGGCTTGGAGATGTAGTCCACCGCGCCCGCCGCGTAGCCCCGGAAGGTGTGGTGCGGGCCGTGGTTGATGGCGGTGAGGAAGATGATGGGGATGTCCCGGGTCCGTTCCCGCCGTTTGATGTGCGCGGCGGTTTCGAAACCGTCCATTCCCGGCATCTGGACGTCCAGCAGAATGACCGCGAAATCGTCCGTGAGCAGTGCTTTGAGCGCTTCCTCCCCGGACGATGCCCGCACCAGCGTCTGATCGAGCGCAGAGAGGATGGCCTCCAGCGCCAGCAGATTCTCCGGCCGGTCATCGACCAGGAGGATCTTGGCCTTCTGCACCATGGCCCGCCCTCCTCGCCCCGGCGGTACACCGGGCGCCGCCCCAGGGGACGACTCCGTTTCGCCGCCCGTCCTTGTGCCGGTCATGGTAGCCGCACCCCGCCTGTCGCCACACCCTGTCACCGTGATGTCACTGTGCACATAGCAGAAACGCGGCGGGAGACCAGAAGGTTCCCCGTTTCCCGCACTTCCACACCGCTGTGGCCACCCTGAGTCAACAACTGCCGGTGCGCGCCGAAGGTTCCCGGCACCTTCACTCGACTTTCACCGAACCCCGGCCTCGCGATCCCCGAGCGACCGCCCGGCAGTCACCCGGCGGTCACCCAGCGATCACTCCGCACGCATCCACTGCTCCATCACGGACAGCAGGTGATCGGGGTCGACCGGCTTCGTCACATAGTCGGACGCACCCGACTCGATCGCCTTCTCCCGGTCGCCCTTCATCGCCTTCGCGGTCAGCGCGACGATCGGCAGCCCGGCGAACTGCGGCATCCTGCGGATCGCCGTGGTGGTCGCGTACCCGTCCATCTCGGGCATCATGATGTCCATCAGCACCACCGCCACGTCGTCGTGCTGCTCCAGCACCTCGATGCCCTCGCGGCCGTTCTCCGCGTACAGCACGGACAGGCCGTGCTGCTCCAGGACGCTGGTGAGCGCGAACACGTTGCGGATGTCGTCGTCGACGATCAGCACCTTCTCACCGCCGAACCGCACCGTGCGGTGCGCCGGATGCGCCGCCTCCTGCTGCTCCGCGACCGGCCAGTGCTCGATCCGCTCCTCCCTCACCGGAGCACCCCGGCGCCGGCGCCGGAAGAGCGCCGGGGCACCGTTCTGGGTCTCCCGGTACGACCTCACCTCGGCCGGCGTCTCGACCTCCGCGGCGGACAGCTCGGAGCGCTGGGCCTCGGAGGCGACCAGCTCGCCCGCCTCCAGCGCGGGCAGCGCCTGCTGGTAGCCCTGCGGCGGCAGTTCGCTGGGGTGCAGCGGCAAATAGAGCGTGAACGTCGAGCCGCGTCCCGGCTCGCTCTGCGCGTGGATCTCACCGCCGAGCAGCTGCGCGATCTCCCGCGAGATCGACAGCCCGAGACCGGTACCGCCGTACTTCCGGCTGGTCGTACCGTCCGCCTGCTTGAACGCCTCGAAGATCACCCGCATCTTGCTGGCCGCGATGCCGATCCCGGTGTCGGTCACCGAGAAGGCGATCAGATCCGCGTCGGGATCGGTGAGCGAACCGGCTTCGAGCAACTGTTCGCGGATGGCGACGGGCACGTTCGCGCCGGCCGGCCGGATCACCAGCTCCACCGACCCGGAGTCGGTGAACTTCACCGCGTTGGACAGCAGGTTCCGCAGCACCTGCAGCAGGCGCTGCTCGTCCGTGTGCAGCGTGGCGGGCAGCTCGGGCGAGACCCGTACGGACAGGTCCAGGCCCTTCTCCGCGGTCAGCGGCCGGAAGGTGGCCTCCACGTAGTCCACGAGCTGGACGAGCGCGATACGCGTCGGGGAGACGTCCATCTTGCCCGCCTCGACCTTCGACAGGTCGAGGATGTCGTTGATCAGCTGCAGCAGGTCGGAACCGGCCCCGTGGATGGTCTCGGCGAACTCCACCTGCTTCGGGGAGAGGTTGCCCTCGGCGTTGTCGGCGAGCAGCTTGGCCAGGATCAGCAGCGAGTTCAGCGGCGTACGCAGCTCGTGCGACATGTTGGCCAGGAACTCGCTCTTGTAGCGCATGGAGACCGCGAGTTGCTCGGCGCGCTCCTCCAGGACCTGCCGCGCCTCCTCGATCTCGGTGTTCTTGACCTCGATGTCGCGGTTCTGCCGGGCCAGCAGCTCGGCCTTCTCCTCGAGTTCGGCGTTGGAGGCCTGCAGGGCCTTCTGCCGCTGCTCCAACTCCTCCGAGCGGAGACGGAGTTGTTCGGTCAGCTCCTGCGACTGCCGCAGCAGCACCTCCGTCTTGGTGTTGACGGAGATGGTGTTGACGCTGGTCGCGATCATCTCGGCGATCTGGTTGAGGAAGTCCTTCTGGATGTGCGTGAACGGCGTGAAGGAGGCCAGCTCGATCACGCCGAGCACCTTGCCCTCGAACAGCACCGGCAGCACGATCACCTGCGCGGGCGGGGCCTCGCCGAGCCCGGAGGAGATCTTCAGGTAGCCGCTGGGGGCGTTCTCCACGATGATCGTGCGCTTCTCCTCGGCCGCGGTGCCGATGAGCGCCTCACCCGGCCGGAACGAGGTCGGCATGGAGCCCATCGAGTAGCCGTACGAACCGAGCATCCGCAGCTCGTACTGGTCCTCGGCCTCGGCGCTCAGGTCCTTGCCGTCGACCAGCGGCATCGCCAGGAAGAAGGCGCCGTGCTGGGCGGAGACCACCGGGGTCAGCTCGCTCATGATCAGCGAGGCCACGTCCTCCAGGTCCCGGCGGCCCTGCATCAGGGCGGAGATGCGGGCGAGGTTGCCCTTGAGCCAGTCCTGCTCCTTGTTGGCGATCGTGGTGTCGCGCAGGTTGGCGATCATCTTGTTGATGTAGTCCTGCAGTTCCTGGATCTCGCCGGAGGCGTCGACGTCGATCTTCAGGTTCAGGTCGCCGCGGGTCACCGCGGTCGCCACGCGCGCGATGGCACGTACCTGCCGGGTCAGGTTCCCGGCCATCTCGTTCACCGACTCGGTCAGGTCCCGCCAGGTGCCGTCGACGTCACGCACGCGTGCCTGGCCGCCGAGCTGCCCCTCGGTGCCCACCTCGCGGGCGACCCGGGTGACCTCCTCGGCGAAGCTGGACAGCTGGTCGACCATGGTGTTGATCGTCGTCTTGAGTTCGAGGATCTCACCGCGGGCGTCGATGTCGATCTTCTTGGTCAGGTCACCCTTGGCGATGGCCGTGGTGACCATCGCGATGTTGCGCACCTGGCCGGTCAGGTTGGACGCCATCTGGTTCACCGATTCGGTGAGGTCCTTCCACGTGCCGGCCACACCCGGCACGCGCGCCTGACCGCCGAGGATGCCGTCCGTGCCCACCTCGCGGGCCACCTTGGTCACCTGGTCGGCGAACGAGCTCAGCGTCTTGACCATCGTGTTGATCGTGTCGGCGAGCTGTGCCACCTCGCCGCGCGCCTCGATCGTCACCTGCCGGGTCAGATCACCGTTGGCGACCGCCGCCGACACCTGGGAGATGTTGCGCACCTGCATGGTCAGGTTGTTGGCCATCAGATTGACGTTGTCGCTGAGGTCCTTCCAGATGCCCGTGACGCCCGGCACGTGCGCCTGGCCGCCCAGGATGCCCTCCGTGCCCACCTCGCGGGCCACCCGGGTCACCTGCTCGGCGAAGCTCGACAGCTGGTCAACCATGGTGTTGACCGTGGTGACGAGCTCGAGGATCTCGCCCTTGGCGTCAACGGTGATCTTCTTCGACAGGTCGCCCTTGGCGACCGCGGTGGTGACCTCGGCGATGTTGCGCACCTGGATGGTCAGGTTGTTCGCCATGAAGTTCACGGACTGCGTGAGGTCCTTCCAGGTGCCCGCGACCCCCTGGACCTCGGCCTGGCCGCCGAGCATGCCCTCGGTGCCCACCTCGCGCGCGACGCGCGTGACCTCCTGGGCGAACGACGACAGCTGGTCGACCATCGTGTTCAGGGTGTTCTTCAGCTCCAGGATCTCCCCGCGCGCGTCCACGGTGATCTTCTGGGACAGGTCACCGCGCGCCACCGCGGTCGCGACCTGCGCGATGTTGCGCACCTGGGCGGTGAGGTTGCCGGCCATGCCGTTCACCGAGTCGGTCAGGTCACGCCACACACCGGCCACGCCGGGCACCTGCGCCTGACCGCCGAGGCGGCCGTCGGTACCCACCTCGCGGGCCACCTTGGTCACCTGGTCGGCGAAGGCGGAGAGCTGGTCGACCATCGTGTTGATGGTGTTCTTCAGCTCCAGGATCTCCCCGCGCGCGTCGACGTCGATCTTCTGCGACAGGTCACCGCGGGCCACCGCGGTCGTCACCTGCGCGATCTGCCGCACCTGGGAGGTGAGGTTGCCCGCCATGAAGTTGACGGAGTCCGTCAACTCCTTCCACGTACCGGAGACGCCGTCGACCCGCGCCTGACCGCCCAGGCGGCCCTCCGTACCCACGTCCCGGGCCATCCGGGTCACCTGGTCGGCGAAGCTCGACAGCTGGTCCACCATCGTGTTCACGGTGTTCTTCAGCTTGAGCATCTCGCCGGAGACGTCCACGGTGACCTTCTGCGACAGGTCGCCGTTGGCCACCGCCGTCGTCACCTGGGCGATGTTGCGGACCTGACCGGTGAGGTTGCGGAACGCGGTGTTGACGGAGTCCGTCAGGTCCTTCCACGTGCCCGCCGCGCCCGGCACCTGCGCCTGACCGCCCAGCTCACCCTCGACACCGATCTCCCGGGCCACACGCGTGACCTCGGCACCGAACGACGACAGCTGATCCACCATCCCGTTGACGGTGTTCTTCAGCTCCAGCATCTCGCCGGCCACGTCGACGGTGACCTTCTGCGAGAGGTCACCGTTGGCCACGGCGGTCGTCACGGCGGCGATGTCCCGCACCTGAGTGGTGAGATTGCGGAACACGGTGTTGACGGAATCCGTCAGGTCCTTCCACGTACCCGCCGCGCCCGGCACGTTCGCCTGCCCGCCGAGGCGCCCCTCGGCCCCGACCTCGTTGGCCACACGCGTGACCTCGTCGGCGAAGATCCGCAGCGTCTCGGTCATCTGGTTGATCGTCTCGGCGAGCTGCGCGACCTCGCCGCGCGCCGGCACCGTCACCTTCTGCGACAGATCACCGTTGGCCACGGCCGTGGTGACCTGGGAGATGCCTCGCACCTGGGCGGTGAGATTGCCCGCCATGGTGTTGACCGAGTCGGTGAGCTCCTTCCACACACCGGCCACCCCGGGCACCTGCGCCTGACCGCCCAGAATGCCCTCGGTGCCCACCTCACGGGCGACCCGGGTCACCTCGGAGGAGAAGGAGGACAGCTGTTCCACCATCGTGTTGACGGTGTTCTTCAGCTCCAGCATCTCGCCGGCCACATGCACGGTGACCTTGCGTGACAGGTCACCCCGGGCGACCGCCGTGGTCACCAGCGCGATGTCCCGCACCTGGGCGGTCAGCCGGTTGGCCATCGTGTTGACGGACTCCGTCAGGTCCTTCCACGAACCGGACATACCGCGCACCCGGGCCTGACCGCCCAGCTTGCCCTCGGTGCCGACCTCACTGGCCACGCGCGTGACCTCGTCGGTGAACGTCGACAATTGGTCGACCAGGTTGTTGACGGTCCGCCCGACCCTCAGGAACTCGCCCCGCAGCGGATGCCCGGGCCCGTCCGGCGTCTGCGTCCTGAGCTCCATCCGAGGCGACAGATCGCCCTCGGCCACCGCGGTCAGGACCCGGCCGACCTCGGACACCGGTCGTACGAGATCGTCGACGAGCGCGTTGGAGGCGTCGATGGCGGCCGCCCAGGACCCCTCGCAGGCCCCCGTCTCCAGCCGCTCCGTGAGCTTGCCCTCACGACCCACCATGCGCCGCACCCGCGACAGCTCACCTGTAAGGTGCAGATTGCGGTCCGCCACCTCGTTGAACACGGCCGCGATCTCCGAGATCACGCCGTCCCCGGACACCGTGAGCCGCTTGCGGAAATTCCCGTCCCGCATGGCCACGAGAGCCACCAGCAACCGGTCCAGGGCGGCGGTGTCCACCTGCGTGGTCCCGCCCCGCCGCCTGCTCTGGGACGGTCCGTTCTTCGCGCGCGTCTTCGTGCCCCGCGTCGCTGCGCCAGACTCCACTGTGTCCCTCCCGCAGGGATCGACCGTTACTGCTGTGCTCGGGTACCGCTGTACCGCGTACCGCTTACTGATGCGTATTTCTGACAGACGGCATGCGCCCGCACCAGGGGCTGCTGCCCGCCGTACACGGAACGCACTCAACCTGCCCGGACCTTCATCTGAAGCTTGCCCAGTGTTTCACCCCGGCCGAACCAGGCCATAACAGTTCGGCAGCTTCGCACATCGTCCGCACACCCTGGGGGCGTAATCACCGCCGACCGGCATCCGCACGGACCGCGAAGGTAAGTAACCTTGCATGCGGCTGTCCAGCCGCACCGGTCCGTCCGGCCTGGGCGGTGGCACGAGAACGAGCGGGCATCGGAGGGCGGCCGCAGACCATGACCACCGGACTGATCCCCGGGGGACAGCCCCCGGACCCCCGGCCGACGGGTACGCGGATGCCGCATCAGCGGCGCGAGCCCGACGGCCCCGGATCCCTGCACGTCGACAACCGGTCGAGGAGTTCTGTGATCACCGCGCGCGCGGCCGCCAGCTTCGAGCCCGTCGGACGATCGGTCGCGACCGCCCGGTCCTTCGTCCGCGACACCCTGCAGGGCTGGGGCTTCGCCGACATCGTGGACGACGCGGTGGTCCTCACCAGCGAACTGGTGACCAACGCGGTGGTGCACGCGGGAACCACCGCGGACGTCCTGTGCCTGCGCAGCGAGGACGGCGTACGCATCGAGGTGGCGGACCGCTACCCCGAGCGCGAGGTGCCCCTCCAGGGCGCGGCGGCCACCATGGGCAGTCCCGACCGCGAGGGCGGGCGCGGACTGCAGCTGTGCGCGGCCCTGGCCGCCCGCTGGGGCGTGGAGTACACGCCCACGCACAAGAACGTCTGGTTCCAACTCGACCTGCCCGAACGCCCGGTCGGCACCCGCGCCGCCGGCCCGTCCCTCCCCGCCGACCTCCTCCCGCTGGCCGACGGCCGGGTCCGCGTCGCGGTCGTGCAGATCGACCGCAAGGGCTCCATCGCGGCCTGGAACGAGGACGCCGAGGAGCTGTTCGGCCACACCGCCGCACAGGTGACCGGCAGGCCCCTGACCGACTTCGCGGCCTGGCCGCACACCCCGGGCACCGGCACCGGCATCGCCGAGGCGCTCCAGCTCTCGCGCTGGGAAGGCAGTTACGGCATCCGCGCCGCCGACGGCCGGGTCACGCCCGTGTACGCCTCCCACCTCCGGGTGCGGGACACCGGCGGCGAACCCTCCACGGTCTGCCTCCTCGTACGGGACCACGAACGCGCCGTCCTCCAGACGCCGTCCCGCGTCCCGTCCTCCGATTCGGCCTCGACCGCCGACGGCCAGAGCACCGACCCCTTCGAGGTGTTCATCGGCTCCCCCGCGCCGGACGACCTCGACGGCCTCCTGCAGCGCACGGTGGAACGCGCCCGTGACATGCTCGACGGCGACGCCGCCTTCCTGCTCCTCGCGACCGACGACGAGACGGAGTTGGAGGTCCGCGCCTCCACCGGCCTGCCCTCCGCCCGCCAGCGCTTCGCCCGCGTCCCCGTCGAGGCGGGCCCCGGCCGCTACGGCTCGGCCCGGATGCCCGCCGTCCACGACGACCTCACCGTGGTTCCGGGCGCCGTTCCCCTCCTCAACGACACGGGCATGCGCTCGGTCGTCACGGTCCCGCTGAAGGTCGAGGGCCGTCTCACCGGTTCCCTCGGCGTCGCGGCGGAGGCTCCGAGCAGATACTCCAACGAGGAGGCGCTGCGCCTGCAGTTCGCCGCCGACCGGATCGCCCTGGCCGTCGAGTCGGCCCGCCTCGGCGAGCTGGAGCGGCTGCGCCGCGGCTCCCTGAGCTTCCTCGTCGAGGCGTCCGACCTGCTCGCCGGCACCCTGGACCGCGACCAGACCCTCGCCCTGATGGCGCAGATGACAGTGCCGACCCTGGCCACGTGGTGCGCCGTCTACACCATCGCCGACCAGGCCTCCGAGCCGTACCTGTCGTACGTCCTGCACGAGGACGAGGAGCTCATCGACGGCATCAAGTCCCTGCTGTCGAAGGTCCCGCCGCCCGACCCGGTACCCACACCGGGCGCCCGCGTCTGGTCGGCCCCCGGGGAGCTGGCCCACCAGGCGGCGCTGCGCAGTTCGATGCGCAGTCTGGGCCTGACCGGCGGGCCTACGTACCAGATCTCCACGGGCATCGGTCCGACCCTCGCCACGGCCTCCGCGGTCGGCGGCGAGACGGTCGTCCTGCCCCTGGTCGCCCGCAACCGCGTCATCGGCATGCTGACCCTGGGCAAGCCCACCGACGAGCACTTCCGCCAGGAGATCCTGGAACTGGCCGAGGACCTCTCGCGCCGGGCCGCGCTGGCCCTGGACAACGCCCGCCTGTACTCGGAGCGCACGGCCATCAGCCAGGCCCTCCAGCGCAGCCTCCTGCCGCCCGGGCAGCCGCAGATCGACGGCGTCGAGGTCGAGGTCATCTACCGTGCGGCCGGCGAGGGCAACGAGGTCGGCGGAGACTTCTACGACGTCTTCCCGATCAGCGACGACGCGTACGGCTTCGCCATCGGCGACGTCTGCGGTACGGGCCCGAACGCGGCCGCGGTCACCGGCCTCGCCCGGCACGCGCTGCGTCTGCTGGCCCGCGAGGGGCTGAGCGGCCCAGCGGTCCTGGAGCGGCTGAACTCGGCGATCCTCGACGAGGGCGCCCGCAGCCGCTTCCTGACGCTCCTGTACGGCGAGTTGAGGCCGAGGGAGGACGGCAGCGCCGAGCTGAAGGTGGTCTGCGCCGGACACCCGCTCCCGCTGCGCCTGCGCCCGGACGGCACGGTGGAGGCGGCGGCCGAGCCTCAGCCGCTCCTCGGTGTCATCGAGGACCTGGAGTTGTACGAGGAGACGGTCACCCTGGATCCGGGCGACGTCCTGCTGTGCGTGACGGACGGCGTCACCGAACGCCGCGAGGGCACCCGCATGCTGGGCGACGACGGCCTGGCCGAGGTCCTCACCACCTGCACGGGCCTCACGGCGGGCGCGGTGGCCGCCCGGATCATGCGTGCGGTGGAACGCTTCGCTTCCGACGCCCCGTCCGACGACATGGCGATCCTGGCGATGCGCGTTCCGGGCATCCACAAGGAGTAGGCCCGGGGCCGGACATGAAAAGACCCCGCCCGGGTGGGCGGGGTCTTTCGTTTTGAGCCCCCAAACGGAATCGAACCGTTGACCTTCTCCTTACCATGGAGACGCTCTGCCGACTGAGCTATAGGGGCCTGTCGCCTTTCGAGGTTTCCCTCGCGGCAACGGAATAGATCATACCCCGAACGGACTCGAGTTCCCAAACTCGTTCACCGTACGCTCAGCGCCTCTCAGAAGGCAGGCTGGAGCAGTCCTCCGAGGGCATTGCACGCGGACACGATCCGCTGCATCTCCCGCTTCGTCAATGCGGCCTCCACGGGCAGTGCCAGCGTCTCGTCGGCGGCTCGCTCGGTCTCCGGCAGCGCCACGCACCGCCGGAATTCCGGCAGCCGGTGCACGGGCGTCTTCACCGGCACCCGGCACTCAACGCCCTTGGCCCGCACGGCGCGCGCGAAGGCGTCGCGGTCCGGCCTTCCGTTGCCGGGCACCCGCACCACGTACTGCTGGTAGGTGTGCCCGTCACCGCCGTCGGGCGTGCGTACGCCCCTGAGCTTGGCGTCGAGGTAGGCGGCCCGCTCCCTGCGCTGGGCTACCTCGTCGTACGGCGCCTCGGACTCCCCTTGCTCCAGCACGAGCAGCCCGTGTCGCCGGCCCACCCCGTGCAGCCGCGCGAGGTCGGCCCGCCGTCCGAAGCGGTGGACGACAACGACGGCCGCGGTACGGGGAGTTATGGCTGCCTCGACGGCCGAGACGTCGAGGCAGTACGTCGCCGGATCTATGTCGGCGAACACCGGAAGCGCACCGGCCAGGGTCACGGCCTCGGCGACCTCCACGTTCCCGAAGGCCGGGACGACGACCTCGTCACCGACTCCGACGCCGGCGGCCCTGAGCATTGCAGCAGTACCCATGAGAGCGATGCTGGTTGCGGAACGTGAACTTCAAGTGACGCAAACCAAAAAAGGGTTGGTCCCCGAACCGAAGTTCGGGGACCAACCCTCTCAAAGTTTGTTCGGCGGCGTCCTACTCTCCCACAGGGTCCCCCCTGCAGTACCATCGGCGCTGTGAGGCTTAGCTTCCGGGTTCGGAATGTAACCGGGCGT
>NZ_JBVKAI010000002.1:0-210073 GCF_055639495.1 Streptomyces sp. NPDC039424
GAGGAAACTCCGCTGCAGCACCACCCGGATCACCGCCGTCGTCCGTGCCGTCGTCGCACTCGAACTCGCCACCTGATCGAGATGGAAAAGGCTCAGTGGCCGCTGGTGCCAGCCTGGTTCTGACGCGCGGATCTGTCGGTCAGGTAGCTGCGCCAGCTGTGGTGTGGGAGCTGTTCCTGCCCGAAGAGTGGGCGGACTCGATGCTTTGAGGCCCACAGACATAGGGCGGCCTCGGATCTCGGAGGCCGCCCCGATGCGGGGCCCGTACCTATGTTGCGTCGCCGTCTTCCTCTAGTGATTTGGCAGTTCGCGGCTTCCTCATGACCGTCGATGCAGCCGTGATATCGGCGGTGGATCACCTCCGGTGAGTTGCCGACCCGCCGGGCCACCCTCAGCGATCGGCACCCCCGCGTTCAACCATCGTGTGATGCACACGTGCCGCAGGTCGTAGGGGCGCCTTGCCAGCGGCGAGGCAACTCGCTCCGGCGGGAGCGCATATCCCCGCGCCTCCTCCCACACCCGCCAGTACGTGGAAAGAGCCGATCACTCCCCCGCGCTCGTTCCCGAAGACGCGCCCTTCCTTCGCCGTCCCGAACACCTTCAGGTGAGTCTCAAGGATCGCGACCAGGATGGACGGGATCGGGACCGGCCGGTCGGTGGTCGCTTCCCGCGCCTTCAAGCCTCGGCGGTCGTGCCGCTCCCCGGAGTCGGTCCACTTGCCGGAGACGGGGCGACTCTCCCGCAGCGTCAGCGTGCCCCAGCCCGCCGCCGGCAAGTGGCAGTCCGACCACCGGATGCCTCCTGCCTCAGCGTGCCGGAGCCCCGCGTAGTACAAGACCGCACAGAAAGCCACCAGGCGACGGCCGCGACAGCGGTCCCAGGACCCGACGTAAGAGACGGCGGCGAGCAGCTGCCCCGCCTGTACAGCGTTCACAAGGACGCGCCGGTCCACCACGTCGTTGGAGCCGCCGTGCTTCCGGCGGACGCGCTGTAGCGGGTTCTCCGGGAGCCCCCCGACGACCACGGCATGTCGCTAGGCACTAGCGACCTGAGCAGGGGGATATGGGGTGCTAGCGGTGCCGCTAGCCCTAGCGAGGTGTGCCGCTAGGTCTAGCGGCGAGGCTCAGTCAGCCTGCGTTCCGATTTCCGTCACGCTCCGCGACGGAGGCGGTGGTGCGGGCGGGGGGTGATCGACGCAATCACTCCGGAGCCGTGTGCGGAGGTTTCGAATCCTGCCGGGGACACCCTGTATGAGGTGCCCAAAGACCCCGTCACCAGTGGAGACGCTGAAGCCGAGGTCTTCGCGGTATGTGCAGCCATATGCCGCCCGAAGCAGCCGTATGACAGGGTCCGTGGACTCAGCACCCCGATTGCCCGAGAGTAAGGCCCCGTGTCGGCCCCGGCGTGAATGCGGAACCGTCTACTCCCTCAGGCCGGGGGCACGTGGTGCTCATGACACTGGCTCGCTCATTACCCGACGATGCCACCGAGTGGTGGTTCTACCTCGGTACGTTCGTTCTCTACGCACTCGGCCGGTGGTTCTTCGCCTGGCGGCAGGCTCGACGCGAGGGTAACAACCATCCTGTGCGCGCCGCGCTCGCCGAGGAGGACGATCCTGGTGCGGTGAATGCGGCACTGGCGGGTGGGTTCCGCTCCTATCGGCAGTTCTTCGGCTTCGTCGTCAGCGCCGTCGCCGTAGTCGTGGTTGCCGCCCTGACAGGTGGCCGACTTCGCGTCACACTGCTGTGGATCATTGTGCCGCTGTTGGTGATAGCGCTGTCGTACCTCGACTTCCGTCAGGGCCGGAAAGCGCGCTCAAGTGCTGGGTAGGGGGCCAGGGGCAGTCGCAGGAGCGCGCCGCCCGGCCTCACTCCTACTCGCACAACGACTCCTCGTGCCGCTACCGACGCAGTTCCACGGTGATGTGCGGGGACAGTGCGCGGAGGAAGTCGGGGGCGTCGAAGAGTGCTCCTGCCGACAGGACGCCGGAGGTGTGGGGCCGGGCCGTGAGGATGCGGTTGGTCGCTTCGACTACGAGGGGGGCGGTGATGGCGTAGATGTCCTGGCCGCGGGCTGTGGCGCGGCGTTCGGTGTGGCCTGAGCGGATGAGGACGTCGACGAGGAAGGTTTGAGCGGAGCGGCCGCGGTCGTCGATCGGGGACGGTGTCGGTGTGTCGGGGGACGCGATGTCCCGGGCCGCCTCGACCGTCATGTAGGTGGTCACTTCGGGGATGGAGAGGTGGCTGGGGATGGTTACGACGTCGGCCATGGTGAACTCACCGATGACGGGGCGGGGGCCCATCGGGGCGGGGAAGGGCCAGTTCAGGGTGGGTGGGGTGTCGTGGCGGTGCTCCAGCCGGCCGTTGGTGTAGCGGATGCGTCGGCCGCCTCGGCGGTGGCGGGAGACCGCGCCCGCCGTGCGGGTCCCGGGTGTGGGGTGCCAGTTGCTCAGTCCGTAGGCGATGTGGGCCTCGTCGGCCGCTGTCCAGTCGCCCATCGTCGCGGTGGCCAGCAGGTCGCCCAGGCCGCCGAAGAAGGCCATCGCCGGGACGATCACCGCTTGCGCGTCCCGTGCCCGGTCGGCGAAGTGCGCGAAGGTGTCGACGTTGGCCTCGATCTCGGCCGCCACGTCCAGATAGGGGATCCCGGCTCGCAGGGCCGCCTCGATCACGGGGGCGGCCGTCGTGGCGAAGGGGCCGGCGCAGTTGATGACGGCCGCGGTGCCGGCCAGAGCGCGGTCGAGGGAGGCCGGGTCGTCGACGGATGCCGGGCGGGCGTGCAGGCCGGTTTCGTACGCCAGCGCCTTCAGCTTGTCGGCGTCTCGGCCGGAGAGTACCGGGAGGAACCCACGTTCCCTCAGTTCCGTCACCACGAACCGCCCGGTGTGCCCGTATGCGCCGAACACCGCCACTGTCTGGCCCGATTGCATGGTTCTCCCCGTACTCGAATGATGCGCTGCGGTCTGTCACGGACATCCTGGCGAGGATCGGCACCTGACCAGGAGTGTCCGGAACGCCATGGCTCATACAATTCCGGACATGACCACTGTCGCGCTGGCCGTCACCGACGGCATGCTGCAGTTCGAGCTGGCCCTGGCGTGCGAGGTGTTCGGAGCCGATATGACCGGGGTGGCGGACCCCTGGTACCGCCTCTCGGTCTGCGGACCGGCGGCCGTGCGGGTCGGCCGTTTCCGGTTGGAGCCCGATCACGGACTCGACCGCCTCCCGCACGCCGACACCGTGATCGTCCCGGGCTGGGCCGACGTCGGCCAGGACCCGCCGGCCGAGCTGATCGACGCGGTGCGCGCGGCCCACGAGGCGGGCGCACGCGTGGCCTCCCTCTGCACGGGTGCCTTCGTGCTGGCGGCCGCCGGGCTGCTGGACGGCAAGCGGGCGACCACGCACTGGGCGCACACCCGGGAGCTGGCCGAGCGTCATCCCCGGGTGACGGTGGATCCGGACGTCCTCTACGTGGACAACGACAGCGTGCTCACCTCCGCAGGCAAGGCCGCCGCCATGGATCTGTGCCTGCACCTCGTCCGCGTCGACCACGGCTCGTCGATCGCCAACACGCTGGCCCGCCGCCTGGTCGTGCCGCCGCACCGGGACGGCGGCCAGGCCCAGTTCGTGAACACCCCGGTCCCCGCCCCGGACAACTACCCGCTCGCCGGACTCTTCCCCTGGGTGATCCAACGGCTGGACCATCCGCTCACCGTGGAGGACCTGGCCCGCCAGGCGGGGATGAGCTCGCGCCACCTGGGCCGTCATTTCAGGGCGGTGACAGGTACCACCCCGCTGCAGTGGCTGCTCACCCAACGGATCCGTCACGCACAGGAGTTGCTGGAGACCACCGACGACACCGTCGACACCATCGCGGCGGCGACCGGCATGGGCACCGCCACGACGCTGCGCCGGCACTTCAATCGGACGGTGGGTGTGCCGCCGGACACCTACCGCCGTACCTTCCGCTCGCGGCCCCGGCCCGGCCCGGCCCGAGCCATGGCGGCGACAGCGCCGACGCCCTGAGACATGAGGGGCAGGCCCACGCGGGGTTATGGCTTCGGCCGGGGCGCCGCGCGACGCCGGGGTGGGGTGAAGGTGTACAGGTCGAGGATCGCGGGCTGGGGAGCGATGCCGGGGCCGCCCGCTCGTATCCAGGTGGCGATGTCCTCCGTCGCCTCGGGGTCGTTGACCAGGCCGAGCCAGACGGGGCGGGCGCCGGCGGCGCGGGCGGCCGGGGAGGGCTGGACGACGATCACGTTGGCCTGGTCGCATACGTCGAGGCAGGTGGAGACGCGTACGGGCACCACCTCGGCGAGACGTGCGGTTTGCGCCGCGTGATCGACGCCGGGCACTTTGGGGGTGCCGCAGCAGCAGTCCCGGCACACGACGACCCGGCACGGCACCGGGTCGGCCGGTGCCTCCGCCGCGGTCGTCTCGTCAGTCGGCCTCGCGGACATGCCGAACCGCCCTCCTCTCCGGGGAGATCCGCCCCGGTGGTCGTCGAGGAGGCGACCGCGTGAGTCTCCTGGCTCTCGGGTCGTCGCTCGTCCCGGTCTTCCCGCCCGTGTCCGGGCGGTGACCTGTGCGGGATCCGCTCGCCGATCACAGTGGCGGGACCGCGCCGGATTCACACCGGCTTCCTCGTTCCGCCGTCGCCTTGTCGCCGGGCATCATCGCATCCGGACCGACACCACGTCACCACCGGCGTCCGCAGGGTCAGGTGGCGGTCGCGGTCGCCGAGGCCCGGCCCGCCCGGCGGCCGGAGAAGAGGCAGCCGCCGAGGAAGGTGCCCTCCAGCGAGCGGTAGCCGTGGACGCCGCCTCCGCCGAAGCCCGCGACCTCGCCGGCCGCGTACAGGCCGGGGACCGGGTCGCCCGAGGCGTTCAGGACACGGCGGTGCGGGAGATACGCGAGTTGCCCCTGCGGCGGCAGGGGTGTTACCGGCGATAGCCCAGGGGACCTCCCGCGGCCAGAGTGCTGCTTACATGAACTCCGCGCCGCCAAAAGGGAGTTGACGCTGACCGCGGTACGCCCCGTAGGCTGGCCGGTGCAGCTGGTTCGCCCCGTCCGCCAGGCGGGATGCGTCGCAAGAGGGAACCCGGTGGGAATCCGGGACTGCCCCGCAGCGGTGAGCGGGAACGACCGCCGTCATACGCACTGGGCCCCACGAACGGGGCCTGGGAAGCGACGGCCAGTAGGTGTCTCGTACGAACGACCTCGTACAAGCTGTACGACCTCGTACGGCAAAGACGTGCCCGCGAGTCCGAAGACCTGCCAACTGCCCGTGTGCGAACGACTCGTGCGCGGACATCCCGGTGACCTCGAGGGCGGGTCGGCGTACACACCAGGTCGCCCCTTCGCGCTCTCGTCCCGTCCCCGGGATCTCAGGGATTCATCTCGCGAAGGAGATCTCCGTGACCACCAGGACCGCAGCCGCGGCAGCACGGGCCACCGTGTACGGCTACCCCCGCCAGGGACAGAACCGAGAGCTGAAGAAGGCGATCGAGGGCTACTGGAAGGGGCGTGTCACCGCCGACGCCCTCCAGGCCACGGCCGCCGGACTGCGCCGCGCGAACTGGCGGCAGCTGGCCGGGGCAGGCATCCACGAGGTGCCCACCGGCGACTTCTCGTACTACGACCATGTCCTGGACACCACCGTCATGGTCGGAGCCGTGCCCGCACGCCATCGAGCCGCCGTCGACGCGGACGCCCTGGACGGATACTTCGCCATGGCGCGCGGCACCCAGGACGTGGCGCCGCTGGAGATGACCAAGTGGTTCGACACCAACTACCACTACCTGGTGCCCGAGCTGGGCCCGGACACCGTCTTCACGGCCGACTCCACCAAGCAGGTCGCGGAGCTGAGGGAGGCGCTCGCCCTGGGCCTGACCGCCCGACCGGTACTGGTCGGGCCGGTCACCTACCTGCTGCTCGCCAAGCCCGCCCCGGGCGTGCCCGCGGACTTCGTCCCGCTCACCCTTCTCGACCGGCTGCTGCCGGTGTACGCCGAGGTCCTCGCCGACCTGCACGCGGCGGGCGCCGAGTGGGTTCAGCTGGACGAGCCCGCCCTGGTCCTGGACCGTACGCCGGCCGAGCTGAACGCCGTCGCACGCGCCCTCCGCGGCCTCGGCGCCCTCACCGACCGGCCGAAGCTGCTGGTCGCCTCGTACTTCGACCGGCTCGGCGAGGCCCTGCCGGTGCTGGCCAAGGCGCCGGTCGACGGTCTCGCCCTGGACTTCACCGAGGCCGCCGCCGCCAACCTCGACGATCTCGCCGCGGTCGGCGGTCTGCCCGGCAAGCGCCTGATCGCGGGTGTGGTCAACGGCCGCAACATCTGGGTGAACGACCTGGAGAAGTCCCTGAGCACCCTCGGCACCCTGCTCGGGCTGGCCGGCCGGGTCGACGTGTCGGCCTCCTGCTCCCTGCTCCACGTGCCGCTCGACTCCGCCCCGGAGCGGGACATCGACCCGCAGATCCTGCGCTGGCTCGCCTTCGCCCGCCAGAAGACGGCCGAGATCGTCACCCTCGCCAAGGGGCTCGCCCAGGGCACCGACACGATCAGCGCCGAACTCGCCGCCAACCGCGCCGACCTGGCCTCCCGGGCGAGTTCGTCGGTCACTCGTGATCCCGCTGTACGGGCCCGCGCCGCCGCCGTCACGGAGGCCGACGCCCGCCGCTCCCAGCCGTACTCCGCACGGGCCGCGGCTCAGCGGGCCCACCTCGGGCTGCCGCTGCTGCCGACCACCACCATCGGCTCCTTCCCCCAGACCGGCGAGCTGCGCACCGCCCGCGCCGATCTCCGCGCGGGCCGGACCGACACGGCCGGCTACGAGGACCGCGTCAGGGCCGAGATCCAGGAGGTGATCTCCTTCCAGGAGAAGACCGGCCTGGACGTCCTCGTGCACGGTGAGGCCGAACGCAACGACATGGTCCAGTACTTCGCCGAACAGCTGACGGGCTACCTCGCCACACGGCACGGCTGGGTGCAGTCCTACGGCACCCGCTACGTCCGCCCGCCGATCCTGGCCGGGGACATCTCCCGTCCCGCGCCGATGACCGTGCGCTGGACGACGTACGCCCAGTCCCTCACCTCCCGCCCGGTCAAGGGCATGCTCACCGGCCCGGTCACCATGCTCGCCTGGTCCTTCGTCCGCGACGACCAGCCCCTCGGCGCCACCGCCCGGCAGGTCGCCCTCGCTCTGCGCGAAGAGGTCGACGACCTGGAGGCGGCCGGGACCTCGGTGATCCAGGTGGACGAGCCCGCGCTGCGCGAGACGCTGCCGCTGCGCGCCGCCGACCGCGCGGTGTACCTGGCGTGGGCCACCGAGGCGTTCCGGCTCACCACCGGCGGCGTACGGCCGGACACCCAGATCCACACCCACATGTGCTACGCCGAGTTCGGCGACATCGTCCAGGCCATCGACGAGCTCGACGCCGACGTCATCAGCCTGGAGGCCGCCCGCTCCCATATGCAGGTCGCCCGCGAGCTCGCCGCCCACCGCTACCCGCGCGAGGCGGGACCGGGTGTGTACGACATCCACTCCCCGCGCGTGCCGAGCCCGCAGGAGGCAGCGGCCCTGCTGCGCACGGGGCTGGAGGCCGTCCCCGCCGAACGGCTGTGGGTCAACCCCGACTGCGGGCTGAAGACCCGCGGCTGGCCCGAGACCCGCGCGTCCCTGGAGAATCTCGTCGCCGCGGCCCGAACGGTCCGTGCGGAGCTCTCCGGCTCCTAGAAGCCCCTTGCCCGGCCGAGAGGGCCGCACGCCCGGCCCTCTCGGCCGTGATGCCGTACCCAGACACGTCCGTACGGGCCGTGCGCGAAGGACAGGAGCGAAGGCATGACCAGCCGTGTCACCTTGATCTCACCGGCGGCGAACCGGTCCCTGCGGGAGGCGCGGTTCGACGACGGCAGTCCGCTCGACGCGAGGGGCGCGGCCCGTGCCCGGTCCGCCGCCTCCGCGCTGCGCGCCGCAGATCAGGTGCTGGTCTCCCCCAGCCCGCGCTGCCTGCAGACCGCCGAGGCCCTCGGTCTCGACGCCGCACGGGCTCCGGAGTTGGCCGGCCTGGACGTCGGCCGCTGGCGGGGCCGGACGCTCGGCGAGGTCGGCGCGGCCGAACCGGACGCTCTCGCCCGCTGGCTGGCGCGGCCGGACGCCGCACCCCACGGCGGCGAGTCGGTACGTGCCCTGTGCGCACGCGTCGCCCGCTGGCTGGACGCGTCGCAGGAGACGCACGGCAGAACCGTCGCCGTCGTGGAGCCGGAGATCGTACGGGCCGTGGTGATCAAGGTCCTCGACGCGCCCGAGGCGACCTTCTGGCGGCTCGACGTCCCGCCGTTGACGGCGACCGAGCTCAGCGGGCGAGCCGGGCGCTGGAACCTGCGGCTGGGGCGGGCGCTCGGCGAGGGGCAGGCGGACGCCGGGGACTGACGGGGCGATCATCCGGTCACCGGCAGGTCGGTCACGGCCGGCGCGGTGAGGTGGAGGAACGTTCCTGTCCCGGATCCCGTCCGGCGGCTCCACCGCGGTGGCGGACGAGGAGCGCCGCCACCGCGCAGCGCAGGCATTCCGTGTCCGGGTGCGTGCCCTCCGACGCCGTCGGGTGCGGGCCGGGACAGCCCTCCGCCGGACCGCCCACCAACTTCTCCAGCTCGCACAGCAGTTCCTCACCCCGCCGCACCCGCTGCGCCAGCACTCGTACGCGGGCGCTCTGGCCGCCGATCTGCCGTCTGCTGGCGATCAGTCGCTCGTACTCCGCCACGGTCAGCGCCACCGCCTCCCGGCCGCCGAGCGTGATGTGCCGCGGTTGTGGTCGTCTGGCCACTCGGGTCCTCCGCCCAGGTCCCTCACTGTCGCCGTCGACGCGAAAGGGCCCCCGGGATGGTTCCGGCGGCCCCTCTGCGCCTGCTCACGCGCAACTGCGGTGCGGTTCTTCTCAGTGCGGTACGGGAGTCGCCTGCGCGGGCGCCGCGACCGCTGCGGGACGCGGAGCCAGCAGACGCTGTGCCAGTTCACCGAAGACCAGCCCGAAGCCGGTCCACAGGGTGAGCTGGATGGCGAGGGCGGAGAGCCGGAACCGCCACAGCAGCATGGCCGGGAACTCCTTGGGCACCTCGTTGACGACCGGCAGGAACGCGAACGCGATTCCGATCACGAGGACGAAGGAGGCGACGGCGGCCACGGTGGCGTACCAGTTGCCCCACCTGGGTGCGAGGCGCTTGCCGAGGATCACGGACCCGACGGCGAGCAGCACGCTGAGCAGCATCATCAGGAAGTACAGGGTGGTGCGCTTGCCGATGGTGTCGGGGTCGCCGACCGACGGCGGGTTGGCCGGGTACTTCAGGAACGGTACGACGTACACGGCGAGCAGTGCCGCTCCGGACAGCAGCAGCGCCGTGGCCCGCGGGCTGAAACGGCCGACCCTGCCGAGGGCGAAGCAGTAGGCGAGCGCGGCGATGCCGCCGAACGCGACCCCGTAGATCAGGACGCCGGTGGCGAGACCCGCGGTGGACTGCAGGGAACGGGAGACGAGCTCCATCTCGTGCTCGTGGGAGTGGGCTTCCTCGAAGCTGATCGCGCTGTCGACGTTCGACTCACCGAGGAAGTAGGCGACGGCGAGGGCGAGCACGCCGGCGGCAAGGCCGGCGAGCATGCCCCGCACGAGAAGGTTCCGTACGGTTGCGGAGTTCATGGGTGCGCGGCGCCCCTCGTCAGTGGCAGGGGAAGCCGAGCAGGTGGCGGGCGTCGTGCACCCACTCGTGGACGTCCTCGCCGGAGACGACGGAGGTGGCGCCCTGCTCGGCGCCGACGAAGTACAGCAGGACCAGCATCAGGATGCCGAAGAACGCCGCCCACGGAGCGATCGCCTTCAGTGGCAGCTTGGCGGGAACGACGGGGTTGGTGGCTGTCGGCTGGGCGACGGTCTGCGCCATGGCAGGCCCTCCTCTGGGAGTTCGCGTCCCATCTCGGTGGTGCACAGGACGACAGCTGCGGGTCTGACTCACGCGCGGGCCGCCCGTTCGGGCGGTCCGTGTCGTTCACAGTGGCGCGACCGTGCCGGACTCTCACCGGCTTCCGCCATGCCGTCGTCGATATCGCACAGACCGTACCGCGTGACGGGAGCATGGCCAAGACCGCGCCATCGGCTTCGGCAGCGGAAGGCCCCCGCGAGCAGGTCGCTCGCGGGGGCCCTTCGTTGTGCCGCCTGCCGGTGATGGTTGAGAAGACGATCACGAGCAGGACATCTGTGCGGGTGACGAGGTCAGGGCGCGAGCAGCAGGCTGTCGCCGCGCTCCTTGGCGACGACGTAGCGCATGGCCACGTCCTGCCAATCGACCACCTGCCACATGGCCTCGATGAAGTCGACCTTCTGGTTGCGGTACTGCAGGTAGAAGGCGTGCTCCCAGGCGTCGAAGACCAGGATGGGGGTGGAGCCCTGGCCGACGTTGCCCTGGTGGTCGTAGACCTGCTCGACGATCAGCCGGCCGCTGAGCGGCTCGTAGGCGAGGACGCCCCAGCCGGAGCCCTGCGTCGTGGCCGCCGCCTTGGACAGCTGCGTCTTGAAGCCCGCGAACGAGCCGAAGGACTCGGCGATCGCGTCCGCGAGCTCGCCCACGCCGTCCTTCTCCAGCGGCTCGCCGCCGCCGTCGCCCGTCATGTTGTGCCAGTAGATCGAGTGCAGGATGTGCCCGGAGAGATGGAAGGCCAGGTTCTTCTCCAGGCCGTTGATCGAGCCCCACGACTCCTTGTCCCGCGCCTCCGCGAGCTGCTCCAGCGTGTCGTTCGCACCCTTCACATAGGCCGCGTGGTGCTTGTCGTGATGCAGCTCGATGATCTCGGGGCTGATGACGGGGGCGAGCGACGCGTAGTCGTACGGGAGCTCCGGGAGCGTGTAAACCGCCATGTGCAAGGCCCCTCCGCGTTATTGCGAGCAATATGCAGTTGCACAATAACAGCAAGAAACGGAGTGCCGTGCTCGGACGGCTCAGGCGGAGCGCTTGCGGGAGGCCGTCTTCTTGGCCGCGGTCTTCTTGGTGGCCGTCTTCTTCGTGGTCGACTTCGCGGTGGACTTCGCGGCCGTCTTGGATGCCGCCGCCTTGGACGTCGACTTGCGGGCGGGGGTCGCCGTCTTCTTCGCGGCGGTCTTCTTCGCGGTGGACGTCGACTTCTTGCCGCCCGTCTCCTTGGGGGCGGCGCGGGTGAGGGATCTGACGTCGGCCGGCTCCTCGCCGCGGGACTCCTTCGCCGCCCGGACGCTGTTCTCCAGGGCCGCCATCAGGTCGAGCACCTTGCCGCCGGAGGGTGGGGCGGGGGCCTCCGGTGGGGTCTCGCCGGCCGCCTTGGCGGCGATGACCTCCTCCAGGGCCTCGCGGTACTCGTCGTGGAGGTCCTCCAGGTCCACCTCGCCGAGGGTGTCCATCAGCGCGTCCGCCAGGTCGAGTTCCTTGTCGCGGATCGTGACGTCGACGTCCGGGGCGACCCCCTCGGGGGCGCGGACCTCGTCCGGCCAGAGCAGACCGTGCATGGCGATGGCGTCCTCCACCACCCGCAGCATGCCCAGCCGCTCCCGGCCGCGCAGGGCGTACTTGGCGATGGCGACCTTGTTGCTGCGCTTCAGCGCCTCCCGCAGCAGGGTGTACGGCTTGGCCGCCGGGGCGCCGCTGGCCGCGAGGTAGTACGCGGCGTCCATCTGGAGCGGGTCGATCCGCCCGGCCGGCACGAAGGCGACGATCTCGATCGTCTTCGCGGTCGGGATCGGCAGGCGGGTCAGATCCTCGTCCGTGATCGGGATGATCGAGCCGTCCGCGTCCTCGTAGCCCTTGCCGATCTCCCCCTGGCCGACCTCGCGGTCCTCCAGTTCGCACACCTTGCGGTAGCGGATGCGGCCGCCGTCCTCGGTGTGGATCTGGCGGAAGGAGATCGAGTGGCTCTCGGTGGCGTTCACCAGCTTGATCGGAATGCTGACGAGACCGAAGGAGATGGCGCCGTTCCATATGGATCGCACGTACAGAACCTTTCCGACGTTTCGTCCAGCTTTGTCATAATTCGCGTGGGATTCTCATGATATGACGCCGATCACAGAGGTGGAGGGGCGGAGGGTCGCGCTCAGCAACCTGGAGAAGGTGCTGTATCCGGCGACCGGCTTCACCAAGGGGGAGTTGCTGCACTACTACGCGACGACGGCACAGGCGCTGCTGCCGCATCTGCGGGACCGGCCGGTTTCCTTTCTGCGCTACCCGGACGGGCCGGACGGGCAGGTCTTCTTCACCAAGAACGTGCCGCCCGGTACGCCCGAGTGGGTCACCACCGCCGAGGTGCCGCGCTCGGAGGGGCCGGCGCGGATGGTGCTGGTGCAGGACCTGGCCTCGCTGATGTGGGCGGCGAATCTCGTCGCCGAGTTCCACACCCATCAGTGGCTGATCGGGGATCCCGGTGAGGCCGACCGGCTCGTCTTCGACCTCGATCCCGGGCCGCCGGCGCATGTCGTGCACTGCTGCGAGGTCGCGTTGTGGCTGCGGGAGCGGCTGGCGGCGGACGGGATCGAGACGTACGCGAAGACCTCCGGGTCGAAGGGGCTGCATCTGCTGGCGGCGGTGCGGGGGGCGTCTCCGGATCGGGTGTCGGAGTACGCGAAGGGGCTGGCCGTGGAGGCGGAGCGGGCCATGCCGCGGCTGGTGGTGCACCGGATGACGCGGAGTCTGCGGCCGGGGAAGGTGTTCGTGGACTGGAGTCAGAACGCCGGGCGGAAGACGACGGCGGCGCCCTACACCGTGCGGGCGCGGGCCGAGCCCTGTGTTTCGGCACCGGTCACGTGGGAGGAGGTGGCGCAGTGCCGAAGTGCCCGGCAGCTGGTGTTCGGGGCCGGGGACATCGCCCCGCGGTTGCAGGACTTCGGGGACCTGCTGGCCCCGTTGCTGGACGTTCGACGTGCCCGTCCGCTGCCGTGACCGCGGCTGAGCGGGTCCGCGGCACCGCCCAGGTCACACCCTCTCCCACGTCCCCCGGTCCCGCGCCATCCCGTGCAGCGCCTCCACGTCCGCCGGCTTCAGCACGCCCCCCAGCCGGGCCAGCCCCTCGATCTCGGTCTCCCGCAGGACGCGGATCTCGCGCAGGGGTACCGGTACCGACACCTCCGTCGCGCCCACCAGGGCGAGGACGGGGCGGACCTCGGCGGTGAGGGCGTACGAGGCGCGGTCGGCGGCGGTGCGGACGCGGCGCAGGAGTGGCAGCGGGTCGCGGCGGCCGAGGGTGACCAGGGGATCGGTGACCAGGACGCGTTGGCGGCGGGCGGAGACGGCGTGGAGGGCGAAGAGGCCGCCGGGGCCGATCACCAGGTGGTGGATGCGGTCGCCGCCGGGGAGGGGGACGGAGTGCAGGGTGTGCCACCCCGCGCCGTCGAGGCGGTCGAGGGCCTCGCCGACCGTCTGCTCGGCCGCGAGGGCGCGGCGGCGCGGGTCGGGGCGGAGGCGGTGCGGTGGGGCCGGGTCCCGGTCGAGGGAGACGAGCAGGGCCTCGCCGGGGCGGTTGGGGGCCAGGTCGTCGTCGGGGTGGAGAGTGAGGCGGGCGAGTTCGGCGGGGGTCGGGACCGGCGGCGGGCCCACGGTGACGGGGCCGGTGATGAAGGGACCGAGGGCGCGCAGTACGTCCTCCCTGCGCTCCTCGCTGAGCAGGTTGACCCGGCCCGCCTCACGGTCGTACCAGGCGATGTTGCCGCCGTCCGCGCGGCAGACGTACAGCCGTTCGTGACCGTGCCGCCAGGTCGGCACGACGCGCAGTCCGCTCATGCGCCATCACCCCTTGACCATGGGAACAGGCGGGGTGCTCCAGGGGCAAGAACCCGGCTACCTTTGACAGCGGTGGCGAGCGGAGTGGGGAGGCGCCGTTGCGGACCCGCGGGAGGCAATCCGAGGTACCGGCTCCGGACACCCCGTGGAGCGAGATCGTGCCGGGCCTGTGGATGGGCGGGCACGAGTTCCGGAGCTCCTCGGGGCAGGTGGAGTTCGCCGTCGTACGGGACGAGTTCGATCTCGTACAGACGCTGCTGCGACTTCCGGGGCACGGTCCCGACGCGCAGGTGGAGCACCATGTGTGGCCGATTCCCGACGGTCCGCTGGACGGCACGCAGCTCGCGGGCGTGATCCGGCTGGCCCGGGCGGCCAACGAGGCGCTGGACGCGGGCCGCAAGGTCCTCGTCCGCTGCTACCACGGCTACAACCGCTCGGGTCTGGTCGTCGCGCACGCCCTGATCCACCGGGGCCGGTCCGCCGAGGAGGCGATCCGGCTGGTCCGCGCCCGCCGTTCCCCCTGGGCGCTGCACAACGAGCTGTTCGTCGAGTACCTGCGCGCGGGCCTGGCGACGGCCCGGCTCCTGGAGGAACTGGCCGAATAGCGCGGCCCCGGGGGCGAGAAGCCGGGCAGCGGAGTGATCGTTTCTGCGGACGAATAGGGTGTGCGGGGCCCTCGCACCGCCCTGCCACCGAACAGTTCGAGCCACCCCGTACGCGTCACAGGAGTACCGTGCCCCGCACTCGTCCGATCCGGACCGCCCTCGCCGCCGGTGCCGTCGCCCTCGTGGCGGTGTCCGTGACCGGCTGCGGTGACTCGGGCGGCCTGCGCGGCGCCGGGACGACCCCGACCGCGATCAGTCCGGCGAAGCTCTGGCCCGACCTGCGCCCGGCGTCCAGCCCGGCCTGGCCCTACGACGAGGCGAGCACGGAGACCGTGAAGGGCGTCACCGTGCCCGGCGACGACATCCACGAGGCCGATCCGGGCGCGGTCGTCCGCGCGGAGATCGCGGCGCACCCGGACGACTACGGCAGCAAGGGGGCGTACCACGCCACGGTGGCCCGGATGGACGACTGCGACCCGGGCGGGGAGGCGCGCCGGTGTCCGCTCCTGAAGGCGTACTACCGCGACCTCACCGGGGACGGGCGCGACGACATGACGCTCGGCTTCCGGCTGTATCCGACCAACCAGACGGCCGTGCGCGTCTACACCGTCGAGCACCACAAGCTGGTGCAGGTGCTGGCCGACAACGACGCGATCGTCGGGGTGGAGCTGGCCGGGCGGGCGGTGATCGTCCGCTCCCCGGCGGGGATCACCGGGTACGAGTACCGCACCACCTGGACCTGGGACCCGGACCAGCGCGCGATGGTCTTCTCCCGCGACGAGTTCCTGCGCACCGGCAAGCGCAAGCACCCCCGTACGCACTCCCCCCGCCCCACCCTGTCCCCCTCGGCGAGCCCGCGGTGAGACTTCCCCAGTGGGCCGGGACCCTGGCCGCCAAGACCGCCGCCTTCATCACGGTGATGTGCTGCGCGCTGGCCGCGCTGCTGGGCGTGCTGGTGCATGTCTCGGTGACCGACCAGACGGTGGGCCAAGCCCGCGAGCAGGCGCTGGACCGGCTGACCGACGCGACCGCGGCCTACCGGGCCGGGGACGCCCTGCCGCCCGGCGCCGGGGTGGACCCCGCGGGGCTGCCGGGGCCGCTGCGGGCGCTGGCGCTGTCCGGGGAGCGCGGCACCATGGTCGCCACGCACCGGGGGCGGCCCACGATGTGGGCGGCGGGCCCGGCCGAGGGCGGGCGGGCGCTCGCGGTGGAGGTCGACCACTCGCAGCAGGCGAACACCATCGCCGGTCTGGACCGGGCGATCCTGTGGTCGTCGGTGCTGGCCATCGGGGCGACGCTGCTGTTCGGCGCGATGGCGGTGACCCGGGTGACCCGGCGGCTGCACGGCACGGCGCGGGTGGCCCGGCGGATCAGCGCGGGCGACCTGGACGCCCGGGTGCACGACCCCCGTACGAAGGACCCGACCCGGCCGCCGGACGAGGTGGCCGCGGTCGCGGCGGCGCTGGACACGATGGCCTCGTCGCTGCAGAGCAAGCTGCTGAGCGAGCAGCGGTTCACCGCGGACGTGGCGCACGAGCTGCGCACTCCGCTGACCGGGCTGCACGCGGCGGCCGAGCTGCTGCCGCCGGGACGTCCGACGGAGCTGGTGCGGGACCGGGTGGCCGCGCTGCGCACGCTCACCGAGGACCTGCTGGAGATCTCCCGGCTGGACGCCGGCCGGGAACGGCTGGAGACGGACGGCGAGGAGCTGGGCACACTGGCCGGGCGGGTGGTGCGGGCGTCGGGGACGGACACCGAGGTGCGCGTCGAGCGGGACGCGCGGGTGGAGACCGACCGGCGGCGACTGGAGCGGGTGCTCGGCAATCTCGTGGCCAACGCGCACAAGCACGGGCGCACGCCGGTGGTACTGACGGTGGACGGGCCGCGGGTCACCGTGCGGGACCACGGGGACGGCTATCCGGAGTACCTGGTGCGGCACGGCCCGCAGCGGTTCCGTACCGAGGGCGGGTCGAAGGGCCACGGGCTGGGGCTGACGATCGCGGTGGGCCAGGCGGAGGTGCTGGGTGCCGCGCTGACCTTCGCCAACGCCCTGGACGGCGGGGCGGTGGCGACCCTGACACTGCCTCGGACACCGCCCCGGCGGCCCGCGCTGCCGGATTGCTGACACCCCCGGGCGAACACAACACATAAGACGCACCATTTGGGTAAGTTCCGGACATGACCAAGGCCGGAACCACCGTGGCAGCGGCGCAGTCCCCCGCACCCGCCGTACGCCTCCCCCGGCGCCGTGGCATCGAACTCACCCTGATCCTGCTGGCCGTCCTGCTGTCCGTGTCCGGCTACTGCGCCGTGGGCCTGGCCAGGCACGGCACCCTTCCGCCGGGAGCCGCCGGCTACGGCGCCGGGCTCGGTGTGCTCGCCCTGCTCGCGCACATCGCGGTCCGGCTGCGCGCCCCCTGCGCCGACCCCCTCCCGCTGCCGATCGGCGTGCTGCTCAACGGCCTCGGCCTGGTCCTGATCTACCGGCTCGACCTGGAGACGCCGGGCGAGCGGGCGGCGCCCGCCCAACTCGTGTGGTCCGCACTGGGCGTGGCGCTGTTCACCGCGGTCGTCCTGCTGCTGCGCGACCACCGGGTGCTCCAGCGCTACGCCTACCTCTGTGTGGCCGCCGCCCTCGGTCTGCTCACGCTGCCGATCCTGTTCCCGGCGGTGAACGGCGCCCGCATCTGGATCCGGATCGCCGGATTCTCCATCCAGCCGGGCGAGTTCGCCAAGGTGCTGCTCGCGGTGTTCTTCGCCGCGTACCTGGCGGCCAACCGCGGCGCGCTCGCCCACACCGGCCGCCGGATCGGGTGGATCCAGCTGCCCACCGGCCGGGTCCTCGGCCCGATCGCCGCCATCTGGCTGGTGAGCGTCGGCGTCCTGGTGCTGGAGCGCGACCTGGGCACCTCACTGCTGTTCTTCGGCCTGTTCGTGGTCCTGCTGTACGTCGCCACCGGCCGTACCGGCTGGATCGCGGTCGGTCTGCTGCTCGCGGTGCTCGGCGCGGTCGCGGTGGGCCGGCTGGAGCCGCATGTGCACGCCCGCATCCAGGACTGGCTGCACCCGTTCGCCACGATCGACGCGGGCCAGGGCCCCAACCAGCTCGCGCAGTCGCTGTTCGCGTTCGCGGCCGGCGGCGTCCAGGGCACCGGCCTGGGCCTGGGCCACTCCATCCTGATCGGCTTCGCGGCCAAGTCGGACTTCATCCTGGCGACGGCGGGCGAGGAACTGGGCCTGGCGGGCCTGGCGGCGGTCTTCCTGCTCTACGCCCTGCTGGTGGAGCGCGGCTACCGGGCGGGCCTCGCGCTGCGCGACCCGTTCGGCCGTCTCCTCGCGGTCGGCCTCGCCTCGATCGTCGCGCTCCAGGTGTTCGTGATCGCGGGCGGGGTGACCGGCCTGATCCCGCTGACCGGTATGGCGATGCCGTTCCTGGCGCAGGGCGGCTCGTCCGTGGTCACCAACTGGGCGATCGTGGCCCTGCTGATCCGGGTGAGCGACTCGGCCCGGCGGCAGTACGACGGGCAGGAGGCCCCGTGACGAAACACATCCGGTACGCCGCCGCGCTCTGCGCGCTGCTGCTGGTGGCCCTGCTGGCCAACGCCACCCGTGTTCAGGTCGTCCAGGCCCGCTCCTACGACGACAGTCCGGCCAACCGCCGTGCCGCGATCGCCCGTTACCAGCAGCCGCGCGGGAACATCCTGGTCGACGGCGAGCCGGTCACCGGCTCCGTCGACACCGGGGAGCAGCTGCGCTACGAACGCACCTACGGGCAGGGCCCGTTGTACGCCCCGGTCACCGGCTTCTCCTCGCAGCGGTACGGGACGACGTTCCTGGAGCACACCGAGGACGCGGTGCTGTCCGGCGCCGACCCGATGCTGTCGCCGTTCCCGCTGTGGAACGAGGTCACACGGGCGCGGAACCCGGGCGGGGACGTCGAGACGACCCTCGACCGCGACGCCCAGGAGGCGGCGTACGCGGGTCTGGGCGCCCGCAAGGGCGCGGTGGCCGCGGTCGAGCCGGCCACCGGCCGCGTCCTGGCGCTGGTGTCCACCCCGTCGTACGACCCCGCCGAACTGTCCGGGAACGGCGAGGCGGTGGAGTCGGCCTGGGCCCGGCTCAACGACGACCCGGAGAAACCGATGCTCAACCGGGCGGTGCGGCAGACGTATCCGCCGGGCTCCACCTTCAAGGTGGTCACCGCGGCGGCGGCCCTGGACGCGGGCGTGGTCACGGACCTGGACGAGCGGACGACCTCCCCCGACCCCTACACCCTGCCCGGCACCCGGACCAGGCTGACGAACGAGGCCGACGGCTGCGCGGACGCCTCGGTGCGGGTCGCCTTCGCGTGGTCGTGCAACACGGTGTTCGCCAAGCTGGGGGTGGACGTGGGCGCCGAGCGCATGCGGTCCACGGCCGAGGCCTTCGGCTTCAACGACCGCGGCCTGAGGGTCCCCTTCTCGGTCGCGCCGAGCACCTTCGACGCCGGCGCGGACCGGGCGCAGCTGGCGCTGTCCTCGATCGGGCAGTACAACACCCGGGCCACCCCGCTGCAGATGGCGATGGTCGCGGCGGCGGTGGCGGGCGGCGGGCAGCTGCGGCCGCCGTACCTGGTGGAGCGGACCGTCCGCGGGGGCGGTGAGACCCTCGCGGCGTCCGGGCAGCGTCCGGCGCGCCAGGCGATGCGGCCCTCGACGGCCGCCCGGATGCGGGAGCTGATGACCGACGTGGTGGAGGAGGGCACCGGCGGCAACGCGGCGATCCCCGGGGCCACGGTCGGCGGCAAGACCGGCACCGCCCAGCACGGCATCGGCAACTCCGGGGTGCCGTACGCCTGGTTCGTGTCCTGGGCGCAGGCCGACGGCGACGTGGAGCCGAAGGTGGCGGTCGCGGTGGTGGTGGAGGACGCGTCGGCCAACCGGGGGGACATCAGCGGCGGCGGCGTCGCGGCGCCGATCGCCAAGGCGGTGATGAGGGCGGTTCTCGGTCTGTGAGACGCGGGTACCGCGCGGCGGGCGAGCCGCCCTACCGTCCGGTCATGACCACACCCGCAGCCACCCATGAACTCGCCCAGGTCAACATCGCCCGCCTCAAGTTCCCGCTGGACTCACCGCAGTTGAAGGACTTCGTCGACGCGCTCGACCCGGTGAACGCCGTGGCGGACGTCGCCGACGGCTTCGTCTGGCGGCTGCAGAGCGAGTCCGGCAACGCCACCGACGTACCCGTCTTCGGCGACGAGTGGCTGATCGTCAACATGTCGGTGTGGCGGGACACGAACGCACTCACCGCGTTCATGTACCAGGGACAGCACCGGGAGTTGCTGGCCCGGCGCCGCGAGTGGTTCGAGCGGGTCCAGGAGGCGGTGACGGCCCTGTGGTGGGTTCCGGCCGGTCACCGCCCCACGGTCGCCGAGGCGGAGGAGCGGCTGGTGCGGCTGCGGGCGCAGGGGCCGACGCCCTACGCCTTCACGCTGCGTACGCCGTTCCCGCCGGCGGAGGGCGAGGGGGAGGGGACCCTGGCCGTCAGCCGATCGGTTTGATCATTTCGGAGCGGATCGTGAGGGTCTTCTTCGCGGCGGCCCGAAGGTCGACGTCGGACGGGTCCTGAGTCATGGTCGCCGTGGTCACCTCGGCGACCGAGGCGCCCGTGTTGTCGTCGGCCCAGCCGCACACCGGCACGGTGATCTTCGTGCCGAGCTGCTCCTGGGTGAGCACCTCGCAGCTGATGGTGATGCCCAGGTCGAAGTCCTTCGCCGGTACGGCGAGAGTGGCGCCGTCGCCCTTGGCGGCGCCCTTCATCATGTTGTCCCGGGCTTCGTCGGTGTTCTTGAACCGGCCGTACATGCCCGAGATCACGAGGGTGCCCTTGGTCTCTTCGCCGCCTGGGCTGTAGCGGCCGACCACGGCCCTGGTGACCTTGGCGTCCCAGGCGCCGTCCGCCTCGTCCTCGATCTTCTGGCCCTCGGAGTCGGAGAGGTCCTCGACGAGTTGGTACTTCTCGTCGAGCAGCACCTTGGGCAGGGTCAGCCTCATCTTCGCCTCGGGGAAGCCGCTGTCGGCCTGGGCCCCGATCAGCGCGAGCGCCACCACGATCGCCACGAGCACGCCGACGCCGCCGCCCACGATCCCGAGCACCAGGCCGACCCGCCGCTTCGGGGGCGGCGGCACCATCACGGGCGCGCCGCCCCAGCCGGGGTACGGCTGCTGCTGGGGGTACGGGGTTCCGTACGGGCCGGGGGGCGGCTGCTGGCCGTACGCGGGCTGCGGGTACGGCTGCTGCGGGTACGGGGGTTGCGGCTGCTGCGGGTACGGGGGGCCGTAGGGCTGCTGCGGCTGCTGGGGCGGCGGAGGCATGGACACGCCAGCACGCTACTGCACCCGGGTGAGCGGTCAGAATTCGGCCGTGCCCGAGGCGCCCGCCTCGATGGCCTGCCCCACCTCCGCCACCCGTTCCCGCTCCTCCGCCGCGAACCGCTCGGCGTCCAACCGCTCCGCGATCTCCTCGTCCTGGGTCATGAGGAGGTCGAGGTTGGAGTCGCCCATCTCGAACACGCCCAGGTCGACGTAGGCCTGCTGGAGGCGTTTGCCCCACAGGCCGATGTCCTTGACGCAGGGGACGATGCGGCTGAAGAGCAGCTTGCGGAAGAGCTGGAGGAACTCGGAGCGCTCGCTGAACTCCTCGGCCTCCGCCTTCGGGATGCCGAAGTTCTCCAGCACCTCCACGCCCCGCAGGCGGTCGCGCATCAGATAGCAGCCCTCGATGACGAACTCCTCGCGCTCGCGCAGTTCGGCGTCGGTGAGCTGCTTGTAGTAGTCCCGCAGCGCCATCCGCCCGAAGGCGACGTGCCGGGCCTCGTCCTGCATCACATAGGCCAGGATCTGCTTGGGCAGCGGCTTGTCGGTGGTGTCCCGGATCATGCCGAAGGCGGCCAGGGCGAGCCCCTCGATCAGCACCTGCATACCGAGGTAGGGCATGTCCCAGCGGGCGTCGCGCAGGGTGTCGTCGAGCAGGGACTGGAGGTTGTCGTTGATCGGGTAGAGCAGCCCGATCTTCTCGTGCAGGAAGCGGCCGTAGATCTCGGCGTGCCGGGCCTCGTCCATGGTCTGGGTCGCCGAGTAGAACTTGGCGTCGAGGTCGGGGACGGACTCCACGATGCGCGCCGCGCAGATCATCGCGCCCTGCTCGCCGTGCAGGAACTGGCTGAACTGCCAGGAGGCGAAGTGCTGCCGCAGCTCGCCCTTGTCCCGGTCGGTCATCTTCGCCCAGTACGGCGTCCCGTACAGGTTCATCGCCTCGTCGGGGGTGCCGAGCGGATCGTACGGATCGACCTCCAGGTCCCAGTCGATGCGCCGCTGCCCGTCCCACTGCTTGTCCTTGCCCTTCTGGTAGAGGGCGAGCAGCCGGTCGCGGCCGTCGTCGTACTCCCAGCTGAACCGTGCGGCGCCGCTCGCGGGTACCTGCCAGTGCGGGTCGCCGGGGTCTTTGGCGTACAGGTCGTAGGTCGGCATACCTCGCAGGCTCACACGTAGACGGCGAGTCAACAAGTGGTGCGCAGGGGATTGACGGCCTTGCTGACAGGCAGTCTCATAAGAGCCGCAGGAGATGTGGACCAGGGCAACGAGGTGGGACAGCCATGACGACCGTGACGGAAGCCGACGCGCTCGCGGGACTGCGCGACGCGCTGGGCCTGCTCAAGGACCGGGAGCAGGTGGCCGAGCGGCTGCTCGCCTCTTCCGCCAAGCATTCCTTCGACCCGGACCGGGAACTGGACTGGGACGCGCCCTTCGAGGAGGGCAAGTGGTTCTGGCCGCCGGAGCTGGTGTCGCTCTACGGCACCCCGCTGTGGCGGCGGATGAGCGAGGAGCAGCGCATCCTGCTCTCCCAGCACGAGGCCGCCGCGCTCGCCTCCCTCGGCATCTGGTTCGAGATCATCCTCATGCAGCTCCTGGTCCGGCACATCTACGACAAGGCGGCGACGAGCGCGCACGTCCGGTACGCGCTGACGGAGATCGAGGACGAGTGCCGGCACTCGAAGATGTTCGCCCGGCTGATCTCGCGGGGCGACGCGCCCTGGTACCCGGTGAGCCGGGCCCACCAGAACATGGGGCGGCTGTTCAAGACGGTCACCACCACCCCCGGCTCCTTCACGGCGACCCTCCTCGGCGAGGAGGTCCTGGACTGGATGCAGCGGCTGACCTTCCCGGACGAGCGGGTGCAGCCCCTGATCCGGGGCGTCACCCGCATCCACGTGGTCGAGGAGGCCCGCCACGTCCGCTACGCCCGCGAGGAACTGCGCCGCCAGATGGTGACCGCGCCCCGCTGGTCCCAGGAGTTCACCCGGGTCTCCTCCGGCGAGTTCGCCCGCATCTTCTCGGTCGCCTTCGTCAACCCCGACGTGTACACCAACGTCGGCCTCGACAAACGAGAGGCCATGGCCCAGGTGAAGGCCAGCGCCCATCGCCGAGAGGTCATGCAGACCGGCGCCAAGCGCCTGACGGACTTCTTGGACGACATCGGCGTCCTACGGGGCGTCGGCCGACGGTTGTGGAGGTCATCGGGCCTGCTCGCCTGACGTCCGGAGGGTTACGCTGCGGTTCATGACCCCCGCCGCGCCCACCCCCGCCTACCGTCGGCTGAGCGTCGAGGAACGCCGTAGTCAGTTGCTCGACGCCGCGCTGTCCCTCTTCGCGCACCGCGCCCCCGAGGACGTGTCGCTGGACGACGTGGCGGAGGCGGCGGGAGTCTCGCGGCCGCTGGTGTACCGGTACTTCCCCGGCGGCAAGCAGCAGCTGTACGAGGCCGCGCTGCGCTCCGCCGCCGAGGAGCTGGAGCAGTGCTTCGACGAGCCCCGCGAGGGCCCGCCCCTCCCCCGGCTGCACCGCGCCCTCGACCGCTATCTCACCTTCGTCGACGAGCACGACGCCGGCTTCACCGCCCTCCTCCAGGGCGGCAGCGTCGTGGAGACCTCCCGGACCACCGCCATCGTGGACGGCGTGCGACGGGCCGCCGCCGAGCACATCCTCAGCCACCTCGGCGTCACCCGGCCGGGCCCGCGCCTGCGGATGACCGTCCGGATGTGGATCACGGCCGTCGAGGCGGCCTCCCTCATCTGGCTGGACGAGCAGAAACAGCCGCCCGGGGACGAACTGCGCGACTGGCTGGTGGAGCAGTTCGTGGCCGTGCTGACGGTGACCGCGGGCCGCGACCCCCAGACGGCGGCACTCGTCGCCGGCCTGTCCGAAGATGGCTGAGACTGGTCCCGTGAAGAGTCAGGACACCCCCTTCGAGGGCGGCCCCATGGACGGGCGCGTGCTCCCGGTACTGCTGGGCATGACCGGCCAGCCCCCGAAGACGTACCGCATCCCGGTCCCGGACGCCCACGGCGGCCCGCCCACGGTCCTCGTCTACCGCCGCGTTCCCCGGGGCCAGAGCAGGCGGCTGGGGCTGGTGCAGGGCTGGAAGTACGTGTACGACCCCGAGGGGAAACAGGGCGGCCAGGTCACCTGGCCCTGGTCGAAACCGCGAAACGGGCCGGACACCACGCCGAACGGCAAGCCGGACGACACCGCCGGGTGAATCGGTTGCCCCGAACGGCGTACATCCGGCGCCCGCCCGGGCCCACCCGTCCCATGCTCACGGTGCGGATAAGAAGAAAGGCGGATGATCCGCCTACCGCACCGGAGGTGATGACGTGTCAGGAAGACTTCTCGGCCTCGCCTGTACGGCCGCCATGGCGGCCCATGCCGCCCTCGCACCCGCCCCCGCCGCGGCCGCGGCACCGGACCCCCAGCCCTCCCTGGCCCAGCTGCTGACCGACCTCCAGCGGCTGTACCGGCAGGCCGAGCAGGCCACCGAGACCTACGACGCCACCGAGGAGAAGCTGCGGGCCCAGCGCGCCGAGGTCGACCGGCTGAACCGGGAGCTGGCCCGCGCCCGCCTCTCCCTGCAGGCCGGCCGGGGCGCCGCCGGCCGGCTGGCCCGGCAGCAGTACCAGGGCAGCACCAACATCTCCCCGTACGTACGCCTGCTGCTCGCCCGCGATCCGCAGCACGCGCTCGACGAGGGCCATGTGATCGGGCAGTTGGCGCGTGAGCGGGCGAGGACCGTGGGGCGGCTGACGAACAGCCGGCAGCGCAGCGACCGGCTGGCCCGCCAGGCACGCAAGGCGCTCGACCAGCAGCTCACCCTCGCCGAGCGGCAGAAGAAGGCACGCGACGACGTGCGCTCCCGGCTCGCCGAGGTGGAGAAGCTGCTCGCCTCGCTCAGCGCCGAACAGCTCGCCGCGCTGGCCGAGTTCGAGCGCGACGGGATCGCCGACGCGCAGAAGAAGTTCATGGCCTCCGGCGCGCTCAGCGGCGAACGCGCCCCCTCCCCCGAGGGCGACCGGGCGGTGCGCTATGCCGTGCGGCAGCTCGGGAAGCCCTACGAGTGGGGTGCGCAGGGCCCGGAGGCGTACGACTGCTCGGGGCTCACCTCGCAAGCCTGGGGGCACGCCGGAGCCCCGATCCCCCGCACCAGCCAGGAACAGTGGGCCGAGCTCCAGCACATCCCGCTCGCCGAGCTGCGCCCCGGGGACCTCGTCACCTACTTCCCCGACGCCACCCACGTCGCCCTCTACCTCGGCGACGGCATGGTCGTGGAGGCACCGCGCCCCGGCGACCAGATCAAGGTCTCACCGATCGGGGCCAAGCCGGTACTGGGCGCCGTACGCCCGGACCCGGAGGGAAAACCCCTCCAGCACTACACCCCGCCGGAGGTGACCCCCCAGGGGCTCCGGGAACCGAGCGACCAGCCACGGACGACCTGAAGCCGCGACTAGGCCCCCGCCACCGACCCCAGGTACGCCTCGGTCTTCGCCGGCTCGTAGAAGAAGTTCTCGAAATCGGCCGGATCGTTGAACCCGTTCGCGAACCGGTCGGCCACCGGCTGCATCTGACCAGCCGCCCCGATCAGGTTGAGGATGTGCTCCGGCGGCGGAGCCAGCATCGCGTTCGTCCACTTGGTGACGTGCCGCGCCGTCTCCCAGTACCGGTCGAACGTCCCCCGCATCCACTCCTCGTCGAAGGGCTTGTCGCCCTGCTCCAGGATGGAGGCGAGGTACGAGGCCGCGCACTTGGCCGCCGAGTTGGAGCCCTGGCCGGTGATCGGGTCGTTGGCCACGACCACGTCGGCCACGCCGAGCACCAGGCCGCCGCCGGGGAGCCGGCCGATGGGGTTGCGGACGGTCGGGGCGTAGCGGCCGGAGAGCGTGCCGCCGGCGTCGGTCAGCTCGACCTTGGTGGCCCGCGCGTACTCCCAGGGCGTGAACCGCTCCATGAGTTCCAGGGTCAGGGAGAGGTGCTCCGCCGGGTCCTTGACGCCGTGGAAGACGTCCAGCGGGCCGCCGGGTATGCCCTCCCAGAACAGGATGTCGGCGGGCCCGGAGGTGGTCAGGGTCGGCATGATGAACAGCTCGCCGACGCCCGGGACCAGGTTGCAGCGCACGGCGTGGAAGTCCGGGTGCTCCGGGCGCGGGCCCAGGCCGTGGACGTAGGCGACCGCGAGGGCGCGCTGCGGCTCGGTGTAGGGGGACCGCTCGGGGTCGCGGGCGAACATGGACACCAGCTCGCCCTTGCCCGCCGAGACCAGCACCAGGTCGTAGGTACGGGAGAAGTAGTCGAGGTCGGAGACCGCCGCGCCGTGGATGACGAGCTGGCCGCCGCGCTGCGCGAACGTCTCCATCCAGCCGGCCATCTTCACCCGCTGGTCCACCGACTGGGCGTACCCGTCGAGCCGGCCCACCCAGTCGATCACGCGCTGGGTCGGGCCCGGGTCGTGCGAGCCGGGGGCCGCGACCGAGACGCCGAGTCCTTCGATCTTCGGGGCCTGGGACTCCCAGAAGTTCAGCTGGAGATCGCGCTCGTGCCCCAGTGCCGTGTCGAACATGCACTGCGTGGACATGACCCGGCCGGAGCGGATCTCGTCCGCGGTCCGGTTGGACATCAGGGTGACCTCGTACCCGTGCGACTGGAGGCCGAGGGCGAGCTGGAGGCCGGACTGGCCGGCTCCCACGACGAGTATCTTCCGCATGCGGGTGGTGCTCCTAAATGGCGACTGCTCGGGGGATTCCCCGGGTTTACTCGGGGGTCTCGTCGAGCGCGTGCCCGACGAGGGCAAGGAGGGTCTCGATCACCGAGATCCGGCGGCGGGCGTCCATGATCATGACGGGTATGCGTGCGGGTACCGTCAACGCCTCCCGCACGTCCTCCGGCTCGAACAGCTCGCTGCCGTCGAAGTGGTTGACCGCGACGACGTACGGCAGCCCGCAGCTCTCGAAGTAGTCCAGCGCAGGGAAGCAGTCCTTGAGGCGGCGGGTGTCGGCCAGCACGACCGCGCCGATCGCGCCGCGCACCAGGTCGTCCCACATGAACCAGAAACGCTGCTGGCCCGGCGTGCCGAACAGGTAGAGCACCAGGTCGTCGTCGAGTGTGAGACGGCCGAAGTCCATGGCCACGGTGGTGGTCTGCTTGCCCGGGGTGGCGGCGAGGTCGTCGGTCTCCTCGCTCGCCTCGGTCATCAGCGCCTCGGTCTGCAGGGGCGTGATCTCCGAGACGGAGGTGACCAGCGTGGTCTTGCCGACGCCGAAGCCGCCCGCCACGACGATCTTCGTCGCGATGGGGGCGCGGGTACGGTCCGTCTGCCAGGACTTCAGATCCTCGTCGGACTCGACGAAGGGGGTGCCCCCGACGGAGGCGACGGCGTCAGAGACGACGGAGTCCACTCAGCACCCTTTCCAGCAGAGCGCGGTCCGGGCGGCCGGTGCCGTGACCGGTCCCGGTTCCGTACACACGGATCTTTCCCTGGTCCGCGAGGTCGCTCAGGAGCACCCGGACCACCCCGAGGGGCATCTTCAGCAGCGCGGCGATCTCGGCCACCGTGCGCATACGGCGGCACAGTTCGACGATGGCCCGCATCTCCGGCATGACCGCCGAGAGCGGCGCGCTGGTCAGTTCCCGGCGCTGCTCGGGGGCTTCGAGGGCCGCCGTGCTCGCCACGAACGTCTCCACCAGCAGGACGTGGCCGAAGCGGGTACGGCCGCCGGTGAGCGAGTAGGGGCGGACGCGGGCGGGCCTGCGGTCGCCGCCGCGTACGGGGAGCCTCTTCGGCGTGCTGCCGCTCATCGGGCGCTCCCCGTCGACTCGGACTCCAGGGATTTGCGCAGTTCGCTGCGGAGTTCGGGGGTCAGTACGTGACCGGCGCGGCCGACGAAGAGCGCCATGTGGTAGGCCACCACGCTCATGTCGCACTCCGCGGAGCCGTGCACGCCGAGCAGCGAGCCGTCGCTGATCGACATCACGAACAGGCTGCCCTCGTCCATCGCGACCATCGTGTGCTTGACCGTGCCGAACGCCATCAGCTTCGCGGCGCCGACGGTGAGGCTGCCGATGCCGGAGACGATGGTGGCGAGGTCGGCGGCGGAGCCTCGCGGGCCCCTGGGCGGGGGGCTCTGGCGGGATTCCCGGTGACTGGGGTCGGAGGAGAGGAGCAGGAGGCCGTCGGAAGAGACCACGGCGACGGACTGGATGCCGGGGACTTCCTCGACCAGATTGGTCAGCAGCCAGTGCAGGTTGCGGGCCTCACTGCTCAGTCCGAAGGTACTGGGCGCGGTCAACTGCTTGCCTCCTCGACGGTGCCCCCCGTGGCTTCTTCGGATGCGGCGATCTCCGCCTCTGCGTGGCGGTAGCCGGCCTGCGCCCCCTGGCGGAAGCCGCCGAGCCTGCGGCGGAGGGCCTCGGCGTCTACGGAGCCGCTGCGCTGGCGGGGCGTCTGTGCGGGTGCGGTGATCTTCGGGGTCCGCTTGGGCAGACCCTTCGCCGTGAGCTGTTCGTCCTCGGCTTCGTCTTCGGCTTTGGCGTCGTGTTCGGCCTTGGCCTCGTCTTCGGCCTTGGCCTCGTCTTCGGCTATGGCTTCGGCTTCGGACGGGGCGTTCCCCTCCCCACCACCCGTACTGGCTTCGTTGTCGGGTGCGGGTGGCCCCTGGGAGGGCTCGGCGCCGTCGGCGGCCTGGGATTCGGGGGCGACCTCGGGGAGCAGGAGCTCCATCGTCGTCTCGGCCGGGCTCTCGTGGGTCGGCTCCGGTTCCGGCCGGGACGAGTCGTGTACCGGCTGCTCCGCGTCCGGTGTGGCCCGTACCGCCTTCTCCGCCAGGGTCACCAGCGGGTCCCCGCCCGAGCGGCCGTGCAGGACGTTGGAGTTGGCCTCGGCGTCGGCGCCCGGCAGGGAGAAGGAGTGGGCGCCGCCCGCCACGGTGGTGGGGGCGGGGACGGCCGCCACCGGGGGCTCCGCCAGAAGGGGTGCGGGCAGGACCACGACCGCCGCCACGCCGCCCTGCTTCTGCTCGCGCAGCTGGACGCGGGCGCCGTGGCGGTGGGCGAGGCGGGCCACGACGTACAGGCCGAGGCCGAGGCCGTCCTCACCCTCCTGGTCGTAGGGGGACTCGGGGTCGAACTCGGCGAGGCGGGAGTTGAGGCGCTCCAGGCGTTCGACGGCCATGCCGATGCCCTCGTCCTGCACGGAGAGCATCACCTCACCGCTCTCCAGCAGCCAGCCGGAGACCTCGACGGGCAGGTCTGGCGGGGAGAACGAGGTGGCGTTCTCCATGAGTTCGGCCAGCAGGTGGGAGAGGTCGTCGGCGGCGAAGCCCGCGATGTGCGCGTGCGGGGGCAGGGCGGCTATGCGGACCCGCTCGTAGCGCTCGATCTCGCTGACCGCCGCCCGGACGACGTCGACCAGCGGGACCGGGCCGTGGTGCTGCTGGACGTGCTCGGTGCCGGCGAGGACCAGGAGGTTCTCGCTGTGGCGGCGCATGACCGTGGCGAAGTGGTCGAGCTTGAACAGCGTGGACAGCTGCTCGGGGTCCTGCTCACGCTCCTCCAGGCCCTCGATGACGGCCAGTTGGCGCTCCACCAGGCCGAGGGTGCGCAGCGCGAGGCTGACGAAGGTGCCGCCGATGCTGGCGCGCAGCCGCTCCAGCTGGGCGGCGGAGTCGGCGAGTTCGGCGCGCAGCTCCTCGCGTGCGTCGGCCATCCGCTGGCGCTGGCCGACCAGGTGCTTGCGGTCGGTCTCCAGGGTGGTGACGCGCTCATGGACGGCGAGGGCGTGCGCGTGCAGGGCGTTGACGGAGCGGACGACCTGGGCGAACTCGTCGTTGCGGCCGGTGAACTTGATCGGCTCCTCGCCCGTCGGGTCCTCGGCCCCGGCCAGGCGCGCGGAGCCCCGGCGCAGCACGGACAGCGGGCGGGTGAGGGTGCGTGCCATGGCGGTGGCGATACCCACGGCGACGAGCAGCAGGGCGCCGAGGGCGGCGGTGCGGATCTCCAGCGCGGTGACGTCGTCGTCGCGCTGCTTGGCGAGGTCCTTGGTGCGGTGGTCGTAGAGGGCGGACTCCGCGCCCCGCATCAGGTCGACGCGGGCGGACAGGGCGGCGTCCAGCTTCTTGGTGCTGGTGGCCAGGTCGCGGTCGGTCAGCGTCGGCTGGTCGGTGAGGGAGGCGAGGTACCTGTCGGCGGAGTTGACCTCGGCTCCGGTGACCGTGGAGTCGTACGAGGTGACGGCCGTCTTGGGCGCGGTCCCGCGGAAGTCGGCGAGGGCCGCGTCGGAGCGCAGCCGGGCCTGCTGGGCGGCGGCGGTGAGCGCGTCGCGCTGCTTGCGGTCGGCCGCCGAGGTGGTGGTGCTCGTGGTGGGCAGGCCGGTGGTGGGGTCGGTGACCGTCTGCTCGCTGGTCGGCACGTTCAGGGCCGCGAGGAGCAGGCCGCGGGCGGCGGCGGACTGCTGTACCGCGGAGTCCAGCTCGGCGAGCGCGTACGCGCCGGAGCCGGCCCGCGGGGGCATCTGCTCGGCGAGGTCCTCGGCGAGCCGGTGGAGTTCGGTGATGGCGGCGGAGTAGGCCTGGTGCGCTTCCAGGGCCGTGCTCTTGCCGGTGAGCGCGGCCCGGCGCACGGCGGCGATGCCGTCGAGGTCGGTGCGCAGCCCGCCGGGTGTGTCGGTGTCGGCGCGCAGGTCCTCGACCTGCCGGTCGACGCGCTCGCTGCGCTGCTCGGAGGGCGCCTTGGACTTGTCGCGGCCGGCCGCCACGTAGGAGGTGACCTCGTCGCGCTCGTCGGCCAGCGAGTGGGCGAGCGAGAGGGCGTCCTGGGTGCGCTGGGCGAGGGTCACCAGGTCCTGGGAGTCGCTCAGCTGCCCCGAGGCGGCGATCAGGGACGGGGCCCCGGCACCTGCGATGGCGGCGGCCACCACGGCGACGGCGACGATCAGCCGGTTGCGTACGTGGGTGGGGCGGCCGGTGCCGACGGGGGTGTGCTCGGCGCCGTCTTCGGAGGCCGTCTGCTTGCCTGTGCGCCGAGGCCGCTTCATCTGCACCGGTGCTCGCATTCCTGAACTCGTCTACCCATGGGCCCGGATGGCGTTCCGTCACATCGATGCCAAGTGGTGCGTACACCCGGGACGGTTCGTCCCCGACCCTCCCAGTGCCGGTGGTCAGTGGCCGCGCATCACCTGACCCGCCACCCAAAGGAGTGAACCTTGCCGAGGAGTTGGCGGGCAAGTTCCTGTGGCGTGTGCGCGGGCCTTGCGCGGTGGGCCGGTTGGACGCGGGCGGCAGGCTTTGGCAGGATTCGCCACCACGCCTTCCCGGAGTGCGCCATTCCACCCCAAAACAGGCGCCTGACCTGCGGGGTGGCGGGAATTCCGCGATCGTTGCCAGCCTTTGGCGGTCCTTGTGAAGAGGTCGTGCAGACTGGCCGAATGCGTACTGAACTCGTTTCGGAACCCGGTGACGCCACCCGCCCCAACGAGGACTTCGCCGCCGTCGCGCTACCGGCATCGGGGCAGGGCGGTGCCGTGGTCGTCCTGGACGGTGTGACCCCGCCGAGGGACGGGACGGGCTGTCTGCATTCCGTCCCGTGGTTCACCGCGCGCCTGGGTGGCGCCCTGACGGAACTGACCGTTTCGCGGCCGGATATGACGCTGCCGGAGATCCTCTCCCGGGCGATCCGTCGAACGGCCGACGCACACGGGGCCACCTGTGACCTTTCTCACCCGCGCACCCCCCAGGCGACGGTCGTCCTGGCCCGCTGGACCCCGGAGACGGTCGACCACCTGGTGCTCTCCGACTCCGCCCTGCTCCTCCAGTCCCCCGACGGCACCATCACCCCCGTCCTGGACGACCGCCTGGCCCGGCTCCCCCGCGCCTGGCTGGCCGGTGACGCGATCTGCGACGCGCGGGCCCGCAACAAGGAGGGCGGCTTCTTCACCGCCGCCGCCGACCCCGGCGTCGCCGTCCGCGCGGTCACCGGCACCCTCCCCCGCCACGGGGTCCGCGCCCTCGCCGCGCTGACGGACGGCGCGACCCGCTGGACGGAGAAGTTCCGCGAGGGCGACTGGACGGCCCTGTTCGACGTGGTCCGCAAGGAGGGCGCCCGGTCACTGGTCGACCGGGTACGGGAGCTGGAGGCGGCGGACCGGGAGGAGCGGGCGTTCCTCGGGCGGAGCAAGACGCACGACGACGCGACGGTGGCGTACGTGGAGCCGTGAGGGGCCCTGGCGGTTCGGCTACTTCTCCATGCCCCGGTTCAGCTGGTGCAGCAGCCGCGCCAGCTCCGCGACCTCCCGCCGGTCCCAGTGGGCGAGCTGGCTGACGTACCTCGCCCGGCGGGCCTCGCGGACCTTGCCGACCCGGCCGCGGCCCTCCTCGGTCAGGGTCACCAGCCAGGCCCGGCCGTCCGCCGGGTCCGGTTCGCGGGTGACGAGGCCGAGCTCCTCCAGGGCGCGCAGCTGGCGGGACATGGTGGCCTTGCCCACGCCGATGTAGGCGGCGAGTTCCGTGGCGCGCAGGCGGCCGTGCTCGTCGAGGCGGACGAGGAGGCCGTACGCGGCGGACTCCAGGTCCGGGTGGACCTCGCGGGCCATCTCGCCCTGGCTGGCGCGGGCGCGCCGCAGCAGCACCGTCAACTCGCGTTCCAGGTCCAGGAACTCCTGGTCCGCACCGGTCGGCGTCACCTCGGCGGCGACGGGATGCCCGTCGCCGTTCGCGTCCTCGTGCACGTCAGCACCCCTGCTCGGTTTCCCGGTCCTGAAAGTTTCTGCCAAAAATCGTCATCGCCGCAGCTACGTAAGTATTTCGCAGGCGTAGACCAACGGCGGCATCCGGACCCCCTTCCACGCCGTCATCTACGTGCGTAGCTTCCTAATCAGGCCCCGGAATGGCATGCCCACGCCAGTGGACACCCGTGGATCCCCACCACCTCCCCACCTCCCCCCACCTGACCTCGGAGGCACGTCATGCGCGTGCACAGACCCGGTTCCCCCTGCCCGCGGGCCCTGACCGCCCTCGCGGCGGCCCTGCTCGCGGCCGTCTCCCTCACCCTCCCCCTCTCCACCGCGCACGCCGCCGGCACTCCCACCCGCGGCTCCGCCCACATGGGCATGGGCGTCCTGGCCCACGACGGCCGGGGCGGCGCCCCCAGCGCCGGCGCCGTCACCCGGACCGAGGGCGTCGACGTCTCCGGCTACCAGGGCAACGTCGCCTGGTCGACCCTGTGGAGCAGCGGGGTCAAGTGGGCGTACACCAAGGCGACGGAAGGCACGTACTACACGAACCCGTACTTCGCCCAGCAGTACAACGGCTCCTACAACATCGGCATGATCCGCGGCGCGTACCACTTCGCGACCCCGGACACCGCCGGCGGCGCCACCCAGGCCGACTACTTCGTCGACCACGGCGGCGGCTGGTCCAAGGACGGCAAGACCCTCCCCGGCACCCTCGACATCGAGTGGAACCCCTACGGAGCCGCCTGCTACGGCAAGTCCGCCAGCGCGATGGTCAGCTGGATCGCCGACTTCCTGAACACCTACAAGGCGCGCACGGGACGGGACGCCGTGATCTACACGGCCACCAGCTGGTGGACCCAGTGCACCGGCGACTACGGCGGCTTCGCGGCCGGCAGCCCGCTGTGGATCGCGCGGTACGCGTCGGACGCGGGGACGCTGCCGGCGGGGTGGTCGTACTACACGATGTGGCAGTACACCTCGTCCGGGCCGACGGTCGGGGACCACGACAGGTTCAACGGGGCCCTGGACCGGGTGGTCGCCCTCGCGAACGGCTGACGTACGGGCCTACGGCGAAGGCCCGGGCCTCCCTCACGGGACCCGGGCCTCGCCTCTCCGGCAGCGTCCGTCACGCCGCCACCGGAACCTCCGGCGTCGCGTCGCTCGTGGCGGGCGCGAGCGCCAGCTCCAGGACCTGGCGCACATCGGTCACGGCGTGGACGTCGAGCCTGTCCAGCACCTCGGCCGGGACGTCGTCCAGGTCGGGCTCGTTGCGCTTGGGGATGATGACGGTGGTCACCCCGGCGCGGTGCGCGGCGAGGAGCTTCTGCTTCACGCCGCCGATGGGCAGCACGCGACCGGTCAGGGAGACCTCGCCGGTCATCGCCACGTCCGTGCGGACCAGTCGGCCGGACAGGAGCGAGGCCAGGGCCGTCGTCATCGTGATGCCGGCGCTCGGGCCGTCCTTCGGGACCGCGCCCGCCGGGAAGTGGATGTGCACGCCCCGGTCCTTCAGGTCGGCGACGGGCAGCTCCAGCTCGGCGCCGTGGGAGCGGAGGAAGCTCAGGGCGATCTGCGCGGACTCCTTCATCACGTCGCCCAGCTGACCGGTGAGGGTCAGGCCCGCCGCGCCCGTCTCGGGGTCCGCGAGGGACGCCTCGACGAACAGGACGTCGCCGCCCGCGCCGGTGACCGCCAGACCGGTGGCGACACCGGGGACGGCGGTGCGGCGCTCGGCCGGGTCCTGGGCGGACTCGGGCACATGGTGCGGCCGGCCGATCAGGCCGCGCAGGTCGCCGTCGCGGACGGTGAACGGCAGCTCCCGCTCGCCCAGTTCGTGCTGGGCCGCGACCTTGCGCAGCAGCCGGGCGATCGACCGCTCCAGGTTGCGCACGCCCGCCTCACGCGTGTACTCGCCGGCGAGCTTGCGCAGCGCGCTCTCGTCGAGGGTGACCTCGTCCTTGTCCAGACCCGCCCGGTCCAGCTGGCGCGGGAGCAGGTGGTCGCGGGCGATGACGACCTTCTCGTCCTCGGTGTAGCCGTCCAGGCGGACCAGCTCCATGCGGTCGAGCAGGGCCTCCGGGATGGCCTCCAGGACGTTGGCCGTGGCCAGGAAGACCACGTCCGACAGGTCCAGCTCCACCTCCAGGTAGTGGTCCCGGAAGGTGTGGTTCTGGGCCGGGTCGAGGACCTCCAGGAGGGCCGCCGCCGGGTCGCCGCGGAAGTCGGAGCCGACCTTGTCGATCTCGTCCAGCAGGACGACCGGGTTCATCGAACCGGCCTCCTTGATCGCTCGGACGATCCGGCCGGGCAGCGCGCCGACGTACGTACGCCGGTGGCCGCGGATCTCGGCCTCGTCGCGGACGCCGCCGAGGGCGACGCGGACGAACTTGCGGCCCATGGCGTGCGCGACGGACTCGCCGAGCGAGGTCTTGCCGACGCCGGGCGGGCCCACCAGGGCCAGGACGGCACCGCCGCGCCGGCCGCCGATCACACCCAGGCCGCGGTCGCCGCGCCGCTTGCGCACCGCCAGGTACTCGGTGATCCGCTCCTTGACGTCCTCCAGGCCCGCGTGTTCGGCGTCCAGGATCGCCTTGGCGCCCTGGATGTCGTACGCGTCCTCGGTGCGCTCGTTCCACGGCAGTTCGAGGACCGTGTCGAGCCAGGTGCGGATCCAGGAACCCTCGGGCGACTGGTCGCTCGCCCGCTCCAGCTTGTCGACCTCCTTCAAGGCCGCCTCGCGGACCTTCTCGGGCAGGTCGGCGGCCTCGACGCGGGCGCGGTAGTCGTCGGACTCCTCGCCGTCCTTCTCACCGTTCAGCTCGCGCAGTTCCTTGCGGACGGCCTCCAGCTGACGGCGCAGCAGGAACTCCCGCTGCTGCTTGTCGACACCCTCCTGGACGTCCTTGGCGATGGTCTCGGCCACGTCCTGTTCGGCGAGGTGGTCGCGCAGCTGCTGGGTGGCGAGCTTCAGACGGGCGACCGGGTCGGCCGTCTCCAGCAGTTCGACCTTCTGGTCGGTGGTCAGGAAGGGCGAGTAGCCGGAGTTGTCGGCGAGGGCGGAGACCTCGTCGATGGCCTGGACGCGGTCCACGACCTGCCAGGCGCCGCGCTTCTTCAGCCAGCTGGTGGCGAGCGCCTTGTACTCCTTGACGAGTTCGGCGACCTGGCCCGGCAGCGGCTCGGGCACGCTCTCGTCGATGCGCGTGCCCTCGACCCACAGCGCCGCGCCCGGCCCGGTGGTCCCCGCGCCGATCCGCACCCGGCCGCGCCCGCGGATCAGGGCTCCCGGGTCTCCGTCGGCGAGCCGGCCGACCTGCTCGACCGTGCCCAGCACGCCCGTCTTGGCGTACGTCCCCTCGATGCGCGGCACCAGCAGCACCTTGGGCTTCCCCGGCTCCGTCCGGGCGGCGGCCTGCGCGGCCTCCACCGCGGCCCGCACCTCGGAGTCGCTCAGGTCCAGCGGGACCACCATCCCGGGCAGCACTACCTCGTCGTCGAGCGGCAGCACAGGCAGGGCGAGTGGTGTGGACGCCGTGGACTCAGCAGTCATGATCTCCCCTTCGGCAGTCAAATTGAGCTATGCCGACTCAATGCTCATGAGCCTCCGATTGATTCCCCAAGGGGTGTTCGCTCTCAGCGATCATCAACGGAACCGTTGACGCGATCACGGGGGGCACCGCGCGATCCCTCTCAAAAGCAGTTGCGGCCCGCCCCGGCATTCCCCGTACCGTCCCCGCGTGACCGACACCGCGACGCTGCTCGCCGCCTACGACGCCCAGATACGCGCCACGCCGCCCGCGCCGCCGCCGGGCGTCACGCACGAGTACGACGGCAGGCTGCTGCGGGTCGTAGGCGGGTTCCGCGGCTTCCTCGGCACGCCGCCCGACCTGGGTCTGCGGGGGCGGGAGCTGGACGAGCTGATCGCGCGGCAGCGGGACTTCTTCGCGGCGCGCGGGGAGGCCGTGGAGTGGAAGGTCCGCGGCCACGACGCCCCGGCCGACCTGACCGATCGGCTGCGCGCGGCGGGCTTCGTACCGGAGGAGCAGGAGACGGTCCTGGTCGCTCCCGTGGCGGAACTGGCCGTACGGCGGCCCGTACCGCCGGAAGGTGTCACGCTGCGCCGGGTCACCGCCGAGGCCGACATGCGGCGGATCGCCGACATGCAGACGGTCGTCTGGGGTCAGGACATGAGCTGGCTCGCCGGGCACCTGTCCGGGCTGCTCGCCACCGCCCCGGACGATCTCTCCGTGCATGTCGCCGAGGCGGCCGGCGAGGTCGTCTGCGCGTCCTGGCTGTCCTTCCGCCCGGGCACCGAGTTCGCCGCTCTGCTGGGCGGTTCGACGCTCGCCGAGTGGCGCGGCAAGGGCCTCTACCGCGCCCTGGTGGCCATCCGCGCCGCCCTCGCCGCCGACCGCGGTGTCCGGTACCTGTACGTGGACGCCTCCGCCGACAGCGCGCCCGTCCTGCGGCGGCTGGGCTTCAGGGCGGTGACGACGACCACGCCGTACGTGTGGTCGCCGGGGCGGGAGTAGCCCGCATCGGTCCACGCGCGCGAGGTCAACGTCCCGGAGCGGAAGTACACCCACTTGCGCGTGCCCTAGAGGCAGGCGGCCCGGGTCAGGCGGTGCGGGCCCGCTGCGGGCGCCGGACCAGGGGCCAGCCCGCCACGCCTATGGCCAGGGAGATCAGGTGGCCCCAGTTGGTCATCGGGTCGGTGAAGGCGACCAGGTCGCTGACCAGTACGCCGCCGACCAGGACGAGGAGCGGCCAGCGCAGCCACGGGGTGAGCAGACCGGCCAGGGCGCCGACGCCGGCCGCCACGCCGAAACTGATGCCGTAGTCCAGGCGGTGCAGCGAGGTGTCCGGCAGGTGCCCGGCGAGGACGGCGAGCCCGACGGGCACCTCGGTCCCGAGGGTGGCCAGCACATGGCCGAGCAGGAAGATCCCGGCCGTGCGCGCGCCACCCGCCCGCCGCTCCAGCGCGGTCAGCACGAGCAGGAAGCCGAGCGCGTACGGCGACAGGATCCCGCCCGCGATCCACAGTGCGCTGGCCACCAGCACCAGCACGGGCGTGCGCACCAGGTGGGCGACGTCCGTGCTGGAGCCCTGGTGCAGGGCGTGCACGAGCGACGGGTCGGCGTACCTGGTGATCAGGGAGGTGACGACGAGCACGGCCGCGTAGCCGAAGGTGAACGGCGTGCCGGTGGGGGTGGGTAGCAGCCGCCAGGGGCGGAGGGCAGTGGCGCGGCGGGCGCGGGGCGGGGCCGGGTGGGCGGCCACGGGGTCCGGCGCGGTGGCCGGTCGGGCGGGCGCCGCGGAGCCGCGCTGGCGCGGCATTCCGTCCAGCAGGTCGGCGACCTCGGCGGTGGGTTCCACGGTGCGGCGCTCCTTCCGTCCCGCCCCACCCTTCGTGCCCCGTGCGTCGCTGTCTATGACCGACGCCACGCGAGTGCGGATTCACAGCAACCTCTGAGACTTCTTTCGCGTCCGCCCGGGCGCGACGGGCGTTAATTCCCGTGGCGGTGAAGCCCCGTTGGGGCAGGATGGCCCCATGACCGCCACCCACGACACGCCCGTGGTCCTGGATCGCCGCGAGGGCCCGTACGGCGAGGTGGTGCTGCGCCGCCACGGCGGGCTACTGCAGATCATCGCCAACGGCTGCTTCCTGATGGACACCTCCGACGGCCGCTCGGAGCGGCTGCTCGTCGACGCCGCGTACGGCGCCCTGGACGGCCGGCCGGAGCCGGACGTACTGATCGGCGGCCTGGGCGTCGGCTTCTCGCTCGCTCACGCCGCGGCCGATCCGCGCTGGGGCCGGATCACGGTCGTGGAGCGCGAGCGCGCCGTCGTCGACTGGCACCTCGACGGTCCCCTGTCCGAGCTCTCCGCCGCGGCGCTCGCCGACCCTCGTACCCGGATCGTGGAAGCCGACCTGATCAGATACGCCAATGAGACATGCGCCACGTACGACGCCCTGTGTCTGGACATCGACAACGGCCCCGGCTGGACCGTCACCGAGGGCAACGACGGCCTCTACTCGGCGTCCGGACTGGCAGGCTGCGCAAGGCTGTTGAGACCCGGCGGGGTACTCGCCGTGTGGTCGGCGAAACCCTCTCCGGAATTTGAAGGTAGCTTGCGGAATGCCGGGTTCCATCAGGTGCGTACCGAAGAGATCCCCGTTGCCCGGGGCGTTCCGGACGCCGTGCACCTCGCCGTACGCCCTGGATAGCGAGGGCGACGCGACTCCCCGTAATGTGCTTCCCTGACGCAGATCATTCAAGCGTCAATCGCAACCATGCGCAGACCGAGGAATCACCCCACTGGTTCCGGAAAGCACACTCAGGGGCGGGCGATGGAGCAGACACACACCTCCCACAACGGCGCGGCGGCGGCCACCCCAGGCGCGCAGCGCCGGGTCCTGGTGGTCGAGGACGACCCGACGATCGTCGACGCCATCGCGGCCCGGCTGCGCGCGGAGGGATTCCTCGTGCAAACCGCCGGAGACGGTCCGGCCGCCGTCGACACCGCCGAGGCCTGGCAGCCCGATCTGCTGATCCTCGACATCATGCTGCCCGGCTTCGACGGCCTGGAGGTCTGCCGCCGCGTGCAGGCCCAGCGGCCGGTGCCGGTACTGATGCTCACCGCGCGCGACGACGAGACCGACATGCTGGTCGGGCTCGGGGTCGGCGCCGACGACTACATGACCAAGCCGTTCTCGATGCGCGAGCTGGCCGCGCGGGTGCACGTGCTGCTGCGCCGGGTGGAGCGGGCCGCGGTCGCCGCGTCCACCCCGCGCTCGGGCATCCTGCGCCTGGGCGAGCTGGAGATCGACCACGCGCAGCGGCGCGTGCGGGTCCGCTCCGAGGACGTCCACCTCACGCCCACCGAGTTCGACCTGCTGGTGTGCCTGGCGAACACCCCGCGCGCGGTGCTCTCCCGGGAGCAGCTGCTGGCCGAGGTCTGGGACTGGGCGGACGCCTCCGGCACCCGGACCGTCGACAGCCACATCAAGGCGCTGCGCCGGAAGATCGGCGCCGAGCGGATCCGCACCGTGCACGGTGTGGGCTACGCCCTGGAGACCCCGACGCCATGAGCGACGGGCCGGCCGCACGGAGGGGCCCCGGGGATCCCTGGGGCGGCGTTCGCCCGTTCTCTATCAAGACCAAGCTGGGCGCGCTGGTCGTCATCTCGGTGCTGATCACGACCGGGCTGTCGATGATCGCGGTGCACACCAAGACGGAGCTCCGCTTCATCACGGTGTTCTCGATGATCGCCACACTGCTGATTACGCAGTTCGTGGCGCATTCGCTCACCGCGCCGCTGGACGAGATGAACACGGTGGCCCGGGCCATCTCGCACGGCGACTACACGCGCCGGGTGAGCGAGAGCCGCCGGGACGAGCTGGGCGACCTGGCCGAGACGATCAACGTCATGGCCGACGAGCTGGAGGCGCAGGACCTCCAGCGCAAGGAGCTGGTGGCGAACGTCTCCCACGAGCTGCGCACACCCATCGCGGGGCTGCGGGCGGTGCTGGAGAACGTCGTCGACGGCATCGCCGAGGCCGACCCCGAGACCATGCGGACGGCCCTGAAGCAGACGGAGCGTCTGGGACGTCTCGTGGAGACGCTCCTCGACCTGTCCCGGCTGGACAACGGCGTCGTACCGCTGCGCATGCGGCGCTTCGAGGTGTGGCCGTACCTCTCGGGCGTGCTGAAGGAGGCCAACATGGTCGCCTCCGCGCGCGCGGGCATCGCCTCCGGCTCCGGCAGCCACACCCGTACGGACGTCCATCTGCACCTCGACGTCTCCCCGCCGGAGCTGACCGCCCACGCGGACCCGGAGCGGATCCACCAGGTCGTGGCGAATCTCATCGACAACGCGGTCAAGCACAGCCCCCCGCACGGCCGGGTGACCGTGAAGGCCCGGCGCGGACCGCAGCCGGAGTCGCTGGAGCTGGAGGTCCTGGACGAGGGTCCCGGCATCCCCCGATCGGAGTGGCGCCGGGTCTTCGAGCGCTTCAACCGAGGCGCGGTACGCCGCCCCCACGGCCCCGGCAGCGACGGCGGCACGGGACTGGGCCTGGCGATCGCCCGCTGGGCGGTGGACCTGCACGGCGGCCGGATCGGCGTCGCCGAGTCCGCACGAGGCTGCCGGATCCTCGTCACCCTCCCCGGAGAACCCTCCGTACCGAACTGACCGCGCCCGCGGCCCCGGAGCCGTCCGCCCCGCCACGGCCGACCTCATCGGCACCCCCGCCCCCGTTGGCCCGGCGATCTCCACCCCGGCCGGATCGGTGTGGCTGAATCCGAGCGGAGTTGCCGGAAGCTCGTCACCCTTCCGGGAGAGCCTTCTGTGCCAAGTTGACGTAAAGTTCGAACCGGAGCCACAAGATCCACGAGTGTCCCGGCTGACGGACACGTGTGATCAGGGGGAGGCCCGCGCCGCGTCGCGCCCGGGTCCCGGCCGAGGTATCCCTTCCACAGGTGAACCACGCTTGTTTCCCGCCATATCAACCCCCGAAACACAGTTTTCGATGTGACTTACGCGACGATGAACGGGCCCGACCTGACCTTCGCGGTCTTGGAGGCGTAGCCTTTATTCCCGCTGTCCATCACCTTGTGAAGCGGAAGAGGGCGGTTGCCGCCGTGTCGCCACAGTCCCCCAGTAACTCGAGCATCTCCACCGACGACCAAGCCGGGAAGAACCCCGCTGCCGCGTTCGGTCCGAACGAGTGGCTCGTCGACGAGATCTATCAGCAGTACCTCCAGGACCCGAATTCGGTAGACCGCGCCTGGTGGGACTTCTTCGCCGATTACAAGCCGGGCGCCGCTCCGGCCGCACCGGCCCAGGCCGCGCCGGCGGCACCCGCCGCTCCCGCGCCTGCCCCGGCGCCCGCGAAGCCCGCTCCCGCCGCCCAGGCCCCGGCGCCCGCGAAGCCCGCCGCTGCGGCCGCCAAGCCGGCGCAGCCCGCCGCTCCGGCCGCCAAGCCCGTTCAGCCCGCGCAGCCGAAGGCGAAGGCCCAGCCCGCCGCCGAGCCCGCCGCGTCCGCGGACGGGCCGGAGTTCGTGACGCTGCGCGGCCCGTCCGCCGCGGTCGCCAAGAACATGAACGCCTCGCTGGATCTGCCGACCGCCACCTCGGTCCGCGCGGTCCCGGTGAAGCTGCTGTTCGACAACCGCATCGTCATCAACAACCACCTCAAGCGGGCCCGCGGCGGGAAGATCTCCTTCACGCACATCATCGGCTACGCGATGGTGCAGGCCATCAAGGCCATGCCCTCGATGAACTGGTCGTTCGGCGAGAAGGACGGCAAGCCGACCCTCGTCAAGCCGCCGCACGTCAACCTCGGCCTGGCCATCGACCTGGTGAAGCCCAACGGCGACCGCCAGCTGGTCGTGGCCGCCATCAAGAAGGCCGAGACGCTGAACTTCTTCGAGTTCTGGCAGGCCTACGAGGACATCGTCCGCCGCGCCCGCGACGGCAAGCTGACGATGGACGACTTCACCGGCGTCACGGTCTCCCTGACCAACCCGGGCGGCCTCGGCACGGTCCACTCCGTGCCGCGTCTGATGCCCGGCCAGTCGGTCATCATGGGCGTCGGCTCCATGGACTACCCGGCGGAGTTCCAGGGCACCTCCCAGGACACCCTGAACAAGCTCGGCGTCTCGAAGGTCATGACGCTCACGTCGACCTACGACCACCGGGTGATCCAGGGCGCCGCCTCCGGCGAGTTCCTCCGCCAGGTCGCGAACCTCCTGCTCGGCGAGAGCGGCTTCTACGACGACATCTTCGAGGCGCTGCGCATCCCCTACGAGCCGGTCCGCTGGCTCAAGGACATCGACGCCAGCCACGACGACGACGTCACCAAGGCCGCCCGCGTCTTCGAGCTGATCCACTCCTACCGGGTCCGCGGCCACGTCATGGCCGACACCGACCCGCTGGAGTACCGCCAGCGCAAGCACCCCGACCTCGACATCGTCGAGCACGGCCTCACGCTCTGGGACCTGGAGCGCGAGTTCGCCGTCGGCGGCTTCGCCGGCAAGTCGATGATGAAGCTGCGCGACATCCTCGGCGTGCTGCGCGACTCGTACTGCCGCACCACCGGCATCGAGTTCATGCACATCCAGGACCCCAAGCAGCGCAAGTGGATCCAGGACCGTGTGGAGCGCCCGCACTCCAAGCCGGAGCGCGAGGAGCAGCTGCGCATCCTGCGCCGCCTGAACGCGGCGGAGGCCTTCGAGACCTTCCTGCAGACGAAGTACGTCGGCCAGAAGCGCTTCTCCCTGGAGGGCGGCGAGTCCGTCATCCCGCTGCTCGACGCGGTACTGGACAGCGCGGCCGAGTCGCGTCTGGACGAGGTCGTCATCGGCATGGCCCACCGCGGCCGGCTCAACGTCCTCGCCAACATCGTCGGCAAGTCCTACGCGCAGATCTTCCGCGAGTTCGAGGGCAACCTCGACCCGAAGTCGATGCACGGCTCCGGCGACGTGAAGTACCACCTGGGCGCCGAGGGCACCTTCACCGGCCTGGACGGCGAGCAGATCAAGGTCTCGCTCGTGGCCAACCCCTCGCACCTGGAGGCGGTGGACCCGGTCCTGGAGGGCGTCGCCCGCGCCAAGCAGGACATCATCAACAAGGGCGGTACGGACTTCACGGTCCTGCCGGTGGCGATCCACGGCGACGCGGCCTTCGCGGGCCAGGGCGTGGTGGCCGAGACCCTGAACATGTCGCAGCTGCGCGGCTACCGCACCGGCGGCACGGTCCACATCGTCATCAACAACCAGGTCGGCTTCACCGCGGCCCCCGAGTCCTCGCGTTCCTCGATGTACGCGACGGACGTGGCCCGCATGATCGAGGCCCCGATCTTCCACGTGAACGGCGACGACCCGGAGGCCGTGGTCCGCGTCGCGCGGCTCGCCTTCGAGTTCCGTCAGGCGTTCAACAAGGACGTGGTGATCGACCTCATCTGCTACCGCCGCCGCGGTCACAACGAGTCGGACAACCCGGCCTTCACCCAGCCGCTGATGTACGACCTGATCGACAAGAAGCGCTCGGTGCGCAAGCTCTACACCGAGTCCCTGATCGGTCGCGGCGACATCACCCTGGAAGAGGCCGAGCAGGCCCTGCAGGACTACCAGGGCCAGCTGGAGAAGGTCTTCACCGAGGTCCGCGAGGCGACCTCCCAGCCGCTCGCCCCGGACTTCCAGGAGCCGCAGGACGGCTTCCCGGTCGCGGTCAGCACGGCCGTGTCCACGGAGGTCGTCAAGCGCATCGCCGAGTCCCAGGTCAACATCCCCGACCACATCACCGTCCACCCGCGTCTGCTGCCGCAGCTGCAGCGCCGGGCGGCCATGGTCGAGGACGGCACGATCGACTGGGGCATGGGCGAGACCCTCGCCATCGGCTCGCTGCTCCTGGAGGGCACCCCGGTCCGCCTGGCGGGCCAGGACTCCCAGCGCGGCACCTTCGGCCAGCGGCACGCGGTCCTCATCGACCGTGAGACGGGCGAGGACTTCACCCCGCTGCTGTACCTCTCCGAGGACCAGGCCCGCCTGAACGTCTACAACTCGCTGCTCTCCGAGTACGCGGCGATGGGCTTCGAGTACGGCTACTCGCTCGCCCGTCCCGACGCGCTGGTGATGTGGGAGGCCCAGTTCGGCGACTTCGTCAACGGCGCGCAGACGGTCGTGGACGAGTTCATCTCGTCGGCGGAGCAGAAGTGGGGTCAGACGAGCGGCGTAGTGCTTCTCCTCCCCCACGGTTACGAGGGCCAGGGCCCGGACCACTCCTCGGCCCGCCCGGAGCGGTTCCTCCAGATCTGCGCCCAGAACAACATGACGGTCGCGATGCCGACGCTCCCGTCGAACTACTTCCACCTCCTGCGGTGGCAGGTGCACAACCCGCACCACAAGCCGCTGGTCGTCTTCACGCCGAAGTCGATGCTGCGTCTGAAGGCCGCGGCCTCGAAGGCGGAGGAGTTCACGAGCGGGGAGTTCCGCCCGGTCATCGGCGACGCGTCGGCCGACCCGGCCGCCGTCCGCAGGGTCGTCTTCTGCGCCGGCAAGGTCTACTACGACCTGGAGGCCGAGCGTCAGAAGCGCGGTGCCACCGACACGGCGATCATCCGTATCGAGCGCCTGTACCCGCTGCCGGGTGCCGAGCTCCAGGCGGAGATCAAGAAGTACCCGAACGCCGAGAAGTACCTGTGGGCCCAGGAGGAGCCGGCGAACCAGGGTGCCTGGCCGTTCATCGCCCTCAACCTGATCGACCACCTGGACCTGGCGGTCGGCGCGGACATCCCGGCGGGCGAGCGCCTGCGCCGCATCTCCCGCCCGCACGGCTCCTCCCCGGCGGTGGGTTCCGCGAAGCGGCACCAGGCCGAGCAGGAGCAGCTGGTGCGTGAGGTGTTCGAGGCGTAGGCCTTTCGCCACCTCGCACGAAGGGCCCGGCCCCGAGCCGTACGGATCTCGTACGGACTCGGGGCCGGGCCCTTTCGTCTCCCCTTCGCCTCTCCGACGACGGTCCGTCGGGGCCTACTCCTCGTCCTCGTCGTCGAGCCGGGCGAGCCAGGTCGCCAGCCGCTCCACGGGAACCTCGAAGTCCGGGTTGAGATCCACGAACGTCCGCAGCTGCTCGGCCAGCCACTCGAAGGTGACCTCCTCCTCGCCGCGCCGCTTCTCCAACTCCTCGATACCGCGGTCGGTGAAGTACATGGGGCCTCTCCTGCGATGTGTGCCGTGTCCGGGCCGTCGCCCGGTCCTCTGGGCACAGCCTATGCGGGACGGAGGACGACACCTGAACGAGTGTCTTGACTTCTCGGGTACACGATATATCGTGATTCTCGGAAGACGCGATATGGCGTGTCGCATCCTGCCCGAGGAGGGCTCCACCATGTCCGAGTGGTCCGTCGCCGAGCCCACCAAGCTCACCTTCGACACCCCCGTGACCGACCTGCACGTCCGCATCGTCAACGGAACAGTGAACGTCGTGGGCACGGACGAGGGTTCCGCGCGTCTCGAAGTCACGGACATCGAGGGTCCGCCCCTCGTGGTCACCCAACAGGGCGGAATACTCTCCGTGGCCTACGAGGACCTGCCCTGGAAGGGCTTCCTCAAGTGGCTGGACCGCAAGGGCTGGCGGCGCAGCGCGGTCGTCTCCCTCGCCGTCCCGGCGGACACCCGCGTGGAGGTGGGCGTGATCGGCGCCGCCGCCGTCGTCTCCGGGATGCGCGGCCCCTCGCTGGTCAAGGGAGTCACCGGCGACACCACGCTCGTCGCCCTCTCCGGCCCGGTGCGCGCGGAGACGGTGTCCGGCAACCTCGAAGCCCAGGCCGTCACCGGCGACCTGCGGTACAACTCCGTCTCCGGGGACCTGACCGTGGTCGAGGCCTCGGGCTCCTCCGTGCGGGCGGACTCGGTCAGCGGCTCCATGATCATCGACCTGGACCCGGACGGCCCCACGGACGTCAGGCTGACCAGCGTCTCCGGCGAGATCGCCATCCGGCTCCCGCACCCGGCCGACGCCGACGTCGAGGCGAACACCGCGAGCGGAGTCATCTCCAACGCCTTCGACGGTCTTCGGGTGCACGGCCAGTGGGGCGCCCACAAGATCACCGGCCGCCTCGGCGCGGGCAACGGCAAACTCAGGGCCACGACGGTCTCCGGCTCGATCGCCCTGCTGCGCCGCCCGCCCAGGGAGGACGAGGACGCGGAGGCGCCGTGGGACACCGCGGCCACGACCGGCCAGGCACAGACACAGGCACAGGCACAGGCACCCACCGACGAACACGCGTCCACCGACCCGGCGCCCGGACCGCGGCACGGTTCGGGGGACAATTCCGCTTCCGGCCCGGGCGACGATGCCGGCAGCGCCCCGGCCGACGGTACGACCGACAAGAAGGTGCTCTGACATGCCTCCCGTCTTCGCCCACGGCCGCCTCCGCCTCTACCTGCTCAAGCTGCTCGACGAGGCCCCGCGCCACGGCTACGAGGTGATCCGCCTCCTCGAGGAACGCTTCCAGGGGCTGTACGCACCGTCGGCGGGCACCGTCTACCCCCGGCTGGCCAAGCTGGAGGCCGAGGGCCTGGTCACCCACACCACCGAGGGCGGCCGGAAGGTGTACGCCATCACGGACGCCGGCCGCGCCGAACTGGCCGACCGCAGCGGTGAACTGGCCGACCTGGAGCTGGAGATCCGCGAGTCGGTCGCCGAACTCGCCGCCGAGATCAGGGCCGATGTGCGCGGCGCGGCGGGCGACCTGCGGCGCGAGATGCGGGCCGCCGCCTCCGAGGCCCGGCGCGGCGGCCCGGAGGGCACCGGGGACCACGGCCCCTTCGGGGAGTACGGCGACCTGGGCGACAAGGAGGCCTGGCGCATCGCCAAGGAGGAGATGCGCCGGGTCAAGCAGGAGTGGAAGGAGCAGGCCCGCCGCGCCAAGGACGAGAGCCGCCGGGCCCGCGAGGAGGCCCAGCGGGCCCGCCGCCAGGCCCAGGAGGCCCAGGCACGGGCGCGGGCCCAGGCCCAGGAGGAGATGCAGCGCATCGCCCGGCGGGTCCAGGAGCACGTCCAGGACCACTTCACGCGAGGTGACTGGCCCACGGGGGTCCGGGAGGGCATTTCCGAACTCGCCAAGGAGTTCGGCGAGTTCGGGAAGGACTTCGGCTTCGGGCGCCCCGAATCAGCGTCCGGGGCAGGGGCTGGGGCGGGGACCGGGACCGCCAAGTCGGCACCCTCGCCCACGGCCGCCCCGGAGTACTCCGACACCCCGGAGGACTTCCCCGCCGACTACGAACCGGCCTGGGCCCACGAGGACCCCACCGGCGACCCGGCCCGCGACCTGGACCGCCTCCTCGACCGCTTCCGGGACGACATCAGGGACGCGGCACGCGACCACGGCGTCAGCGCCGACCAGCTCCGCGGCGCCCGCCGCCATCTGTCGACGGCGGCGGCGCACATCGGCGCGATACTGCGCGGGCCGAAGGTCTGAGCAGACCCGGGGGGTCAGCCGCTGGTGAGGACGATCTTGCCGAACTGGTCGCCCGACTCCAGCCGTTCGAAGCCCTCGCGGGCGCGGTCCAGGGGGAGCACCTCGTCGATGACGGGGCGGACACCGGTGGCGGCGCAGAAGGAGAGCAGGTCCTCCAGCTCGTCCTTGGTGCCCATCGTGGAGCCGACGACCTTCAGTTCCAGGAAGAAGATCCGGGTCAGCTCGGCGTGCGAGGGGCGGTCGCCACTGGTGGCGCCCGAGATCACCAGCGTGCCGCCGGGCCGCAGGGACTTCACCGAGTGGGACCAGGTGGCGGCGCCGACGGTCTCGATCACGGCGTCCACCCGCTGCGGCAGCCGGGCCCCCGACTCCAGGGCCTCGACCGCACCGAGCTCCAGGGCCCGCTTCCGCTTGGCCTCGTCCCGGCTGGTGGCGAAGACCCGCAGCCCGGCCGCCTTGCCGAGCACGATCGCGGCGGTGGCCACCCCGCCGCCGGCACCCTGGACGAGGACCGAGTCCCCCGGCCGTACCCCCGCGTTGGTGAAGAGCATCCGGTACGCCGTCAGCCAGGCGGTGGGCAGGCAGGCGGCCTCCTCGAAGGAGAGCTCCTTGGGCTTGGGCAGGATGTTCCAGGTGGGCACGGCGACCTGCTCGGCGAAGGTGCCCTGGTAGCGCTCGGTGAGGATGGAGCGGGGCTCCTTCGGGCCGACGCCGTGGCCGGTCTGCCCGATGACGGAGTGCAGGACGACCTCGTTGCCGTCCTCGTCGACTCCGGCGGCGTCACAGCCGAGGATCATCGGCAGCTTGTCCTCCGCGAGGCCGACGCCGCGCAGGGACCAGAGGTCGTGGTGGTTGAGGGAGGCGGCCCTGACGTTGACGGTGCTCCAGCCGGGACGGGCCTCGGGGGCCGGGCGCTCCCCCAACTCAAGGCCGGTGAGCGGCTGGTCGCGGTCGATTCGGGCGGCGTAGACAGCGAACATGGGCTTGACGATAGGTTCCCGGCCCGGTCGGCGGAACTATCGGGCCCTGTGACACATGCCCTCTTGCACAACGGCGGCCACCTCCCAAGTCACCTGAACAGGCGGCCGGGCGGGTAAAAAAATGGCCCCGCCCGAACGGGCGGGGCCATTCGGGAGTCACCGCCGGGCAACGCCCTCGGCCCGCGCCGCGGCCGCGACCGCCGCGGTCACCGCCGGAGCGACCCGCTCGTCGAACGGCGACGGAATCACATAATCGGCAGCGAGGTCGTCCCCGACGACCGCGGCCAGCGCCTCCGCCGCCGCGATCTTCATCCCCTCCGTGATCCGGGAGGCCCGCACCTGCAGCGCCCCGGCGAAGATCCCGGGGAACGCGAGCACGTTGTTGATCTGGTTGGGGAAGTCCGACCGCCCGGTCGCCACCACGGCCGCGTACTTGTGCGCGACGTCGGGGTGCACCTCGGGGTTCGGGTTGGCCATCGCGAACACGAAGGCGCCCTCGGCCATGGAGGCCACCGCCGCCTCCGGGACCGTACCGCCGGAGACGCCGATGAAGACGTCGGCGCCGGCCAGCGCGTCCTCCAGGGAGCCGGTGATGCCCGCCTTGTTGGTGAACCCGGCCAGCTCGCGCTTGACGGACGTCAGGTCCTCCCGGTCGGCGGAGACGACGCCCTTGCGGTCGGCGACCGCCACGTCCCCGATCCCGGCCTCGACCAGCATCTTGGCGATGGCGACACCGGCCGCGCCGGCACCCGAGATGACGGCCCGCAGGTCACCGATCGACCGCCCGCTCAGCCGCGCCGCGTTGCGCAGCGCCGCCAGCGTCACGACGGCCGTACCGTGCTGGTCGTCGTGGAAGACCGGGATGTCCAGCCGCTCCTGGAGCTGCCGCTCGATCTCGAAGCACCGCGGTGCCGAGATGTCCTCCAGGTTGACTCCGCCGAAGGAGGGAGCGAGCCGGACCACGGTCTCGACGATCTCGTCGACGCCCGTGCAGTCGAGCGCGATCGGCACCGCGTCCACGCCGCCGAACTGCTTGAACAGGATCGCCTTCCCCTCCATCACCGGAAGGGAGGCCTGGGGACCGATGTCCCCGAGCCCGAGCACGGCCGTACCGTCCGTCACGACGGCGACCACCGACGACTTCCACGTGTAGTCGTCGACCAGCTCCGGACGTTCCGCGATCGCGGTGCACACGCGCGCCACACCGGGCGTGTACGCGAGGGAAAGGTCGTCCTTGTCACGGACCGGCACGGTGGCCTGCACGGCCATCTTGCCGCCGCGGTGCAGCGCGAACACCGGATCGAAGGAATCGAGGGGCTCGCCCCCGCCGTCCTGGTCCGTATTGCTGTCGCTGCGAGGATTGACGATCTCCGCTGCCACTTTGTTTTACCCCTTAAGTATTCAATGGTTGAGGGTTGACCACTCCTGGTGAGGGGTGGGCGGGACCGTGCACGGCCCGATTCAGTGATACGTACGGGCGTACACGACGGGCGCGCCGCACACGCGCCCTGAGCCCCGGATGAGGGGTGTAAAGAACCTTCTTACCGGACGGACGGCACAGTCGACGAGTCCATTAGGTGCAAGGTCACATCTCTGCCCTCGCGGGGACCTCGTCGCGGACTCGACACCCGACCACATGATGAGATGGGTCGAAGATTTTCCGGCCAAGTGGCTTGATTCCCGCAGATAGAGGCCTTGGGATGCCGAGGATGTGTCGACCTGATGCGGTTCGGGGGTCACCCGTTATCCGATTTTGACATAGCGAGTCACCTGAACGGCGTAGTCCGAATGGCAAGATGCGGTAAACCCACGAGGTCGCGACACCCGATGGTGTGTGTTCTCGTCGACCCATCGGCATCTCCATCCATCCGCCGGAGGAACCCACGATGACCGCAAGCTCCACCCGCCGTACGACCGCCACGCACTCCCGCCTGGCCGCGGTCGGTGCGATCGCGGTCGCGGGCGCCCTGCTGCTCACCGGCTGCGGTGACCAGACGAAGGACAAGAACAAGGACTCCGGCAGCACCTCCACCAGCTCCGCCCCGCTCGCCGACAAGCTCCCCCAGGACATCCGGAGCAAGGGTGTCATCAAGGTCGGTTCGGACATCGCGTACGCCCCGGTGGAGTTCAAGGACTCCTCCGGCAAGGTCGTAGGCCTCGACCCGGACCTCGCGGCGGCCATGGGCAAGCAGCTCGGGGTGACGTTCCAGTTCGACAACGGCACCTTCGACGCCCTGCTCACCGGTCTGCGCTCGGGCCGCTACAACATCGCGATGTCGGCCATGACGGACAACAAGAACCGTCAGGAGGGCGTCGACCCGGACACCGGCAAGAAGGTCGGCGAGGGCGTCGACTTCGTCGACTACCTGACCGCCGGTGTCTCGATCTACACGCGCAAGGGCGACACCGAGGGCATCACGTCCTGGTCCGACCTGTGCGGCAAGAAGCTCGCCGTCGAGCGCGGCACCGTCTCGGAGGACCTGGCGAAGTCCGAGGCGAAGAAGTGCCCGAGCGGCAAGAAGCTGACCATCGAGCCCTTCGACGACGACCAGCAGTCGCAGACCCGTCTGCGCTCGGGCGGCGCGGACGCGGCCTCCTCCGACTTCCCGGTCGCCGCGTACGCGGTGAAGACCTCCGGCGGCGGCAAGGACTTCGAGATAGTCGGCGACCAGGTCGAGGCGGCCCCGTACGGCATCGCGGTGTCCAAGAGCGACACCCAGCTGCGGGACGCGCTGCAGGCCGCCATGAACGCCGTCATCAAGAGCGGCGAGTACCAGAAGATCCTCGAGAAGTGGGGCGCCGCGGACGGCGCCGTCAAGGAGTCCGTCGTCAACGGCGGCAAGTGACCGCACGTCCCCGGCGGGCACTGAAAGGCAACACCCGTGACTGACATCGAGAAGACGGCGGGGCCGAAGGACACTCCCCCGGCCGGCGCGGAGGCCATCAAGGCCATTCCGGTCCGGCACTACGGGAGATACGTCTCTGCCGTCATCGCGATCGCGCTCTTCGTCGCGATCATCTACGCGTTCGCCCAGGGCAAGATCAACTGGCACGCCATCCCGGACTACTTCTTCGACGACCGGATCTTGACCGGTGTCGGCAAGACCCTCCTGCTGACGGTCCTGTCGATGGTGATCGGCATCGTCGGCGGCATCCTGCTCGCCGTCATGCGCCTGTCCCGGAACCCGGTGACCTCGTCGATCGCGTGGTTCTACATCTGGTTCTTCCGTGGCACCCCGGTGCTGGTCCAGTTGTTCCTCTGGTTCAACCTGGGCCTGGTCTTCGAGTACATCAACCTCGGTCCGATCTACAAGAACTACTGGTCGGACTTCATGACGCCGCTGCTGACGGCGCTGCTCGGCCTGGGTCTGAACGAGGCCGCGTACATGGCGGAGATCTGCCGCGCCGGTCTGCTCGCCGTCGACGAGGGCCAGACCGAGGCCGCGCACGCGCTCGGCATGAGCCACGGCAGGACGCTGCGGCGGATCATCATCCCGCAGGCGATGCGAGTGATCGTGCCGCCGACGGGCAACGAAGTGATCAACATGCTGAAGACCACCTCGCTGGTGGCGGCCGTGCAGTATCCCGAGCTCTTCCGCTACGCCCAGGACATCGGCCAGGTCTCCGGCGCCCCGGTGGAGATGTACTTCCTCGCCGCCGCCTGGTACCTGATCATGACCTCGGTCCTCAGCGTCGGCCAGTACTACATCGAGCGGTACTACGCCCGCGGCTCCAGCCGCGCCCTGCCGCCCACCCCGTTGCAGAAGATCCGCGCCAACATGCTCTCCCTGGGCCGGCCGAAGGGAGGCACGGCATGACCGACAAGCTGAGCAAGACGGACTCGGTCCCGAAGCACACATCCGTCCCGATGGTGAAGGCCGAGGGCGTCCACAAGTCCTTCGGCCAGGTCGAGGTGCTCAAGGGCATCGATCTGGAGGTGAAGCCGGGCGAGGTGTTCTGCCTCATCGGCCCCTCCGGTTCCGGCAAGTCGACCTTCCTGCGGTGCATCAACCACCTGGAGAAGATCAACGCCGGCCGGCTGTACGTCGACGGCGAACTGGTCGGCTACCGCCAGCAGGGCGCCAAGCTCTACGAGCTGCGCGACCGCGAGGTCGCCATGAAGCGCCGGGACATCGGCATGGTCTTCCAGCGCTTCAACCTGTTCCCGCACATGACGGCCGTGGAGAACGTCATCGAGGCGCCGATCCAGGTCAGGGGCGCGAAGAAGGCCGACGCGCACCACCGCGCGATGAACCTGCTGGAGCGCGTGGGCCTGGCCGACCGGGCCGGGCACTACCCCTCGCAGCTCTCCGGCGGTCAGCAGCAGCGCGTGGCTATCGCCCGGGCCCTGGCCATGGACCCGAAGCTGATGCTCTTCGACGAGCCGACCTCGGCCCTCGACCCGGAGCTGGTCGGCGACGTCCTCGACGTCATGCGCGACCTCGCCGAGTCCGGTATGACGATGGTCGTCGTCACCCACGAGATGGGCTTCGCCCGCGAGGTCGGCGACAGCCTGGTCTTCATGGACGACGGCGTGGTGGTCGAGTCCGGCCACCCGCGCGACGTCCTGACCAACCCGCAGCACGAGCGGACGCAGTCGTTCCTGTCCAAGGTGCTGTGACGCTTCGCCGAGAGAGGGGCGGTACGGGTTTCCGTACCGCCCTTCGGCATGCCGGGGGGATCGTTCAGCGCCGTCGCGGCAGCCGCCCCCAGATGGTCACTTCAACGCCAGCAGCAGCGTGTCCGACGGCGACGCCCACACGGCCCGCGCCTCCCCGAAGCCCTTCTCCCGCAGCACGCGCGCGTGCCACGCGGCACCCGGCATGTCGCCGTCGGCGTGCTCACCGTAGATCTCGTACCGTCGGGCCGTCGGCCCGGCCAGGACCGGGTCCTGGGCCGCCAGCTGCCACCACTCGGACCAGTCCAGGGCGCCCGCGTCCTTGGCCTGATCCATGCGGGCGTGACGCTGGGCGCGCTCGGCCGCGTTGATCCGGGGCGTCGTGTCGTCGATCATGTGGTCCGCGTTCATGAAGACACCGCCGTCGCGGACGAGTTCCGCGACCTGACCGTAGAGGACCACGAGGGGTTCGCTGTGCAGCCAGTGCAGGGCAGTGGCGGTCAGGACGGCGTCGTACGAGTCGTACGGCAGCCTCGTCGGCCACCGCGGGTCCTTGAGGTCGGCGGTGACGAGGATGACGCGCTCGTCGCCCGCGAAGGTGCCCTCGGCGATGGCGAGCAGCGCGGGGTCGAGGTCGACGCCGACGCTGGTGGCGCCGGGGAACCGGGCGAGCAGCCGGGCGGTGATGCTGCCGGTGCCGCAGGCGAGGTCGAGGACGCGCGGGGCGGTGCCGACGAGTGCCTCGACCATGTCCAGCATGATCCGGAAGCGTTCCTCGCGGTCCGGCATGTACCACTCCTGCTGGCGGTCCCAGCTCTCCTGCCAGGCCTGCCAGTCGGTTCCGGTACCGGTGGTCATGGGAGCCCCCTCTTCAGCCGCCACGTAATACCCTGAATACACGCTCAGCCGTTACTCGACCGCGTCCACGACCATAGAGCGCCCCCGTAAGGACTACAAGTGGAACTGGCCTATTACTCGGATTACGCCGTACGCCTCGTCAACAGCGAGGAACCGGTCCGGGGCAAGGACACCCTGACCTCGGTCGAGGCCGTCCGCGACCTGTTCGGCGCCAACTCCTCGGCGGCCCGCCGCGCCACCGACGCCGATGTCACGCGCTTCCGCTCGGTCCGGGCCCGGCTGCGCGCGGTCTTCGAGGCGGCCGACACCGGCGACGAGACCCTCGCGGTGGACCTGCTGAACTCCCTGCTGCTGGAGTTCCCGGTGAGCCCGCAGATCTCCGGACACGACTTCCGCGACGAGGACGGCCGCCCGCTGTGGCACATGCACCTGGCCGACCACCCGTCGAACGCCACCGCGGGCTACGCGGCGATCGCCGCGATGGGCCTGGCGTTCCACCTGACCGAGTACGGCGTCGACCGCCTCGGCCTGTGCGAGGCGGCCCCCTGCCGCAACGCCTACCTCGACACGTCCACCAACCGCTCCCGGCGCTACTGCTCGGACCGCTGCGCGACCCGCGCCAACGTGGCCGCCTACCGCGCCCGCAAGCGCCTGGAGGCCGACCGGTCGGTCAAGACGGGCCTCGCGGCCGACAGCGCCCAGCGCACCAGCGCCAGCGGCGAGCGCTGACCGGCCCTGAGCGGCCTGTACCGCAACCGGACCCGGCCGAGAATCAGATCCTCCGGCACGGGCCCGTAGTCGGTGCTGTCCCCTCCCGCGTACGCGTTGTCCCCGAGCACCCACCAGCCGCCCTCGCGCAGCTCCACCGCGCGCTTGACGACGAGCAGGTCCTGCTGGAAGGGATGACGCAGGACGACCACGTCACCCGGCCTGATCCGGGCCCCGTACTGCACCACGAGCTGATCCCCGTGGTAGAGCGTGGGCACCATGGACGGCCCGGTCACCTCCGCCAGCCCGAAGGGCGGGACGGCCCTCCCCCGTTCGGTCTCCTGCGACAGCTCCGGCATCCCCGGCACCTCCCCGGTCCGTTCCTCCACCAGTCTCAGTCTGACCCCGGACTTTTGTCCTAAGCCCTAGGGGGCACTCGCGAAAACCCGTCTCGCAGGGAGTAATGTCCCACCTGAGAAGACGATCACGAGGAAGGAATGCTCCATGCTTTCCCGCCTGTTTGCCCCCAAGGTCAAGGTCAGCGCGCACTGCGACCTGCCCTGCGGTGTGTACGACCCGGCCCAGGCCCGCATCGAGGCGGAGTCGGTGAAGGCCGTCCAGGAAAAGATGGCCGCCAACGACGACCCGCACTTCCAGGCGCGTGCCACCGTCATCAAGGAGCAGCGCGCGGAGCTCGCCAAGCACCACGTCTCCGTGCTCTGGAGCGACTACTTCAAGCCCCCGCACTTCGAGAAGTACCCGGAGCTGCACCAGCTGGTCAACGACACCCTGAAGGCCCTCTCGGCCGCCAAGGCGTCCACCGACCCGGCGACGGGCCAGAAGGCCCTGGACTACATCGCCCAGATCGACAAGATCTTCTGGGAGACCAAGAAGGCCTGATCTTCGATCATGCCCTCTGACCTGCGATTATGTTGGTTGCAGCGTCTCCCTTTTTCCGCACCCGGGCCGCAGGCCGCCGAGTATGGCGTCCATGACGGTCCGGGTGCGGTCTTTTTCCCGGCCGTACGCGCGCCCGGCCGCCATGTGTGACATGACATGCCGCGTTCAGCGAAATAAGCACCCCGGGTCGGTCTGCCGCGTCACCCTGGAAGGAGTGATCGCGGTCGTGTCGGAAGACACCGATGCAGGGGCGCGGCTATGGCGCAGGGCGAGCGGCGTACGGACAACGGCCTCACGGACCGTTCTGAAGGCTTCGGTGAGCGGCTGCTGGGGGTGCTGCTGGACCGGGCACACGAGATGCCGCCACAGCTGATCGGCCCGCTGATCGCGGAAGAGGTCGCCAGGGTCGGTGGCCGGGACGTCTCGATCCTGCTGCAGGACTACGGCCAGCTGGTGCTGGTGCCGCTGCCGGGCCGGCGGCTGGTGGTCGGCGAGGCCGAGCCGATCGGTGACTCTCCCGCCGGCACGGCCTTCCTGCAGGCGACCACTGTCGAGGTGCCGAAGGCCGACGGCGTCCGGATGTACCTGCCGTTGCTGGACGGCAGCGACCAGGTGGGAGTGATGGTCCTCACCCTGGACCACGTCGATGACGACGACCGGCGGCTCCTGCGCAGGCTGGCCGGCCTGGTCGCCGACATGCTCGTCACCAAGCACAGCTACACCGACCAGTTCTTCCTCGCCCGGCGCCGCGAACCGATGAGCGTGGCCGCGGAGATCCAGTGGTCCCTGCTGCCGCCGCTGGCGATGTCCGTCCCGCAGGCAGCGGTCGCCGGAATCCTGGAGCCCGCCTACGGCGTCGCGGGCGACAGCTTCGACTACGCCCTCAACGAGGACATCCTGCACGTGGCCATGGTCGACGCGATGGGCCACGGCCTGGACGCCGCCACGATGGCGACCGTCGCCGTCGGGGCCTACCGGCACGCCAGACGCGCCGACATCGGCCTGTCCGAGATCTACACGTTCATGGACCGGGCCATCGCCGAGCAGTTCGGGCCCGAGCACTTCGTCACCGCGCAGATGATGCGTCTGAACATCACAACGGGCCACCTGCAGTGGGTCAACGCGGGCCACCCCGCGCCACTGCTGATCCGCGACCACCGGGTCCTCCGGCAACTGGCGGGCCCGACCACCCTGCCGGTCGGCTTCGGCGGCGAACAACCCCGGATCAGCGAGCAGATGCTCCGCCGCGGTGACCGGGTGCTGTGCTTCACCGACGGCCTGATCGAGGAACACGAAGCCGGTGAAGAGCAGTTCGGCGAGGAACAACTCATCCACTGGGTCAACCGCATCGAAGACACGGAGAAGGGGGTACGAGCGGTGGTGCGCTCGCTCTCCCACGCCCTGAAGCAACAACGGGGCGGCCGCACCAGCGACGACGCGACCCTCCTCCTGATCGAATGGCGCGGGGGCGCCGCCGACCACCTCACCCTCGTGGACTGAGCCGACGGCTGCCTCGACTCAGGCGTCGTGCCCGCCTTCGGATTCCCAGACCGCCTCGCGGACCGAGTCCGAGTCGGCCGCTTCCTCCGCCGCGATCCGGAAACGTTCGGCCTCATGGATCAGACCGCTCGCCGTGAGGGTCCGCGTCGGGTCGGTGGCCGTGGCCATCAGCCGGACCGCGGTGGCCGGCTCTGCCTCCGGTGGGATCACCAGCAGGTCCCAGCGGCCGACGGTGTAGGAGAGCAGCAACAGCTTGTGCGGGTCCTGCTCGGCCTCGAACCAGCCGACGTGGACCACGTGCCCGTGGACCGGCACCTTTCGCGGGATGACCGGCCAGAACGTGGGGTTCACCGTAACTCGGGTGATCCGTCCCCACAGCGGGTCGAGCACGTCGATGAGCGCCGGAAGCTCCGCCGTCAGGTCGCGGGAGCGGGGCCACCAGGCACCGTTGATCAGTGCCGGGGCTGTGCCGTCAGGTGCCAGCACGAGTCGGAGCGGCAACGCAGCAGGGATACGGTCTTCGACCGCGGGCGTCGACAGAATGGTGGCGGTCATGACGCGAACCCAACCCCGGGCCGGTCGTGACCCGGCCCGGTTGCCGTGAATCGCCGGGAACGACGCCGGCGTGGAAGCCGGTGTACGAAATGCTCTCGGTAATCACCAGGGTACTCCTCGCCGATTCCCGACGGGCCGACGCGGCGTCAGCGCGGGCGTCGTATCGGTGGGTGTGACGCGTCGGCGTCACACCCACCGCCCCCAGTCGGGCCGAAGTCGATGTCATCCGCGACCGCTGTCGTGGTGAGGCGGGTCGGCGGGCCCGTCCGCCGTCGGCCGGCGGTGCCTCCGGGGGCGGCGGCCGATCCCCGGCAGGGCATCGCTGTAGTGGAAGGCCGCGATCCGTTCATTGTGCTGAGCGTTGAGCCGGTGGATCAGAGCGATTCCGACGGCGATCACGAGTAGCAACACAGCCACGGCGAGGAGGGTCATGGCGCTCTCACATCCCTTGGAGAACCCCCGGGTCTTCACCCTACTCCGCCGCCGAGCTCGAAAATGTGCGTATGACCAGCTATTTCCCGGCTCGGGGGCGACTGGGTGCACTATCCGGCCGCAAGTGCCGACCTCGAAGTAGGGTACGGGTGTGGAGGTAAGTGAGATGACGCTCGTGGACCGTGTACGCGGCGCCGGAGGCGACGCGATGTGCCCCCATCGCGTGGCCATGGAGCACGTGACCAGCCGCTGGGGCACCCTGGTCCTGATCGCGCTGCTGGACCGCTCCTACCGCTTCGGCGAACTGCGCCGGGAGATCGGCAAGGTCAGCGAGAAGATGCTGACCCAGACGCTGCAGACGCTGGAGCGTGACGGTCTGGTCCACCGCGACGCCAAGCCCGTGATCCCGCCCCGCGTCGACTACTCGCTCACGGACCTCGGCCGCGAGGCCGCCGAACAGGTCCGCGCCCTCGCGCACTGGACGGAGCAGCGGATGGCGGCGATCGAGAAGGCGCGCGAGGAGTACGACGCGGCGAGGGCGTGACCCGCGCGTCGGGGAACACGGCACGGCCGGGGCTCAGTGGAACTGAGGCACGATCAGGTAGATCCCGTACGCCACCACCGCCGCGCACGCGACGAAGCACAGGCCCGCCTGGGCGAGGCCCATGGCCGAGCTGCCTCCCCCGGGGTGTTCGCGGGTGCCTTCGGCGCGGGCGAGGCCGAGGACGCCGAGGGCGAAGACGGCCACCACGGCGACCGTGACGCCGATGCTGACCGCGGTGACCTCGCCGAGGGCGGACCAGTCCAGACGCATGATGAACCCTTCTGATCTCCGCGGCTCAGGCGGCCGTGCCGACGTTCGTCGGAGCCGGGGTGCGGATGGTGACCTCGTGGTGGTCGTTGACGTTGTGCGCGCTCACCGGGTTGCGGCGCGAGGCGGCGACGATGGCCGTGGCGAGGGCGACGGCGACCAGGGCGATCACCACGGTGCCGGTGTTGCCGCCGTGCTTGACCACGCTCGCCGCGAGGCCGCCGACCAGGGCCGCCGCGGGCAGCGTGATCAGCCAGGCGACCACCATCCGGCCCGCGACACCCCAGCGGACCTCCGCCAGGCGCCGGCCGACGCCCGCGCCGAGGATGCTGCCCGAGGCGACCTGGGTGGTGGACAGGGCGAAGCCGAGGTGGGCGGAGGTCAGGATGACGGTCGTGGAGGCCGTCTCGGCGGCGAAGCCCTGCGGTGACTGGATCTCGGTGAGGCCCTTGCCCATCGTGCGGATGATCCGCCAGCCGCCGAGATAGGTGCCGAGGCCAATGGCCAGCCCGGCCGAGGCGATCACCCAGGCCGGCGGTCCCGCGTCGTGCCCCAGCGCACCCGCCGAGATCAGCGTCAGCGTGATGACGCCCATGGTCTTCTGCGCGTCGTTGGTGCCGTGCGCGAGCGAGACCAGCGAGGCGGAGGCGATCTGGCCGAGGCGGAAGCCCTTGGTGACCGAGTCCTTCCGGGTCCGGGCGGTGAGTTTGTAGGCGAGGTAGGTGGCTGTCAGCGCCGCCACGCCCGCCACCACCGGTGAGGCCACGGCCGGGATCAGCACCTTCTCGACCACCTTGTCGAAGTGCACGCCGTGCGAGCCCGCACCGGCCCAGACGGCCCCGATCAGTCCGCCGAACAGCGCGTGCGAGGAGCTCGACGGCAGCCCCGCCAGCCAGGTCAGCAGGTTCCACAGGATCGCCCCGACCAGCCCCGCGAAGATCATCCCCGGGGTGACGAGGGTGTCGTCCACGATCCCGCCGGAGATCGTCTTGGCGACCTCCGTGGACAGGAAGGCGCCGGCCACGTTGAGGACACCGCTCACCAGCACCGCGGTTCTCGGCTTCAGCGCGCCGGTGGCGATGGACGTGGCCATCGCGTTCGCCGTGTCGTGGAATCCGTTGGTGAAGTCGAAGGCCAACGCCGTGACGATGACGACCGCCACGAGGAACGTGATGTGGTCCATTCCCCGAGGAAAGCAAGCGCGGGTCAACACCCGGCGAACCGGAGGCGAAGGGTCCGTCGAGGTACGGCGCCCGCACTCGCGCCGTGCGTGCCATGCTGGCGAGGTGAGTCTCGAAGACCTGGTACGCCTGCGCCGGACCCGCGACCGTATGGACCGCGAGTACGCCGAGCCCCTGGACATGGCCGAACTCGCGCGCACCGCGCTGATGTCCCCCGGCCACTTCCAGCGCAGCTTCCGCAGGGCCTTCGGGGAGACGCCGTACAGCTACCTCATGACCCGCCGTGTCGAGCGGGCCAAGGCGCTGCTGCGCCGCGGCGACCTCAGTGTCACGGAGGTGTGCCTCGCCGTCGGCTGCACCTCCCTCGGCTCCTTCAGCTCCCGTTTCACCGAACTGGTCGGCGAGACGCCGAGCTCCTACCGGGCGCGCTCGCACGAGGAGGGCGCGGTGATCCCGTCCTGCGTGGCCCGCACCTTCACCCGGCCGCGGCGCCGCCCCTACTGACGGGGCGTCGCGCCGCGCCGCCCGTCCCGGCCGCCCTACACTGGCTCTTCTCAACAACGTTGCCAATCAAGGTCATTGAGGAAGTCGGGGGAGCCGTGGCAACCGCACTCATCTCCGTCCTGAGCGAGGACCCGGTCAAGGACGCCGAGTCGCTGACCGACTGGCTCAGAGGCGAGCCGGCACTCGCCGGCAGGGTCCGGCTGACCGGGGGCGCCCCCGAGCCGGGGCAACTGGGCACCGCGCTGGACACGGTGACCGTACTGCTCGGAGCGGGCGGCCCGCTCACCGTGCTCGCGTCCTGTCTGCGCACCTGGCTCGCCCAGCCGCGCCGCGGCGACATCCGCCTGAAGGTCCGGCTGGACGACGGCCGCGAGGTCGAGATCGACGCCAAGCGGGTCGACACCGAGGACGTGGAGCGGCTCCTGCGGCAGGCCCGCGAGGAGGGGCCGGACCAGGGCGTACGGGACTGACGTGCGCCTCCCCGACCCCCACCGCTCCCGGGTCGTGCTGATCGGCGCCAGTCGGTACTCCGACCCGGCCCTGCCCGACCTCCCGGCCGTTGACCGGACCATCACCGACCTGGCCGGACTCTTCACCGACCGGTACTACGGGCTGGTCCCCGACAGCCACTGCACGATGCTGCTCGACGAGGGCGACCTCAGGGCCGTCGGCGGGCGGCTGCGGGCCGCCGTGGCCGAGGCGGAGGACCTGCTCCTGGTGTACTACGCGGGGCACGGGCTGGTCAGCGGCCGGCGCCACGAGCTGTACCTGGCGCTGCCGGACAGCGAGTGGGCGGCGCCCGAGTTCAACTCCCTGGAGTACGACAAGCTGCGCGACGCCGTGCTGGACAGCCCCGCCGAGACCAAGGTGGTGGTCCTCGACTGCTGCTTCTCCGGCCGCGCCGTCTCCGACTCGCTCTCCGGCGGCGAGGCCGAGCGGATCGGGCAGCTGGAGGTGGCCGGCACCTATGTGCTGACCTCGGCACAGCGCGACCAGGTCGCCCTCGCCCTGCGCGACGAGGACCACACCGCGTTCTCCGGCCGGTTCATGCGGCTGCTGCGGGAGGGCGTGGTCGGCGGGCCCGAGCTGCTCACCATCGAAGACCTCTACCGGCGACTGCGCGCGATCATGGAGGCCGAGGGCCTGCCCACCCCGCTCAACCGGGGCGCCGGGACCGCCCACCGGATCGCCCTGGGCATCAACCGAGCCTTCGCCGCGACCGCCGGACCGGAGCTGCGCAGACGGCACGTCGCCGCCGTCGAACAGGGCAAGGCCGGGGACTGGAAGGGCGCGGCCGAGGAACTGCAGAAGATCCTCGACGAACAGACCCGGATCCTCGGGCCCGAGGACGCCGAGACCCTGCGCACCCGCCAGTCCTACGCGCACAGCCTGGGCGGCGCCGGCACCCCCGTGGAGGCCGCCGGTCTGCTCCGGCAGCTCCTCGCCGACCAGGTACGGCTCCTCGGCCCCGACCACGAGGACACCCTGCGCACCCGGCAGTTCCTCGCCGTCAACCTCGGCGAGGCGGGGCACCGCGAGGAGGCCGTCGGCATGCTCCGCGTCCTCCTCGCCGACCGGGGCCGCGTCCTGGGTGCCGAGCACCCGCACACCCTGCGCACCCGGCACATCCTGGCCCGCAACCTCGCCCTGACCGGCGGGCGGGACGAGGCGGTGGCGTTGCTGCGGCAGCTGGTGGTGGAGCGGGAGCGGGTGCTGGGGGCGGAGCATCCGCACACGCGCAGGGCGCGGGCGGATCTGGCGGGGTGCGAAGAGGCGGGGGCGGGCTGATGGAGCGGTTCAGCGAGCAGACGCGGCGGGTCACCACCGAGGGGGCCGAGGAGGCGCGGCTGCTCAACCACCACTACATCGGTACGGAACACCTCCTGCTGGGTCTGGTCGCCGTGGCGCGCGAGGAGACCGAACGGCTGCTCGGCGTCCCGGCCGCACAGATCCGCGGGGCGGTGCTCGGCGCCCGCGGTATGGGCGTCGGTGCGCCGTCACCGGGTCCCCTCCCCTTGAGCTCGCGGGCCAGTGAGGTCATCCGGCAAGCCTGCGTCGAGGCCGATCGACTCGGCTCCGCGGCCGTGGAGCCGGTGCACGTCCTCCTCGCCCTGATCGCCGTGGGCGGCGGCACGGCCGTGGAGGTCCTGGTCGCGAACGGGGTGGAACTCGACCGGGTGCGGGGATCGGTCAGCGGGGAGCCGAAGGCCGTCCGTCCCGCGTCCGACGAGGCGCCCGGCCTCCTCCACGCCGTCACCCGTGCGCTCGTTCCGCGCCCCGTCGTCGGCCGGACCGCGGAGATCGACCGGGTGATCCAGGTACTCACCCGCCACCAGCGCAACGTGCCCCTGCTCACGGGGGAGCCCGGCGTCGGCAAGAAGGCCGTGGCCGTCGGTGTCGCCTCGGCGATCGCGGAGGGACGCCTCCCGACGGCCCTTCGGGACCACACCGTCCGCGCGCTGGACCTCGGCGCCATCCTCGCCGACCCGCAGCACCGGGCCCGGGGCAGCGCCCTCATCACCGATCTGCTGGAGGAGTTCAGGAACAGTCCGCACATCGTCCTCCACCTCGACCACGCCCTGACCCCCCTGCACCTGCCCGACGGCGTCACCACACCCTTCGGCCTGTTCCGGCCTCTGCTCGGCCTTCCCGGCCTCTTCGTCCTGGGCGACTGCGGGCGTGCGCAGTACGAGCGGCGGGAGCCGGATCCGGGCATCGACCGGCTCATCCAGCCGGTGTTCATCGAGGAGCCGTCCGAGGACGACGTACGGAACATCCTCCGCACCGTCGGCAAGCGCCTGGAAAACCACCACAACGTGCTGCTCTTCGCCAACGCCCTGGAGGTCGCCGCCGCCCTCGCGCGGGACCACGTCCCCGACCAGTCCCTGCCCGGTTCGGCGATCGGTCTGCTGGACGAGGCCGCGGCGCTGGTGCGGATACGGGCCGCGCGCTCGGACACGCCACCGGACGTGATCCCGACCGTGAAGGAGCGCGACGTCCGCGCGGCCCTCGCCGCCAGCTCCGGCATCCAGTCCCCCACGCCTCGTCCCGCCCCCGCCCCCGCCGAACACGACCCCTACGTCTGGTCCATGAGCTGAGGCGGCGCTTCCGGCACCCCCGAACTAGCGTGTGCCCATGGACCTGAAACTCGCGCAGTGCTTCATCGCCGTCGACGACCACGACAAGGCGCTGGCCTTCTACGTCGACGTCCTGGGCCTGGAGATCCGCAACGACGTCGGCTTCGAGGGGATGCGGTGGGTGACCGTCGGTTCCCCGCTCCAGCCGGACGTGGAGATCGTGCTGGAGCCGCCCGCCGCGAACCCGGACACCTCGCCCGCCGACCGGGAGGCGATGGCCGAACTGCTCGCCAAGGGCATTCTGCGCGGGGTCATCTTCACCACCCGCGACTGCGACGCCCTGTACGCGCGGGTCCGGGATGCCGGCGGCGATGTGCTGCAGGAGCCTACGGACCAGCCGTACGGGGTGCGCGACTGCGCGTTCCGGGACCCGGCCGGGAACATGCTGCGGTTCATCGAGCGGGTGGACGCGTGAACATCCGCTGGACGTACGCCTTCGTCGACCGGCCGGTGGCGGGACTGGAGCGCGCCCGGAGTTTCTGGACGGCCGTCACCGGCACCCGGCTGTCCGAAGCCCGTGGAGACGACGGCGAGTTCGTGACGCTCGTCCCCGATGCCGGGACCGACGCCTGTGTGAAGCTGCAGGGGGTCGCCTCGGGCGGTGGTGCGCATATCGACCTCTGTGTGGAGGACGTGGCCGCGCTGGTGGAGTCGGCCCGGGAACTCGGCGCGGACCTGGTGGCCCGGCACGAGGGCTGGGCCGTACTGCGGTCGCCCGCCGGGCAGGCGTTCTGCGCGGTGCCGTGGCACGGGGAGTCGGTACGGCCGCCGGTGGTCGCGGGCAGCAGGCTGGACCAGGTGTGCCTGGACATACCGCCCTCCGCGTACGACGCCGAGACCGCCTTCTGGGCCGGGCTGACCGGCTGGGAGCTGCTGACCGGCTCGCTGCCCGAGTTCCGGGTGCTCAGACCGCCGCCGGGCCTGCCGGTCCGCGTCCTGCTCCAGCGGCTCGGCGAGGAACGGGCCGCCTCCGCGCACCTCGACCTGGCCTGCGCCGACATTCCGGCGGCCCGGGCGCACCACGAGGCCCTGGGGGCGTCCTTCGTCGCCGCGGGCACCCACTGGACGGTGCTGCGCGATCCGTCCGGCGGCGTCTACTGCCTGACCGGCCGGGACCCGGAGACGGGCGGGCTGCCACCGGCGTAGGGCGCCGTCAGCCCCAGGGCTCCACCTCGACCACGGCGCCGACCGGCACCGGTCCGTACACATGCGGGAACTCCTCGCCGCCCGGCTCCATGGCCTCGTACTTCACTGGTACGTCGAGCCGCGCGGGGTCGACGACCAGGACCACCAGGTCGTCGGGGCCGTCATAGGAGCCGTACAGGAAGGCGCCGACGCGCGGGAGTTGGTCGCGGGTGGAGAAGTGGATGAAGCCCTGCTCCTGGAGGGTGCGGCCACGGGTCGCCATCTCGTAGGTGCCGCGCTCGCGGGCGGCGTCCCACAGGGAGCGTTCGGTGAGATGCAGGATGTACGCCGGTTTCGTCATACGGCCACGCTACGGGCCGGGGTCCTGCTGCTGCGCCTCGTTCACGGGGGCCGTCGGGGCCGGTGGCGTCGGGGCGGGGGGCGGTTGCTCGGGGGCCGGGGGCCGCGGCTGCCCGGCCGGGTTCGCCGCGCAGTCGGGGTTGCGGCAGGGCCCGGGGCCCCACACCGGGACCCAGGCGCCCAGGGTCTTGTGCCGCCGGACGACGGTCTCGACGGGCTGTCCGCAGACCGGACAGAGGCGTTCCTCGCTGCCCATGTCCCCAGGGTAGGGCGGACGGCGGTTCAGCGCTTCCCGGTGTACGTCCACTGTGCCGGGCGTCCTGGACGGGGACGGGCCCCGCACACCGTGGGGATGTGCGGGACCCGCCGGGCCGGAGCCCCCGGTGACCGCGCGGGGTCAGGAGCCGCGCGGTCCCGGAGACTCCGGGGTCTTTCCACGGCCGTCGGCCGTCGGCTAGCTGCTGCGCCGGGTCACGAACTCCGCCAGCGCCAGCAGGGCGCCCGCCGCCTCCGGCTCCGGTACCGCGCGGGCCAGCTCCTGCATCGCCCGGGCCATCCGGTCGGCCGCCTGGGCCTGCGCCCAGTCCCGGCCGCCCGCCCGTTCCACCGCCTGTGCGGTACGGGCGATCCCCTCGGCGCCCTCCTTCTCGTACGGCATCGAGTACAGCTCGGCGAGCTCGAGGGCGGCCGGGGTGCCGGAAGTGAGCGCCGCGACGACGGGCAGCGACTTCTTACGGGCCGCGAGGTCGGCGCCGACCGGCTTGCCGGTGCGGTCGGGGTCGCCCCATATGCCGATGACGTCGTCGATCAGCTGGAAGGCGAGCCCGGCCTGGCGGCCGAAGGCGTCCAGCGCCGCCACGTCGTCCGCCGTCGCTCCCGCGTACAGCGCGCCGAGCGCACAGGCGCACCCCAGCAGCGCGCCGGTCTTGGCCTCGGCCATGACGAGCGCCTCGTCGAGCGTGACCTCGTCCGGGGCGCGCTGCTCCATGGCCGTGTCCGCGTGCTGACCGGCGCACAGCTCGACGACGCACGCCGCGAGCCGGGCGCCCGCCGCCCCGGACGCGGGGTGCGGGTCCTCGGCGAGCAGCCGGAGGGCCAGCGCCTGCAGGGCGTCCCCGGCGAGGATCGCGTCGGCGTCGCCGAACACGGTCCACACCGTGGGCCGGTGCCGGCGCGAAGTGTCGCGGTCCATCACGTCGTCGTGCAGCAGCGTGAAGTTGTGGACCAGCTCCACCGCGGCGGCAGCCCGTACGGCCGCCGCCCTCGCCCCCGGTCCGCCCAGCGCGTCGGCCGCCGCGAGGACGAGCGCGGGACGTATGGCCTTGCCCGCGTGGCCGGCCGCCGGGGTGCCGTCCGCGTGCTCCCACCCGAAGTGGTACCGCGCGATCCGCCGCATCGAGCCGGGCAACGACTCGACGGCGGCGCGCAGTGCGGGGTCGACCCAGGCGCGGGCGCGGTCCAGGACCGCCGTGGCCTCCTGCCCGTCGGACATTTCACCGAGCCGCGGCGACCCCGCTGGGCGCTGCTTCGTCTCGGTCATGAACTCGGCCATGGGTCCCCCTCGCGGAGTCCGCGGACGGTGGCGTTGCCGCCCCGGCTGAGCGCGTTCCCGGAAGGTCTACCCGCGTCGGCGTCCGGGGACACGGCGGCGAGGTGCGTGAGCGTCACCGCCAGCGGCCGATCTCGACGTTCTCCAGCACACCCAGCGCGTCCGGCACCAGGACCGCGGCCGAGTAGTAGGCCGTGACCAGGTACTTGATGATGGCCTGTTCGTTGATGCCCATGAAGCGCACGGACAGGCTCGGCTCGATCTCGTCCGGGATGCCGGACTGGCGCAGCCCGATGACGCCCTGTTCCTCCTCTCCCAGACGCATGGCGATGATCGAGGTCGTGCGTGCCTCGGTGACCGGGATCTTGTTGCACGGGAAGATCGGCACCCCGCGCCAGGTGGGGATGCGGTTGCCGCCCATGTCGACGGTCTCCGGGACGAGTCCGCGCTTGTTCAGCTCGCGGCCGAACGCGGAGATCGCGCGCGGGTGGGCGAGGAACAGCTTGGTGCCGCGCCGCCTGCTGAGCAGCTCGTCCATGTCGTCCGGGCCGGGCACGCCGTCGTGCGGCTGCAGCCGCTGGTCGTACTGGCAGTTGCTGAGCAGGCCGAACTCGCGGTTGTTGATCAGCTCGTGCTCCTGGCGCTCCTTCAATGCCTCGACGGTGAGCCGGAGTTGCTGCTCGGTCTGGTTCATCGGCTGGTTGTAGAGGTCGGCCACGCGCGTGTGGATGCGCAGCACGGTCTGCGCGATGCTCAGCTCGTACTCGCGCGGGCTGGCCTCGTAGTCGACGAAGGTGTGCGGGATGTCCGGCTCGCCGCTGTGGCCGGCGGCGAGGTCGACCGCCTTCTCGCCGTACTTGTTGGTGCGCTGCCGCGGGATCGAGCGCTGCCGCTCGACGTGCTCGCGCAGTGAGTCGGCGCGCGCGGCGACCTCCTCGAAGTCCTGCCGGGAGAGGATCAGCACGGTGCAGGCGGTGTCCGCGCGGGCGGTGTACTCCCAGATCGCGTCCGGGTCGAGCAGCGCCTGGTCGCCGAAGTACGCGCCGTCGGCGAGGACGCCGAGGACCGCGTCGTCGCCGTAGGGGCCGGTGCCGACCTTCTCCACCCTGCCGTGGGCGAGCAGATAGACCTCGTCGGTCTGGCTGCCGAAGGAGACGATCACCTCGCCCGGGGCGAAGTCGCGCTGCCGGCAGCGCTGGGCCAGCTCCGAGAACACGTCCTGGTCCTCGTACGACCGCAGAACCGGCAGTTCCGCCAGTTCGCCCGGGATGACCTCGACGCGGGCGCCGGTCTTCACGAAGGTGATGCGGCCGTCGCCGAGCTCGTACGCCAGTCGCCGGTTGACCCGGTACGTGCCGCCCTGCACGTTCACCCACGGCAGCATCCGCAGGAGCCAGCGGGAGCTGATCTCCTGCATCTGGGGTGCGGACTTGGTGGTCGTGGCCAGGTTCCGCGCCGCCGCGGTGTTCAGGCTCTGCTGCGGCCTGCTCTGTTCCGCGCGGACCTCGTCGCCTACCGACTCGCCTACCGACATAGAGAATTGCCCTCCCGGTCATGCTCCGGCACGGAAGTGCGCCGGGCATCGGTCTCGCACCCAGCCTCCCATCACGGAGCGTGTCTGATCCATTACCCGAAAGAGCGGGATTGGATCATCGCACTAGCGGGAAAACAGAGGGACTCCACTTACCGCCTGCCTGGATTGCGGAAGTTGTCCGGATCGGCTCGCACAGTGTGCGAATGATGCATAACGGGACATCTGGTTTCGGTAGTAGCAGCTGTACGAGGCGGTCGCGACCGGCTGCCGCCCAGCACAGCGCGAAGGAGGCGGCCATGGCGTCACCCATGACCGCGAGCGGTTTTCTGAACACCCTGAGAGCGGAGGGCCTCACCGTCGTCGAGGTCGGCGAATGGCAGCATCACAACCGCAACCACAAGGGACTGTGGGGTCCCGTCCACGGCGTGATGATCCACCACACGGTGACCAAGGGCAGCGAACGGACGGTGGACCTCTGCCGGGACGGCTACACCGGCCTGCCGGGCCCGCTCTGCCACGGCGTGATCACCAAGGACGGCAGGGTCCACCTGGTCGGCTACGGCCGCGCCAACCACGCCGGGCTCGGCGACGACGACGTACTGCGCGCCGTGATCGCCGAGAAGGGGCTGCCGCCGGACAACGAGAGCAACACCGACGGCAACCAGTACTTCTACGGCTTCGAGTGCGAGAACCTCGGCGACGGCGTGGACCCCTGGCCCGAGGTCCAGCTGAGCGCCATCGAGAAGGCCGCCGCCGCCGTCTGCCGCCACCACGGCTGGACGGAACGCTCGGTCATCGGCCATCTGGAGTGGCAGCCGGGGAAGTCGGACCCGAGGGGCTTCACGATGGCCTCGCTGCGGGAACGGATCAAGGCACGCCTGAAGCAGTGACCACCGGGGTGCCGTGGACAATGAACCCGTGACCGGCCCCGAAGCGCTCCGCCCCCACCTCCCCTCCCCCCTCCGGGAGCTGGCCGACGACCGGTTCACGAGCCACGGCGTCCGTCTCCTCGTCAAGCGCGACGACCTGATCCACCCGGACCTGATCGGCAACAAGTGGCGCAAGCTGGCCCCGAACCTGGAGGCGGCGGCCGGCCGCGCCATCGTGACCTTCGGCGGCGCGTACTCCAACCACCTGCGGGCCACCGCCGCCGCCGGCCGCCTCCTCGGTCTGGCCACCATCGGCGTGGTCCGCGGCCAGGAGCTGGCCGACCGTCCCCGCAACCCGTCCCTGGCCCGGTGCGAGGCCGACGGCATGCGCCTGCACTTCATCGACAGATCGACATATCGCCGCAAGGCCGAACCCGAGACCCTGGCCGCCCTCCTGCGCACACTCGGCGCGCGGGACGCGTACGTCGTCCCCGAAGGCGGCAGCAACGCCGAAGCCGTCCGCGGCTGCCGGGCCCTAGGCCGGGAACTGCGCGGCCACGCCGACATCGTCGCCCTCGCCTGCGGCACCGGCGGCACCCTCGCCGGTACGGCCGCCGGGCTGGCCCCGGACCAGCGCGCCCTGGGCATACCCGTCCTCAAAGGCGGCTTCCTGACCGCGGAGATACAGGCCCTCCAGGAGCGCGCCTTCGGCGCCCGCCGCGGCACCTGGTCCCTGGACGACCGCTTCCACTTCGGCGGCTACGCCCGCACCACCCCCGCCCTCGACGCCTTCGCCGAGGACTTCGAGGCCCGCCACGGCCTGCCCGTGGAGCGTCTGTATGTCGCCAAAATGCTCTATGGCCTTCTCACTCTCACGAGTGAGGGCGCCTTCCCGCGCGGGACGACCGTCGCCGCCGTGGTCACCGGCCGCCCGTTCCCCTGAGCCGCGCCCCTACGCGGCCTCGCGGTACGCCGCCGCCTCCTCCAGATCCAGCCTGCGCAGCAGCGTGCGCAGCATCTCGTCGTCGATGTAGCGGTGGTCGCGCAACCGGACGAAGACCTCGCGCTCGGCGCTGATCATCTCGCGGGACAGCCGGCTGTAGGTGTCGTCGACCGTCTCCCCGGTCACGGGGTTGACCGCGCCGAGCCGCTCCCAGACGGCGTTGCGGCGGCGCTCCAGGACCGTGCGCAGGCGGTCGGCGAGCGGCGGGGGCAGGGCGTTGCGCTCGTCGGATAGGAGCTCGTCGAGGCGCCGCTCGGCGGCCCGGGAGGCCTGGGCCTGGGCGTTGGCCTCGGCGAGCGTCTCGGCCTGCTGGTCCCGGCCGGGGAACTTCAGCAGACGGATCAGCGGGGGCAGGGTCACGCCCTGGACGACCAGCGTGCCGATGACCGTGGTGAAGGTCAGGAAGAGGATCAGATTGCGGTGCGGAAAGGGTTCTCCGCCGTGGATCGTGCGGGGGACGGAGAAGGCGATGGCCAGGGAGACCACTCCGCGCATCCCGGCCCACGCGGTGACCATCGCGCCCTTCCAGGTGGGGTTCGGCTCCCGCTCCCTGATCCGCCGCGACAGCAGGCGCGGCAGGAAGGCCGCCGGGTACACCCACACGAACCGGGTCACGACCACCACCAGGAAGACGACCACCGCGTACCAGACGGCCTCCACGCCCTTGTACTCCCCGAGGCCCTTGAGGACGACCGGCAACTGCAGTCCGATGAGCGCGAAGACCGCGGACTCCAGGACGAAGGCGACCATCTTCCACACCGCCTCCTCCTGGAGCCGGGTGGCGAAGTCGACCTCCCACGCGCGGTGCCCGAGGTAGAGGGCGACGACCACGACCGCGAGGACACCGGAGGCGTGCAGCTGCTCGGCGACGCCGTACGCGACGAACGGGATGAGCAGGGAGAGCGTGTTCTGGAGCAGGGGCTCCTTCAGATGCGTGCGCAGCCAGTGGAGGGGGGCCATCAGGACCAGGCCGACACCGACGCCGCCGAACGCCGCGAGCAGGAACTCGCCGATCCCGCCGAGCCAGGTGGCGCCCTCTCCGACGGCCGCGGCGAGGGCCACCTTGTAGGCGGTGATCGCGGTGGCGTCGTTCATGAGGGACTCGCCCTGGAGGATCGTGGTGATCCGGGAGGGCAGCCCGACCCGGCGCGCGACCGCCGTCGCCGCGACCGCGTCCGGCGGCGCCACCACCGCGCCCAGCACCAGCGCGGCGGGCAGCGGCATCCCGGGGACGAGCCGGTAGACGGCCCAGCCGACGACGAAGGTCGCGAAGAGGACGTATCCCACCGACAGCAGCGCCACGGGCCTCACCTGGGCACGCAGGTCGAGGTAGGAGCTGTCGCCGGCCGACGTGTACAGCAGCGGGGGCAGCAGGAGGGGGAGGACGACCTCGGGGTCGAGGGTGTAGTCCGGCACGCCGGGGACGTACGAGACCAGCAGTCCGGCCGCGACCAGCAGCAGCGGGGCCGGCACCGGCGTCCGCCGGGCCGCCGCGGCGATCGCGGCGCTCCCCGCCACCAGCAACAGCAGCGGCATCACGTCCATCGTCCTCGCCCGCCCTCTTTTTCCGCGCGGCCACCCGCACGCCCGTCGTAACCTGGCAATCATGAAACAGTGCACGCACGCCGACGCGCTGCCGCACCCGGAACCCGAACCGCAGAACGAGACCTGCCCGGAGTGTCTCGCGGAAGGCACGCACCCGGTGCAGTTGCGGATGTGTCTGACCTGTGGCCACGTCGGCTGCTGCGACTCCTCGCCCCACCGGCATGCCACGGGGCACCACGAGGAGTCCGGTCATCCGGTGATGCGGACCTTCGAACCGGGCGAGAACTGGCGGTGGTGCTTCGTCGACCACGTCCTCGTGTGACCCTGTATGTGATCCTGTAACAGGGCTCCGATCCCGACGGTTCGACCGTCTGACGTCTGGGTACGTCAACCCGGCGCGCGCTCTTCCCAATTGGGCCCGCTGGACCTCTAGACACGGAGCGTATCCACAGCTTTACTGTGAGTGACGCCAGGGGGTTGGGGTCCCGGGACAGGAATGTTCGGAGCGCGATAGCGTCACCGCTGAACCACGTATCGCGTTAACCCGGGGGGCGACCCTCGGCCCCGTAAAGCTTGTACCACCATGGAGGTGAGGGTGTCCCAGATCGCAGGCGAGCCCGCGACCCAGGACTTCGTGGAAGTCCGGCTGCCGGCTGCGGGTGCCTACCTGTCGGTGCTGCGGACGGCCACGGCCGGTCTCGCCGCCCGCTTGGACTTCACCCTGGACGAGATCGAGGACCTGCGCATCGCCGTGGACGAGGCCTGCGCGATCCTGCTCCAGCAGGCCGTGCCCGGCTCAGTGCTCAGCTGTGTCTTCCGGCTCGTCGACGACTCGCTCGAGGTCACCGTCTCGGCGCCGACCACCGACGGCCACGCGCCCTCGCGGGACACCTTCGCCTGGACCGTGCTGTCGGCCCTGGCGGGCAAGGTCTCGTCGGCCGTGGACGAGGACCGGACCGTGTCGATCAGCCTCTACAAACAGCGCGGCGCGGGACCCGGGCCGGCGTGAGGAACGGGGACGGGCCGGTGCGGGACGAAGAGCGCGGCACACGGGAGCTACCGGCCGGGGGCACAGACCCCGCGGACGGTTCCCGACGCATGCGGGACGGCATCGACGGGATCCCCGAGCAGGCCAGGCCGCACCCGGAGGACCCCTCCGCGGAGGCCGGCTTCCCGGACGACGGGCAGCGGGATCAGGACGGTGCCGTGCAGAGCGCGCCTCTGGAGCGGCGGAGCGGGGTTTCCCCGGCCCGGACGGAGGCGAGGGCTCGGGGAAGGGCGACGGGCGGGACGATGAGCGAGCACGAACGGGACGACGACGAGCTGGGCGCGAAGGCCGTGCCGGGCCTGCAGGGCGCACAGCACGCCCCCCAGGACCGCAGTGGGGCGCGCGCGATGTTCGTCGAGCTGCGGACCCTGCGGGAGGGCAGCGCCGAGTACGCGGAGCTGCGCAACCAGCTGGTCCGCATGCACCTGCCGCTCGTCGAGCACCTCGCGCGCCGCTTCCGCAACCGCGGTGAGCCGCTGGACGACCTCACCCAGGTCGCCACCATCGGCCTGATCAAGTCGGTCGACCGCTTCGATCCGGAGCGGGGCGTGGAGTTCTCGACGTACGCCACCCCCACCGTCGTCGGCGAGATCAAGCGGCACTTCCGCGACAAGGGCTGGGCGGTCCGCGTCCCGCGCCGTCTGCAGGAGCTGCGCCTGTCGCTCACCACGGCCACGGCCGAGCTGTCCCAGCAGCACGGGCGCTCCCCCACGGTCCACGAGCTGGCCGAGAAGCTCGCCATCTCCGAGGAGGAGGTCCTGGAGGGCCTGGAGTCGGCGAACGCGTACTCCACTCTCTCCCTGGACGTCCCCGACACCGACGACGAGTCCCCGGCGGTCGCCGACACCCTCGGCGCGGAGGACGAGGCGCTGGAGGGCGTGGAGTACCGGGAGTCGCTCAAGCCCCTCCTGGAAGACCTTCCGCCCCGGGAGAAGCGAATCCTGCTCCTGCGCTTCTTCGGCAACATGACCCAGTCGCAGATCGCCCAGGAGGTCGGCATCTCCCAGATGCACGTCTCCCGCCTCCTGGCCCGCACCTTGGCCCAGCTGCGGGAGAAGCTGCTGGTCGAGGAGTAGGCCTACGGCACACACGGCGGGCGGCGCGATGGCACCGCCCGCAGTCGTACGACCGGCCCGCCGAACCCCGGCGGGCTATCGCTCGGTCTCCCCCGTCCGGCCCGGCCCCTTGATGCCCAGGGCCGCGGTCGTGGCCGGGTTCACCAGCAGCACCAGCGCGCTCACCGCGACGACCGCGAGGGCGATGCCGGCCGGGATGGCGACGCTGTCGGCCTGGAGGAGGGTGTAGGCGACCGGGAGGGCCATGATCTGCGTGATCACGGCGGGGCCTCGGCTCCAGCCGCGCCGCAGCAGCAGCCCGCGCGCGGCGAGCAGCGGCAGCAGGGCCAGGACGACCAGCGTGATGGCCAGCGTCACGGCCTGCTTCCGGTCGTCCGGGGCGCCCGTGATACCGAGTACGAGCGTCCACACACCCCCGACCACCAGCGCGAGGCCCTCCAGCGCGACCAGCGCCGCCGCGTAGGTCAGTCGGCGCGGGCGGGGCCCGTCGGCCTCCGCGGGGGTCTTCGGGGCGGTGTTCTGCTCACTGCTCACACCTGAAGGGTAGCCGTCGCCCCGGACGCCGGGGTGTCCAGGCTCACGCCCTCCGCTCTTACCGGATCCCTACCTCGGTCTGGGCCGAGTACCACCCAGTAGGTACGCTGCAACTCATGCGTGCACTACTCGTGGTCAATCCGGCGGCAACCACCACAAGCGCACGTAGGCGTGACGTGCTGATCCACGCGCTGGCGAGCGAGATGAAGCTGGAGGCGGTGACCACCGAGTACCGCGGTCACGCGCGCGACCTCGGCCGGCAGGCGGCGGAGAGCGACGACATCGACCTCATAGTGGCCCTCGGCGGCGACGGCACCGTCAACGAGGTCGTCAACGGCCTGCTGCACGCCGGCCCCGACCCGGACCGCCTGCCCGGCCTCGCCGTCGTCCCCGGCGGCTCCACCAACGTCTTCGCCCGCGCCCTGGGCCTGCCCAACGACAACGTCGAGGCCACCGGCGCCCTTCTGGACGCCCTGCGCGAGGGCCGCGAGCGCGTCGTCGGCCTCGGTCTGACCTCGGGCACGCCCGGCACCGAGGACGAGTCCGTCCCGTCACGCTGGTTCACCTTCAACGCGGGCCTCGGCTTCGACGCGGGCGTGGTCGGCCGGGTCGAGCAGCAGCGTGAGCGCGGCAAGAAGTCGACACACGCACTGTACGTCCGGCAGGTCGTCCGGCAGTTCCTCGGTGAGCCGCACCGCCGGCACGGCACGATCACGCTCGAACACCCCGGCGGGGACCCGGTGACCGATCTTGTCGTCGCCATAGTCTCGAACACGTCGCCTTGGACGTATCTCGGCAATCGCCCGATGTACACGTCGCCTAAGGCCTCGTTCGATAAGGGACTCGACGTGCTCGGTCTCAGCCGTCTGTCCTCGGCCGCGGTTGCCCGGTATGGCACCCAGTTGCTCACTTCGTCCCCCGAGCGGGGACCCCACGGCAAGCACGCCGCCTCTCTGCACGACCTGGACCGGTTCACCTTGCATTCGAAGGTGCCACTCCCCCTCCAGATGGACGGCGACCACCTCGGACTGCGCACCAGCGTGACGTTCACAGGCGTACGCCGTGCACTGCGTGTGATTGTGTGAGCGGAACGGGCTAAAGTCCTTTCACTCGAACGTTTAGGCCAGGATCCACCCCATGGAAGTACGGCTGTGACCTAGTCGACACCGAGGAATCAAAAAAAACTTTCCGGAAGGGGTTGTATCCGCCGCTGAGGTTTGCGAGTCTCTACGTGGCGATCGGGACGGCCCGCAACACCAGCCTCCACTGATCACCGGAACCCCTCTTCAATCTCAGGACCACGCCGGGGAGACTCGGCGGTCGGCCCTTCACTTGTTGAGGGATTCGTGAAAGCGTTCACATTCACAAGCAACCTGCATGTAATACCAAGGAGAGGTAGCAGCCATGGACTGGCGTCACAACGCCGTTTGCCGCGAGGAAGACCCCGAGCTCTTCTTCCCCATCGGCAACACCGGTCCTGCGCTGCTGCAGATCGAGGAAGCCAAGGCCGTCTGCCGTCGCTGCCCGGTTATCGAGCAGTGCCTGCAGTGGGCGCTCGAGTCCGGTCAGGACTCCGGCGTCTGGGGTGGTCTCAGCGAGGACGAGCGCCGTGCCATGAAGCGCCGCGCCGCCCGCAACCGGGCCCGTCAGGCCTCCGCCTGACAACCCACCCCTGCTGACAGCCTGAGCTTGGCGGCGCGTACAGCGCGTACGCATCTCCCGCCCCCGAGCCGCAGCGCGCAGTACCCCCGATGCGCTTAGTAGAGCAGCAACGAGCGACTAGCCCCGGACCCACAGGTCCGGGGCTCTTTGCTTTGCCCCGGACGTCGCCTACTTCTGCGCCGGCACCGGAATGTCGAGGATCACCCGCGTCCCCCGCTCCGGGGCCGGAACCATGTCGAAGGTTCCCCCCAACTCGCCCTCCACCAGGGTCCGTACGATCTGCAGACCGAGGTTGCCCGAGCGGTGCGGGTCGAAGCCGTCGGGGAGGCCGACGCCGTCGTCCTGGACGGTGACCAGGAGGCGGGCCTCCTTGGTGGTGCCGCCGCGGACCGCGGAGACCTCGACGGTGCCGGTGTCACCCTCGCGGAAGCCGTGCTCCAGGGCGTTCTGCAGGATCTCGGTCAGGACCATGGACAGCGGGGTCGCGACCTCGGCGTCGAGTATGCCGAAGCGGCCGGTGCGCCGGCCGGCGACCTTGCCCGGCGAGATCTCGGCGACCATCGCGAGCACACGGTCGGCGATCTCGTCGAACTCCACGCGCTCGTCCAGGTTCTGGGAGAGCGTCTCGTGCACGATCGCGATCGAGCCGACCCGTCGTACGGCCTCCTCCAGGGCCTCCCGGCCACGCTCGGAGTCGATGCGGCGGGCCTGGAGGCGGAGCAGTGCGGCCACCGTCTGGAGGTTGTTCTTCACCCGGTGGTGGATCTCCCGGATGGTGGCGTCCTTGGTGATCAACTCGCGTTCACGGCGGCGCAGTTCGGTGACGTCCCGGAGCAGCACCAGCGAACCGATGCGGGTCCCCTTGGGCTTGAGCGGGATCGCCCGGAACTGGATCACCCCGTCGTTGGACTCGATCTCGAACTCGCGCGGCGCCCATCCGCTGGCGACCTTGGCCAGCGCCTCGTCCACCGGCCCGCGGGTCGGGGCGAGTTCGGCGGTGGTTCGGCCCAGGTGGTGGCCGACGAGGTCCGCGGCGAGACCTAGGCGGTGGTAGGCGGACAGGGCGTTCGGCGAGGCGTACTGGACGGTGCCGTCCGCGTCCAGCCGGATCAGGCCGTCGCCGACGCGCGGCGAGGCGTCCATGTCTACCTGCTGGTTGGGGAACGGGAAGGAGCCGGCCGCGATCATCTGCGCCAGGTCCGAGGCGCTCTGCAGATACGTCAGCTCCAGACGGCTCGGGGTGCGCACGGTGAGGAGATTGGTGTTGCGGGCGATGACCCCGAGGACGCGCCCTTCCCGTCGTACGGGGATCGACTCGACCCGGACCGGGACCTCCTCGCGCCACTCCGGGTCGCCCTCGCGCACGATCCGGCCCTCGTCGAGCGCGGCGTCCAGCATCGGGCGCCGGCCGCGCGGGACCAGGTGGCCGACCATGTCGTCCTGGTAGGAGGTGGGGCCGGTGTTGGGCCGCATCTGGGCGACCGAGACATACCGTGTGCCGTCCCGGGTGGGAACCCACAGGACCAGGTCCGCGAAGGAGAGGTCGGAGAGCAGCTGCCACTCCGAGACCAGCAGGTGGAGCCACTCGAGATCGGAGTCGTCGAGGGCGGTGTGCTGGCGTACGAGTTCGTTCATGGAGGGCACGTCTGCGAGCGTACCCGGGTGTTCGGAAACGGCCGAAAAACACCCGCGGGCCGCGGCGCCTGGGAGGGACCCTCAACCCTCCCGGCACCGCAGCCCGGAGCAACAACGGCCGTGGGGTGTGCGGTCCCGGTCGGCCGAAGGATGAGGAGCCGGGGCAGTCAGGGCAGAGAGCTCCGGTTCCTCGGTCCGTCTTCCTGTGCGGGGAAGACGGAAGAATGCGCCCTACGCATTGTGGACTAGACCAGAAGGTGTGTCCATGTGTTCATGCGTGCGGAGTTGTAGCAACTTGATACCTCGAAGCCTAGCCCGCCCGGGTCACGCGCGGGACCAGATGGCCATGGCAATTTCCGCGAGGGCCTCCAGTTCCGCCCGGCTCGCTCCGTCGCGCGCCTGCTGGGACATGCCCTGGATCACCGCGCCGGTGTGCCGGGCCAGCGCGGCGGCGTCGACGTCCGCCGGCAGTTCGCCCGCGTCGACGTCCTCGCGGATACGGCGCTCGAAGGCGGCGATGTTGGCGTTGCGCCGCTCCCGCAGCAGTTCCTCCACCTCGGGGCTGGTGCAGTTGGTGGCCGCGTGGATGACCAGGCAGCCGTAGGGATGGGCGGGGTCGGTGTACTCGGCCGCGGCCTCGCGCAGTATCCGCTCGACGGCCGCCCGGGCGGTGGGCTCCTCGGCGAGGGCCCGCTCGCCGAAGGAGCCGTGCGTCCCGGCGTAGACCCGGACGACCTCCTCGAACAGCGCCCGCTTGTCACCGAAGGCCGCGTACAGGCTGGGCGCGCCGATGCCCATGCTCCGGGTGAGGTCGGAGACCGAGGTCGCCTCGTAGCCGTGCCGCCAGAAGGCCATGACCGCCTTCTCCAGCGCGCTCGCCCGATCGAAGGAGCGGGGGCGGCCACGGGACTTGGATACGGGCCTGACCTGCTCTTTCGTCTCGCTTCTCGGCTCGCTCGACACCATGGAGTGAATTCTATAGCGCTCCCTAGAAAAAGGCCGCCGCCCTGTTGTACGGTCTTTTTGTAGCGACCGTTAGACAAATCGGGAGGGGCGTCGGCATGGGTGTGCTCATGGGCAGGACGGCACTGGTCACGGGGGCGAGCAGGGGGATCGGCCGGGGAATCGCCGAGCGGCTGGGGCGCGACGGGGCGCGGGTCGCGGTGCACTACGGCAGGAACGAGAGGGCGGCGCGGGAGACGGTCGCCGCGATCGAGACGGCGGGCGGCTCCGCTTTTGCGATCGGGGTCGAGCTCGGCCGGCCCGGCGACGCGAAGGCGCTGTGGGAGGAGTTCGACCGGCACGCGGACGGGCTGGACATCCTGGTGAACAACGCCGGGATAGGCGGCGCCCCGCCCATCGAGGAGATCGACGAGACGGCGTACGACGAGGTCTTCGCCGTGAACGTGAGAGCACCGTTCTTCCTCGTCCGGCACGGCCTGGAGCGGCTGCGCGACGGAGGGCGGGTCATCAACATCTCCTCTGGCCTCGCCCGGACGGCGGTGTTCCCCCACCAGATCGCCTACGCCATGACCAAGGGCGCCCTGGACGTCTTCTCACGGGACCTGTCCAAGGTGCTGGGACGCCGGGGCATCACGGTGAACTCGGTGGCCCCGGGCATCATCGACACGGACAACACCGCCGAGCTGCTGCACGCGACCGAGGGCGGCTGGACGCGGGCGGCGGAGATATCGGCGCTGGGCAGGGTGGGCGAGACGGCCGACGTCGCTGACGTGGTGGCCTTCCTCGCCTCCGACGCCGGGCGATGGGTCACGGGCAGCTGGGTGGACGCGACCGGCGGCTCACTGACGTAGGCGGGATGCTGGGGGTACCATTCTGTTCGATTGGTCTAAACCACACAGCCAGACAGATCGGCAGGCCCCAGCGTGGAAGTTGTCATCGTTCCGGACGCCGAGTCGGGTGGCGAGCTCATCGCCGAGGCCATCTCGCGACTGCTGCGGCGCAAGCCCGAGGCCCTGCTCGGCGTGGCCACCGGCTCCACTCCGCTGCCCATCTACCAGGCACTGGCGGCCAAGGTGCGCTCCGGTGCCGTGGACATCTCGCGGGCGCGGATCGCGCAGCTCGACGAATACGTGGGACTGCCCGCCGAGCACCCCGAGTCCTACCGGTCGGTGCTCCGGCGGGAGGTCCTGGAGCCGCTGGGGATAGGGCTGGAGGCGTTCATGGGGCCGGACGGCACCGCCGAGGACGTGCAGGGCGCGTGCGAGGCGTACGACCGGGCACTCGGCGAGGCCGGGGGCGTGGACCTGCAGCTGCTCGGGATCGGCACCGACGGGCACATAGGGTTCAACGAGCCCTGCTCCTCACTGGCCTCGCGCACGCGCATCAAGACGCTCACCGAGCAGACCCGCGTCGACAACGCCCGGTTCTTCGACGGTGACATCGAGCAGGTGCCGCACCACGTCATCACCCAGGGCATCGGGACCATCCTGGAGGCCCGCCACCTGGTGCTGCTCGCCACCGGCGAGGGCAAGGCGGACGCGGTCGCCGCGACGGTCGAGGGCCCGGTCGCCGCCGTCTGCCCGGCCTCGGCGCTGCAACTGCACCCGCACGCCACCGTGGTCGTCGACGAGGGCGCCGCGTCCAAGCTGAAGCTCGCGGACTACTTCCGGCACACCTACGCCAACAAGCCGGACTGGCAGGGCATCTGAGGTGATGGACTAGACCAGAGGTGGTCACAACGGTATACAGAGGAGATCACGGAGCGTGCGGGCGGGCGCCCGACGCGCTGAGCCGTGCCACGATGTGAGCCGCGGCCGACGGGACGTCGGTCGCTTCGGCACCCGGAGCCGGGAAGGCAGAGCATGAGCACCGACGTCAGCAGTGCGGAGAACGAGAACGGGGCCACCGTCCGTACCGCGCGCGTGCCCAAGTACTACCGCCTGAAGAAGCACCTGCTCGACATGACGGAGACGCAGTCGCCGGGTACCCCCGTCCCGCCCGAGCGCACGCTGGCCGCCGAGTTCGACACCTCGCGCACCACCGTGCGCCAGGCTCTGCAGGAGCTGGTCGTCGAGGGCCGGCTGGAGCGCATCCAGGGCAAGGGCACCTTCGTCGCCAAGCCGAAGGTCTCCCAGGCGCTGCAACTCACCAGTTACACCGAGGACATGCGGGCCCAGGGCCTGGAGCCGACCTCGCAGCTGCTGGACATCGGCTACATCACCGCCGACGACCGGCTCGCCGAGCTGCTCGACATCACCGCCGGCGGCCGGGTGCTGCGCATCGAGCGGCTGCGCATGGCCAACGGGGAGCCGATGGCGATCGAGACCACCCATCTGTCCGCGAAGCGCTTCCCGGCTCTCAGACGCAGCCTCGTGAAGTACACCTCGCTCTACACCGCGCTCGCCGAGGTCTACGACGTCCACCTCGCCGAGGCCGAGGAGACCATCGAGACCTCGCTGGCCACCCCGCGCGAGGCGGGTCTGCTCGGCACCGACGTGGGCCTGCCGATGCTGATGCTCTCCCGGCACTCCCTGGACCGGGAGGGCAAGCCGGTGGAGTGGGTGCGGTCGGTGTACCGGGGGGACCGGTACAAGTTCGTGGCGCGACTGAAGCGGCCGCAGGAGTAGGCGGGGTGCCGCCTACGCGGCGGAACCTCACAACTTCACAAGGTGCCCCCGAAATCGACATACCGATATCCGGACTGGGTCTTCCACTGCCCTGAGCCCGTCGCCTAGATTGCCTGCGCATTACACAGGTGATCAGCGAGGGGACGGAGCCGACAGAGATGTCCAACGCACCGGATACGACGAGACCGGCGGTGGTGACGCCTCTGCGCGCCGTCATCGCCCTCTGCCTGATCGCGCCCTTCGTGGCGATGCTGTGGGTCGGTTCCTACGCCAAGGCGGACCCCGCGTTCATCGGCATTCCGTTCTTCTACTGGTACCAGATGCTCTGGGTGCTGATCTCCACCGCGCTGACCATGATCGCCTACCAGCTGTGGCGGCGTGACCAGCGTGCCCGCGAGGCCGCGAAGGGGGGTGCGGCGGAATGAAGGACGGCGTGAACGGCGTCGCGCTCGGCGTCTTCATCTTCTTCTTCCTGGCCGTCACGGTCATGGGCTTCCTGGCCGCGCGCTGGCGCAGGGCCGACGACGAGCACAGCCTCGACGAATGGGGCCTGGGCGGGCGGTCGTTCGGGACCTGGATCACCTGGTTCCTGCTCGGCGGCGACCTGTACACGGCGTACACCTTCGTCGCCGTCCCGGCGGCGATCTACGCGGCGGGCGCGGCCGGCTTCTTCGCGGTGCCGTACACCATCCTCGTCTATCCGCTGATCTTCACGTTCCTGCCCCGCCTGTGGTCGGTCTCGCACAAGCACGGCTATGTGACGACCTCGGACTTCGTGCGGGGCCGCTTCGGCTCCAAGGGCCTGTCGCTGGCGGTGGCGGTGACCGGCATCCTGGCGACAATGCCGTACATCGCGCTGCAACTGGTCGGCATCCAGGCGGTGCTGGACGTGATGGGCGTCGGTGGCGGCGAGAACACCAACTGGTTCGTGAAGGACCTGCCGCTGCTGATCGCCTTCGGTGTGCTGGCGGCGTACACCTACTCGTCGGGCCTCAGGGCGCCCGCGCTGATCGCGTTCGTCAAGGACACGCTGATCTACATCGTCATCGCCGTGGCGATCATCTACATCCCGATCAAGCTGGGCGGGTTCGACGAGATCTTCGCCAAGGCGGGCGCGAAGTACACGGAAGCGGGCGCGGGCGGGCTGGTGCCGGCCCCGACGGGCCAGTGGACGTACGCCACGCTGGCGCTGGGCTCGGCGCTGGCGCTGTTCATGTACCCGCACTCGATCACCGCGACCCTGTCCTCGCGCAGCCGTGAGGTGATCCGCCGCAACACCACGATCCTGCCGCTGTACTCACTGATGCTGGGCCTGCTGGCGCTGCTCGGCTTCATGGCGATCGCGGCCGGGGTGAAGGTCACCAACGGCCAGCTGGCGATCCCGCAGCTGTTCGAGACCATGTTCCCGGACTGGTTCGCGGGCGTGGCCTTCGCGGCGATCGGCATCGGAGCGCTGGTGCCGGCGGCGATCATGTCGATCGCGGCGGCCAACCTCTTCACGCGCAACATCTACAAGGACTTCATCAAGCCGGACGCGACGCCGAAGGAGGAGACGCGGGTCTCCAAGATCGTGTCGCTGCTGGTGAAGGTGGGCGCGCTGATCTTCGTCCTGACCATGGACAAGACGGTCGCGATCAACTTCCAGCTGCTCGGCGGCATCTGGATCCTGCAGACCTTCCCGGCCCTGGTCGGCGGCCTGTTCACCCGCTGGTTCCACCGCTGGGCGCTGCTCGCGGGCTGGGCGGTCGGCATGGTGTACGGCACGCTCGCCGCGTACGGCATCTCCTCGCCGACGCAAAAGCACTTCGGCGGCAACGCCAAGGAGATCCCGGGCATCGGCGAGATCGGCTACATCGGTCTGACCGCGTTCGTGCTCAACGTGGCCGTCGCGGTGGTCCTCACCTTCGCCCTGAAGGCGCTCAAGGCCCCCGAGGGCGTCGACGAGACCAGCCCGGAGGACTACACGGCGGACGCGGGCGACCCGGGTGTCCAGGTGGAACTGCCGCCGGCCACGGCGGGCAGCGCGCACTGAGCCGTACGCGAGCGACGGGCCGCCGGGGAAATCCGGCGGCCCGTCGTCGTACCCGTCCCGCGCACTCGGCCGCACGGACATCGTGATCCGGCCACGCGGACCCCGACGCGCCCCGCACGCCGCCCACCGCATCTGCGAACGCCTCGGCCTCGTCCGCTCGCCCGGGCGGGACCGGAGCCCGCTCCGGCACCTGGACGACATCACTCTCCTCATCTACGAGTTGACGCTATGAAGCCGACGCAACACAACATCTGGGGGTGACACCGCAGCCCGGCACTAGATGTATGCTCATGCTCGCTGTCGCCGCAGGGGAATCCGGTGCGAATCCGGAACTGTCCCGCAACGGTGTACTCATGCCCGTATGCCCGCATACGGGTGTCGAGCGTCAGTCCGAGGACCTGCCGACAGCGCGCCCGGCCGTCCGGTCGGGTGCCCATGACGTCCGGGCCTCGTGGAGTGGGCCGGTGGACGCGACGCCGCGTGCGCTCGTGCTGCCCCCTGCCCTCCGCCAGGCCCCACGCCGAGCGAGGGAGTGCCTCACGTGACCATCGCGCCAGTCGACCCGGCTTCAGCCACCCAGGCGACCGAGGCGGCCCCGGTGGAGTCCGACGGTCCCGGTGCCGCGCTGTTGCGGACCCTGACCGAGCTGACCGCCGACCTGCCGGACGCCGACCCCGGCCGGGTCGCCGCCGCCGCACTGCGCGGCCGGTCCGCCCACGCGGACGAAGCGGAACTGCGCGAGCTGGCCACGGAGGCGGCGGCCGGCCTGATCTCCGAGGACCCCGCCTACTCTCGGCTGGCCGCCCGGCTGCTCACCCTCACCATCCGCGCCGAGGCCGCCTCCCAGGGCGTGACGTCCTTCGCCTCGTCCGTCGCCGTGGGCCACCGCGAGGGCCTGATCGCCGACCGGACCGCCGAGTTCGCGCGCCTGCACGCGGCCCGCCTCGACGCGCTGGTCGACGACGGCGCCGACGACCGCTTCGGCTACTTCGGTCTGCGCACCCTGCACAGCCGCTACCTCCTGCGGCACCCGATCACCCGCAAGGTCGTCGAGACGCCCCAGCACTTCATGCTGCGCGTCGCCGCCGGTCTCGCCGAGGACGACACCTCCCGCTCGGTGGACGAGGTCGCCGCGCTCTACAAGCTGATGAGCCGCCTGGACTACCTGCCCTCCTCCCCCACGCTCTTCAACTCCGGCACCCGGCACCCCCAGATGTCGTCCTGCTACCTCCTGGACTCCCCCAAGGACGAGCTGGACTCCATCTACGACCGCTACCACCAGGTCGCCCGGCTCTCGAAGCACGCCGGCGGCATCGGTCTGTCGTACAGCCGGATCCGTTCGCGCGGTTCCCTCATCCGCGGCACCAACGGGCACTCCAACGGCATCGTGCCGTTCCTGAAGACCCTCGACGCCTCGGTCGCCGCCGTGAACCAGGGCGGCCGGCGCAAGGGCGCCGCCGCGGTCTACCTGGAGACCTGGCACTCCGACATCGAGGAGTTCCTGGAGCTGCGCGACAACACCGGCGAGGACGCCCGCCGTACGCACAACCTCAACCTCGCGCACTGGATCCCCGACGAGTTCATGCGCCGCGTCAACGCCGACGAGCAGTGGTCACTGTTCTCCCCGGCGGACGTGCCGGAGCTGGTGGACCTGTGGGGCGAGGAGTTCGACGCCGCCTACCGCAAGGCCGAGGCGGCGGGCCTCGCCAAGAAGACCATCCCCGCCCGCGATCTGTACGGCCGGATGATGCGCACCCTCGCGCAGACCGGCAACGGCTGGATGACCTTCAAGGACGCCGCCAACCGCACCGCCAACCAGACGGCCGAGCCGGGCCACGTCGTCCACTCCTCCAACCTGTGCACGGAGATCCTGGAGGTCACCGACGACGGGGAGACGGCGGTCTGCAACCTGGGGTCGGTCAACCTCGGCGCGTTCGTCGACCCGGCCGCCCAGGACATCGACTGGGAGCGGCTGGACGCCACCGTCCGCACCGCCGTCACCTTCCTCGACCGGGTCGTCGACATCAACTTCTACCCGACCGAGCAGGCGGGCCGCTCCAACGCCCGCTGGCGCCCGGTCGGCCTCGGCGCGATGGGTCTGCAGGACGTCTTCTTCAAGCTGCGCCTGCCCTTCGACTCGGCCGAGGCCAAGGCGCTGTCCACGCGCATCGCCGAACGCGTCATGCTCGCCGCGTACGAGGCCTCCGCCGATCTCGCCGAGCGCAACGGCCCGCTGCCGGCCTGGGAGAAGACCCGTACGGCCAGGGGCGTGCTGCACCCGGACCACTACGGCGTCGAGTTCACCTGGCCGGAGCGCTGGGCGGCGCTGCGCGAGCGCATCGCGACGACCGGGATGCGTAACTCGCTGCTGCTGGCCATCGCCCCCACCGCCACCATCGCCTCGATCGCCGGGGTGTACGAGTGCATCGAGCCGCAGGTCTCCAACCTGTTCAAGCGCGAGACGCTGTCCGGTGAGTTCCTCCAGGTCAACTCCTACCTGGTGAAGGAGCTCAAGGAGCTGGGCGTGTGGGACGCCCGGACCCGTGAGGCGCTGCGCGACTCGAACGGCTCGGTGCAGGAGTTCGCCTGGATCCCGGCCGACGTACGGGCGCTGTACCGCACGGCCTGGGAGATCCCGCAGCGCGGACTGATCGACATGGCCGCGGCCCGGACCCCGTTCCTGGACCAGGCCCAGTCGCTGAACCTGTTCCTGGAGACGCCGACCATCGGCAAGCTCTCCTCGATGTACGCGTACGCCTGGAAGCAGGGGCTGAAGACCACGTACTACCTGCGCTCCCGCCCGGCGACCCGTATCGCCCGCGCGGCCCAGGCGCAGGCCCAGCCCGAGAAGACCATCCCCGTCCAGCAGGTCACCGACCCCGACGCCGTCGCCTGCTCCCTGGAAAACCCCGAGTCCTGCGAGGCCTGCCAGTAATGCCCACCCGTCACCCGACCACCACCCCTGATGGACGGCGCTCCGCGCCGACCGCAACATCCACCCGTAACACCAACCTGCTCGACCCGGGCTTCGAGCTGACTCTGCGCCCCATGCGCTACCCGGACTTCTACGAGCGCTACCGGGACGCCATCAAGAACACCTGGACCGTGGAGGAGGTCGACCTCCACTCGGACGTCGCCGACCTCGCCAAGCTGTCGCAGGGTGAACAGCACATGATCGGCCGCCTGGTGGCCTTCTTCGCGACGGGCGACTCGATCGTGGCGAACAACCTGGTGCTGACCCTCTACAAGCACATCAACTCCCCCGAGGCGCGGCTGTACCTGTCCCGCCAGCTCTTCGAGGAGGCCGTGCACGTCCAGTTCTATCTGACGCTCCTGGACACCTACCTCCCCGACCCGGACGACCGGGCGGCGGCCTTCGCGGCCGTCGAGAACATCCCCTCCATCCGCGAGAAGGCCGAGTTCTGCTTCAAGTGGATGGACTCGGTGGAGAAGATCGAGCGGCTGGAGACCAGGGCCGACCGCCGCCGGTTCCTGCTCAACCTGATCTGCTTCGCCGCGTGCATCGAGGGCCTGTTCTTCTACGGCGCCTTCGCTTACGTCTACTGGTTCCGCAGCCGGGGTCTGCTGCACGGCCTGGCGACCGGCACCAACTGGGTGTTCCGGGACGAGACGATGCACATGTCCTTCGCCTTCGAGGTGGTCGACACCGTCCGCAAGGAGGAGCCGGACCTCTTCGACGAGGAGCTCCAGCAGCAGGTCACCGACATGCTGCGGGAGGCCGTCGAGGCCGAGCTGCAGTTCGCGCGCGACCTGTGCGGTGACGGCCTCCCCGGCATGAACACCGACTCGATGCGGCAGTACCTGGAGTGCGTCGCCGACCAGCGTCTGACGCGCCTCGGCTTCGCTCCGGTGTACGGCTCGGAGAACCCCTTCTCGTTCATGGAGCTGCAGGGCGTTCAGGAGCTGACCAACTTCTTCGAGCGGCGCCCCTCGGCGTACCAGGTGGCGGTGGAGGGCACCGTCGACCTCGACGAGGACTTCTGAGCCGGTCGGACGGCTCATGGCCCGTGGGACGCCGCCCGGTGGCGGCGTCCCACCCGCTCACCAGGGCACGGGCCGCAGCAGCAGACGGTGCGGGCGGAGCGTGATGCCCACCCGGGTGGCGTCGTTCGACCCGCTGACCTCCTCGAAGCGGTACTTCGCCGACACCGCCGCCGTGACCAGGGTCAGCTGGGCCATGGAGAAGTGGTCGCTGGGGCACTTGCGGTTGCCGACGCTGAACGGGCTCATCGCGTACTTGGGCACGTCCTTGACCCGGTCCGGCAGCCAGCGGTCGGGGTCGAAGTCGAGGTGGTGGGCGTACGAACGCGGGTCGCGCTGGATCGCGTACGGGCTGTAGACGAGGTCCGCTCCCGCCGGAATGCGATAGCCGCCGAGCTCGGTGTCGCTGACCGCCCGGCGCGTCAATATCCATACGGCGGGGCGCAAACGCAAGGCCTCGACGACGACATTGTTCGTGTGGGTCAGCTTGCGCACGTCGTCGAATCCAACGGGCCGGCCGCCGGTCACGGATTCGACCTCGGCGCGCACCTTGGCGGCGTGTTCCGGATGTGCGGCGAGCAGCTGGAGCAGCCACATGATCGTGGAGGCGACTGTTTCGCTTCCGGGGGTGAGTATCGCGACCACCTGGTCGTGGATCTCCTGTTCCCCGATGGGGTCGCCATTGTCGTCCTTCGCCTCCAGCAATGCCGTCAGCAAATCGTCCGGCCTTTGACCAGATGCCCGGCGTTCGGTGACGATCTCGTCCACCAGGAGATGCAAATCGGCCAGCGCCCGGTTGAATTCCCGGTTGGCCGGCAGCGGCAGCCGGTAGAGCGGCCCGAGCGGCACGACCATCCGGCGGTACATGCCGCGGAAGACGGTTGCGAGGGCCACGCACAGCCGCTCGGCGCGCTCGTCCATGTACTGGCCGCGCAGCAGGCAGCGGGCCGCGATGCGCACGGCGACCCGGAAGGACTCGGAGGTGCAGTCGAGGGTCTCGCCGGGCTGCCAGCGCTCGGTCAGCGCGTGCGCCTCCTCCTCCATGACCTGCCCGTAGGCGGGGATGGCGTCGAGCTTGAAGGCGGGCTGGATGATGCGCCGCTGGCGGCGGTGCCGGGGGCCGTTGGCGGTGGCCACGCCCTCCTTGCCGAGCAGGCCCTCCAGGGACTCCCACAGCGGTCCGGCGATGATGTAGTCGGGGCTGAGCGCCAGCGCGCCGGTGAGCTCCGGCGTGGTGACGGCGTACACCGTCTTGGGGCCCAGTTTCAGGCGTACGACGTCGCCGTGGTCGCGGAGCCGGGCCATGAAGGCCAGCGGATCTCGGACCAGCTTCCAGCCGTGGCCGAGCGCCGGGACGGCGCCCCCCGCGAAGGGCGGTTCACCCAGCTCCGGCGCCTCGGGCGTGGCGGGCCGCACGGATTCGACGGTCATTTCTCACCTGCCGCTTCGTTGTTGACGTACGGGGGCGTGGACCGGTCGTCCCAGCTGTCGACCCTGTACCGGCCGGACTCGTGGTGGAACCAGTAGACGGAGCTGAACCAGTTCCGCATATTGCCGAGGCAGGCGCGTACGGTGACGGCGAGTTCCTTTCCCCGCACCGTGCCGTCGTCGAGGTCGTCGGCGAACCGTAAGGCGATCCGCTCCGCGTCGAGGAATTCCGCTGTGCATTCCTCGACCCGTCGCCGCATTTCCCCCACTGCCTCTTCGAGAGTCAGTCCCTGATGGGTGATCAGACTGATTCCGAGATTGTGCAGCTCGTCGCCCGCTAATTCCTTCGGCAGCGAGCAGAGGTCGTTGTACCACGCGGCGAATTCCTGGCTCAGCAGGGCCGGCCGGCGATAGGCCGGGTGTTTCCGCACGGCGTCCGGGAGTTCCTGTCCGGCACTCGGCTCCAGCAGGTCCGTCCATATCCGGTGGGCGAACGTCAGGCGCCGCAGGGCGAGGTACTCCTCGACCTCGGGGACGCGTCCTTCGGTGCGGTTGCGGAACTCCCGGTCGTACGCCTCGATCACCGCGTGGAAGTGCCGGGCGAACCGCGCGTTCCAGGTGCCGGACAGGAACGAGTACAGCCGCAGCACGCCGTCCGCGAATCCGGCGACCAGGGGGTCCGGGTGACGCACGTGGTGCCTGGGCGAGTCGAGGGCGGTGTGCAGGCGGAACCTGAGCCGCCGCCAGGCGCCCGCGCGGCCGTGGACGATGTCACGGTCGTGGCGGTCGTCCCAGACGAAGAACCACGCGCTGTAGTCGGCTATGGCCTGCAGCACCTCGTCGGGGGCGCCGAGGTAGTAGCCCGCCATGAGGTCGGTGTAGCACAGTCCGTCGGCATATTCCGCAACCTTGTCGGCCGGCATGAGCCGTTTTTCGAGCAGCCACAGGCGGGTCTTCTCCTGAAGCTTTGGCCAATACGGATGCAGTTGCCGGGGAAACGCGTCCTCGATCACCGGAAGGGCGAGTTGGGGCGGTACCGCGACCGCCGTCGGTGATGTGGTGCGGTGTGGGAAAGCATGCACGAACAAACCCCTCTCAGCCGCCAGGAACGCACGCCCCTCCCGCTGTGCCGGGCGTGCGCCGTTGCGTATCCCCGCACTTCCATTCAGCACCACAACTGACCAGTCTGGGAACGGATTTACTCCACTCACTACCCCAAGTTGCCGGGAATCGAGCGACGAACAAACGAACGATGCCCGGTCGGGACGGATCCTGACCGGGCATCGTCGCTGCTCTCGTACGGTCCCCGTACGGCGCGGGGGCGTCTCAGTCGTTGGCGACCACGGGATAACGTGGCTCGTTCTCGGCCATCTGCCGCAGCGCGTCCTTGCGTTCGCGCTTGGAGAGGCGGTCGATGTACAGGTAGCCGTACAGGTGGTCGGTCTCGTGCTGCAAACAGCGTGCGAAGTAGCCGGTGCCGCGCACCTTGATCGGGTTGCCCTTCTCGTCCTGGCCGGTCACCTCGGCGTAGTCGGGCCGCGCGAGCGGCGCGTACGCGGTGGGCACGGACAGGCAGCCCTCGTTGCTGTCGTCCAGGCGGCGCCGGTCGGCGGGCAGGTCGACCACCTTCGGGTTGCACACCACGCCGACGTGCCGCACGCCCTCGTCGTCCTGGCAGTCGTAGACGAAGACCTTCAGGTCGACGCCGATCTGGTTGGCGGCCAGGCCCACGCCCTCGGCGGTGCGCTGGCTGGCGAACATGTCGGCGACCAGCTTGTCGAGCTCCTCGCCGAACTCGGTGACATCGGCGCACTCCTTGTGCAGCACCGGGTTGCCGACGACCGTGATCGGCCGCGAGGTGCCGCGCTCGCGCCAGGCGGTCTCGCGCTCCTCGCAGTCCTCCGTGTCGACGACGAAGCCCTCCTCGTCGACGGGGAGCACGCCCGCGTGCTGCTGATCGGTGTCCTGCTGGGCCATGACCGACGTACGCCTTCCTCGGAAAACTGGAGTGCAAAACAGGGGTGTGATGCTGATACAGGGTACGGCGAACGCTCAGCAGACCTCTTCCAGATCCCGCCAGTCCCGTGAGTCCGGGCTGTCCGCCACCCAGCCGTCCAGGAGTCCCCTCACCAGCGAGGCGGGAGCCGCGACCCCGCACTCCCGCTCCGGCACCCACAGCTGCCCGTCCGTGCGGTGTCCCAGCGGGCCGGGATGGCCGGGCTCGCTGTGGTCGTGCGGGTCGAGGTGGATGCCGTCGCCCTCGTCGGAGGGCATACGGGACTCGGAGCACATACGGCACAGCAGCCGTACGGACGACGACCAGTCCTCCGCCGCGAACCCGGCGTCGGCGGCGAGCTGCTCCAGGGCGTCCCGGTCGGCCTCGGTGGCGGCCTCCAGGAGGACCACCCAGGTGGGCACCGGTGAAGGCGCCCACAGCTCGATCTCGTCGAAGACGGGGTAGGCGTGCCCGGCCGCCGTGGTCCGTTCGCCGTGCGGCACTCCGTCGTGCAGGACGACCTCGCCCCAGCGTCGCCCTGAGGAGGGAAGCGGAATGGACAGCACCTCGATCCGCGCCGGATCGAGCCTGCGCCCCCACACGACCTCGGCCTCGCCCTCCGGCGACAGCCGTACGGCCGCGCTGCCCAGCTCCATGCCGAGCGGCTCACCGGCGGCGGTGGCCCCGCCCGGAACCCGGAGGCCGTAGGCCTGCCAGGCGCGGCGGGCCAGCGGCCAGTCCTGCAAGGCGGTGGCGGCGATGCCGACGTTCCACCAGTCGGGCGCCCCGGTCTCCCGGTCGAGCAGCGCCACGGCCCTCAGGCCCGCGGCCCGGGCCTGCTCCCAGTCGTGCCGGAACTTGTGCAGCAGGGCGAGGTTGAACCAGGACTCCGACAGCCAGGGCTCCAGGTCGGCGGCGCGCGTCAGCAGCTCGCCCGCGTCCTCGTACCGGCCGTCACCGATCAGCGTGAACGCGCGGTCGGTGGCCTGCCGCCAGGAGGCGGAGGGCCGGTGCCGTCCCTTGCCGAAGATCCTCACGATTCCCGCCTGCCAGTTCCAGTTCCGCTCAGTGGGCTGGCTTGTGCCCCCGGACACCCTCTCCCTCGCATCCAACCACGTACGGACGGAGGGCCGCTCATTACCCATGGGTTACCCAGCCCGCGGCAGGGTCAGACAGTCCCGGGCGAGGACCCGGGCGAGCGACTCCACCACTTCCGGCGCGTACTCCCCGCCCGTTCCCAGGCGCAGTTCCTCCAGCGCCTTCAGCGCTCCGCCGGGCCCGGCGTCCCGCGCCTTCTCCTCGTAGGCGTTCACGGCCCGGACGATCCGCGCGGCGACCGGCTGCTCCGGGTAGGGGTCGGCCTGGCGCTCCACGACCACCGCGACCGCCGCGTCCACCCCGGTCTGCCGTACGACGGCGCCGCCGAGCAGCGCGATGCGCCGCTGCTCCTCGGGGGACAGGACGGCGGTGGCCCCGGCCGGCACCGGGTCGACCAAGCTCAGCTGGCCGATGTCGTGCATCAGGGCCGCGTACTCCAGCACGGTCAGCTCGGGCCGGGTCAGGCCCAGGTCGCGGCCGACGGCCCGGCTGAGCGCGGCGACCCGGCGGGCGTGCCCGGTGGGGGTGTAGCCGGCGATCTCGGTGGCCCGGGCGAGGGAGGCGATGGTCTGCCGGTAGGTGGCGCGCACGGCCGCGTACCGCCTGAGCGACTGCTGGGTGAGCAACAGGGGCAGGCAGAACACGGGCAGCGCCCACAGGCCCGCGACGGCGACCGCCAGCGCGATCACCGCGCCGGTCGCGCAGACGGCGGAACCGACCCCGAGCAGCCCCCGCAGCTCGTCCCGGAGCAGCGGGCCGAAGGGCCACCGGGTGCGGGAGTGCGCCAGCGCGGCGGCCAGAACGGTGTCGCACAGCGCGGTGAGGGTGAGCAGCACGAGCAGCAGCAGGGCGTAGGCGGGTCCGCGCCAGGTCTCCAACACGCCCTCGCTCTGCAGGGGTTGGAAGCAGACGGCGACGAATCCGACGGTGAGAACGCGGCGCGCCAGGTGGTCCAGCGTCGGTGTCCGACCGCGCCAGATGTGCGGCACGCTGCCGAGCAGGGAGGCGGCGAGGACGACGGCCACGACCTGGGCGGCGTCGTGCCCGGTGGCCTGCCCCGCCTCCGCCCCGAGCAGCGCGTACCCCAGCGCCCCCGCGGCACCGAGCGGCGCGGCCTCCCTGACCTGGGCCCCGGTCCAGCGGGTGAGCTCGCCGACGGTGACCAGGAGGCCGAAGGCGAGCGCGATGCCGCGTTCGTCGACGCCGGTCCAGAGGGTGCGGGCGAGGCAGGCGCCGGCGACGAGGGCGGCGGCGGTGTGTATGAGGCGCAGCGCGGTCACCGTCGCGCTCCGGTCCGGCCGGGGCTGGGGACGAACGGGGGCGGTGCCGTCGCGCACCGCGGTTCGTCGGCGGTGACCGCGGGATGCCAGCCGTGCCGGCCCAGGGCCCGGACCAGCGCGTCGACCATCCGGGGGTCGAACTGGGTCCCGGCACAGCGCTCCAGTTCCTCCAGGGCGGTCGGGACGGGCCGGGCCCTGCGGTAGGACCGCGTGGACGTCATAGCGTCGAAGGCGTCGGCCACGGCGACGATCCGGGCGCACTCCGGGATCTGGCTGCCGACGAGTCCGTAGGGGTATCCGCTGCCGTCCAGCCGCTCGTGGTGGTGCAGGATCGCCGCCCGCGCCTCGCCGAGGAAGGAGATGCCCCGGACCATCTCGTGGCCGTACTCGGGGTGCAGTTCGATGATCCGCCGCTCCTCGGGGGTGAGCGGTCCGTCCTTGCGGAGCAGCCGGGTGGGCACGCCCAGCTTTCCGACGTCGTGCAGGATTCCGGCGAACCGCAGCACCTCGACGCGCTCGTCGTCCATGCCCAGCTCGCGGGCGATCAGCACGGACGCCTGGCCCACGCGCTCGCTGTGCCCGCGCGTGTAGCCGTCCTTGATGTCGACGGCCTGCACCAGCGCGCGGATGGTCGCCTGGTGGGCGGCCCGCTCCCGGTGGTACTGCGAGAACACCCACCAGGAGACGCACATCGGCAGCAGCACCAGCAGCGCGGCGACCGGGCCGTACGGGCTGCGCCACAGCACGGCCATCATCAGCCCGGCCAGTCCGTGCACCGCGACCGGCGCCAGGGAGCGCGGGAGCAGCCCCCGCCAGGCCCGGCGCACCGGGACCTGTTCCCCGAGGGCGAGGATGCCGCCGTCGAGCGCGGCCAGCACCAGGCAGAACGCCACCACGGCGGCGCCGGCGGGCAGCAGCGCGTACGGGAAGTCGGGGGCGACGACCGCGTCCCGTCCGTCCAGTGCCTCGTGCACCCGGGCCGCGCCCCACACGGCGAGCGTCAGCCGGGCGGCCCGCCAGATCCGCCGCGCCCGGGCGGGCCGCTGCTCCACGGGGGACAGCAGGGCGCCCGGCAGCGGTACGAGCGCGGCGGCGGAGGGGGGCAGCAGGAACGCCCCGGCGAGCAGGACGGCGTGGACGGGGTGGAAGGCGCCCGCGAACCGGCGCCGGACGGCGTGCTCGCAGGCCGCGTGCAGCGTGGCGAGCGGCACGAGCGTCCACCAGGACACGTCCGGTGTCGGCAGCGGCAGTGTGCAGAGCAGCGCGAGCAGGGCGGCGGAGGCCACGTACCAGCGCACCCGTGCCGGAACCGCCTCCATGAGCCCTCCCCCGACCATGCCTGCCCAGGCTTCCGGAGCCTAGGGCGGTTGTCGGGGGGTAGGAGGGCTGGTGACCCGAGGATTAGCACGTTCGGGTGAAGGCCGCGAACGTGCTGAACGAGCCGTGCGAGGAGTCAGGACTCCTGGGGTGAGACCGGAGCGGCCGTCACGTCGTGCTCGGGCACCGCCTGGCCGGAGCGGATCAGTTCGATCCGCCCCATGACCTTGGCGCGCAGGTCGGTCGGTACGTCGTCATGTCCGCAGCACCGCTTGACCAGCTTCTTCACGGCCTGTTCGAGTCCGTACTTCTCCAGGCACGGGGAGCATTCCTTGAAGTGCTGCTGGAACTTGTCGCGATCGACGTCCGGCATCTCACTGTCGAGGAACTCGTACAGATGGTCGAGTACCTCACTGCAGTCCGTCTCGTGCGGCTCTCCGCAGCTCATGAGCCCGAGCCTTTCGCTTCGTTCGACTCCCCGGCGCCGGCCGGGACCAGCCCACGCTCGCGGGCGTAGTCCTCGAGCATGCCGCGCAGTTGACGGCGGCCCCGGTGCAGCCGGGACATCACCGTACCGATGGGTGTCCCCATGATGTCCGCGATCTCCTTGTACGCAAAGCCCTCTACGTCCGCGAGATACACGGCGATGCGGAATTCCTCGGGGATCGCCTGCAGCGCTGCCTTCACGTCCGAGTCGGGCAGATGGTCGAGCGCCTGCGACTCGGCGGAGCGCAGCCCCGTCGACATGTGCGACTCGGCACGGGCGAGCTGCCAGTCCTCGATCTCCTCGGCCGCGCTGCGCTGGGGTTCGCGCTGCTTCTTGCGGTACGAGTTGATGAAGGTGTTGGTGAGGATCCGGTAGAGCCACGCCTTGAGGTTGGTGCCCTCGCGGAACTGGTGGAAGGACGCGTACGCCTTGGCGTACGTCTCCTGCACCAGGTCCTCGGCGTCGGCCGGGTTGCGTGTCATGCGCAGGGCGGCCGAGTACATCTGGTCGAGGAATTCGAGCGCGTCCCGTTCGAAGCGCGCACTGCGCTCCGCGGTCGACTCCGCGCTGTTGCCCTGGCCCTCGGGCAGCTCCGCCTGGCCGTTGTCGGTCCCTGCGTCCGTCCCAGTGACCGGACCCACCTCCTCAAGATCGCGCGTGGGAGCGAAACCGATCCCACTCGAATCGGAGGATAGACGACGACCGGTGCCTGCCGCCGCTCCAATAGGAGCGGTCTTGGCCGCGTGCAGCACCGTCCAGTCCAGGTCAGTGCGGCTGCTGCGGCTCGGGCAGATGGTCGAACCCATGCGGCGGACTTCCTTTCCCACGACATCGGTGCTGGTGGTTCAGCACTTCTGTCCGCCACAACAGTGGTGCGGCGCGCAACATTCCCGGCCGTCAGCCGAGTGACGCGGTCCACCGGACGACCGCGTCACAGATGACCTCCAGTGCCCGCTCCTGGGTGATCTCCGCGCGCTTGGGCACCGCGAAGCCATGATCGCCGTACGGCACCTCGACGATCTCGTACGTCCCCTCGGGGAACTCCTCCGGCTTCCCGAACGGGTCGTTGCCGCCCTGCACCACGAGCGTGGGCACCCCGGCCCCCAGCAGCTCGTCGGCGCGGGACTTCTCGGGCCTGCCCGGCGGGTGGAGGGGGAAGCCGAGGGCGAGAACGGCGTGCGCGCCGAGTTCGGTGGCGGTACGGCAGGCGACGCGCGCCCCCGCGCTCCGCCCGCCGGAGACCACCGGCAGCCCCGGCGCGGCGAGCGTGGGCCAGATCCCGCGCCAGCCGGTGTCCAGCGTCTTCGGCGCGGGCGCCACCTTCCTGCCCGCCACCCGCCAGGGCTGCTCGACGAGCGCGACGGTCACGCCGTGGTCCGGGAGGATCCCCGCCAGCGCCTGGAGGTCCCGTGCCTCGATGCCGCCCCCGGCGCCGTGGCTGGCGGCCAGCACGAGCCGTGCCTTCTTCGCCCGGTGCCAGGTGACGCGGGCGTCGCCCGCGTCCGTGCCAATGATCTCGGTCGTCACGTCAGAAGAGTGTGCCCTCTTCCGGCCCTTCCAGCTCCTTCAGCAGCTCCGGGCCGTTGTTGCGGACGTTGCTGACGGCCGTGGAGACGGGGTAGGCACGCATCAGCCCGGCCGGGGGCGGGGCGAGCAGTTCGCGCAGGTCCTCGACGTCCGTACGGGAGGGGTCCAGCCAGGCGTCCCAGCGGTCGGGCGTGAGCATCAGGGGCATCCGGGGGTGGATGTCGGCCAGCGCGTGGGGACCGTCCGCCGGGGCGACGGCCAGCGGCGTCCGCTCCGCCTCCGTGGTGATCACCGAGCAGGTCACCCACCAGGCCCGCGGATGGTCGTCGGGCAGGGTCCGGTCCCGCCAGAACTCGTACAGCCCGGCCATCGCGAAGACCGAGCCGTCGGCGGGCAGCACGAAGTACGGCTGCTTGCGCGGCCGCTTCTTCTTCCCCTCGACCTCCAGGTCCCGCTCCTGCTCGCCGGTGACCCACTCGTAGTAGCCGTCGGCGGGCAGGATGCAGCGCCGGGTGGCGAAGGCGCGGCGGTAGGACGGCTTCTCGTGCACGGTCTCCGCGCGCGCGTTGATCATCCGGGCGCCGCCCTCCGGCGACTTGGCCCAGGAGGGGACCAGACCCCACTTCAGCCTGCGCAGCTGACGAACCGGGCGCTGGTCGTCCGCCTCTTTGAGGGGGCGGTCCAGGATCGCGTGGACCTCCTTGGTCGGAGCCACGTTGTAGTCCGCCTCCAGGGACTCCTCGGGCTCCCACTTCTCGACTTCAAAGATTCCCGCGAGATCCTCTGGCCTACGACTCGCCGCATACCGTCCGCACATACGTGCCACACTGCCAGACTTCGTCCTACCAGAGGGAGCGACCGCCGAACATGCAGAGCACCGCCGCCACCGCGCTGCCCGACCTCTGGGACCGCCTCGTGGGCGCCCAGCCCGACCCCGACCTGTGGGTGGTGCTCGCCACCCTGGTCGCGGCGCTCGCGGTGGTCGTCCCCCACCCCCTGTGGCGCGTCTCCCGCAACGCGATCACCATCGCCCACGAGGGCGGCCACGGACTCGTCGCCCTGCTCACCGGCCGGCAGCTCACCGGCATACGCCTGCACTCCGACACCAGCGGCCTCACCCTCAGCCGGGGCAAGCCGCACGGCATCGGCATGATCCTCACCGCCGCGGCCGGATACACCGCTCCCCCACTGCTGGGCCTGGGCGGCGCCGCGCTGCTGGCCGCCGGGCACATCACCCTGCTGCTGTGGGCGGCGACCGCCCTGCTGGTGGCGATGCTGGTGATGATCCGCAACGCGTACGGCGCCCTGACGGTGGTCCTCACGGGCGGCACCTTCCTGCTGGTGTCCTGGCTGACCGGACCGCAGGTGCAGGCGGCGTTCGCGTACGCGGTGGTGTGGTTCCTGCTGTTCGGCGGGGTCCGCCCGGCGTTCGAGCTCCAGGCCAAGCGCTCCCGGGGCGGGGCGGGCGACTCGGACGCGGACCAGCTGTCGCGGCTGACGCACGTCCCGGCGGGCCTGTGGCTGTTCCTGTTCCATGTGGTGTCCCTGTGCTCGCTGATCGGCGGCGGTCGGTGGCTGCTGGAGGTGTGACCCCCTGCGGGCGCACCACGTCACCTGGCCAAACCCACCGGAGCCAACCCCCACTAAAGTGGGGCCATGGCCGTTAACCCCGCACCCACCGCCCTCTGGCCCGCCCCGCACGCGAGCGGAGCCGTCGACGCGACGGTCCACGTGCCCGGGTCCAAGTCGGTCACCAACCGCGCCCTGGTACTCGCCGCCCTCGCCTCCGAGCCCGGCTGGCTGCGCCGCCCGCTGCGCTCCCGCGACACCCTGCTGATGGCCGGCGCCCTGCGCGCGATGGGCGTGGAGATCGAGGAGGGGGTGGGCCCGGACGGCACCGGCGAGGCCTGGCGCGTGCTCCCGACGGGCCTGCACGGCCCGGCCACGATCGACGTCGGCAACGCCGGCACCGTCATGCGCTTCCTGCCACCGGTCGCCGCGCTGGCCGACGGCCCCGTCCGCTTCGACGGCGACCCCAGGTCGTACGAGCGTCCCCTGAACGGCGTGATCGACGCGCTGCGCGTGCTCGGCGCCCGGATCGACGACGACGGCCGGGGCGCGCTGCCGCTGACCGTGCACGGCGGCGGCGCGCTGGACGGCGGCCCGGTGTCGGTCGACGCCTCGTCCTCGTCCCAGTTCGTGTCGGCGCTGCTGCTGTCGGGCCCGCGCTTCAACCAGGGCGTCGAGGTCCGTCACACCGGGGCGACGCTCCCTTCGATGCCGCACATCCGGATGACGGTCGACATGCTGCGCGCGGTCGGCGCCCAGGTGGACACCCCCGAGTCGGGGGGCGAGCCGAACGTCTGGCGGGTCACGCCGGGCGCGCTGCTCGGCCGCGACCTGACGATCGAGCCGGACCTGTCCAACGCCCAGCCGTTCCTGGCGGCGGCGCTGGTCACCGGCGGCAAGGTGCTGATCCCCGACTGGCCGTCCAGGACGACCCAACCGGGTGACCGGCTGCGCGAGATCTTCACCCAGATGGGCGGTACCTGCGAACTGAGCGAGTACGGCCTGGTCTTCACCGGCTCGGGCTCCGTCCACGGCATCGACGTCGACCTGGGCGACGTCGGCGAGCTGACCCCGGGCATCGCCGCGGTCGCCGCCCTCGCCGACTCCCCGTCCACCCTGCGGGGCGTGGCGCATCTGCGGCTGCACGAGACGGACCGGCTCGCCGCGCTGACCAAGGAGATCAACGAGCTCGGCGGTGACGTCACCGAGACGGCCGACGGCCTGCACATCCGCCCGCGCCCGCTGCACGGCGGGACCTTCCACACCTACGAGGACCACCGTATGGCGACGGCCGGTGCGATCATCGGCCTGGTGGTCGACGGGGTGCGGATCGAGAACGTGGCGACCACCGCGAAGACCCTGCCGGACTTCCCCGAACTGTGGAGCGGGATGCTCGGGAGCGACAGGACGTAGGGACTCACCGCCATGCGCCGCTACGGCAAGCACACCGACGAGGACGACATCCGCTCCCGCCCCAACCGCAAGGGCAACCGACCCCGTACGAACATCCGGCCCAAGCACGAGGACGCGGCCGAGGGCATGGTCCTCACCGTCGACCGGGGCCGTCTGACCTGCCTCGTCGACGGCCGTACGGTGATGGCGATGAAGGCCCGCGAACTGGGCCGCAAGGCGGCCGTCGTGGGCGACCGGGTGGCGCTGGTCGGTGACCTGTCCGGCAAGAAGGACAGCCTGGCGCGGATCGTCCGCATCGAGGCGCGCACCTCGGTGCTGCGCCGCACCGCGGACGACGACGACCCGTTCGAGCGGGTGGTGGTGGCCAACGCCGACCAGTTGGCGATCGTCACGGCGCTGGCCGATCCGGAGCCGCGCCCGCGCCTGATCGACCGCTGCCTGGTCGCGGCTTACGACGGTGGTCTGTCGCCGCTGCTGGTGATGACCAAGTCGGACCTGGCCTCGCCGGACAAGCTGCTGGAGCTGTACGGCCACCTCGACATCCCGTACGTCGTCACCAGCCGCGAGGAGCTGGAGAACGGCGGCGCGGCCGACCGGGTGCGGGAGTATCTGGACGGCAGGATCACGGCCTTCGTCGGCCACTCCGGCGTCGGCAAGACGACCCTGGTCAACGCGCTCGTCCCGGAGGACCGCCGCCGTACGACGGGCCATGTGAACGCGGTGACGGGCCGCGGCCGGCACACCACGACGTCGGCGCTGGCGCTGCCCCTGGCCGGGGCGGACGACTGGGTGATCGACACTCCGGGAGTACGGTCCTTCGGCCTGGCGCACGTCGACCCGTCCCGGGTGATCAACGCCTTCCCGGACCTCGTACCCGGCACGGAGGGCTGCCCGCGCGCGTGCAGCCACGACGAGCCGGACTGCGCGCTGGACGCGTGGGTGGCCGAGGGACACGCCGATCCGGCGCGGCTCTACTCCCTGCGCAGACTGCTGTCCACCCGGGAGCGCACGGAAGGCGACTGACGCCGCGTTGTTTGGAGGGGGCCGGGCCCGGTAAGTGCATAATCGCACCGAGCCGGACCAACGGGAGGACAGCACATGGCGTGGCTGCTGGTCATCGTGGCCGGACTGCTCGAAACAGGTTTCGCCGTGTGCCTCAAGCTGTCCCACGGCTTCACCCGGCTGTGGCCGACCATCGCGTTCTGCTGCTTCGCCCTCGGCAGCTTCGGCCTGCTCACCCTCTCCCTGAAGAAGCTGGACGTCGGCCCGGCCTACGCCGTCTGGACCGGCATCGGCGCGGCGGGCACCGCCATCTACGGCATGATCTTCCTCGGCGACCTGGTCTCCGTCCTGAAGATCGTCTCCATCAGCCTGGTCATCATCGGCGTGATCGGGCTGCAGCTGTCGGGTTCGGCGCACTAGGCCTGCAGCGACGGAGCGTGCCGTGGCCGCCTGTGGCTTCGGGCAGCTGCGGGCCGAGAAGCTCCGGGCGGACGACGGGACCTTGCGGACACGACCTAGACGACCTCCCGCACCCGCGGGAAGTGGCAGGCCGCCCCCTGGCCGTCGAACACCGGCACGTCATGGGCGCACCGCTTGCGCTCCTCCTCGGCGAGGTGGCCGTACAGCGGGCAGCGGGCCCGGAAGCGGCAGCCGTCGTGGCGGCGGGTGGGGCTCGGCGGGTCGCCGGCGAGCAGGATCCGCGACCGCTGCCGCTCCCGCTCGCGCTCCGGGTCGGGCAGCGGAACGGCGGACAGCAGGGCCTGGGTGTAGGGGTGGCGGGGGCGGGCGAAGACCTCGTCGACCGGGCCGGCCTCGACCGTGCGGCCGAGGTAGACCACGCTGACGCGGTCGGCGATGTTCCGTACGACGGACAGGTCGTGCGAGACGAAGAGGTAGGCCAGTCCCAGCTCCTCCTTCAGCCGCTGGAGCAGTTCCAGCACCCCGGCCTGGACCGAGACGTCGAGGGCGGAGACCGGCTCGTCCAGCACGAGCAGCTCGGGCTCGACGGACAGGGCGCGGGCGATGCCCACGCGCTGGCGCTGGCCGCCGGAGAACTCGTGCGGGAAGCGGTCGGCGTGCGCCGGGTCCAGGCCGACCTGGGCGAGCAGTTCGGGGACGCGGCGGGCGATCGTGGCCCGGTCGGCGCCCTGGGTGCGCAGTGGCTCGGCGACGATGTCCCCGACGGGCAGGCGCGGGTCGAGGGAGGCCATCGGGTCCTGGAAGACGATCTGGATCCGCCGCCGCAGCGCCTTGACCTGGGCCTTGGTGAGGGTGCCGAGACGCTGTCCGAACAGCTCGACGGATCCGCCCTCCGGCGCTGCGAGTTCGAGCAGTTCGAAGAGGGTGGTCGACTTGCCGGACCCGGACTCGCCGACCAGGGCGAGGGTTTCGCCGCGCCGGACGTCGAGGTCGACGCCGTCGACGGCGTACACCGTGCCGACCCGGCGTTTGAAGGCGGCGCCCTTCAGGACGGGGAAGGTCCGGGTGAGCCCGCGGACCCGCAACACCGGCTCGCCGGTGGCCGGTTGCGGCTCGCGCGGGGTGTCGATGCGGGGGACGGCCGCGAGGAGCCGCTGGGTGTACGGCTCCTTCGGGCGCCGGAAGACCTCCACCGCCGTACCCGACTCGACGACCCGGCCCTCGTGCATGACGGCGACCCGGTCGGCCATCCCGGCGATCACCCCGAGGTCGTGGCTGACCAGCAGCAGCGCGGCGCCGGTCTCCCGCTGGGCGGTGCGCAGGACGTCGAGGACCTGGGCCTGGATGGTGACGTCCAGGGCGGTGGTGGGCTCGTCGGCGAGGATCAGGTCGGGGGCGTTGGCCATCGCCATGGCGATCATGGCGCGCTGCCGCATGCCGCCGGAGAACTCGTGCGGGAACGCCCGCGCGCGCAGGTCGGGTTCGGGGATGCCCACGAGGTCGAGCAGCTCGACGGCCCGGGCCAGGGCCTGCTCACGGGAGACGTCCTGGTGGGCCCGGACGGCCTCGGCGATCTGGTCGCCGATGCGGTACACGGGCGTGAACGCGGACAGCGGGTCCTGGAAGACCATCGAGACGCGGCGGCCCCGGACCCGGGTCAGCTCGCGCTCGGTGGCGCCGAGGAGTTCGCTGCCGTCGAGCCGTACCGACCCGCGTACCGCCGCGTTCCCGGGCAGCAGCCCGAGGACGGCGAGCGCGGTCGCGGACTTCCCGGAGCCGGACTCGCCGACGAGACCGAGCACCTGGCCGCGTTCGAGGGAGAGGCTCACCCCGCGGACGGCGGGTCTGCCGTCGAAGTCGACGTCCAGACCGGTCACTTCCAGCAACGGGCTCGTGCGCGCGCTCATCGGGACGCCCCCTTCGAGGTCGGGTCGAGGGCGTCACGCAGTCCGTCGCCCACCAGGTTCACGGCCAGCACGAACACGACCAGCAGCCCGGCCGCGAAGAAGAACATCCACGGGTACGTCACCGCCGCACCCGTCCCCGACGCGATCAGCGTGCCCAGGGACACGTCGGGCGGCTGGACGCCGAAGCCGAAGTAGGACAGCGCGGTCTCGCTCATCACGGCGCCGCCGACCTGGATGGTGGCGTCGATGATGAGGAAGGAGGCGACGTTCGGGAGGATGTGCCGCCAGATGATCCGGAACGGGCCCACGCCCATGTACCGTGCCGCGCGCACGAATTCGCGCTCCTTGAGGGAGAGGGCCATCGAGCGCACCACGCGGGCGGTGATCATCCAGCCGAAGACGGTGAGCAGCGCGACGAAGGCGAACCAGCCGCCGGAGCGCAGCCGGGGCGAGACGATCGCGATGACGAGGAAGGACGGGAAGACGAGGAGCAGGTCGACGAAGAACATCAGCAGCCGGTCGGTCCAGCCGCCGAAGTAGCCCGCCGAGGCCCCGACCAGCGAGGCGAGCCCGGTCGAGAGGACGGCCACCAGCAACCCGATGATCAGCGACTTCTGCAGTCCGCGCGCGGCCTGCGCGAACACGTCCTGCCCGATCCGGTTGGTGCCCCACCAGTGGTCGGCGTCGGGCGCGGCGCGCAGGGCGGTGTAGTCGATGTGGCTGTAGGACCACGGGGTGACGTACGGCCCGGCGAACGCCAGCAGGAAGAGCAGCACGAGGACCACGGCGCCGGCGAGCGCGGTGCGGTTGCGGACGAAGCGGCGCAGGACGACGGCGCCGCGGCCGGCGGGCGCCGGGGCTTCGGTGACGTCGGTGGTCTCGGGGATCGTGGCGGTCATGACGCCTGCCGGATGCGCGGGTCGAGGGTGGCGTGCAGCAGGTCGGCGAGGAAGCCGGAGAGCAGCACGGTGACGGCGGCGAAGACGTTGACGGCGACGACCGAGTTCACGTCGTTCTTGCCGATCGAGGCCACGAACCACTCCCCCATTCCGTGCCAGCCGAAGATCGTCTCGGTGAAGGTGGCGCCGGTGAAGAGGGCGAGGAAGCCGTAGGAGAAGTAGGTCGACATGGGGATGAGGGCCGTACGCAGGCCGTGCCGGAACAGGACCGCCCGCCGCCCGAGTCCCTTCGCGCGTGCCGTGCGCAGATAGTCCGAGCCGAGCACGTCGAGCATGGTGTTGCGCTGGTAGCGGCTGTAGCTCGCGACGGCGAAGAGGGCGACGGAGAGGGTGGGCAGCAGCAGGTGCACGGCCCGGTCCCCGAGGATCGTCCAGAAGCCGCCGGTGAGCCCGGGGCTCTTCTCTCCCGTGAACTGGATCAGATCCGTCCCCGTGGTCTGGTTGAACCAGATCGCGCCGGTCTTCAGCAGGATCGCCAGCAGGAACACGGGCGTGGAGAGCAGCGCGAAGGAGGCGACGGTGACGGCGCGGTCGCTGAAGCGGTACTGCCGTACGGCCGTCCAGGCCCCGGCGAGCACGCCCGCCACCGTGCCGAGGACCGTCCCGGCGAGCAGCAGCCGCAGGCTGACGCCGATGCGGCGGCCGAACTCGGCGTTGACGGAGGTGCCGTCGATGGTTCGGCCGAGGTCGCCCCGCGCCGCGTGGCCGGCCCAGCGCAGGAAGCGGGTGAGCAGCGAGTCGTGGTCGTTGACGCCGATCTCGGTGAGGTGGTGGTCGACCGCGCTCGCGGCGATGGGCGGCTGCCGGTCCGCGTAGTACGCGCGCGGGTCGAGCGCGAGCGAGGCCAGCAGGTAGGAGAGGCAGACGGCGGCCACGAGCAGCACGGCGTAGTAGCCGAGGCGTTTGGCCAGGTAGGCAGGCACAGGAGAAATGGTCCAGGCCTGTTGTTGCCACTTCATGAAGAGAACATGACAGCAGCTCAGGTTCCCTCCCCCGCCGGTCGCGGGGCGTTCTACGTTCGGCGCACGCATCCACCGACCGCCCCCACGAAGGACACCGACATGCGTCAAACCCCCGCCCCGGCCTGGGTCGCCGCCACCGCGGCCGCCGCGTTGCTGGTGACCGGCTGCGGCTCCTCCGACGACGACGGCAGACCCGCGGCGCAGCGCAGCGCGGCCCCGGCCGGCAGCCAGGAGATCAATCCGCACCCGCTCAGCGACATCAAGCAGGGCGGCACCTTCAAGCTCCCGATCTCCCAGTGGATCGCCGACTACAACCGCTACACCGCCAACGGCAACCAGGGCGACGCGGCGGAGATCACCGAGCTCGTCGAGCCCAACCTGTTCAGCGCGGACGCGAAGGGCGAGGTCCACCCGGACACCGACTTCCTGCTCTCCGCCTCGGTGACCTCGACCAGCCCGCAGACGGTCGTCTACAAACTCAACCCCAAGGCCAAGTGGTCCGACGGGAAGTCACTGGGCTGGCGTGACTTCGAGGCCGTCTGGAAGGCCCTCAACGGCACCGACAAGGCGTACGAGGCCGCCAACACCTCGGGCTACGACCAGATCCGCGAGGTCGAGCGAGGCGCCGACGCCCACCAGGTCAAGGTCACCTTCCGCAAGCCGTACGCCGACTGGAAGCGACTGTTCGACCCGCTGCTGCCGGCCGCCGGGATCGACTCTCCGGCGAAGTTCAACAAGGGGTGGACGGAGAAGATCCCGATCACCGGCTCCGCCTTCAAGATCTCCTCGTACGACAAGACCGCCCAGACGATCACCGCGGTCCCGGACCCCGACTGGTGGGGAACGAAGCCCAAGTTGGACTCGATCGTCTTCCGTGCCCTGGACTTCACGGCCTGGACGGACGCCTACCTCAACAAGGAGATCGACTTCGCGACCGCGCTCCTGCCGGAGGACTACAAGCGGCTGGCGAAGGCGGCCGGTACCGACATCCGGGTCGGCGCCCGCTGGGACGAGGTGCACATCACGTTCAACGGCGGGCGCGGTCCGCTCAAGGACGTCCGCGTGCGCCAGGCCCTCCAGCACGCCATCGACCGCAAGTCCATCGCCACCGCCTTCGGCAAGGACCTCCCGGTCGAGCTGCGGACCTACGGCAGCCACTTCTTCATGCCCAACCAGGCGGGCTACCAGGACAACTCCGGTACGTACGCCACCTACGACCTGAAGAAGGCGGGCGAGCTGCTGGACGCGGCGGGCTGGAAGCTCCAGGGCGACAAGCGGGTCAAGGGCGGCAAGCAGCTCACCCTGCACTACACGCTCAGCTCGGGCTCCACCTCGGCGCAGGTGGACCAGTCGCAGCTGGTGCAGGCGCAGCTGGCCCAGGCGGGCATCAAGCTGGACATCGACAAGGTGCCGGCCAACGACTACTTCTCCAAGTACGTCACCATCGGCAACTTCGAACTGACCAGCTTCCGCTGGGTCGACCAGACGTTCCGCGCCGAGGCGTTCCCGATCTACCGCGAGCCCTCCGGCAAGAACCTCTACCAGAACTACGGCTCGGTCGGCTCCCCGGAGATCGACGCGCTGCTGGAGAAGGCGGGCGAGACCACGGACGCGGCCGCGGCGAACAAGCTCTACAACGAGGCCGACGCCAAGATCTGGGCCCTCGGCCACTCCATCCCGCTCTACCAGCGCCCGCAGGTCCTCGCCGTCCGCTCGACCCTCGCGAACTACGGGGCGGGCGGCCTGGCGGACGACGACTACACCAAAGTCGGCTGGCTGAAGTAGCCCCTCACGCCAACTGCCGGGGCAGGACGGCGCGGACCAGCTCCGCCACCCCGCCCTCCCCCGGCGGAGCCGCGACACAGGACAGGGCGAGCCGTACGGCCAGCTCGCAGGACCGGGCCAGCTCGGCGGCGTCCGCCGTGGGCGCGGGTCCGGCCGCCACCGCCACCACCCGGTCCCGCACGATCTGCACCAAGTCGCCGGGCGACGGCAGCGGGCCGTCCGCCCGGCGCTGCGCCGGCACGGCGGAGGAGGACGGCACGGCGGACAGCGTCGGCGAGGGCAGGCGCTCGCTCCAGCAGCCGGTGAGCATGGCCCGCACCAGCGCGTTCTCCCCGGCGGCCGACACCGTCCACTCGGCGGTGGCGATGAGCCGGTCGCGCGGGTCGGCGTGCGCGCCGAGCGCCCGCTCCACCCCGGCGAGATACCCGTCGGCCTCCCGGCGCACCAGCGCCCTGGCCAGCCCTTCCTTGCTGCCGAACTCGTTGTACAGCGTCTGCCGGGACACCCCGGCCGCCGCCGCCACGTCCACCATCCGCACGGCGGACCACGGCCGACGCGCAAGCGCCGTGTAGGCGGCGTCCAGTAGGGATTCCCGCGCTGCAGGCATCATCGCCTCCCTCGGGCGAGCGGCTCTCGCCCAGATTTGACGCGCACACAGGCACTGTCAAGGGTTCACGAAGGCACCAAGGGGCGCCTTCGAGCCGCCCCACGCGGGCCCCCGCCTACCCAGCCGCCGCGCCTGGGGGCTGACGCGAAGCCCTCATCCGCGGGCCGGTCAGCGCAGCGTCCTCAGCTGCGGGCCTCGACGCAGCCGCGAGCCCGTGGTCCCAGCCCGCGTAGCTGCGGGCAGTCGTGCCGCTTGGGGCGGCGCGGGTGGGCGCAGCGGCACCCCTGCAGCGCCGGGCCGCGCGACCCACCCCCCGGCACCGACGCCGGTCACGTTCGCACCCGGGCCCGGCGCACACCCCCGTACCCCGACCCCGGCCCCCGGTAGCCCCACCCCAGCCCGCCCGGATACGGTTCCTACATGCCCGACTACCTCGACGACCTGCGCCTCGCCCACGTCCTCGCCGACGCGGCCGACGCCGCGACGACGGCCCGCTTCAAGGCCCTCGACCTCAAGGTGGAGACGAAGCCGGACATGACCCCGGTGAGCGAGGCGGACAAGGCCGCCGAGGAGCTCATCCGCGGCCAGCTCCAGCGCGCCCGCCCGAGGGACGCGATCCTCGGCGAGGAGTACGGCATCGAGGGCACCGGCCCCCGCCGCTGGGTGATCGACCCGATCGACGGCACCAAGAACTACGTACGCGGCGTCCCCGTCTGGGCCACCCTCATCTCCCTGATGGAGGCGGGAGAGGGCGGCTACCAGCCCGTCGTGGGCGTCGTCTCCGCCCCGGCCCTCGGCCGCCGCTGGTGGGCCGCGAAGGGCCACGGCGCCTTCACGGGCCGCAGCCTGTCCTCCGCGACCCGCCTGCACGTCTCCCGCGTGGCACAGCTCACCGACGCCTCCTTCGCGTACTCCTCGCTCAGCGGCTGGGAGGAGCAGGGCCGCCTGAACGGCTTCCTCGACCTCACCCGCGAGGTCTGGCGCACGCGCGCGTACGGCGACTTCTGGCCCTACATGATGGTCGCCGAGGGCTCGGTCGACCTCTGCGCCGAGCCCGAGCTGTCCCTGTGGGACATGGCCGCCACCGCGATCATCGTCACCGAGGCCGGCGGCACCTTCACCGGCCTCGACGGCCGCCCGGGCCCGCACAGCGGCAACGCGGCGGCGTCCAACGGCCTGCTGCACGACGAGCTGCTGGGGTATCTCAACCAGCGCTACTGACGCCGGTTGCGGCTTGACCTGCGCGTTTACCCCTCCCTCAGTCCTCCTGGGCCGTCGTGGGGCCGTCATCGGCGTCCGGGCCGTCCTCGAAGGCCCGGTTCACTGCCTCGCGCGTCCGCTTCTCACTGCTCGGCATGAGGTGTGTGTACGTCCGGAGCGTGAAGCCGGGGTCGTGGTGTCCCAGGTACTCGGACAGAGCCTTGATGTTCTCCCCGGCGTCCAGCAGGACCGACGCGTAGAAGTGCCTCAGCGCGTGCATGCCGTTCTCCCTGCCGCGCGGTACGCCGGCCGTGTCGAGGGCGGGGCGCCACACGACACGGTTGAAGACGACGCGGTTCACCGCGCGTCCATCGATGTTGGGGAAGAGCAGGGCAGCGGTGACCGGCGAGCCGTCGACTGACCGCCACGGCAAGGACACGGCCGTCGGCGGGTGCTTCGCGATGTGCCCCTCAAGCGACCGCGCGACGCTCTCAGGCAGCGGGACGGTACGCGTCTTGCCACCCTTGGGCAGCGCGAACACCTGCTTTCCGGCGATGAGCTTGACCTGCCGGACGACGTGCACGACTCCCTCGACGAAGTCCACGTCGTCGACGGCCAGGCCGAGCACTTCGCCCTGCCGCATGCCGCATCCGCCGGCCACGTCCACCATGGGCTGGTACCGCTCGGGCATGGCCGAGCGCACCGCCAGCACCCGCTCAGGACGCCACGGCACGATCCGGCGGGGCTCCGGCTTGGGTGCCTTCACCGACGACGAACGGCACGGGTTGTGGGGGATCAGCCGGTCGTCGACGGCCGCCGCCAACATGGCGTTGAGGTTCGCGAAGATGACCCGCTGATAGGCGGGGGCCACTCTCCCGTCTTGGAGCTTTCGCAGCCACTCGCGGACGTGCACGGGCCGCAGCGAATCGAGCGAACGGCTTCCCAGGTGGGGAATGACGTGCAGCCGAATGCGCTGCTCGGTGCTCACGAAGGTACCGGGGTCCATCGTGAGCGACGCCAGCCACCGTTCTGCGTGCTGCCGCACGGTGAGGCGACCGGCGCGAGGGTCGATGTACTGCCCGCGCGTCATGTCGGCCTCGATCTGAGACAGCCACTTTTCGGCGAGGCGCTTCTGTCCGTCGGGGAAGCTCTTGGACTTCTCGGTACCGTCCGGACCGATGTACCGGGCGCGGTACCGCATGCCAGTGCCATGGCGGTCGGTCTTGACTCGGGTGGTCTTGCCGTCGGCGTTGGTCTCGGTCTTGAACCAGCGGTCTTGGATGTGGCCTGCCATTCGGCGGCGGTCCCCTCTCGACATGCAGCAGGGAGAGCCGCGGGCGGCGGCTCTCCCTGCTGCGTCGGGTCGTGTTCGGTTAGGCGGCGGCGTTGTCGTTCTTGCGGCTGGTGACGTAGTCGTGCACGTCGGCGGGGTCGTAGCGGACGTGCTTGCCGATGCGGAAGCCGGGCGGGCCGATGCGCTTCTTGCGCCACTGGTAGACGGTTTCCTTCGGCACCTCGAACATCTGGGCGATGTCGTCGGGGGTGAGGTACCGGTCGGGAAGTCCGCCCCGGAGGGTGGCGCGCGGGTCGGGGTCTGTCGGCTTTGCCATAGGGACTCCAAGCGGGGAGGGCGTGGCCGCGTCTGTCCGAGGTGCGGATTTCTGCGTCACCTGCGTCATCTGCGTCATTCGCCGCTCTGACCTGCGCTTTCGCGGTGACGCAGCACAGTGGGGATGCGTCACCGGTGACACAGACCTGCGTCATCGGGTGACGCAGGTGACGCGGGGTGACGCAGGAATCGGCCGTCTGCGTCACCCGTCTTTCGGCAGGTCAGCGGCCGTTTTCGGGGTGTGGGTGACGCAGGTGACGCAGCGTCTCTCTACTTCGGACAAAGAAGGGGGTGGTGTCTGTTGTGGTGCGCGGCTCAGAGAGTGAAGAAGGAGCCGCTTCGCGGTGCGACCATCGCAGGGCGGCGCCGCCGCCGAACAGCAAGAAGAGCACGCCGTGCCGGGTGCTCCTCTTGCTTGTGCGGGCAGTCGCGGTGACGCGCGGTCAGAAGGCCGCTTCCTGCTCCAGCGAGGGCGCGGCGGCAGACGGCCGCGCGATCTCGATATAGCGGGACGTGTTGGTGCGCCCCCAGTCGATGAGGACGCCCCGGGCGGCGAGGGTGGGCTGAAGGCGCTTGAGGCGGTCTGAGAGCACCTTGCCGGTGGTCGGCCAACCTTTGGGCAGGGGGCGGAAGTCCTCGCCCGTGTAGAGGCCCGTGAGGCAGTGCAGCCACTCGGCAGACGTCATCCGCTGCTCGGTGCCCGGGTCAACGCTGGCGGCGTACTTGAGCACCGTCTGCGCCAACAAGTCGCCCTCAATGACGTCGTCGTTGAGGTCGTCCAGGCTGGCCCTGTAGGCGGCGAGCGCTCCCAGACCGGTGGCCGCGTCGAGCTGCGCGCACAGGTGCGCGAAGTCGGCCATGCGCAGGTCGGTCGGGATGTCCGCCTCCGCTGCCCGCACCTGCACCGTGAGGTCCAGGAGCGAGCCGAGGATGACGGGCAGCACCTCTGCGAAGTCGGACCACAGTTCCGCCTCGGTGCGCCGGACCCGGGGGCGTTCCAGGCGGAGCGGCAGGAGCCGTTCGGCGAGGTCGGGCCGGATCACGCCGACGTCGATACCGGTCAGGAGCAGGGGGCGGCGGTAGCCGATGCGGAAGACGTCCCCGTCGGTGAACAGGGCACGTTTGACGTTCTCGGCCCCGGTCACGATGCAGCACATCGCATCGGACAGTTCCGGGGTCATGTGGGAGAGGTTGTCCAGGGCGGTGACCCATCCGGCCGCCACCGCTGTGATCAGGTTCTCCTCATCCTTCGGGGCGCGGCGCAGGTCCCCGGTCATGCCCTCGATGATCCGCACGAGCATGCGCCCGCCGGTGGACTTGCCTGCCCCCTGCGGGCCGGTGAGGAACGGGGCCGGGACGGGAACCGTCGGCCCCAGACAGCCGATGAGCCACGCGATGGCCAGGCACTCGGTCTCGGCGGTGGCGAAGTTGCACAGCCGCTTCAGCAGATCGATGCCCTTGCCGTCGGTGTCCTTGACCGGCAAGGGCAGCTCCCCCGTGAGCTGGGTGCGCCGCCAGCAGACTTCCTGCGGGTCCGGGGTGAGGATGTCCCATCCGGTGGGGTGGATACGCACCGACTGCCCGTCGCTGCGCCCGAGGTCCAGCCATGTGGCCCCGTCGTACCCGGGGGCGACGCGGATGTGCACGGGCTGGACGTCCTCGGTCAGCGCGAGTGCTTCGATGAGGTCGAGGGCTTCCTTCATGGCGGTGCCGTTGAACACGCCGATGCCGTCCTTGAACAGTCCGACCATGAGTTCCTGCCGGTGGCTTCCGGTCGTGCCCTGAGAGCGGATCGGGCGGGCCACGGGGTGGCCGTTCCTCTGCGCGTACACGGTCCCGTCAGCGGTGCGGAAGTACCGGAAGTGCGATTGGGCGTAGTCGGTGATGATCTCGCGGGCGGGGTTCTTCTCGTCGTCGGACATGGTCACAGTCCCAACGTGGTGCGGGCGTTGGTCCACGCGTCAGTGCAGTGCCGCGGAGACTCGCCCTTGGCCTGCGCGGCGGTGAACAGCCGCGCGACATGGGCGTCAGTGAGGCAGCCGCACCGGCCATGCGTGGACAGCACGGCGAGGAACGTGCGGTACACGGTCGCGTGAACCGCACTCCGAGCGGCGGTGATGCACTGCTCTGCCATGGCGATACCACGGTCCAGATAGGTGGGAGTGCGGTGCGGGCACTCGCCCTGCCCGGCCGTCAGGGGCACCGTGAGGGTCTGTGGCGCCCTGCGCGCCGTGGACGGCTCCTTCACTGCCAGAGCGCGCACAGCGTCCGCGAGAGCGGCCGTGGCGCCGTTTCCGTGTCCCAGCCAACGCACGTACGCCATAAGCGACTTGATGTCCACGCCCGGCCGTACGGCGTTCACGGACCGCATGGCGCCCCGGTAGATCCAGTGTTCGCCCCGCGTCGTCGCCACGGTGCGGGTGGCGGGCAGGGTCTCGCGGGCCCACTGGACGGCGTCGGGGGTGTCGAGGTCGACCACGGTCAGCCCGGCCCCGCCGGGGTGGTAGGCGACGGCCACGGCCTCACGCCACGCCGGCGCCCACGCGGGCGAGGTGAGGACGTGCGGATCGGTGGTGGCGGCGGCCCACGCGTGGCACGGGGCGAGGCAACGGCAGGGCCCGGCGGTCTTCATGTTCGGACGTCCGCCGCAGACGTTGCCCATGCAGGAGCGGCAGTTGCCAAACGGCACCTTACCCAGGCGTAGAGGGAGTACGGGCACGTTGGCAGCGGCGAGGCTCAGCGCCACTCGCCGCAGGCGGGTGGGTTGGGTCATGCTGGATGTCTCCAGTTCCTTGATAGGTGACTGGCTGGACAAGGGCGGCCCCGCGTTCATTGGCGTGAGGTGGGGGCCGCCCTTGGCGTAGCTAGCCGTGGAAGTGGTTGCGCTTGAAGATCGCTTTGCGGATGTTGACCGTGGTCCCGCCCTGGTGGCGGTTGCTGCTGAAGACCTGCACGGCGATCCAGCCGCCGAAGATGACGGCGGCGAGAGTGATGAGCTGGGTGATGAGCGCCGTGAGCGCGGTGATGAACGTGGTGAGCAGCAGCAGTCCGCCGCACACCGCGAGGAAGCCAACGCCCCCGAGGGCGACGTTCACGGCCGCGCGGGAGACCGCCGGCTTGACGGCGACCGGTTCCGGCTTGCCCGGCTCGATGGAGTAGCCGGTGACGACTCGGCCGTCCGGCAGGACGATGCTCGCCACCGCCGGGACGCTGCCCGGCTGGACGGGAACGACCGGCGCTGGATGCACGGCGGCGGGGGTGATGGACGTGGGCTGGTGGACTTCCACGGCCCGTACAGCGGGCGCGTGGCGGACAGGTTCGGGGTACATGTGGAATCCCTTCGGGTCGTGGGGCAGGGAGGCGGGGGCACCCCTTGTCGGGTGGGCTGTGGAGGGGGTTTCTGGGGGGTGACCTGGGGTGCCTCCCTGCCTCCCTGCCTCCCTGGACGATCATTGATGCAGGTCAGAGCCAGGGAGGCGGGGCAGGGAGGGGGTCAGGGAGTTCTCCCTGCCTCCCTGCCCCGCGCGGGGGCGCCTCCCTGTCATTCGGAGGCGGAAGCGGAACCGTCCGTGTCGCGGTCGGCGAGGGCTCGGGCGAGGCGGTCGCGGCCGACGACCATGACGCCGTCGGACTTGTATGGCTCGGCCCCGGTGCCGTCCAGTTCGCGCTTGAGGTCGAGGAAGGACCACTTGCCGTAGGCGTCCGCGTCCAGTACCGCGAGCCGCTTGAGGATGTCCTGCGTGCGCACCCGCGTCGCGTCGCCGACCACGGATGCGATGTCCGCGAGGCGGTCGCGCTCCTCGCGGTCCTCGACGACGTGCAGGGTGGTGACGCCGTCGCGCAGGGCCTTGGCCCGGTCGGCGATGGCCTCGGCCTGGTCGTCGTCGATGAAGTGCGTGCGCACGGTGATGGATGCCTGGCCGGCGGGAATGGCGATGCCGTCGGAGGCGACGACCAGGGTGCCCTTGTCCAGACCTTGGCGCAGCAGGTGCGGGGCGGCCCCGCCGTTGACGGCCTTGTCGCCCAGCGCCATCCGCGACTGCTGCTCGGTGCCCAGCGCGAGCGAGGCCCGCGTGTGGGCGCCCTCGCGGACCAGCTTGGGAAGGTTCTGGTCGGTGGGGTCCTGCGTGCCCTGCCACATGAGCACGTCGACCGCACGGCCCTGGTTGTGAATCTTGCGGACGGCCATGAAGTACCGACTGGTGGCCTTGGAGCCGCCGTAGGGGCGGCCCTCCTCGTCCTTGGCCGGGCACATGAACGCCACCTGCGCTTCGTCGACCAGGACGATGAGCGGCGGGAACTTCGCGTGCGGGTCCTTCTGCCGCACCTCCAGACGCCGGTTCATCTCGGTCACCGCGTTCTCGACCATCTCGGTGGCCTGGATGACGTGGTCGTCCGTCGGCCCCTGGATGAGTACAGAGGCGATGCCGACGAAGTAGCGCCAGTCGCCGGCGCCCTTGAGGTCAGCAAGCCAGAACTGCACCGACCGGTCCAGCGCCAGCCACAGGGCGAGGGCGCGCAGCGAGGCAGTCTTGCCCTGGTTCGACAGACCCGTGACCAGCAGATGCCGCTGATACACGCTCAAGGCGGCAGCGTCCCCGCGCAGGTCCTGCCCCCACGGGGCGCGGCCCTTGACGTAGTCGGCGGTCAGACTCTCGTCGGTGACCAGCGGGGACGGGCCGATCGGCTCGTCCAGCGCGCCGGAGTCGGCGACCCACAGCCGGACCGTGCGCGCGGCCTCGGGAAGCGTGATGAACACTTCGTGCTCGTGCCGGGTCAGGTTCTCGGCGAGCTTGCGCCGCCGCTGCTGCACCTCGACCGTCGACACCCCAGACGGCAGGGTCACGTCGACCTCTACCCCGCATCCGGCGATCCGGATCGGCCCGAGCATGGACGCGCCGGCGTCGCCCATCTCCTTAATGGCGTTGCGCAGGGCCGGGACACCGAGGTCGCGCAGGGCCTTGACCACGATCGACGGGGTGATGGGCTCACCCTCCCCGTTCCGGACGTTCGCGGGCAGGGCCCACTGCGGTGCGGCTTGCTGCTTGCTGCCCACGGCCCACAGGGCGAGCAGGGCCAGGAACGGGCCGATCGTGAGGGCGGGGCCCCATACGATCTGCACGATCCGGATGAGCGTGGCGATGAAGTCGATGGTGGCCGTGAGGGGGGTGATCACGTCCCCGACGTGCTTGGAGTTGAGGGCCATCACGATCCCGAGGGCGACCAGCACGCCGATGCTCATGCCGGTGCCGACGGCGACACCCTTGGCCGCGTCGACCGGGGAATGCAGCAGGTCCATCCGGCGGCGGTGCCGGGCCTCGCGGAAGCGCTGCAACCGCTCCTCCCACTCCTCCGCCACCTCGTAGTTCCCGGCAGCCTCCGCGGCGCGGAGCATGCGCTCATAGCGGGCGCCGGTACGGCCGTCCCACGTGCGGCGGGCCACGATCCGGCTCCCGTTGAATGTGTAGAGGCCGTGCCGGGCGACCGCGCGGACCACGGTGCGGGTGTGCTCGTGCGTGACCGTGTGCTTGATAGCGCGTCCGGAGCGCACCCACAGCGGCACGGGCGCGTCCGGCGCCGGGTCGGGCACCACGGTCAGCGTGGTCACAGTGGTCGCATCGGCGGACGGTTCGATGTCCTTTTGCAGGTGAACGACGGTGTCGCTCATGACGGAAACACTCCTGACTGCCCCGGGCAGGGGCGAGGAAGTTGAGAGGGGTCGCCCCGCCCGGCGGCGGGCCGGGCGGGGCGTGTGCGGCTCAGGCGGTGAAAGCGCCTGTCGGCTGCGCGGTCACCACCAGCCGGAGGACTTCTTGGCGGCCTTGGTCTTGGCGGCCTCGCGTACGATCTGCTGCCGCTCGATGTGCAGCGCGGTGATTTCGGCGATGAGCCGCGTCTCGGCCGCGCTCCATGCGGACTCGATACGCTGTTCGGCGCGGTCGGTGCTGCGGCCCTTGACGGTCCGGTAGGAGCCGCCGACGGCGGCGCGCAGGATCGCGCGCCGCTCGGATCCGTCCAGCGGCCACAACTCGCGCTTGCGGACCGCCTCAAGCTTGCGGTTGGTCTCTCGGATCGCTCGGTCCAGCCGGCGCGTGTCGGGCTTGCCCATGGTCAATCTCCTTCAGGGACGTGTGATGGGGCGTGCGCGCGCGAGGGCAGCGGCGGGGCCCGCTAGGTCATGCACCAGCCGGAGTCACAGCCGGAGTCCCACTCGTCGAAGGGCAGGGTGTCGACGCCGTCCGGAATCGCCGCCCGTAGCGGCCGGTTGAAGCGGGTGAGCCAGACGTGGTCTTTGCCGAGCGTGTCGCGGCGGCGGTTGAGGAGTTCTTCGAGCTGGCACGCGCGCTCGAACAGCTCGGGTTCGTTGCGGCGCATGTCGTGCCAGGTCTCGGGCCGGTGGAAGGGGCAGAACCAGCAGGAGGATTTCGGCGGGACGGGCAGGCCAGCACCGCGGATGATGCGGGCGCAGTCGATGCGCCGGATACCGCGCTCCAGCAGGGGGTATTCGATGCGCTCGTGCGGTTCGCAGCGCCGCTTGTTCGCGCGGTCGATCTCGTCCAGGCTGATGCCGATTCCGACCGTGGCCGGCGCGTCTTTCGTGGCGCCGCGGCGTTTGAGTTCGTCCGCGATCACCAGGATTTTGAAGCTGGCCGTGCACGAGCGGGTGCCGGGGGCCCCGTTCGACATCCGTACCGGGATCTTCAGCGACCGGGAGCCCTCCCGGGTGAGGTCCTGATAGAGCGTGCGGACCTCACCCGAGCGCTTCATCACCCGGTCCAACACGACCAGCTCAAGCCCGTGGGCTTGGGCGTAGGGATGGCGTACTGCCGCAGGTAGGCGAGGGTGCCGGGGTGCTCGGAGTCGTCCCCCACGTTCGCCATCAAGAACGTGCGGTAGTCCAGCTCACCCTTGGCCGCGAGGACCAGGGCGGCCGTCGACTGCACCCCACCGCCGAAGCTGAACGCCTTGACCTGTGTGACCGCGAGGCTGCTCACGCGACCACCCGCTTCCACGCGGCCCGAAGACGGACCTCGGAAGCGGAGTGACCAGCCGCCCGGAAGCGGACGGCCATCTCCCGGTAAGACAGGTTCGGTACTTCGCTGTGCCGGATCTCGTCGACCAGTGCATCCAGCGCCGCATCGGTGAGTGCGGGTGCCGACTCCAGCGCGGCAACTGGCTCGCAGGGACCCCATACCGGGAGTTCCCATGAGGGTGTGACGTCGGGTGTGACGCGGCTCGTCACGCTGGTCAGGGCCCGTCCGGTGCTCTCGCCCTTCCGGGCCGTCTCCAGCGTCGACCATGCCCCGGCGAGCGTCTCAGCGGTCTTGGCCTGCACCCGTGCGACGCGTGCCCCGGCTTCCGTCACGGCGGTCAGCCGCGTCTCCTCGGTCGCGGCTTCGGCCCGTAGGCGGGCACGGGCTACGGCCCCGTCGTCGCGGGCTTCCTGCTGAATGCCCCGGATCGTGTCCAGCGCGGCCGGGGTGAGCGCGGTGCGCTCCCACAGCCCGTGGACTAGCCACAGCGCTTTGGCAGCGATCGGCAGCCAGGCCACCGCCAGCCACGCCCCCGTCGACGTCTCGGCGGTCAGGGCGTGCGTGATCAGGACGGCGGAGGCGAGGGCGCCGAAGGACCAGCCGACGGCGGTCACGGCGTTGCTGTGGTCGCCCTGCGCGGCCAACCTGCGCTCATAGGCGAGGGTGGCCAGCCAGCCACCGTCGATGCCCAACCCGACGACCAGGGCGACGTACCAGGGCACGGCCGTGCCCAGCCACATCATGACCACGGCCAGGGTGAGCACCATGGACACGGCCGTCATGGCGACGGCCGGCAGCACGGTCAGCAGCGTCTTGGCGTTGATCCTCATGCCGCACCGCCCAAGGGCTGGACGTCCACCGCCGCCAGCAGCTCCACGCGGTCCATGACACCGCTGGGGATCTCCTGCCACTCCCACGTGGCGTCATCGGCGACGCGGTAGCCGAGCAGGGCCAGCGCATCCGCCCGTTCCTGCAAGGTGGGCACCGGTGCGGTCCGCTCGAAGGGGTGCTCGGGCCATTCCCGGCTCGTGCCGTCGGTGACGACGTACAGCTCCCACTCGCCGACGAAGCTGTTGGTCAGACGCGCGCTGTGCCTCACGCCGCACCCCCGGGCATGCTCACCCCGGAGGTGCGGTTGGCCAGGGTCGCCCGCGCGGCGAGCACCCGGGCCAGCGCGCGGCGCGTGCGGCGGGCGTCCAGCTCGGTCGGCGTGCGGTCGAGGGTGATGATCTGCGCGTCGATGAGGTCGACTTCCGCCAAGATCAGCGGCATCTCTCGCTCGATCGCGTTCAGCTCCGCGTCGGTGGGCTCCAGCCACTCCGCGAACGCGGTAACAGCTTCCTGAACAGTGACGATGTGGTTCATGGGTCGTGTGTCTCCCTAGCAGGTGAAACGGCCCGACAGCGGCGTCCGGGTGGCCTCCCGGGCGCCGCGCGCCGTTGTGGGTGAAGCCGCGTCAGGTACGCGGCGAAGATGGTCTAGCGGTCGTTGACCTCGGTGATCTTCACGTTCCGGCCGTAGCCGTCCCGCAGGCGCACGAGCGTGAAGCAGGACCCGCCGACGTCCGTGATCCGGTGCGGCTCGCCCTCGTACTCGACGTCCGTACCGACCTGGTCGACGTTCGGGTGCTTGGGGTTGGTGATCCGGCGCATTGCTTCCCCTCTCGGGTCGCTGGACTGATGGATGACCGACCCGCCCGCGCGGCGGTGGGCAGATATCCGGCTCCCCTCAGCCCCGCCCGTACGGACTCCGCAGGGTTGCGGGCCCGGACGGGCGAGGGAGGCAACCGGCCGCAGCGCACGTCAGCACGCTGCGGATGGTCTAACGTGCGCGGTTCTTGCTCCGCGCGGGCCGCCTGCTTGAGGCACAGGAGAGGCGGCGATCCTTGGCACGCTGTTGAGTTCTCAACCAACTGACGCTTCCTTCGTACTCACCCCTGCGGGCTTTCCTCCGGGCGGTTGTTGCAGTACCTGTTTTACAGGTACTGCATTGGGGTCCGTCAAGTACAGGCACGGAACTTCTTGCTTCTGCGCCGGGACTTCTTGGCGCACAATCAGAATCGCGCCAGGTCAGGGGAGTTGGTCACCCCGTGCGTGGACAGCTCGCGGAGTTCTGGCTACGGTCGAGAAGTCCCTAGACGTCCCGCCGGGGGTACAGATGTCTAACGAACGTTTGCGGTCCGCCTTGTTGGCGCGGAACATGACTGTTCAGGCACTGGCCGCAGCAATTGAGGTCAACCCGAAGACGGTCGAACGCTGGATCACGCAGGGCAGGGTGCCCTACCGGCGTCACCAGTACGCGACGGCCGCAGTCCTCAAGGTCGACGTCACGGCGTTGTGGGAGGACGCGCGTACGGTCGACACCGCAGCAGACCTTTCCAAGGCCGAGATTGCCACGGTCTACCCGCACCGCCACACGGTGCCGCCCAGCTTCTGGCGTGACCTGTACAGCAGGGCACAGAAGAACCTTGACGTCCTGGTGTACTCCGGCCTCTTCCTGTCGGAAGACCCGCTGTTCCACGACCTACTCAAGGCAAAGGTGGCGGCCGGCGTACAGGTGCGCATCCTGCTCGGCGACCCTGACTGTGGGGCTGTCCGACAGCGCGGCATCGACGAAGGCCACCAGATCATGGACGGCAAGATTCGCAACGCCCTGGTGCTCTACCGACCGCTTATGAAGAGTCACCCGGACATCGGTTTCCGGCTACACGATTCGACTCTCTACAACTCGATCTACCGGTCCGATGACGAGATGCTCGTGAACCCGCACGTCTATGGCATCGGCGCCTACATGGCACCAGCGTTTCATCTGCGCCGCCTGTCGGATGGCGGGCTGTTCGAGACGTACGCGAATAGCATCGAACACACCTGGGAGAACGCACGCCAGATCACAGCCGACGACGTCACGAGCATCACGGGAGCCTGACCATGGGACGCATCGACTACCTGCACGACCCGGACGCCCCGCCGGCCAACTCGGTCGTGCCCTCGGTCGTCGCGTTCGTGCAGAACAATGCTGGCGAGGTGCTGATGATCCAGCGGTCCGACAACGGACGCTGGGCCCTGCCCGGCGGCGGGCACGATGTGGGCGAGTCCATCAGCCACACCGTGGTGCGCGAGGTCTGGGAAGAGACCGGGATCAAGGCCGAAGTCATCGACATGTCCGGGATCTACACAGACCCCGGTCATGTCATGCGATACGACGACGGGGAAGTCCGCCAGCAGTTCAGCATCTGTTTCCGGGCCCGGCCGGTCGGCGGTGAGGTGCGCACGAGCAACGAGACGACACAGGTCCGCTGGGTTGCCCCGGCAGACCTGTCCGAACTCGACATTCACCCCACGATGCGGCTCCGGATCGAGCACGCCATGGACCGGACGCGGGCAACCCCCTACATCGGCTGACGCTTTACGGCCACCACCCGTTCGAGCACGCGCGAGGTGCACGCGAGGATCTCCGGCTCAGCCCGCCGGATGAAGGTGCCAATCAGACTGTCGGGCCCGTACCGTCCGGCGATCTCGTTCACACGGTCAATGGGGTTCGTGGGCGTGCCGTCCGGCGTGGTGTTCATGTCGCAGAAGCAGAGAGCGTCGTTGAGGTGCGCCAGCTCGCGGGGAAACTCGCCCTCCAGCTCCTCGCGCAGACCTCGCGCCTCTGCCTCCATCCACGCGCAGGAGTGGTGCGCCACCAGGTTCACGACCCGTTCGTCAGCGTTGGCCACGTCCCGGAGGTAGCGGGCACCGTCCAGCGGATGAAAGCCAGTCTTGGCGAGGTCGGGCGAGTAACCGATGTCGTGCAGCACGGCCGCGGCTTCCAACAGCTCGGCATCCTCCCCGAGGATGGGCGCGATGATGCGTGCCCGCTCGGCCACGCCCTGACAGTGCCGCCACCGACGCGGCAGCGGCTCGGCAAGCAGCGACTCGGCGAGGGGATAGGCCCACTCCGTCAGCTCCGACAAGCTACGAACGCTCCTCTCGAATCGGCACGGCGCGGACGGTCCGCACCCTGCCCTGTCCTCCCCCCGCCAGCACGCCGGCGGTCTCCAGCTTCTCCAGTGCCTTCGTCACTGTGGGGCGTGAAACCCCGAACCGCTCGGCCAGCGCGGAAGCGCTTGGAAAGGCTTCCCCTACTTCGAGCCCGTCAGCCCTGATGATGTCCGCGATGCGCTGATCGAGCGGGCGCCGGTCCACTTGCGCGCCCGAGCGCACGACGCGCCACCGCTCTCCTGGTGCTGGTTCGGCCATGCCTTGCTTCCGCAGCACACCGAACGCTCGAATTGCAACGCCACGCGAGACCTCGTGGTCGCGTACGACCTCGGCGAGAGACGGAAGCTCCGTCATGCCAGGATCCGCCTCAATCCGCGCCTTCAGCGCGTCAGCGACTCTTAGGAACGTTCCCCGAGGGTTGGCCTGCTGTGACACTCCCTCTCCCTCTCCGCTCGTCCTCACCCCAACTCTCCCACGACTCGCGACCGCTGCCGAGAGACCCCGGACGGGCGACGGCATGACCGCTCGCTCTCATAAGCCGAGACACTTTGGCGGCATCCGTCCGCAGTCATTGAGGTGGAAGGTTCCGCGCAACTCGAATCGCGGGCGACCTTGGAGGCTCAGTCACGTCGGCGTCCGCCATGTCGATCAGCATGCTGAAAAGCCAGACAAGCCTTACAGACCTCAGAACACCAAGCACGAGAAGTGCTTCGATTATCCAGCCGATTACTCCGATCCCCTTGGCGTTGTCTCGCATCAACGCGAACAGAGATCCACCAGAAACAGCAAGCATCGAAATTAGGATACCTGACCAATTCTTGCGCAGACTCACCCCAAAGCGGCGGCGCAGTTCTAGCATTCTGCGCCCATTAGCCGTTGCGTACTGACTAATGGCGGCAGTACCGAATCCACCGATTAGCGCAGAGATTGAAGCCAATGTCATGTAAACATCGCCCCGACGATCGGGGGGGATGCTCTGAAATACGGAAGAATGGATGGAGAAGTGCACCCATGCTAAGTGGACAGTGACAGCGGAAATGGAGAGCCACCAGTCAATCACTGGCCGCTCGCTCCACACGATCCCTAGGCGGTTCTGGATAGTACTTGGTCGCAGCATCGTCTACCCCCACTGTCGATAGGTGCACGATAGCCCTACCCACTGACAGCGGCTGTGAGGTCGCCCCTGTGCTCGTATGCAGCCTCCATGATGGCTTGCACGGCCACCGCGTGGCGCGGCCGCGACTCCTCGTCTCGCACCTCCACACGCTTCTTTGCTGTGACGTGGTGCTTCAGGAAGTCGAGGGCTTCTTCCTTCAAATGACCGTCCTCGGTTGGTGATGTCACCAATGCGCGAGCACGTTCAATGCCACTGGGGCCGACAAGATAACCGAGGCCAGAAACGATGCTCACAGCATCATCTTGCAGCCGCCTATGGCCGCGGGCCCTCGAAGTTGGGCCACTACCGCGTTTCGGCACCTCGACTTTAATGGTGATGCGATGATCTGCATACCGTTCGCCCGCCTCTCTACTAAACCCGAAAAGCGAGACCCCTTCTTGAGGCATGAAGGCAGGATTGGGGCGGAATGTGAACTCTACGTTGTGAACGGCAGATGCGTTTTCTAGCTTTTCCCATACACTCTTGGAGATCACGGGCCATAATGCCACGTCTTCCGTGATCATCCCGCACGCGTTCATCCAACGTTGAATGGCAGACGATCTAGGTGCCGCTTGATTGCCATGCATGATGCCAATGATGTTGGAATAATCGAGAAAGCAAACCGTAGTCGTGTCGATGAAGCCGCGATTTCCTTCAAGTCGAAGCTCTTCGATGTGTCCATGATCGAGGTCTACAGTCTGCATATTCCCCGCCCCGATCCGTCCAACGATCAGGTGCATTTGATTCGAGTAGGCGACGGATTCACCGATATAAGTGTCACCGTCAGGTGAAGTGAATGTTCTAAGGGCCGGAGGTCTATGCATGATTCCGTCCAGGGCGTCCTGCCAGTTCACGGGATCCATGCGTGGGTTGTGATCATCTTTGCCCCGAACTACTTCATAGAACGAGACAGTGCGTAGGCGGCTCTGAGTCACCGTTTCCCCCCGGCTCCAGCGAAGATCCAGCGTTGGCATCGTACGCCGAACTCGGCGCACCTGACGTGGTGTCCGCACAACGCCGCGGATCAATGCTTGCCCATGGCATGGAACCTCTCGCCCCAATCCGGAGATGCTCATCTCTCTTCGTCGGGACCCAGGAGCACCGCTTGTTCGCTCGCGACCATCCGACAATGTGCAAGAGCAGTCGGCTGCGGACTCCAGCGCGAGCGAGGGTGACAGACCCGGCGGGGCAGATCAGCGGCAGCCGAGCTAGTGACCTGAGTCGGAGATTTTCGGGTAGTTCTCGTGATCCGCCCATCGTGTTTGAGACCGGACACGAACAGGTCAGGCAAGACCTGGCGGCCGTACGGCATCGGCTGATGGCAGTCGATCTGACGAAGAACTTCTGACTCAGGTCACTAGCCCGCTCTGAATCTGCGGCACCCTAGCCGGGCCGTCTCCGGGCCGTCCGAGGGTGGCCGTCGACCACCAAGGACGACCAACGCAAATCACGATCGCGCAGGTCTGCGGTGGGGTGCGGAGCAAAGCCGCACCCCACCGGGGGCAGTGTTCACAACCAGCGCTACTGACACCGCCGGACGATCACGCACGCCCTCAACTGGCCGCGCGCGCCCTCTTGTTGACCTCCGCTTTACCTGCCACTCTGAGAGCACCCTCATTTGTGAACTTGTGAATCGGTGAACCATGCCCGTCACGGGTTCGTCGGATTCGTAGGAGGTGGCTCCATCCCATGCTCGTCCGTGACGCCATGAGCACGGTGGTCCTCACCGTCGGCCCCGCCCACACCCTCCGCCAGGCAGCCGCCCTGATGTCCGCCCGCCGGGTGGGCGCCGCCATCGTCCACGACCCGGATGCCGGCGGCATCGGCATCCTCACGGAGCGGGACATCCTGAACTCCGTCGGTCTCGGCCAGAACCCGGACACGGAACACATCCACGCCCACACCACCAACGACGTCGTGTTCGCCGCCCCGACCTGGACTCTGGAGGAGGCCGCCCGCGCCATGGCGCACGGCGGCTTCCGCCATCTCGTCGTCCTCGACCGCGGCGAGCCCGCCGGGATCGTCTCGGTCCGCGACATCATCCGCTGCTGGGTCCCGGCCCGGCAGCACGTCGTACCGGCCTGAACACGGTGACGGGCCGGGCCCGCGAGGGGGCTCGGCCCGTCACCGGCGCACGTCAGCCGCGCAGCGCCCGGACCGCGATCTCCAGCCGCTTGCCGAAGTCGCCGTCGGCCCGGCGGAAGTTGTCGATCGCGCGCTCGGCGATGTCCTCCCGGGAGACCTGGGCGAGAGAGCCCGCCAGGTTCTCGACCAGGCGCTCCCTCTCGTCCTGCGACATCAGCCGGTAGAGGTTGCCCGCCTGGACGAAGTCGTCGTCCTCGGCGTGCACCGGGGCCTCGTGGTCGCTGGTGACGCCGGAGACCGGGAGCGGCTGCCAGAGCGGACGGCCCGTCTGGAAGGGGCCGCCGAAGCTGTTCGGCTCGTAGTTCTTCGCGCCCTTGTGGCGGCCGTCGTACAGGTGACCGTCACGGGAGTTGGTGCGCGCCTCGGTGGCGTGCGGGCGGTTCACCGGCAGGTGGTCGGCGTTGATGCCGACGCGGTAGCGGTGGGCGTCGCCGTAGGCGAAGAGGCGGCCCTGGAGCATCTTGTCCGGGGACGGGCCGATGCCGGGCACGAAGTGGGCCGGGGAGAAGACCGACTGCTCGACCTCGGCGAAGACGTTCTCCGGGTTGCGGTTGAGCTCCAGCTTGCCGATCTCGATGACCGGGTAGTCCGCGTGCGGCCACACCTTGGTCAGGTCGAAGGGGTTGAAGCGGTAGGCCGCGGCCTCGGCGGCGGGCATGATCTGCACACCGACGGTCCAGGTCGGGTACTCGCCGCGCTCGATGGCCTCGCGCAGATCGCGCTGGTGGGAGTCGGGGTCCTTGCCCGCGAGCACCTCGGCCTCCGCGGCGGTGAGATTCCTGATGCCCTGGTCGGTCTTGAAGTGGTACTTGACCCAGAAGACCTCGCCGGCCTCGTTGTTCCACTGGAAGGTGTGCGAGCCGAAGCCGTCCATGTGGCGGTAGGACGCCGGAATGCCGCGGTCGCCGAACAGCCAGGTCACCTGGTGGGTGGACTCGGGCGACAGGCCCCAGAAGTCCCAGACGTTGTCCGCCTCCTGCGAGCCCGTGTACGGGTCGCGCTTCTGGGTGTGGATGAAGTCCGGGAACTTGATGGCGTCCCTGATGAAGAACACCGGGGTGTTGTTGCCGACGAGGTCGTAGTTGCCCTCCTCGGTGTAGAACTTCAGCGCGAAGCCACGCGGGTCGCGCACGGCGTCCGCGGCGCCGAGGTTGCCGGCCACGGTCGAGAACCGCAGGAAGACCTCGGTCCGCTTGCCGACCTCGGAGAGGAACGCGGCGCGCGTGTACGAGGTGACGTCGGCGGTGACCGTGAAGGTGCCGTAGGCGCCCGCGCCCCGGGCGTGCACCACGCGCTCCGGGATGCGCTCACGGTTGAAGTGGGCCAGCTTCTCCAGAAGGAGCTGGTCCTGGACGAGCACGGGGCCGCCGACGCCCGCGGTCTCGCTGTGCTGGTTGTCGGCCACCGGCGCGCCGGCCTCCGTCGTGAGCGGTCCCTGCGTCACGTAAGCCTCCTGCGTCACTTCTGTCATTTGCTGTCACTCGACCAAAGTCAGGTTCGATCCTACATTGGACAAAGTCCAAGTCAAGCTGAGATCCAAAGTCACACCTATTCGGAAACTGGTCACCTTGCTGTTAGGCTGGTGCGCATGAGTGACCTTCTGGAACGGCTGCGCGGACGCGGATGGCGGATGACCGCGCAGCGGCGCGTCGTGGCCGAGGTCCTCGACGGCGAACACGTCCACCTGACGGCCGACGAGGTCCACGCGCGGGCCGTCGCCAAGCTGCCCGAGATCTCCCGGGCGACCGTCTACAACACCCTCGGTGAGCTGGTCTCCCTCGGCGAGGTGCTCGAGGTCTCCACCGACCAGCGGGCCAAGCGGTACGACCCGAACGCCCACCAGCCGCACCACCACCTGGTCTGCGCCCGGTGCGGCGCGATCCGGGACGTGCACCCGACCGGAAACCCGCTGGCCGACCTCCCCGACTCGGAGCGCTTCGGCTTCACGATCTCGGACGTCGAGATGACGTACCGCGGTGTCTGCCCGAACTGCGCGGCGGCCTGAGGAAAGCATTCGAAAGCCCCGGCATCCTGATGGGTGCCGGGGCTTTGCGTTGTCACACACTCCGTAACTACCGCACACGCACCGAGGGCCGGAACCCATTTCTGGATTCCGGCCCTCGGCCTTCAGTAGCGGGGACAGGATTTGAACCTGCGACCTCTGGGTTATGAGCCCAGCGAGCTACCGAGCTGCTCCACCCCGCGTCGGTGAACACGACACTACGTGAAGGATGCGGCGAAGAGCAAATCGCTTGTCGGTCGCCCCCGCGTGACCGTCACGCCGACAGCTCCTGGCGCAACGCGTCCCGCAGTCGGGCCGCTCGCTTCGCGACCTCGGCCGGTCCGAGCGCCACCGCGCGGTCGGCCCACCGCTGTCCCACCGCCAGCTCACCACGACGCGCGTAGACGAGGGCCAGCCGCAGCGCCGCCCGGCCGTGACCGGCGTTCGCGGCCCGCTCCCACCACACCGCGGCCTCCGGCTCACTGCCCTCCCGGGCCAGCAGCAGCCCCAGGTTGAACGCCCCGTTGCGCGAACCGGCCTCGGCCGCCGCCCGGTACCAGCGCGCCGCCTCGACCACGTCCCCCCGGGCCGCCGCCAGCATCCCGACGCGCACCTGCGCCCGCCGGTGCCCCTGGGACGCCGCCCGCTCGTACCACTCCTCGCACTCGGTCTTCTCGTGCACGACCTCACCCAGTTCGTGCGCCGGCTCCGCGGGCCGCCGCGCGTCGAGCACGGTCGCCAGCCGGTAGGCGGCCTCCGCGCTCCCGCCGCCCGCCGCGCACCGCAGGTGCCGCTCGGCCTCCTGCTCGTCACCCTCCCGCAGCCGCGCGATCCCGACCTGCAGCGCCGCCTCCGTGTGCCCGGCGGAAGCCGCCCGCTCGTACCAGCGCAGCGCCATCTCGTCCTCGCCGCGCCCGGCGTACAGGATCCCCAGGTTGAACGCGGCGTCCACGCTCCCGGCCTCGGCCGCCTTGGAGAACCACGGCTCCGCACCCGTCGTGTCGCCCCCCTGCAACAGCAGGATCGCGAGGGCGTTCGCCGCCTCGCGGTGCCCGGCGTACGCGGCTCTGCGGTACCACTGCTCGGCCTGCGTGACGCGCCCCTGCTCGGCGCAGAGCAGCCCGAGGTTGTAGGCGCCGTTGTCGTCCCCGGCGTCCATCGCCGCCCGGTACCACCGCTCGGCGGTCTGCGTCTCGCCGCGCTCGGCGTGCAGCGCGCCGAGCGCGTTCGCCGCGTTGCCGTCGCCGTCCTGCGCGGCCCTGAGCCACCACACGGCCGCGCTCTCGGTGTCCCCGGCGTCGCGCAGCAGGAAGCCGAGCGCGCAGGCGGCCCGGGCCTCGCCGTCCTTGGCGGAGGTCAGGTACCAGCGCCCCGCCTCCTTGAGCTCACCCCGCTTCTCCAGGATCGCCCCGAGGTGCAGCGCGGCCCGCCGGTGTCCGCGCGCGGCGGCCTGGCGGTACCACTGTTCGGCCTCCTCGACAGCGTTGTCGGTACCGGCCTCGTCCTCGCCCGCGACCCTGCGGTCGAGCGCGCGCGCCAGCCGGTAGGCGGCCTCCCGGTGTCCGCGCTCGGCGGCGGCCCGCATCCACTGCTCGGCGCCGGCGTCCGCACGGTGCTCCAGCAGGTCGGCGAGCGCGTACGCGCCCAGCGCGTGCCCCTGCTCGGCGGACTGGCGCAGCCAGTACTCGGCGGCGGGCTCGTCCCCGCGCTCGCGGTGGTGGCGGCCGAGCGCGTGCGCGGCCGCCGCGGAGCCGGCGACGGCGGCGATCCGCCACCATCCGGCGGCCTCCTCGGCGTACCCGCGCTGGTGCAGGAGGACGCCCAGGTTGTTGGCGGCGGCCCGGTCACCGGCGGCGGTGGCTGCGCGCAGATGGGATTCGGCCCCGTCCAGGTCACCGCGGCGCAGCAGCATGGCGCCGAGGACACTCATCGCCTCGACGTCACCGGCCTCGGCGGCGAGCCGCTGACGCGCCTCTTCAACGGCCTCGGCGGCCTCGTCGCGGTCGGCGGGCCGCACAAGGTCGGCAGGCTGCACAAAATCGGCATCCTGCGCATAGTCAGCAGGCTGCACAAAACGCCCTGTCTCCAACAGAGTTGCCTTGTCCCCCATAACGTCCATCGTCGCACCACCTACAACCTGGGTACACCCGGTATACCGCAGCCCGTGAGGTCACTTCAGCGTTTTGTCGACATGCCCACAGAGAGACAAGTCAAACACAGATCGGCCAACTCCCCACGGCGGCGCGGCGAGTTACCGCACCGGCACATGCGTTCGCCGCCCGTCCGCACACCACGAAGGCCCGGATCCATGAGGATCCGGGCCTTCGATTCAAGTAGCGGGGACAGGATTTGAACCTGCGACCTCTGGGTTATGAGCCCAGCGAGCTACCGAGCTGCTCCACCCCGCGCCGTTGCGTTGCAACCGTATCACGGCGCGGGGGGCTACTTGATCAGCCGCTGCCACCACCGGTCTTGTCGGCCTTGGACTGCGCCGCCTCGGCCCGCTGCAGCGCGTCCTCGAGGTCCCGCTGCGCCTTGGCGTACGCCTCCCAGTCCGGCTTCTTCAGGGCCTCCTGCCCGGCGTCGAAGGCCTTCTGGGCGTCCTGGAGCGCCTCCTGGACCGTCGGGTTGGCGGAGGTGGGCGGAGTGCCGGTGTTCTCGTCCGGTGGCGTACTGGTCGAGGGCTTGGCCCCGAAGACCACGTTGAGGGCGTCGTCGAGGGTGTTCTCGAAGGCGGTCTTGCCCTCGTAGGTCACCAACACCTTGCGCAGCAGCGGGTACTTGAGTCCGCCACCGCGTACGTAGACCGGTTCCGCGTACAGCAGGCCGCCGTCGAGCGGCACGGTGAGCAGATTGCCGTACTCGATGTCGGAGTCTCCGCCCTTGAGCAGCTTGATGGACTCGGCGATCTTCTGTTCGGAGTTGAACTGGCTCTGCACCTGTTTGGGTCCGTCGACCGTCGTACTGGTCGGCAGTTTCAGGATTCTGATCTTGCCGTACTCGCCCGTGCCGGCCTCCGCGTCGACCGACATGAAGGCGCTGAGGTTGTACCGGCCGTTGGGCGTGAACGTCGTCGACAGCGAGAAGGCCTGCGACGCCTGGCCGGGCATCTTCATGCTCAGGTAGTACGGCGGCACCGCGTTGCCCGACTTGTTGGTCGGGTCGTCCGGCACCTGCCACACCTCGCTGCCGGTCAGGAAGGTCTGCGCGTCGGTCACGTGGTAGCGGGTCAGCAGCTCGCGCTGGACCTTGAACAGGTCCTGCGGGTAGCGCAGATGGGCCATCAGCGAGTCGGAGATGGCCCCCCTGGACTTCACCGTGCCCGGGAACGCCTTCATCCAGGTCTTCAGCACCGGGTCCTTGGTGTCCCACTGGTAGAGCTTGACCTCGCCGGTGTACGCGTCGACGGTCGCCTTCACCGAGTTGCGGATGTAGTTGACCTGGTTCTGCTGGGCCACGACCGCGCGGTTGTCGTTGGTGGCGGTCAGCGAGTCGGCGGTGGTGTCACCGAGGGTCGTACGGGAGGCGTACGGGTATCCGTTCGTCGTCGTGTACGCGTCGACGATCCACTGGATGTGGCCGTCCACGACCGCCGGGTAGGCGTCGCCGTCGATGGTCAGCCAGGGGGCGACCGCCTCGACGCGCTCCTTGGGCGTGCGGTTGTACAGGATCCGCGAGCCCTCGCCGATCGCGCCCGAGTAGAGGATCTGCGGCTCGCCGAAGGCCACCGCGTAGGCGGCGCGGTTGACCGGGCTGGAGAGGCTGACGCCGCTCTCGCCCTGGTAGCTGGTCATCTTCTCGCCGTCGTCGTCGGAGTAGTCGATCTCCTTCTGGGGACCGCCGACGATCGAGTACGTGGTCGTCTTCTCGCCGTAGTAGACGCGCTGCTGGTACGTGCCGAGGTCACCGGTGGACGGCAGGTCGGACTCGGTGAAGACCGGACGGCCGTCGTTCGCCTCCGTGCCCTTGGCGGCGACCACGCCGTAGCCGTGGGTGTAGCGGAAGTGGTTGTTGATCCAGCTCTTCTTCGGCAGGCCGTCGAGGTTCAGCTCGCGCAGCCCGATGACGGTGTCCTGGTCCTTGCCGTCCTTGGTGTACCGGTCGACGTCCAGGTTGGTCGGGAAGCCGTAGTAGTTCCGCATCTGCTGCAGCTGCTGGAACGTGGGCGAGACGATGTTCGGGTCGAGGATCCGCAGGCTCGCCGCCTTGCCGACGTCGTCGCGCAGGGTGGTCTTGTCCTTGGTGGTGCTCTTGCCCGCGTACTCGGAGACCTGCGCGTCGTCGATGCCGTACGCCTCGCGCGTGGCCTTGATGTTCTTCTGGACGTACGGCGCTTCCTTGGCCTGCTCGTTCGGCTGGACCTGGAACTTCTGGACGATCGCCGGGTACAGGCCGCCGATGAGGATCGCCGAGAGCACCATCAGGCCGAAGCCGATCATGGGCAGCTGCCAGGTGCGCCGCCACAGGGTGGCGAAGAACAGCAGGGCGCAGATGACCGCGATGCAGAACAGGATCGTCTTGGCGGGCAGGTAGGCGTTGGCGTCGACGTACCTCAGACCGGTCCAGTTGCCGGTGGCCTTGAAGTCGCTGGATTTGACCGCCAGCCCGTACCGGTCGAGCCAGTAGGCGACCGCCTTCAGGGCGACGAAGACGCCGAGGAGCACCGACAGGTGGCCGGTCGCCGCGGCCGTGGCGCGCGCGCCCGGGCTGGTGACACGCAGCCCGCCGTACAGGTAGTGGGTGAGCGCGGCGGCGATCAGGGACAGGATCGCGGCGGCGAAGCCGAAGCCGAGCAGGAACCGGTACCAGGGCAGGTCGAAGGCGTAGAACGAGACGTCGAGGTGGAACTGGGGGTCCTTCTGGTGGAAGGGCACTCCGTTCACCCACATCAGCCAGGTCCGCCACTGACCGGCCGCGGACGCGCCCGCGATCAGCCCCACCAGGGCGGTGATCGCGAACAGCAGCCACTTCTTGTACGGGGCGATGCCCATCCGGTAGCGGTCGAGGCTCTGCTGCTCCATGGACATGGCGCTCAGCGGGGGCCGCAGCCGGTGCGCGAGCCAGATGTTGACTCCGACCGCGGCGGCCATCAGCAGTCCGAAGACGAAGAACAGCCCCGTCTTGGTCCACAGGGTGGTGGTGAACACGGACGAGTAGTGCACCGAGCGGTACCAGAGCCAGTCCGTCCAGAAGCCCGCGAACATGGTGAACGCCATGCCGAGGGCGGCGAGGACGCCCAGAGTCATCAGCAGGGTGCGGGCACGCCGGGACGGGCGGCCCACTCTGATCCGCGGCCCCGTCGGGCCTCCGCCGCGGTCAGGCATCTGGAAAGCCAAGGTGCGCACCTCGAAGTTCGCTGTCGATCCGTCAGACCCTCGTGTTCGCGGGCCCTCCGTGGCCCCCCGTGATCGTGGGCCCACACCTATGCAACTTACTCACGGTTTACTCGGTTCCCGATTCCGGCCGGGAACGAGGCAGGATTGTGACCATGTCCAACACTCCCATGGCAGCGAACCCGCTCACCCGGGCCGTGCTCGAGATCGACGAGTACGCCTCCGGCCTCGGCTGGGACCAGCCCGCTCGCCTCTTCGCCCTCGTAGACACCGCGCGGCTGCGGGCCCAGGAACCCTCGCTCGCGGCGCAGCTCGGCCTGCAGGACGAGCCGGAGACCACCGGTCTCACCCCGATCGAGCAGGACGAGATTCCAACGAACAGCCCGCTCGACGAGTTCCTCGGCACCATCGCCTGGCCCGACGCGGTGGTCGGCTGCGCGCTCACCGTGGAGCGCCTGATGCTGCCCCCGTCCGCCGAGGCCCAGGTCCCCGAGGGCCTGAGCGAGGCGAAGCTGGCGAAGTGGGTGGCCGGCCACCCCGAGCGTCAGGAGGTTCGCATGACGGTCGCGGTGCTGCGCGACGGCACCCGCGAGTCGGCGCTGCGCCTGCGCGAGAAGGACTCCCCGACGGAGGTCCTCACCGGCCCCGAGCTGGTGCCGGGGCTGGCGGAGGCGCTGGCGGCGACCTTCGAGGACTGAGGCCGTCCGCTGCCGCGACCCCGCCGGGTCAGCCCTTGGTGGTGCACTTCGGCAGGTCGGCGGTGTCGCCGCCGCGGATGTCCTTGAGGGCCTTGAGGGCGTCCTGGATGGTGTTCACCTTGACCAGCCGGAGCCCGCTCGGGGTGTCCTTGGCGGCGGACGCGCAGTTGTCGGCGGGCGTCAGGAAGTACTGGGCGCCCTTGTCACGCGCGCCGACGGTCTTCATCTCGATGCCGCCGATGGGCCCGACCTTGCCGTCGTCGTCGATGGTCCCGGTGCCGGCGACGAACTTGCCGCCGGTGAGGTCGCCCGGGGTCAGCTTGTCGTAGATACCCAGGGCGAACATCAGTCCGGCGCTGGGGCCGCCGACGTCGGCGAGCTTGATGTCGACGGTGAACGGGAACGTGTGGTCGGTCCCGGCGGAGATGCCGACGATGGCGCGCTTGGGGCCGCTGTCCTTGGACGTCGCCGTCGTGATCTTGACGTCCTTGGTCGTGGTCGCGGTCCGGTTCGCCTTCTCGGCGGTGGCCTGCTCCTTCGCCGGGACGATCTTGAAGACGACGTCCTGTCCGGGCTTGTGCTTGGTCACCAGTTCGGCGACGTCGTCCGGTTCCTTGACCGCCGTACCGTCCACGGCCTTGATCACGTCACCGGCGTGCAGCCGGCCCTCGGCCGGCTCCCCCTTGGCCACCGTGGAGACGATCACCCAGGACTTCACCGGGATGTCCAGCGCCTTCAGCGCGGCGACCTTGGCGCTCTCCTGCGACTGGGTGAACTCCTCGGCGTTCTCCTGGGTGGACTGCTCCTCCGTCTTGCCGTCCGGGTAGAGGGTGTCGTGCGGCACGACCTTGTTGTCGTGCGCCAGCCACCCGTAGACGGCCTCCACGAGGTTCATCCGGTAGTCGGCGCTGGTGACCCGGACGGTGGTCATGTTGAGGTGCCCGGAGGCCGCGTACGTCTTGTGCCCGGAGATCTGCAGCACCGGCTCGCCCTCATGCTCGCCGAGCGTGTTCACGGTCGGCCCCGGGGACATCTCCGAGTACGGCACGGGGATGAAGACTCCCGCGCACAGGAGCGCGATCAGCATCAGGGTGGAGGCGAGCATCGTCGCGGTGCGGCGTGGCATGCATCGACAGTACGGGACGCTTCTGTCAGCGCACCGTCAGGTACTCGAGTGGGACCTCTCCATGGCCTCACGAAAACGGGCGTATCCGTCCAGCTCGGGACCATCGCTCCTGGCCCTGCGTGTCCGGTTGGCCCAACTGCCCCACAGACCGGCGCCTATCGCGGCCACCAGCGGAATCAACAACCAGGCGAGCGCCGCCATGCCGACCTCCCAACCCCATGCGAGTGTCCGCAACTGACTGATCAGCAGATTAACCATCCGCACTGACAACGCTCACGGCAGGGGTGCGGTTACGCAACCGGAGTGCTCAGCAGGCGCCGACCCACTCCTCGGTGCCGTCGGAGAACTTCTGGTGCTTCCAGATCGGCACCTCGTGCTTGAGGTCGTCGATGAGCTTCCGGCAGGCCTCGAAGGCCTCTCCCCGGTGCGGGCACGCCACGGCGACGACTACGGCGAGGTCCCCCACCCCGAGGTCACCCACGCGGTGCACGGCCGCCAGCGCCCGCACCGGATACTCCGCCACGACCTTCTCCGCGATCCGCCGCATCTCGGCCTCCGCACTGGGATGGCACGAATACCCCAGCGCGTCCACATCAGCGCCCCCGTCATGATTCCGCACCGTCCCCACGAACAGCGCGACCCCACCCGCGGCATCGTCCCCGACCACCCGGAACACCTCGTCCACGGACAGGGGCGTCTCCCTGATCCCGATCAGCTTGATGGGGTCCTGAGCAACAAGCTCTCCGGGATGCTCACGCATGGCTGCCATACCCCCATCGTGCCCCACACCCGGGATCACACGAAACGCCCTGCCCAACGGGCACGCGCGCGTACATGGCTCCTACAGTCCGCAGCCGGCCCGCCCGACGCCTGAGAACGAGTCCGCCCAGCCGGACGTCCAGGGGCCGGAGCCCTTGGTGGGATACAGGGGGCGCACCCTTTGGGGGTGCCAGAGGCGCAGCCCAACAAAGGCCCAGGAGGCGCGACCCCGCTGCGTGGACAGAGGCAAAGCCCCGCAGGAGCCCAGGCACGCAACCCTGGCGGGGCACAAGGGCAGAACCCCACAGGGGCCAGGCGGGCAGCCGCGCAGGAGCCCAGTGGTCGAGCCTCTGGCGGGGGCGCAGGGCGCAGCCCCGCAGGAGTCCGGACCGCAGCCCTCAGCGGGTGCAGGGGCGCAGCCCCGCAGGGGCCTGGGGCGCAGCCCCGGCAGGGGCCCGGGCGCGTAGTCCCGGTGGGGCGCAGGGGCGCAGCCCCGGCAGGGGCCCGGGCGCGTAGTCCCGGTGGGGCGCAGGGGCGCAGCCCCGGCAGGGTCCAGGGGCGCAGCCCCGGCAGGGGCCCGGGCGCGTAGTCCCGGCAGGGTCCAGGGGCGCAGCCCCGGCAGGGGCCCGGGCGCGTAGTCCCGGCAGGGTCCAGGGGCGCAGCCCCGGCGGGGTCGAAGGGGCGGGGCCCTGGGGATGGGAATGGGTAGGGGCGGCGGGGGCGGGATCCGTCAGATTCGCCGGCGCGCCTTCCGGGCCCTCCGCACCACGGCCGCCGCACCCAGCAGAGCGACCGTCGCCCCGGCCGCGCCCGCCGCCGTCGCGTCCTTGCGCCCAAGCCGCCGCCCGGCGACGGTGTGCCGCCCGGAAACCTCTTCCAGCAGTTCCTCCAGGACCTCCTCGTTGGTCCACTTCGGCCGCCACCCTGCATCGTGCAGCCGGCTCCCGCTCACCACCCAGGGGTACATCGTGTACGCGAGGTCCCCCGCCGGCGACGGGGTGAGCCCGATCCGGTGCAGCCGCGCCGCCGCCCCCAGCGCGACCGCCGACGGCAGCTCCATCCGCCGGATCCCGCTGAGCTCCTCGACCTCCTCCTGCTCCAGCCACCCGTCGCACCCGACGGCCAGTTCCCCGTCGACCTTCTCCAGGACGGCGTACTCCAGCGCACCGCACAGATCCTCGACGTGGCAGAACTGCCAGGCCGGCCGCGACCCGGCCACGACGAGCAGCCGAGGCGACTCGAAGTACCGGGTCAGCGCCGTGTCGGTCCCGCCGACCAGCACCGCGGGCCGCACGACGGTGACGTTCAGCCCCGGATGCGCCCGCGGAGCGCGCCGCGCCAGCCGCTCGATCTCCAGCAGGTCCCCGACCCCGGTCGCCTCCGCCGTCGCCCGCAGCTCCGCGTCCTCCGACAGCGGCAGCTCGTTGTCCGGCAGCGCCCCGTAGACCATCGCGGAGGTGCACAGCACCACGCGGTGCACCCCGGCCGCCGCCGCCGCGGTCAGCACGGTCTGCGTCCCCCGTACGTTGTAAGCCGTACGCGCCGCCGCGTCGGTCTCCAGATCCAGGTCGAGGGCGAGGTGCACGACGACATCGGCGCCCCGCAGCTTCTCCGCGATCGCCGGGTCCCGCACGTCGAGGATGTGCCACTGGGCGGCCGCACACTCCCCGCGCCGCTCGTCGATGGCGACGACCTGCTTGACCTGGTCGGACTCGGCGAGCCGGGCGGTGAGCAGCGCGCCGACCCCGGTCGCGGCGCCGGTCACGGCGACGACGGGCCCGCGCGTGGCGGGACCGGTTGAATGGTTTCGCGCTGCGCGAACCTGCGGATCTGGGGAACTCACCAGGCGTCTCCAGCGGTTGTCTTCTGTACGAGCGCGAGGGACGCGTACGTACCAGGTGGCATCCATCCTGCCGCAGGCCGAGAGTCGGCGAAGCACCGAGGCCCGATCGGGTCCGGGTGTCTACGCTGGGTGGTGTTGTCGGGCAGCCGCGCCGCCGGGAGAACCGGTGGCCTTACCAGCCGAGGAATCCCGTGAGTGACACCCCATTCGGATTCGGCCTTCCGCCGGAGGAGCCGGAAGACGGCGACGAGGGCAAGAAGAAGGACCAGGAGAGCGGTGGTGAGCAGGGACCGGCCAACCCGTTCGGTTTCGGGCTGCCCGGAGCCGGAGGCTTTGGCGGCCCCGGCGCCGACCACCCGCTCGCAGCCATGTTCGGTTCGCTGAACCCCACCGACCTGGGCGCCGCCTTCCAGCAGCTGGGCCAGATGCTCTCCTACGAGGGCGGCCCGGTGAACTGGGACATGGCCAAGCAGATCGCCCGCCAGACGGTCTCCCAGGGCACCGCGGACGGCGTCAAGGACGCGAGCGTCGGTCCCGCGGAACGCCAGGCCGTGCAGGAAGCCGTCCGGCTGGCCGACCTGTGGCTGGACGACGTGACGTCCCTGCCGTCCGGTGCCGGCACCGCCGTGGCCTGGTCGCGCGCGGAGTGGGTCGAGGCCACCCTGCCTGCCTGGAAGGAGCTCGTCGACCCGGTCGCCGAGCGGGTCGGCGCGGCCATGGGCGATGTCCTGCCGGAGGAGATGCAGGCCATGGCCGGCCCGCTGATCGGCATGATGCGCTCGATGGGCGGCGCCATGTTCGGCACGCAGATCGGGCAGGCCGTCGGCGTGCTCGCGGGCGAGGTCGTCGGTTCCACCGACATCGGCCTGCCGCTGGGCCCGGCCGGCAAGGCCGCGCTGCTGCCGGTGAACATCGAGACGTTCGGCAAGGACCTGGGCGTGCCGAGGGAGGAGGTGCGGCTGTACCTCGCCCTGCGCGAGGCCGCCCACCAGCGCCTGTTCGCCCATGTGCCGTGGCTGCGCTCGCACCTGTTCGGCGCGGTCGACGGGTACGCGCGCGGGATCAAGGTCGACACGGCCAAGCTGGAGGACGTGGTCGGCCAGTTCGACCCGCAGAACCCCGAGCAGCTGCAGGACGCCTTGCAGCAGGGCATGTTCCAGCCGGAGGACACCCCTGAGCAGAAGGCCGCCCTGGCCCGTCTGGAGACGGCTCTGGCACTCGTCGAGGGCTGGGTCGACGCGGTGGTCCACGCGGCCGCGAAGCCGCGTCTGTCGTCCGCGGACGCGCTGCGCGAGACCCTGCGCCGCCGCCGTGCCACGGGCGGCCCGGCCGAGCAGACGTTCGCCACGCTGATCGGTCTGGAGCTGCGCCCGCGCCGCCTGCGCGACGCCTCCCGGCTGTGGGCCTCGCTCACCGACGCGCGCGGTGTGGACGGCCGGGACGCCCTGTGGGCCCACCCGGACATGCTGCCGACGGCCACCGACCTGGACGACCCGGACGGCTTCGTCCACCGCGAGCAGCTGGACTTCTCCGAGCTGGACAAGATGCTCGGCGAGGCCGCGGACGGTTCCACCGGGAAGCCGAATCTCAAGAAGGACGAGGACGAGGGCGACGACGCCGAGTGACCCTCCACGACGACGCGGTCCTCGTACTCAAGGGTTACGAGGACCAGGAAGAGCTGCGCCAGGCCTACCTGGACCACTTGGCGGCACACCCGGACGGCATGTGGAAGGCCTGCGGCGCGGGGCACCTCACCGCGAGCGCGCTGGTGATCGACCCCGAGCACGGCCGGGTGCTGCTGACCCTCCACAAGAAGCTGCGGATGTGGCTGCAGATGGGCGGCCACTGCGAGCCGGGCGACACCACCGTGGAGGCGGCCGCCCTCCGGGAGGCCACGGAGGAGTCCGGGATCACCGGCCTGACTCTGCTGCCGGGCGGCCCGGTGCGCCTCGACCGGCATCCGATCCCGCCGCCGTGCCACTGGCACCTCGACGTGCAGTACGCGGTTCTGGCGCCGCCCGGAGCCGTTCAGGAGATCAGCGACGAGTCCCTCGATCTGCGTTGGTTCGCCTACGACGAGGTGGCGGACGTGGCGGACGAGTCGGTCGTACGGCTGCTGGCGGCGACGCGCGCCAGGCTGTGACCGTGATGTAAGGGGTGACCGCCCAGGCAGTCACCCCTTACCTGCGCTCAGCTCCAGACGTTCCCCTGGTTCTGACCCCGCGCCCCCTGCTGCCCCATGCCGAACTGCGCGGCGACGCCCTGCCCGATCTGGGCGTTCTGCGGCGGCAGCAGTTCACTCGGCTGGACCAGCGCGTAGCCGCTGCCCATGAAGCTGAGCTCCCAGCCCTCACCGGTGTTGCCACGGCGCCGCCACACCCCGGAGGAGTGCGTCTGCGCCTGCATCTGCACGCGCAGCCCGGTCGACCAGGCCACGATCGCGTCGGCGTCGCAGTTGACGTACTTGTCGGGCGTGACCTGCATCATCAGCGGGGCGCCCGAGGTCATCAGGGCGACCTTGCCGCGACCGGTGATGTTGAGCTGGTACTTCCCCGAGCCGGAGATGCCGTAGAGGCTGTCGACGGCGATCACCTCGTGGTGCAGCGAGGAGTCCATGGCCAGGACATAGCTGCTGTCGACCGTCAGCCCGTCCTGCTCCACGTCCACCACATGGACGTGCTGGGCGAGGTTGGCGAGGTAGACCGTGCCCTGCCCGTGGCAGCGCATCAGGTTCAGGCCCTCACCGGTGTGCGCACGCGCGCGTGCCTGGTTGTTGCTCTGGTACTCGGCGTCGAACTCGACGAGGCCCTGGTAGGCGACCATCGTGCCCTTGCGGGCGAGGATGTCGTCGTGGCCCTCCAGGACGACGCGCAGCATCTGCTTGTTCTGCAGGCTGTAGCGCTCCTGGGCCTGGGAGTCGTTGAAGGCGAAAAGCGGGCTCTGCATGGTGTATCTGGCTCCCCCTCAGCCCCGGACTCGGAGGCGGTCGGTGCTGTCCTCGCTGGGCTGGACGACGACGATGCCCTGGCCGGAGAAGGCCATCTGGTAGGCCTCGCCGCTGCCCCGGCCGATCAGCGACTGCGCCTTGAAGCTGCGCTTGCCCTTGACCTTGAGGTTCGGGGACCAGGCGACGAGCGCGTCGGGGTCGACGTACGTCTCGTCCTCGCCACCACCGCAGTCGACGACGATCGGCTTGCCCCGGGAGGTCAGGGCGACCCAGCCCTGTCCGGAGATCTTGGTGTTCCACAGGCCCTGCCCGGCGAACTTCGCCAGGCCCTTGACCCGCTCCACGCCCCAGGTGAGGTGCGCGTCGAAGGCGAGCAGGTTGGTGGCGTTGACGGAGATGCCGTCGCCGTTGAGGTTGATCACGACGACGTTCGCGCCGTAGTCGGCGAGGTAGAGCAGGCCGTCGCCGGAGCACTTCATCAGCGGGGCGCCCTCGCCGGTGATCCAGTCGCGGGCGATCTGGCGCACGGCCGGCGGGTTGGGCTCGTACTGGATGAAGCCCTCGTAGGCGACCATCGAGCCCACGCGCGCGAGGAGGTCGTTTCCGGTCTGCATGGCGACCTTCAGCATGTGGTTGCCGTGGTTCTCCATGCGGGCGGCGACGGGTGCGGGAGCATAGCCCGCGAGTGGCTGGTTCATGACGGGCTCCCTCAGACCTCGTACGGCTGGACGACGATGAAGTTCCCGGGCGCGCCCCGGAACTGCAGGTTGACGCTCTCCCCGGTGTCGCCGGGGTAGGCGTTGCGGCGCATGCGCACCTGGCTGGAGACGATCACCTGGGAGGCGGCCGACCAGGCGACCACCGCGTTGCAGTCGGCGAACGTGGTGGGCGTGACGGGCAGGACGACGGGCGTGCCGTGCGTCTTGACGACGATCGTGCCGGTGCCTTGGAACTGCATGGTGAACAGCGCGCCGCCGGGGATGCCGTGTCCTTCGATGCGGCGGACCTCGTACTGGAGGCTCTCGTCGAAGGCGAGGACGCTCTCGGCGGAGACGCAGATCGCGTCGCCCTGGAGCTCGATCGGGTGCAGGTGCGTGGAGTTCTCGGCGAGGAACACCTGGCCCTGGCCGGTACAGCGCATCAGCTGCATCTCCTGGCCGGTCGCGTTGCCCACGATCCGGCCGGCGAAGCCCGCGCCCTTGTAGCTGAAGTCGACCTTGCCCTGGTAGAGCACCATGCTGCCCTGGCGGGCCAGCACGGGCTGGCCGCCGATGCCGAGGTCGACGCGGACGAGCTTCTTGTTCTGCTGCGTCCAGCGCTGCCCGGTGGGCGTCTCCTTGAACTGCTGGAGCGCGGCGCCCACGCCGGCCGCCTGCGGGGCGCCCTGCGGCACGCCGTACGGCGCGGTCTGCTGGCCGGGGACCTGACCGAACGGCGGCTGCTGGCCGTAGCCCGGGGGCGGGGTCGGCTGCTGTCCGTAACCGGGCGGCGGTGCCGGGGCCTGGGGGGCCTGGGGCTGGGCGTAGCCGGGGGGCGGGGGCGCGCTCGGGGCGGCGGGCTGCCCGTACTGGGGTGCCGGGGCCGGGGGCGGGACCGTGCCGGGTCCGGGCGGGGTCATGGGCGCGATGACGGTCGGCGCGCCGTGCACGTTGGGCGCGGGGGCCGGGGGCGGGGTGGCTGCGGGCGGCGCGAAGCCCTGCGCGGGCTGCGGGGCGGGGGCCGGCGCGGGTGCGGCCGGAGCGCCGAACGCGGGGGGCGCGGTGGCCTGGGCGGGCGGGGCGAAGCCGGGCGCGGCGCCGGCCTGCGGCTGCTGCGGGGCGGCTGGCGCCTCCTCCTCGGCCACTTCGCCGCCGAAGTTCTTCAGCAGCGCCTCGAGGCCGCCGTCGAAGCCCTGTCCGACGGCCGCGAACCGCCACACGTCCTTCAGGTAGAAGTCGCCCAGCATGACGGCCCGTTCGGTGGAGAACTCCGAGCCGTCGAACGAGTACCGGGCCACCTCCTCGCCGCCGGCCACGATGCGGAGGTATCCGGGGCCGATCTGCGACATCTGCCCGGCGCCGTCGAGGGTCGCCGTGAACGACAGCTTCTGGATCTGCGGCGGGATCCGGTCCAGCGTGACCCGGAAGGACTCCGTGTCGCCCGCCTGCGCACCCAGCAGCTGGATGGCCTCCTCGGGCGACTTCGGCTGGTTGAAGAAGATGAAGTACCGGTCGTCGGAGAGACGTTCGTCGGCGTCGAGGCCGAAGCAGCTGATGTCGAAGGTCAGTCCGGGGCCGGAGATCTGCACGCCTACGTACAGATCGGTGCCCGCCGTGAGGTCACTGATCCTGGCCTTGTGGCCGCGTTGGAATTCCCTGGCCATGCGTTACGACCGTCCCCCATCCCGAATGTGAGTGCGTCGCGCAAGGCTAACGGCAAATCCGGACACCCGACGAAGTCGGTACAGACCCGGTACACAACCGTGGTCGGCGGTGCCGGCGGCTTGGTCGCACGGACGGTTCACTCACCGCGTGCGCCGGGTACATGCGGCAACCGCTCGGCGGCGACCACGCCTTCGAGGTAGCCGCGGGCCCGTTCGGTGCGCGGGTAGGCCTCCAGCAGCCGCCAGAAGCGCGGGCCGTGGCCGGGTACCAGCAGGTGCGCCAGCTCGTGGAGAAGGACGTAGTCGACGACGTACTCGGGCATGCCCTGCAGCCGGTGCGAAAGCCGGATGCTGCCCTCGGCCGGGGTGCACGAGCCCCAGCGGGTGTTCTGGTTGGTGACCCAGCGCACGGTGACGGGCCGGGCCCGGCCGCCGAAGTACTGGGCCGACAGCCGCTGGGCGCGCTCGGCCAGTTCGGCGTCGTCCAGCACCCGCTTGCTCTCCTGGGCGGCCAGTTTGTCGAGCATGACGGTCACCCAGCGCTGCTCCTCCGCCTCGGACATCCGGGCAGGGATCAGTACCACGGTGCGATCGCCCTCTCGGTACGCGGAGACCGTCCGGCGGCGCCGGGCGCTCCTGCGGACCTCGATCGCGCTCGCCCCCGAGCCGCTCGGCGGCAGGCTCGTCGTGCTGCGCTGTGGGTTTCCGGCGCGGTGCAGTGGGTCGGCGGGCACGCCCCGACGTTACCCGCTGCGCACCTGGGAAGTCCCGGGTCCGGGACGGTTCGCTGCGCATCCCCCACCATGCGTTTGATTTGTACGACTGATTGGTGAGGTTGATTTATACGACGAATCCCGATGCCTGTGGATAACTTCGGGCACGGATTCGCCGAGCCGGGCATGCTGGCACTCGTCGGCGGAGTGTGACCGAGTCCACCGGCACATGGGGACGTACGTGACTTTCCAGGAATACGGGGGCCTGTCATGCATCCGATGGTGAAACCCGCGCTGAGGCGCGGCTGGCGCGACCTCAATACGGTGCAGTTCGGGATGACTCCGGCGCACGCGATGACGCTCGGTCCGATGGACACGGCGACGGGCAGCTTCCTGGACCTGCTCAACGGCACTCGCGGGCTTGCGCTCCTGCGTGCGGAGGGACGCCGGATGGATCTGCCCGACGGCCATGTCGACGGGCTCGTACGACGGCTGACGCGGGCCGGGCTCCTCGACGACGCGCAGGGGGGCGGCCCGGGCGCCGACGCCCTGCGCGCGAAGCGGGACGTCCTCAACCGGCTGCGCCCCGACCTGGCGTCCCTGTCGCTGACCACCTCCGAGCCGGGCGGCGCGATCGCCCGGCTGGCCGCCCGCCGCGAACTGCGTGTGCAGATCAGGGGCGCGGGCCGGGTCGGCGCCCTGCTGGCCTCGCTGCTGTCCGGCGCGGGCGTCGGCGAGGTGGACGTGCGGGACGTCGGCTGCGTCGAGCCCTGGGACGTCGGGCCGGGTGGGCTGCCCGCCGAGTCCGTCGGCGAGCGCCGCACGGAGGCGGCACGGCAGGCGGTGCGCAGAGCGGCCCCGGGGCGATCGCCGCGGCGCGGCCGGCGGTCGCCGTCGGACAGCGGCGACCCCGGTTTCTCGCTGGTGATCCTCAGCCCGCGGGACGACGTGACCGTGCACGCCCCCGACCCGGTCACGACCGATTCGCTGATCGCCTCGGGGACGCCCCATCTGCACGCGGGTGTCGTGGAGGGGACCGGCGTCGTGGGCCCGCTCGTCCTGCCCGGCGAGAGCGGTTGCGCCGGCTGTCTGCACCAGGACCGTACGGACCGGGACCCGGCCTGGCCCCGCCTGGTCGCGCAGTGGCGGTCAGGGAGGGGCCGCCCGGTGCCGCCCTGCGACCTGACGCTGGCGACGACGGTCGCCGGGCTGGCGGCCGCACACGCGCTGGCCTTTCTCGACGGTGAGTCGCCGGCGAGCACGGGGGCTCGCTGGGAGGTCTCCATCCCCGGCCTGAACTGGCACGCTCGGCCCGTCTGGCCGCACCCCGCGTGCCCCTGCGGGGCCGCGCGGAGAGGTGAGGAACAAGGTAAGGAGAAAGGTAAAGGGGAACACGCCTCCACGGACGGCGAGCCGCACGAGACAATGGCGGTGCAACGGCCGTCGTCGAGTCGACGAAGCACGACAGACGCGGTGCGGCCGACTGGGACTTGGAGGGCGCATGTCTGATCTTCCCCGGAAGGCGGTCACCCGGACCGCCAAGCTCGCCGCGCTCCCGCTCGGCTTCGCCGGGCGGGCGACCTGGGGCCTGGGCAAGCGGATCGTGGGCGAGTCCGCGGAGATCGTCGGCCGTGAGCTCCAGCAGCGCACGGCCGAGCAGCTCTTCAAGGTCCTCGGCGAGCTGAAAGGCGGGGCCATGAAGTTCGGGCAGGCCATGTCCGTCTTCGAGTCGGCCCTGCCCGAGGAGATCGCCGGCCCCTACCGCGCGGCCCTGACGAAGCTCCAGGACGCCGCTCCCCCGATGCCGACCCGCACGGTGCACGCGGTGCTGGAGGAGCGGCTGGGGGCGGAGTGGCGTGAGTTGTTCCTGGAGTTCGAGGACAAGCCGGCGGCGGCGGCCTCGATCGGGCAGGTGCACCGGGGGCTCTGGCACGACGGCCGCGAAGTGGCGGTCAAGGTCCAGTACCCCGGGGCGGGCGAGGCCCTCCTGTCCGACTTGAACCAATTGAGCCGCTTCGCCCGTCTGTTGGGGCCGCTCATCCCCGGTATGGACATCAAGCCTCTGATCGCGGAACTGCGGGACCGCATCTCCGAGGAGCTGGACTACGGCCTGGAGGCGCAGGCCCAGCGGGCGCACGCGGAGGAGTTCGCGGACGACCCCGACGTCGTGGTCCCGGCGGTGGTGCACCAGTGCGAGCAGGTGCTGGTCACGGAGTGGATCGAGGGGATCCCGCTCTCGGAGGTGATCGCGGACGGCAGCCCGGAACAGCGGGACCGCGCCGGCCAGCTCCTGGCCCGCTTCCTGTTCTCCGGCCCGGCCCGCACCGGCCTGCTGCACGCCGACCCGCATCCGGGCAACTTCCGGCTGCTGCCCGACGACGACAGCGAGGACGGCTGGCGCCTGGGCGTCCTGGACTTCGGCACCGTGGACCGCCTCCCCGGAGGCCTGCCCACGCCGATCGGCCACTCCCTGCGCATGACGCTGGAGGGCAAGGCGGAGGAGGTCTACGAGCTGCTGTGCACCGAGGGCTTCGTCAAGGAGTCCATAGAGCTGGAACCGGACGCGGTCCTGGACTACCTCCTGCCGATCATCGAGCCGGCCCAGGTGGACGAGTTCACCTTCACCCGCGGCTGGATGCGCAGCCAGGCGGCCCGCATCGGCGACCCCCGCTCCCCCGCCTACCAGCTGGGCAAGCGGCTCAACCTGCCTCCGGCGTACCTCCTCATCCACCGGGTGACCCTGAGCACCATCGGGGTCCTGTGCCAGCTCGGGGCGACGGTACGGCTGCGCCAGGAGCTGGAGGAGTGGCTGCCGGGCTTCGTGCCCGAGGAGACGACGGAGGAGCCGGCGGCGGAGGCCTGAGCCGCGCATGAACGTGCAACCTTTTGGTAGCGCTACCGGACGAGAAGAGGTTGCCATGATGCCCGACACCGGGAACCGGCCCGGCCGAATCGGTCAGCCGCACGCGGACCGCGAACTCCTCGCGCCATGACCACCGGCACCGACGGCGAACAGGCCCCGGAGGACGTGCTGGTGGCCCTGGCCGATCCGATCCGCCGGCAGATCCTCGCCGCCCTCACCCGGCACGGCGGCGCGACCTCGACCTCCCTGGCGGCCGAGCTCCCCGTCACCCGTCAGGCCGTGGCCAAGCACTTGGCCGTTCTCGACCGCGTGGGGCTGGTCCGCGCCCACCGCAGCGGACGCGAGGTCCGCTACGAAGCCGAGCTGTATCCGTTGAAACGGGCGACGCGCTGGATGGACGCACTGGCCACCCAGTGGGAACACCGCCTGCGAGCGATCAAGGACCTGGCGGAGGAATCCCCGGATCCTTAAGGTCCGGGCCCGGACAACGCACCGCGGGGGCCGGTCCGTTCGGACGGACCGGCCCCCGCGGGAAGCCACCGCCTCCCCGCATCGGGAGGCCACCGCTTCAGGTGTGGTCGGTTACTGCATGACCGCCATGGCGAGCGCGCGGCGGGCGCGCAGCGAGGCGCGCTCGGCCCGGCGCTGCATCCGGCGGGCGGTCGCCAGGCGCACGGCCCGGCGTTCCCGCTCGGCCTCGTGCAGGCGGTCGTGCATATGCGCACGAGCCAGGGCTTCTGGGATGAGTTGCATCTCTCGGGTCCTGTTCTGACGCGAGTCGGTCGCGCCGGTGGTGGTGACGTCTGAGGTCGCGGAGCCTGCGGGCTCGGTGGTGGACGGCTTCATCGGGGCCTGCTTCTTGGGGTCGTGCGTGAGGGGGCGGTCGATCGTTCCTGCGGTGTTCATGCCGTGACCGGGTTCTTGCGCGGGCGGCCACGCGGCCGCTTCCGGGCGACGACGACACCCTGGACGAACAGCTCGCCACCCCAGACGCCCCAGGGCTCACGCCGCTCCTTGGCGCCGGCGAGGCAGGCCTCCATCAGCGGGCAGGTGCGGCAGAGGGACTTGGCGTACTCGACGTCCGCCGGCGACTCGGCGAAGAAGACCTCCGGGTCGTACGAACGGCAGGGGACGGGTACGCCGAGGTTCTCGATGGCGTCGTCGAGCGCGGTGAGCGCCGTGAGCGGGGTCAAGGTGGAGTCCTCCGTGAGGCCGGGCGGGGGGATCGTTTCGGAAGGCGGTACGGACGGGGCGTGCGCTTCGAGTTGCACGGTTCGTCTTCCTCGTCTGGTCGTTCCGGCCCTGTTGGGCCGGGTGGCGGCTGGTACCGGGTTCTTTTCTTGTCCCGAGCCCCTTCGCTCCGTCGTCCCCGTTCGGGGAAAACAGAAGGGCCGCGGATCCCGGGTGGGGTTCCGCGGCCCTGAAGGCGCCGGCCTGATCGGCGATCAGGCTGGATCACTCCAGGGTTCTGGCCCACGGAAGGCCCACATCAGGTGGTGGTGCTGCGTCGTCTGCTTCCGGTATCCGGCACCGGCCGCCGTAAAGGCATAGGCCTGCGCCTGTGCCGCTACCGCTTCCAGTGCCTTGGTCGGTCGCTCATTGCGCTCACGGACGGGAAGGCCCGCGAGGGAAATGGAGGACGCCGGACGCACGGCAGCACGGATGCCGGACAGACCGGTGCCCAGGTTCGAGGCGCCGAGCATGCACAGGGAGACGGTCGAGCGATCGGTCAGTTTGGCCGTGCTGATGGTGCTGGAGTTGATGCTGATCACTGGACTCGCCTCCTCTCGGCGTCTCAGGGACTGGGGTGAACCAGCCCGTTCGGATATGCAAGTAGAACACGGAGAAGGGCCCTTGGAGAAGGCCGCCGCTTCCGTGCCTAGAACCTATGGGGATTCCCGGGGCATGCGCAAACTATTTTTTCGACGAGTTCCCGTCAGCCGTCCGAGCCCTCTTCTGCGACTTCCTCACCGGCGCAGATGGCCAGGACATCGGCTCCGTAGCGGTTGAGCTTGCGCACGCCGACGCCCGGGATGCGGGCCAGCTCGCCGTCGTCGTCCGGGACGGCCTCGGCGATGGCCATCAGCGTCTTGTCGGTGAAGACACAGAACGCCGGCTGACCGCTGCGCCGGGCCTGCTCCGCGCGCCACTCGCGCAACCGCTCGTAGAGGCCCTCGTCCATGTCGGAGGGGCAGTCCTCGCAGCGCATCAGCTTCATCTCGCCCGCGTCGGTGAGCGTGCGGCCGCAGACGCGGCAGCGGGCCGGGGTGCGCTGGGTGCGCCGCGGACCGGCCGTGGAGCCGCTCGTGAAGCCGCGCTCGACGCGCCCCGCGGCCCCGGACGCTCCCGCGGCGGAGCGGCCGGCGGCGCCGGTGGAGCCGGGGCGCAGTCCGTCGAGGAAGCGGCTGGGCCGGCGGACCGGACGCCCACCGGGCGATCGAGCCAGCGCCCAGGAGACATGGAGCCGTTCTCTGGCGCGGGTCACGCCGACATAGAGCAGACGGCGCTCCTCCTCGACCTGCTCATCGGTCTTCGCGTAGGTGATCGGCATCATGCCCTCGGCGACGCCGACCAGGAAGACGGCGTCCCACTCCAGGCCCTTGGCCGAGTGCAGGGAGGCGAGGGTGACGCCCTGGACGGTCGGGGCGTGCTGGGCGTTCGCCCGCTCGTCGAGCTCGGCGACGAAGTCGCCCAGCGTGGCGTCGGGCCTGGCGGCCGCGAAGTCCTGGGCCAGGTTGGCCAGCGCGGCCAGCGATTCCCAGCGCTCCCGGACGGCGCCGGAACCGGCCGGGGGCTCGCTGGTCCAGCCTTCCCCCGACAGGACCGCGCGCACCTGGGACGGCAGGGTCACCACGTCGTCCAGGAGGGAGTCGTTGCCGCCGAAGCGGGCCGCGCCGCGCAGCGCGACGCCCGCCTTGCGCACCTCGGGCCGGTCGAAGAAACGCTCGGCCCCGCGCAGCTGGTACGCGACGCCCACGTCGGCGAGGGCCTGCTCGTAGGTCTCGGACTGGGCGTTCGTACGGAAGAGGATGGCGATCTCGGCGGCCGGGACACCGGAGTCGATGAGCTCGCGGATGCGGCGGGCGGCACCTTCGGCCTCGGCGGGCTCGTCGGTGTACTCGGTGTAGACGGGCTCGGGGCCCGGGCCGCGCTGGGAGACCAGCTCCAGGCGGTGGTCGGCGGCACGGCCGTGCGCCTGGGCGAGCAGGCCGTTGGCGAGGTGGACGACCTGGGGGGTGGAGCGGTAGTCCCGGACCAGTTTGACGACCGTGGCTCCGGGGTGCCTGGTGCGGAAGTCGAGGAGGTGGTCGGGGGTGGCTCCGGTGAAGGAGTAGATCGTCTGGCTGGCGTCACCGACCACGCACAGGCTGTCCCGCTCGCCGAGCCACAGCTCCAGGAGCCGCTGCTGGAGGGGGCTGACGTCCTGGTACTCGTCGACCACGAAGTGCTGGTACTGGGAGCGGACCTGCTCGGCGATGTCGTGCCGGTCCTGGAGGACGGCGACGGTCAGCAGCAGGACGTCCTCGAAGTCGATGACCGCGCGGTCGCGCTTGAGGTCTTCGTAGACGGAGTAGAGCTGGGCGATCTCGGCCGGGTCCCGGGGGGCCTGGCGGCCGGCCTTCGCCGCGGCGAGCGGATAGTCGGCGGGCACGGTCTGGGTGACCTTGGACCACTCGATCTCGGCGGTGACGTCCCGCAGCTCGCCCCGGTCCAGGCGGATACGGCAGGCGGCGGCCGCGTCGGCGACGAGCTGGATCTTGCGGTCCACGAGCCGGGGCATGGCGCCACCGATCGCTTTCGGCCAGAAGTACTGGAGCTGGCGCAGCGCGGCGGAGTGGAAGGTGCGGGCCTGCACCCCCTGCGCGCCGAGCTGGCGCAGCCGGCCGCGCATCTCTCCGGCGGCGCGGTTGGTGAAGGTGACGGCGAGCACGCTGGAGGGCTGGAGGATCCCCGCGCGCACCCCGTAGGCGATCCGGTGGGTGATCGCCCGGGTCTTGCCCGTCCCCGCGCCCGCCAGCACGCACACCGGACCGTGCAGGGCGGTGGCCACCTCGCGCTGCTCGGGGTCGAGCCCTTCGAGCACCGCGTCGGCCGAGTCCGGTACCTGCGGGAAGAGGGGGGAGTGCGTTGCTGCTGTCACATGGCCATGCTGCCAGGTCGCCGGAGACGGCTGAGGCGGTTGTCCACAGGGAGACCCTCGCAGTCGTATTAATGCGGCAGGCGTCACGTCCGGCCGGATACCCCCGGCGGGAATGCGGGCCCGCCTCTCGTGCGTTCCTCCCCTGGACCCCCCAGGCACCCGAGCCATCAGAGGAGCGCGAAGACATGCCGGGCACTGTGACGATGTACAGCACCACGTGGTGCGGCTACTGCCGTCGGCTGAAGAGCCAGATGGACCGCGAAGGCATCGCGTACAACGAGATCAACATCGAGCAGGACCCGGAATCCGCCGCGTTCGTGGAGAAGGCGAATGGCGGAAACCAGACGGTGCCGACCGTTCAGGTGGTCCCCACCAACGGTGGCGCCGAGGTCGTGATGACGAACCCGAGCCTCGCCCAGGTGAAGCAGGCGCTCGGCGTCTGACTCTCGCGCCCCACGACCCCCGACGGCCTGGGCGGCCGATCGGGGGTTTCGTGTGCCGTGAGAGGCAGCTCACGCGATTGTCAGTGCCTCCCCTTACCGTGCACGGCATGGACATGAACAACTCGCAAGACGTGAGCGCCGCGTTCTGGGCGCAGATCCTCGGCTTCACGATCAGCGAGGAGCCGCCCGCGCCGGACACCCCCCTCGGCCGAGTGCTTGCCTTCACCGCCGAGCACGGTGAGGACGCACTCAGGGATGAACATTTCGAGGCCGCGACAGAGGGGCGCCCCCTGCTCCCCTGAGACGCCCTCTCACGTGCCGTATGTCACACGAAGCTCCGCGTCGGCAGCGGCTTGCCGTACCAGAGTTCGATCAGGCGGGCGGCGATGGAGATGCCGTAGGGCGGCAGCACCTCGCCGGACTCGAAGGCGGCGCGCAGCTCTTCGCGGGAGAACCAGCGGGCCTCGTGGATCTCGTCACCGTCGACGTCGATGTCGGTCGAGGTGGCGTGGGCCAGGAAGCCCAGCATCAGGCTGGAGGGGAAGGGCCAGGGCTGGCTGGCGACGTACTCGACCTGGCCGACGGTGATGCCGACCTCCTCGTAGACCTCGCGGCGCACCGACTGCTCGATGGACTCGCCGGGTTCGACGAAGCCGGCGAGCGTGGAGAAGCGGCCCTCGGGCCAGTGGACCTGGCGGCCGAGCAGGATGCGGTCGTCCTCGTCGGTGACGGCCATGATCACGGCCGGGTCGGTGCGCGGGTAGTGCTCGGCGCCGCAGGCCGGGCAGCGGCGGATGTGGCCGGCGGCGGCGATGACCGTGCGTTCGCCGCAGCGGGAGCAGAAGCGGTGGGTGCGCTGCCAGTTCTCCAGACCGACCGCGTGGACCATGAGGCCCGTGTCGCGGGGCGAGAGCAGCAGGCCCGCCTCGCGCAGGCCGGCCGGGCGCGCGGACTGGTCGATGCGGCCGGGGAGCGAGTCCTTCTGGAGGGCGAAGTAGCTGACGCCGTCCTCGTCGATGCCGAGGAAGTAGCGGTGTGCCTCGGTGAGCGGCGCCTCGAAGGAGGGCGTCATGACGAGTTCGGTCCGGCCGTCCGGTGTCTCGTCGATGAGGACCTGGCCGCCGGAGACCACGAAGCAGCGGGTGGTGGGGTGGCTCCACGCCGCCGCGAGCCAGGCCTCGTCGAGCCGGTGGTGGGCGGCCCGGTCGATGCCGCTCGGGGCGGTGAGCGAGATGGGTCGGTCGGCGGTGTGGTCGGTCCAGGTGGTCACGGGTGCTTCCAACTCCCCCGGTGGAACGGATGTGTTTCGGCGGGCGGTTCAGCGGGACGTACGGCAGGAGGGGACCGGATGGGGCGCCGGCCGGGCTTGCGGGGCGGCCCTTCCAGTGTGCCCGGCGGGCGGGGCGGCTCCGGACGGCGCGGGACGGTCAGGGCGCATGGCGCCAGTGCTCGGCGAGGTCCCCCCACAGGTACGCACTGGTCTCGACGCCCTTGAGGAGGAGGTCGAGCTCGACCTTCTCGTTCGGGGCGTGCCAGCCGTCGGAGGGGACGGAGATGCCCAGGAAGAGCACGGGCGCGCCGAGGACCTCCTGGAGGTCGGCGGCGGGTCCGGAGCCGCCTTCGCGGGTGAAGAGGACCGGCTGCTGGAAGGCGCGGCCCATGGCGCGGGCCACGGACCGCAGGGCGGGGTGGTCGAGCGGGGTCAGGCACGGGCGGGTGGCCGAGCCGAAGGTGATCTCGTGCCGGATGCCCGCGGGTACCTGGTCGGCGGCCCAGGCGCGGACGGCCTTCTCGATCTGGTCGGGGTCCTGCCCGGCGACCAGCCGGAAGGAGAGCTTCACCAGGGCCGAGGAGGGGATGATCGTCTTGCTGCCGGGGCCCTGGTAGCCGCCGCCGATGCCGTTGACCTCGGCGGTGGGGCGGGCCCAGACGCGCTCCAGCGTGGTGTGTCCGGTCTCGCCGTGGGTGGCGTGGGACTTCGCGGTGCGCAGCCACCGCTGCTCGTCGAAGGGCAGCTCGGCGAAGAGGGCGCGCTCGCGGTCGGTGAGTTCGACGATGCCGTCGTAGAAGCCGGGGACCGCCACGCGCGCGTGCTCGTCGTGCAGGGCGGCGACCAGGCGGGCGGCGGCGGTCGCCGGGTTGGGTACGGCGCCGCCGAAGGAGCCGGAGTGGATGTCCTGGTCGGGGCCGTACAGGCGGATCTCGCACTCGGCGAGGCCGCGCATGCCGGTGCACACGGTGGGGGTGTCCTCGGCCCACATGCCGGTGTCGGAGACGATCACGGCCTCGGCGGCGAGGCGGTCGGCGTGTTCTTCGACGAGGGCGCGGAAGTGCGGGGAGCCGGACTCCTCCTCGCCCTCGATCAGCAGCTTCAGGTGCACGGCCGGGGCGGTGCGGCCGGCGGTGGCGAGGTGGGCGCGGACGCCGAGTGTGTGGAAGAACACCTGGCCCTTGTCGTCGGCGGCCCCGCGCGCGTAGAGGCGGTCGCCCCGGACGACGGGCTCGAAGGGCTCGCTGTCCCAGCCGTCCTCGCGGGCGGCGGGCTGGACGTCGTGGTGGCCGTAGACCAGGACGGTCGGTGCTCCGGGATCGTCGGCGGGCCACTCGGCGAAGACGGCCGGGGCGCCCGGGGTCTGCCAGACCTCGGCGGTCGGGAAGCCGGTCTCCTTGAGCTTGGCGGCGAGCCAGTCGGCGCTGCGCCGTACATCGGACGCGTGGTCGGGCTGGGCCGACACGGAGGGGATGCGCAGCCACTCGGCGAGGTCGTCGAGAAAGGCGGCGCGGTGCTGCTCGATGTACGCGCGGACGGCGCTGTCCGGGGTCTGGCTCATGCTCACGAGCCTATCGGCCCGCGCCGACATCCTCGGCGGGCGGTTGGTCACACTCCGTCTCCCCCAGGAGCAGCCTTTCCAGCTCGCCCCGGCCGGGCAGGTGCTCGGGCCGTACGACCTCGCCACTGCGCACGTACAGGAAGGCGGCCGTGACCGACTCCGGCGGCACGCCCTGCTGCTCGGCCCAGGCGAGCCGGTACAGGGCGAGCTGGAGCGGGTCGGCGGTGTGCTCGCGGCCGGTCTTCCAGTCGACGATCTCGTACGTCGTCTCCGCGCCCTCGCCGTACCGGTAGACGGCGTCGATACGGCCCCGTACGACGCGGCCGGCGAGGGCGAGCTGGAAGGGGGTCTCGACGCGGTAGGGCGTGCGGTGGGCGTACTCGGTGCGTTCGAAGGCGTCCTTGAGGGCTTCCAGGTCGCGTTCGTCGGCGATCTCCGCCTCGCCGCCGGGCAGCTCCTCCGGCTCCAGCATGGGCAGCGTCAGCTCTTCGAAGCGGGCTTCCACCCAGGCGTGGAACCGGGTGCCCCGGCGCGCGGCCGGTTGCGGGGGGCGCGGCATGGGGCGGGCCAGTTCCTGCGCGAACCCGTCGGGGTCGGCGGTCAGGCGCAGCATCTGTGACGCGGTCAGCGTGGCCGGCAGGGGGACGTCCGTGACGCTCTGCCGGGCCCGCTGGAGCTCCCCGGCGAGGGCGTCGAGGTCGCGGTCCCAGGAGTCGATGGTGCGCGCCTCCTCGGGGGTGAGGTACGTCGCGGGCTCCGGCTCGCCGGGGTGGGGGTGGCCGGTGGGCGGTTCCGGGGCCGACGCCTGGTGCGGGACCGTGGGCCGGTGGGTGGTCCACGCCTCCCAGTCGGCCGGATCCTCGTCGAAGGGGTCGGCTGCCGCGTAGGGGGCCTCTTCGTACGGAGCTTCTTCGGCGTACGGGAGTTCTTCGTCGTACGGGGGTTCTTCGTCCTCGGGTGGCGGTGCGGGCCAGTCCGGGTCGTCGTGGGTGGCGGGGTCGTGGGTGGGCGCCGAGTGGCCGTCCGGTCGGGCGGCGAGGGTCTCGAGGTGGGCGAGCACGGTTTCGGCGGCGGCGCGGCGGCGGGTCAGGGCGGCGGCGTCCAGGGGCAGCGGCCAGGCCTGTTCGGCGGTCGCGGCGTGCAGGGCCGGGTTCTCCTCGCCCTCCTCCGGCTCGTCGGCCCACGCCTCGATCTCGCCATGACCCGCGGCGCAGTGGTCGTACAGCGCCTTGAGGAAGTCGGACGGGCCGCGTGGCTTCTTCTGGTTGGGGCCCCACCAGTGGCCGGAGCCGAGGAGCAGGGAGCGGGGCCGGGTGAAGGTGACGTAGCCGAGGCGGAGTTCCTCGGTGTGCTGGTGGTCCTTCATGGCCGCGTGGAAGGCCTTCAGGCCCCGGGAGTCCCAGGTCTCGACGTCGGGCAGGGTGTCGGCGTCGCCGCGCAGCCCGTGCGGCAGCACCTTGGCCTGGGCGGTCCACTTCTCGCGGCCCTGGCTGCTGGGGAAGGTGCCGGTGACCAGGCCGGGGACGGCGACGACGTCCCACTCCAGGCCCTTGGACTTGTGCGCGGTGAGCACCTTGACGGTGTTCTCGCCGCCGGGGAGGGCGTTGTCCAGGCCCTTTTCGTACTGGGCGGCGGTGCGCAGGAAGCCGAGGAAGGCCAGCAGGGTGGCCTCGTTCTCGTTCGCGGCGAAGGACGCGGCGACGTCCAGGAAGTTGGACAGGGTCTCGCGGCGGCGGGCGGCGAGGGCGTGCGGGGACGCCGACAGCTCGACCTCCAGGCCGGTGACGGCGAGGACGCGGTGCAGGACGTCCATCAGCGGGTCGGCGAGTGAGCGGCGCAGATCGCGCAGTTCGGCGGCCAGGCGGGCGAACCGCACGCGCGCGTCGGGCGAGAACGGCAGTCCGTCGTCGTCCCCCGTGCCGTCCAGGGGCGTGTCGAGGAAGGTGTCGAGGGCGTCCGCGAGCGATATCACCTCGGCCGGGTCGACCCCCTCGACGGCGGCGGCGAGCCGGCGGTCCGGGTCGTCGTCATCGCCCACGCGCGCGTGCGCCACGAGCAGACGGGCGCGCCGCCCCAGCAGGGCGAGGTCCCGGGGGCCGATGCGCCAGCGCGGGCCGGTCAGCAGGCGGACCAGGGCGGCGTTGGCGCCGGGGTCCTGGAGCACCTCGCAGACGGCGACGAGGTCGGCGACCTCGGGCAGGTGCAGCAGTCCGGAGAGGCCGACCACCTCGACGGGGACGTCCCGGGCGACGAGGGCGCCCTGGATCTGGGCGAAGTCGGTGGCCGTACGGCACAGGACGGCGATCTCGCCGGGCGCCTTGCCGGTGCGGACGAGGTGGGCGACGGAGTCGGCGATCCAGTCGAGTTCCTCGGCGTGGGTGCGCAGCAGGGCGCAGCGGACCGTGCCGTCGCGTTCGGCGCCGGGGGCGGGGCGGAGGGCCTCCACGCCCGCGTGCATGGCGCGCAGGGGCTCGGCGAGGCCGTTGGCGAGGTCGAGGAGGCGGCCGCCGCTGCGGCGGTTCTCGCTGAGTGCCTGGCGGGTGGCGGGGCGGCCGTCGGCGTGCGCGAAGTGCTCGGGGAAGTCGTCGAGGTTGGCGACGGAGGCGCCCCGCCAGCCGTAGATGGCCTGGCAGGGGTCGCCGACGGCGGTGACCGGATGGCCGGTGCCGCCGCCGAACAGGCCCGCCAGCAGGATCCGCTGGGCCACCGAGGTGTCCTGGTACTCGTCCAGGAGCACCACGCGGAACTCCTCGCGCAGGGCGCGGCCCACTTCGGGGATCCGGGCCAGGTCCGCGGAGAGGGCGATCTGGTCGCCGAAGTCGAGCAGGTCGCGCGCCCGCTTGGCGGCCCGGTAGCGCAGCACGAGCTCGGTGAGTTCGCGGCGGGCGGCGGCCGTCGTGGGCACCTTGCGCAGGTCGTCGTTGGTGAGCCTGGCGCCTTCGAGGGTGTGCAGCAGGTCGGCGTCCCAGGCGCGCAGGTCGTCGGGGCGTACGAGGTGTTCGGCGAGCTCGGCGTCGAGGGCGAGGAGGTCGCTGACCAGGTCGGCGAAGGAGCGGGTCAGTGCCGGGTAGGGGCCGGGCGCCTCACGCAGCACGCGCGCGGCGAGCTGGTAGCGGGTGGCGTCGGCGAGCAGGCGGGAGGTCGGTTCGAGCCCGATGCGCAGGCCGTGGTCGGTCAGCAGGCGGCCGGCGAAGGAGTGGTACGTGGAGATCACCGGTTCGCCGGGCGGGTTGTCCGGGTCGATGGTGTCGGGGTCGGTGACACCCGCCTTGATCAGCGCCTTGCGGACGCGTTCGGCGAGTTCGCCGGCGGCCTTGTTGGTGAAGGTCAGTCCGAGGACCTGTTCGGGGGCGACCTGGCCGGTGCCGACCAGCCAGACCACGCGGGCCGCCATCACCGTGGTCTTGCCCGAGCCGGCTCCGGCCACGATCACCTGCGGGGCGGGCGGCGCGGTGATGCAGGCCGTCTGCTCCGGGGTGAAGGGGATGCCGAGGAGCTCCTTGAGCTGCTCGGGGTCGGTGATACGGGCGGGCATGTCGACAGAGGCTAGCGGCGGGCACTGACAACCGGTGACCGGTCGACGCTCAGCGCCGGTGGAAGCCCTGATCAGCGCGGGTGGTGCGATGCGTCACGTGCGTCACTCGACCACATGTCGCCCCTCGGGCCGCGCGCTGCACGAGGCCCGGAACGAGCAGTGCGCGCAGTGCTGGCCCGCGCTCGGAGTGAACCGTTCGTCGAGGACCTTCCCGGCGGCGCTGGCCAGCAGCTCGCCGACCCATTCCCCCTCCAGGGGCTCCTGGGCCTGCACCTTGGGCAGGGTCTCGCCGCCGTCCCGCTTGGCGGCGCCCTGCCTGAGCTGGACCAGTTCGGCGCCGCCGGGCTCGGGGCGGACGCCGTCGAAGGCGTCGTCCACGGCGCCCTCACGGACGGCGAGCTGGTAGACGGCCAGCTGCGGGTGCCGCTCGACCTCGCGTGCGGTCGGTGTCTGCTTGCCGGTCTTGAAGTCGACCACGTACGCGCGGCCCTCGCCGTCCGCCTCGACCCGGTCCATCTGGCCGCGGATGCGCACCTCGTAGTCGCCCGCCGCGAGGCTGACGTCGAAGTCGTGCTCGCTCGCCACCGGGGTACGCCCGGTCCGGTCCAGCACGTGCCACTGCAGAAAGCGTTCGAGCGCCACGCGCGCGTGCTCCTTCTCCTGCGCCGACTTCCAGGGCGCGTCGAAGGCGAGCGCGTTCCACACGGATTCCAGGCGCTCCATGAGGACGGCCAGGTCGGCGGGGGTGCGCCCGGAGGCGACCTCGTCGGCGAGGACGTGGACGACGTTGCCGAAGCCCTGCGCGGCCGTCGCGGGCGTGTCCGCCTTCACCTCGCGGCCCAGGAACCACTGGAGGGCGCAGGTGTTGGCGAGCTGGTCGAGGGCGCTGCCGGACAGCACGACCGGCTGGTCGCGGTCGCGCAGCGGCATCCTGCTCTCGGTCGGCTCGAACATGCCCCACCAGCGGTAGGGGTGCGCCGAGGGGACCAGCGGCCGGCCGTCCTCGTCGGCGAGGGCGGCGAGCCGGGCCAGGCGGCGGGCGGCGGCCTCCCGCAGCGTGGCGGACGCGCGCGGGTCGACCGTCGTGGCGCGCAGCTCGGCGACGAGCGCGGCCACGGACAGGGGGCGGCGCGGGCGGCCGGTGACGTCCTGGGGCTGGACGCCCAGTTCGGTGAGGAACCGGGAGGGCTGGTCGCCGTCGTCCGCAGGCGCCTTCACCGCGGTGACGACGAGGCGTTCACGCGCGCGCGTGGCGGCCACGTAGAACAGGCGACGCTCCTCGGCCAGCAGTGCCCCGGGGGTGAGTGGTTCGGCGAGTCCGTCGCGGCCGATGCGGTCGGCCTCCAGCAGGGAGCCGCGGCGGCGCAGGTCCGGCCACAGGCCCTCCTGGACGCCGGCGACGACGACCAGGCGCCACTGGAGGCCCTTGGAGCGGTGCGCGGTCATCAGGCGTACGGCGTCGGGTCGTAGCGCGCGCCGGGTGAGTGTGTCGGCGGCGATGTCCTCGGCCTCGATCTGCTCCAGGAAGTTGAGGGCGCCCCGGCCGCCGGTGCGCTCCTCCGCGCGCGCGGCGGTCGCGAACAGCGCGCACACCGCGTCCAGGTCGCGGTCGGCGTTGCGGCCGGCCGCGCCGCCGCGCCGGGCGGTCCGCTCCAGGCGTGTCGGCCAGGGCGTGCCCTCCCACAGATCCCACAGCGCCTCCTCGGCCGTGCCGCCGCCCGCCAGGCGCTCCCGGGCCTTCCTGAGCAGCGCGCCGAGGCGCTGGGCCCCGCGCGCGTACGCGGGGTCGTGCGCGACCAGGCGCTCGGGTTCGGCGAGCGCCCGCGCGAGCAGGTCGTCCGAGGGCGGCGGCAGCGGGTTGCCGGCCGCCCGTTCCTCGTCGCGCAGGGCGCGGCCGAGGCGGCGCAGGTCGGCGGCGTCCATGCCGGCGAGCGGGGAGGCGAGCAGGGTGAGGGCGGTCTCGGTGTCGAGCCAGCAGGGGTCCTCGGTGGTCTGTTCGGAGGTCTCGGGGTGTCCCGCCGTCTCCGCCGATGCGACGGCCCTGAGTGCCGTCAGCAGTGGTGCGACCGCCGGTTCGTGGCGCAGGGGCAGGTCGTCGCCGTCGATGTCCAGGGGGACGCCGGCGGCCGTGAGGGTGCGCCGGACCGTCGGGATGGTGCGGGATCCGGCGCGCACCAGGACGGCCATGTCGCTCCAGGGCACGCCGTCCTCCAGATGGGCCCTGCGGAGGATGTCGGCGATGTTGTCCAGCTCCGTACCGGCGGTGGGGTACGTGTAGACCTCGACGCGGCCTCCGTCCCGTACCGGGGTCAGCTCGCGGTGGGCGCGCACCTTGTCGGCTGGGAGGCGGGTCAGGGGCATGCGCTGGGTCAGCAGGCGGGTCGCGGCGAGCAGGGCGGCGCCCGAGCGGCGGGAGGCGCGCAGGACCTCCACGGGGGCCGGGCGGCCGTCCGCGCGCGGGAAGGCCTGCGGGAAGTCCAGGATGCCGTTCACGTCGGCGCCCCGAAACGCGTAGATCGACTGGTCGGGGTCGCCGAACGCGACCAGGGTGCGACCGCCGCCGGCCAGCGCGTGCAGCAGGCGCACCTGGGCGGGGTCGGTGTCCTGGTACTCGTCGACGTACACGGCGTCGTACTGGGCGGCGAGCCGGGTGGCGACCTCCGGGCGGCGGGCGAGGAGCACCGCGCGGTGGACGAGTTCGGCGTAGTCCAGCACCCCTTGCAGGTCGATGACGTCGAGGTACTCGGCGAGGAAGGCCGCCGCGGCCTGCCAGTCGGGGCGGCCGATACGGCGGGCGAAGGCGCTCAGGGCGTCGGGGCCCAGGCCCAGCTCGCGGCTGCGGGCGAGGACCGCGCGGACCTCGTCGGCGAAGCCCCGGGTGGTCAGGCAGGCGCGCAGTTCGTCCGGCCAGCGCACATGGGTCAGGCCGAGCCGCTCCAGCTCCGGCTGGCCCGCGAGCAGCTCGCGGACGGTCACGTCCTGCTCGGGCCCGGAGAGCAGGCGCAGCGGCTCCGCGAACAGCTCGCTGTCCTGGTGGGCGCGGACCAGGGCGTAGCAGTACGAGTGGAAGGTGGTCGCCCGGGGGGCGCGGGCCGCCCCTATGCGCAGGGCCATGCGGTCGCGCAGGTCGACGGCCGCCTTGCGGCTGAACGTCAGTACCAGGATCCGTTCGGGGTCGCCGCCCCGGGCGATCCGCGCGGCCACGGACTCGACGAGCGTGGTGGTCTTGCCGGTGCCCGGACCCGCGAGAACCAGAAGCGGACCGGCCCGGTGGTCAACCACGGCGCGCTGAGCGGCGTCCAGAAGGAGGGGATCCGGCTGGGCCTGCGGGGTACGCACCAGTCGGTAAGCGCCACGGTTCCCCTGCCGCACCGGGGGGTGCGGCAGGCGCCTGGTGGAGGAAGAGGAGCTCACGTGGTTCGCCGGTCCTGGTGGGTGTGCTGGTTGGCAGGCGGTCGCGCGTGCGGGACGGTGGCCGCGGGGTGAGCGGGACGCGTGCAGCAGACGCTACGCCGGTGAAGGAGACGGAAGCAGGGCTTCCGGTTCTTCCCTCACGGCGCTCCCGCCACGCGAGTCCCACCTCTCACGAACGTACGCCATGCCACGGACGTGCCCCGTTTCCCTCGTACGGGCCACGGGCTCCCCTCGCGGGCGTCCGATGGCGGAAGCTGTCAGGTGTGACCCTCCGCGCTCTCGTCCCCGTCCCACCGCGCCCGTCTCATGTCGAGGCGGGGCAGGTGGCCCTCGGACGCTCTGCCCGCCTCCCTCAGCGGGGTGCCCTCGGTGCGGTAGTGATCGAGTGCGCGCAGTTCGTGGCCGGGGAGCAGGACACCGTCCGCGCGGACGACCCGCCACCACGGGACGGCTCCCCCGTACAGGGCCATCACCCGGCCCACCTGGCGCGGGCCGCCCTCCTGGAGCCACTCCGCGACGTCCCCGTACGTCATGACCCGCCCCGGCGGAATCCGCTCGGCGACGTCGAGGACCCGCTCCGCGTACTCGGGCAGTGCGTCCGCGTCCCCCGCGCGGGTGTCCTCCGGAGACCTCTGCTCGCTCATTCGACCCATCCTGCCGCACCCCACCGACAACGGGACGCGTACGACGGCGGGACGCTCCCTCGCCCCGCGGCGGCGCTTCCGGCAGACTGTGCGCCCCCGCATTTGCACCCTGATGCCCCCGTGTGTCGGTGCGGCATGCCACCATCGTGCGGGCGGTGACTGGTGATACGAGACCAAGAAGAGACGATGAAGCAGCAGGGCGTGCACCCCGAAGGCGCGGCGGGCACCTCTGCCGCCGCGTCGCGCCCTGATCCGCACCGGCCCGAGGAGCCCCGCGCCGAGGCCGCCGCGCCGGACACCGACCGCGCCGACGAGGTGCACGCCGACGCCGTCGAGGGCGACGAACCGCTGCTCCCCGCGCGCGTGCACCGTCCCTCCGACCTGATGCGGCTGCTGGTGGGCGTGCTCGCCATCGCCGTACTGCTGGCGATCGCCGCGTTCGCGCACGGCACCACCTCGGGGCTCGAACAGGACATCAACAAGGGCACCGGGCAGGCACCCGATCTGCTGATCAAGATCGCGGGGCTGGCGTCGAGCATCGCGATCCTCCTGGTGCCGGTCGCGTTCGCGATCGAGCGGCTGATCAAACGGGACGGGCTGCGCATCGCCGACGGCGTGCTCGCGGCGGTCCTCGCCCACGGTGTGACGCTCGCCACCGACCTGTGGGTCGCCCGGGCCGCCCCGGACTCCATCCAGGAGGCGCTCACCCAGCCCTCGCCCGGGGACATCCACGCCCTGACCGACCCGGTGCACGGCTACCTCGCCCCCGTCATCGCCTATATGACGGCCGTCGGCATGTCCCGGCGGCCCCGCTGGCGCGCGGTGCTGTGGATCGTGCTGCTGCTCGACGCCTTCTCGATGCTGGTCACCGGCTACACCACACCGTTCTCGATCATCCTGACGGTGCTGATCGGCTGGACGGTGGCGTACGGAACGCTGTACGCGGTCGGCTCGCCCAACGTACGGCCGACCGGTCAGACGCTGATGGCGGGGCTGCGGCACGTCGGTTTCCACCCGGTCAGCGCGGCCCGCGAGGAGGCCCCGGACGCCGAGAACGGGGACCGGGGCCGACGCTACTTCGTGACCTTGGAGGACGGCCCGCCGCTGGACGTCACCGTCGTCGACCGGGAGCAGCAGGCGCAGGGGTTCTTCTACCGCGCGTGGCGCAATCTCACCCTGCGCGGCTTCGCCACCCGCTCCAGCCTCCAGTCACTGCGCCAGGCGCTGGAGCAGGAGGCACTGCTCGCGTACGCGGCCATCGCGGCGGGCGCCAACGCGCCCAAGCTGATCGCCACCTCCGAGCTGGGCCCCGACGCGGTGATGCTCGTCTACGAGCACACCGGCGGGCGCACCCTCGACTCGCTGGCCGACGAGGAGATCACCGACGACCTGCTGCGCAACACCTGGCACCAGGTGCAGGCCCTGCAGTCGCGGCGCATCGCGCACCGCAGGCTGGCGGGCGACGCGATCCTGGTGGACCGTTCCGGCACGGTGAACCTCACCGATCTGCGCGGCGGCGAGATCGCGGCCGGCGACCTGCTGCTGCGCATGGACGTCGCCCAGCTGGTCACCACGCTCGGCCTGCGGGTGGGCGCCGAGCGGGCGGTGGCCTCCGCGGTCGGCGTCCTCGGCCCCGACGCGGTCGCCGACTGCCTGCCGATGCTCCAGCCGATCGCGCTGACCCGCTCCACGCGCGCGACCCTGCGGAAACTGGCCCGGGAACGGGCGCAGCGTGAGCGCGACGCGGTCCTCGAGGCGTCCCGGCAGGCCAAGCTCGCCCGCCTGGAGGAAGCCTCGGAGGACGCCAGGCCCGCGCTCGAAAAGCCCGACAAGAAGACCGTGCGCGCCGAACAGCGGGCCGAGAAGCGGGCCATCGACGAGGCCCTGGAGGAGGCGCGCGAGGAGGATCTGCTGACGCAGATCCGGCACGAGGTGCTGCGGATCAGGCCGCAGGCGCCCGTGGAGCCGGCCCGGCTGGAGCGGGTGCGGCCACGCACGCTGATCAGTTTCATCGCCGGCGCGATCGGCGCGTACTTCCTGCTGACGCAGCTCACGCACATCGAGTTCGGGCCGCTGGTCGCCCATGCCCAGTGGGGCTGGGTGCTCGCCGCGGTGCTGTTCTCGGCGCTCAGCTATGTCGCCGCGGCGATGGCGCTCCTTGGATTCGTCCCCGAGCGGGTGCCGTTCGTGCGCACCGTGGCGGCGCAGGTCGCGGGGTCGTTCGTGAAGATCGTGGCACCGGCCGCGGTCGGCGGTGTCGCCCTCAACACGCGCTTCCTGCAGCGCGGGGGCGTGCGCCCCGGCCTCGCGGTGGCGAGCGTCGGCGCCTCGCAGCTGTTCGGGCTGGGCTGCCACATCCTGATGCTGCTGTCCTTCGGCTATCTCACCGGCACCGAGAAGACGCCCTCGCTGTCGCCGTCCCGGACGGTGATCGCCGGTCTGCTGACCGTGGCGGTGCTGGTGCTCGTGGTGACCTCGGTGCCGTTCCTGCGGAAATTCGTCGTCACGCGCGTGAGGTCGCTGTTCGCCGGTGTCGTGCCGCGCATGCTCGACGTGCTGCAGCGGCCGCAGAAGCTGGTCACCGGCATCGGCGGCATGCTGCTGCTGACCGCCTGCTTCGTGATGTGCCTGGACGCGTCGATCCGGGCGTTCGGCGACGACTCGACCTCACTGAGCATCGCCAGCGTCGCCGTGGTCTTCCTCGCCGGCAACGCGCTCGGATCGGCGGCGCCCACCCCCGGCGGCGTCGGCGCGGTCGAGGCCACCCTCACGGTCGGTCTGATCGCCGTCGGCCTCCCCAAGGAGGTCGCCGCGCCGGCCGTCCTGCTGTTCCGGCTGCTGACCCTGTGGCTGCCGGTCCTGCCGGGCTGGCTGGCCTTCAACCACCTGACGCGCAAGGGCGCCCTGTAGAGGCGAAGGGGCGTACCTCGTACGGCCCGCGCCCCGCGCGGGCGGCCGGGAGCGACCCCAGGATGGGAGCATGCCGAACCCCTCCCGCATCCGAGCCGCCGCCGCCCTGACCGCCGCCGTGCTGCTCTCCTCGCTGCTGGCGGGCTGCGGCGACGGCTCGGAGGACGGGGACCTGACGGCGCAGAAACTGGACTGGCAGGACTGCCCGGCCCCGTCCGAGGCGGAGGGCGGCGGCAGTTCCCCCTCGCCGCTGCCGGACGGCACGAGGTGGCAGTGCGCCACCCTGAAGGCGCCCCTGGACTGGAGCGACCCCAAGGGCGACACCATCGGCCTCGCGCTGATCCGGGCCAAGGCGAGCGGAGCGGCGAGCGGGCGGATCGGCTCGCTCGTGTTCAACTTCGGCGGCCCCGGCGGCAGCGGCGTCACCACGCTGCCCGCGTTCGGCGAGGACTACGCGAAACTGCGCACCCGCTACGACCTGGTGAGCTTCGACCCGCGCGGAGTCGGCCGCAGCGACCCCGTGGAGTGCGAGAGCGACGCGCAGCTCGACGTGTACTTCCAGCAGGACGCCACCCCGGACGACAGTGCCGAGCGCACCGAGCTGCTGGACCGCACCAAGAAGTTCAACGCGGCCTGCGAGAAGCACTCCGAGCAGATCCTGCCGCACGTGCGGACCACGGACGCGGCCCGCGACATGGACCTGATGCGCCAGGTCCTCGGCGACGCCAAGCTGCACTACTTCGGCATCTCCTACGGCACCGAGCTCGGCGGCGTCTACGCCCACCTCTTCCCCAGGAACGTGGGCCGTGCCGTCTTCGACGCGGTCGTCGACCCCACCGAGAACCCCGAACAGAGCTCGCTCGGGCAGGCCAGGGGCTTCCAGCTCGCGCTCGACAACTTCGCCGAGGACTGCACCTCGAAGACCACCGACTGCCCGATCGGCGACACCCCGCAGGACGTCAAGGACCGCATCGCCAAGCTGCTGCGCGACCTCGAACGCAAACCGATCCCCGGCATCCTCCCGCGGGTGCTGACCCAGACCGCCGCGACCAACGGCATCGCGCAGTCGCTGTACTCCAAGGACTTCTGGGAGTACCTCACGGAGGGCCTTGAGCAGGCGTACGAAGGAGACGGCAGGATCCTGATGCTGCTGTCCGACTCGATGAACGGCCGCAACGAGAACGGCGAGTACAGCAACATCACCGCCGCGAACGTGGCCATCAACTGCTCCGACGAGAAACCCCGGTACTCCGCCGCCTACGTCGAGCGGAAGCTGCCCGAGTTCCGTGCCGCCTCCGCGCTGTTCGGGGACTACCTGGCCTGGGGCCTGGTCACCTGCACCGACTGGCCCGTACCGGGCGCCGCCGACCACCCCGACGTCCGGGCGCCCGGGTCGGCGCCGATCCTCGTCGTCGGCAACACCGGGGACCCCGCGACGCCGTACGAGGGCGCGAAGAAGATGGTGGACGCGCTCGGCAAGGGTGTCGGTGTCGAGCTGACGTACAAGGGGCAGGGGCACGGCGCGTACGACAGCAAGAACAAGTGCGTGCAGGGTGCGGTGAACGGCTATCTGCTGGACGGGAAGGTGCCCGCGGCCGGGACGGTCTGCTCCTGACCCACCCCGGACCTTTGATAGAAAACCGCAGGCCAGAAGGTTATCCACAGGCCGCAACGGGCTCGGTCCGATCCGCCTACCATGGCCTGACCGCTCACCGCGGACGAGTCGCGGGGGCTTGGTGAGGGGGTGCGCATGACGCGTTTCGTACGGTGGACGGCCACGGTCGCCGCCGCGGTGCTGGTGGCCGGGTGCGGCGGCGGGTCGTCGGGCGAGGGCGGCGACGAGGGGAAGCGGCGCTCCGATCCGCCGTCGGCGTCGCCCGGCTCCCCGTCGGCCGCGGACCTGCCTTCGTCGCTCACCTCGCAGAAGCTCGACTGGGGCCGCTGCGAGGCCCGAGGGGACTCCCCCGCGCCGGGCGGTGACTGGCAGTGCGCGACGCTGAAGGCGCCCGTCGACTGGAGCAAGCCCGAGGGCGCCACCATGGGCGTCGCCCTCATCCGGGCCAAGGCCACCGGCGACGACCGCATCGGCTCGCTGCTGTTCAACTTCGGCGGACCGGGAAGCTCCGGCGTGTCGACGATGCCGGCCTTCGGGTCCACCATGTCCGCACTGCACGAGCGGTACGACCTGGTGAGCTGGGACCCGCGCGGGGTCGGGGCCAGTGAGGGCATCCGATGCCGCAGTGACAAGGAGAGCCAGGCCGCCGAGGCGGTGGACGCCACCCCGGACACCCCGGCCGAGGAGAAGGCCTACTTCCAGGACGCGACCGCCTTCGGCAAGGGCTGCGCCCGGGCCGCCGGGAAGCTGATGGCCCATGTCTCGACCACCGACACCGCCCGCGACATGGACCTGATCCGCCAGGTCCTCGGTGACGCGAAGACGCACTACTTCGGCTTCTCCTACGGCACCGAACTGGGCGGCGTGTACGCCCACCTGTTCCCTTCGCACGTGGGACGGCTGGTCCTCGACGCGGTGGTCGACCCGAGCGCGGACTCGGTGGGCCACGCCGAGAACCAGGCCAGGGGCTTCCAGCGGGCGCTGGACGACTACCTGAAGTCGAAGGGCGAGGACCCGAAGCAGGGGACCCGGAAGATCGTCGACCTGCTGAAGCGGATCGACACCGAACCGCTGCGCACGTCGTCGGGACGGAAGCTGACCCAGACTCTGGCGGTCACCGGCATCGTCCTGCCGCTGTACAGCGAGTCCCGCTGGCCGGAGCTGACCAACGCCCTGGACGCGGCGGAGCGGGGGGACGGATCGGATCTGCTGTCGCTCGCCGACGAGTACAACGACCGGGACTCCTCGGGGCACTACGGCACGACGGCCCATTCCCAACGGGTCATATCGTGCCTGGACGACAAGGAGCGGCCCACGCTCCAGGAGACGAAGAAGCTGCTGCCCGAGTTCGAGAGGATCTCGCCGGTCTTCGGGGACTTCCTGGGCTGGGACGCGGCCGGCTGGTGCCACGACTGGCCGGTGGCCGGACAGTACGAGACACCGGAGGTGAGTGCGCCGGGAGCGGCGCCGATCCTGCTGGTCGGCAACACCGGGGACCCGGCGACGCCGTACGAGGGCACCCGCAGGATGGCCGACGAACTGGGCCGGGATGTCGGGGTCGAGCTCACCTGGAAGGGCGAGGGCCACGTGGCGTACGGCCGCGGGAGCGACTGCGTCGACTCGGCGGTGGACGCCTATCTGCTGAACGGGACGGTACCGAAGGACGGCAAGGTCTGCTCATGACGACGGCGGGCCGCGGCTCGGTCCGACCCGCGATCCGGGACTGTTCAGGGCGAGGTTTCCTCCCCGACGGCCGTTGCCTCGTCCCCCGCCGCCTGCGCCTCGGCCGGGCGGTCGAGCTCCCACAGCACCAGGCCGAGGCTGTCCAAGGAGTCCGCGAGGTGCGGCCGGTGATCGGGGTCGGTCTCGGCCAGGTCACGGTAGAGGGCCACGGCCTCCCGGAGCGGCGGCAGCGCCTCGGCCGGGCGGTCCAACTCCCACAGCGCGCAGCCGACGCTGTCCAGGGCGCCGGCGAGATCGGGGCGGTGATCGGGGTCGGCCTCGGCCAAGTCACGGTAGAGGGCGACGGCTTCCTGAAGCGGGGGCAGCGCCTCGGCCGGGCGGTCCAGTCGCCACAGCATCAGGCCGAGGCTGTCCAGGGAGTCGGCGAGATCGGGGCGGTGATCGGGGTCGGCCGCGGCCAGGTCACGGTAGAGGGCCACGGCCTCCCGCAGCGGCGGCAGCGCCTCGGCCAGGCGGTCCAACTCCCCCAGCACAAGACCGACACTGTCCAGCGAGCCGGCGAGATCGGGGCGGTAGCGGTCGGGGTCGTCCTCGGACAGACCGCGGTAGAGGGCGACGGCTTCCTGAAGCGGGGGCAGCGCCTCGGCCCAGCGGTCGAGCCCCCACAGCACCAGCCCGAGGCTGTCCAGGGAATCGGCGAGGTTCGGGCGGTGATCGGGATCGGCCGCGGCCAGGTCACGGTGGAGGGCGACGGCCTCCCGCAGCGGTGGCAGCGCCTCGGTGCGACGCCAACGTCTTCGCTCCATGACTCACCGCTCCCCCGGCTGAGCTGCTGTTATAGCCGGGGAGTACAGGAACCACCTCGGCCGCGGGCCACCGAAGTCGGCCTCCTGGCCATCGTCGGACGGTGCGGCGGTCCTCGGCAACCGCGCGAACCGAGTACGAGGTCAACCGCTGTCGACCGACCACGACAGAAGCCCACGGCATCTGAACTGGTCAGAGCCGTGGGCTTGTTCTGTCTTACTGGTCGGCCTGCGGGAGGCTCAGTAGACCGGCTTCTGCGGTTCGATCTGGTTGACCCAGCCGATCACGCCGCCGCCGACGTGCACGGCGTCCGCGAAGCCCGCGGACTTCAGCACGGCGAGGACCTCCGCGCTGCGGACACCCGTCTTGCAGTGCAGGACGATCTTCTTGTCCTGCGGGAGGCTCTCCAGGGCGGTGCCCATGAGGAACTCGTTCTTCGGGATCAGCTTGGCGCCCGGGATGGAGACGATCTCGTACTCGTTGATCTCGCGGACGTCGATGATCTCGATGTTCTCGCCGTCGTCGATCCACTCCTTGAGCTGCTTGGGAGTGATCGTGGAGCCGGCCGCCGCCTCCTGGGCCTCCTCGGACACGACGCCGCAGAAGGCCTCGTAGTCGATGAGCTCGGTGACGGTCGGGTTCTCGCCGCAGACCGCGCAGTTCGGGTCCTTGCGGACCTTGACCTGGCGGTACTGCATCTCCAGGGCGTCGTAGATCATCAGGCGGCCGACCAGCGGCTCACCGGTGCCGGTGAGGACCTTGATCGCCTCGGTGACCTGGATGGAGCCGATGGACGCGCACAGCACGCCCAGGACGCCGCCCTCGGCGCAGGAGGGGACCATGCCGGGGGGCGGGGGCTCCGGGTAGAGGCAGCGGTAGCAGGGGCCGTGCTCGGACCAGAAGACCGAGGCCTGGCCGTCGAAGCGGTAGATCGAACCCCACACGTACGGCTTGTTCAGCAGCACGCACGCGTCGTTGACCAGGTAGCGGGTCGCGAAGTTGTCCGTGCCGTCGACGATCAGGTCGTACTGGCTGAAGATGTCCATCACGTTGTCGGCCTCGAGCCGCTCTTCGTGGAGGACCACGTTCACGTACGGGTTGATGCCGAGGACGGAGTCGCGCGCGGACGCGGCCTTGGAGCGGCCGATGTCCGACTGGCTGTGGATGATCTGGCGCTGCAGGTTCGACTCGTCGACCTCGTCGAACTCCACGATGCCGAGCGTGCCGACGCCCGCGGCGGCCAGGTACATCAGCGCCGGCGAGCCCAGGCCGCCGGCGCCCACACAGAGCACCTTGGCGTTCTTCAGCCGCTTCTGCCCGTCCATCCCCACGTCGGGGATGATCAGGTGGCGGGAGTACCTGCGGACCTCGTCTACGGTGAGCTCGGGGGCCGGCTCGACCAGGGGTGGCAGCGACACGGGGACTCCGTTGGTCGGTCAATCACTACAGTTGTTCTCCCCGTAACACTGCCACGGCCTTCTTCATTCCGAGACACCCGTTCCGACCCGCGAGACGATTTCGTCCCAGTAGCCGGGCATGGCCTCCCAGGGATCGGCTCGGCCGCCGCGGTCCGTGCGGTCGGTGAGCCAGATGGTCGCCGCGCCCTGCCAGCGGGCGATGCGTAGCGCCTCGTCGAGATGGCCGCGGGGCACGCCGTGCACGAAGTGGCAGAAGCGGTCGGGCGGGTAGTCGGCGGTCCACTCGGCGACCTGCGACCAGCGGTAGTCGCTCCAGGAGCCGGAGAAGGTCACCAACTGGTCGGCGCTCTCGGCGTAGCCCGGACAGGGGTGGGTGCCGTGGCCGAGGACGATGTGGGCGCCGTCGCGGATCGCGCGGAGGGTGGTGACGGTGCGGCGGACCCCGCCGAGGGCGGTGCGTTCGGCGGGGCAGCGGTCCAGCAGGAAGCCGTCGACCTGGTACCAGTCGAGGAAGCGGTGCGCGTCGGAGAGCAGCTCGCCGAACGGGCGGAGGCCGTGGGCCGCGTCCACGTGACCGAGGACGCGGACGCCCGCGTTGCGCAGCCGGCCGGCCGCCTGCAGACAGTGCGGGTCGGGTCGGGTACCGGGGCCTTCGGCGACGTTCAGGGCGACCCAGTGCAGGGGCGCCCCGGGACGGGTGAGTCCGGCCCACTCGGTCGCGGCGACGAGGGGGTGGGCGAAGCCCGGCACGCCGAAGCCGGTGTGTACGCCGGTACTCGCGGTGCCCGCCTTGGTACTGGTCAGATACGGCATGCCGCCTCCATCCAGATGTCGGCCAGGGACTCCTCGAGGTTGATCCGGGGCCGCCAGCCGAGCCGGTCGCGGGCGGTGCGCACGTCGGCCTGCTGCCAGCTGCCGCAGCCGTCCGGGTACGGATACGCGACCGGGGCCCCGTGGTCGGTGTCGGAGCGGGGGTGGCCGATGGCGGCCCGCAGCGGCCCGGGAGGTCCGTCGAGTTCGTGCAGGGCGCCGCCGTACCCCGCCACACGGGCGAGGACGGTGGCGGCGTCCCTCAGGCGCACGGCGCGGCCCGAGCCGATGTTGATGACGCCCTGTGCTGCGGAGAGGGAGGCGGCGTGCACGGCGCGGGCGACATCGCGTACGTCGACGAAGTCGCGCTGGACGCCGAGCCCGCCGAGCTTTAGCTCGCCGTCGCCGGACTGCATGGCGCGGCGCATCGCCTCGGCGAGGCGGCCGAGCGGGGAGCCGGCCGGGGTGCCGGGGCCGGCGGGCGAGAAGACGCGGAGCACGACGGCGTCGAGGCCTGAGCCGAGGACCAGTTCGGTGCCCGCGAGCTTGCTGACGCCGTACGGGCCGCCGGGCCGGGGTACGGCGTCCTCGGCCGTGGAGGATCCGGGCTGGCTCGGGCCGTACTCGGAGCCGCAGCCGATCTGCACCAGCCGGGCGCCGCAGCCGCTGCGGCGCAGGGCCTCGCAGACGGTGGCGACGGCGACGGTGTTGTGCCGGGTGAGCTCGCGGGCGCCGCCGCGGGTGGTGCCCGCGCAGTTGATGACGACGCCCGGGTGGACCGCGTCGAGGAAGCGGGTCAGGGCGCCGGGGCTGCCGGTCGCCAGGTCGAAGCGGACGTCGGCGTCGTCGCCGCGGCCGAGTGCGGTGAGCTGGACGGCCGGGTCGGCGAGCAGGCGGTCGGCGACGAAGCGGCCGAGGTAGCCGTTGGCTCCGATCAGCAGGACTCTCATCGCGCGGCTCCCGGGGTGGGTGCTCCGGTGGCTCCGGATGCTCCGGGTCGGGAGGTGGTCATCTGGTGTTCTCCTTCAAAGGGGTGGTGCGGTTGCCTCCGGCGAGGGGCCGGGCGCCTGCGGCTGGGTGAAGCTCCGGGGTGGCCTGCGGGGCGGCCTTCGTGGCGGGGGGAGCCGCTCGTTGGTGCGTCACGTCCGGTCTCCCGGCCGGTCTTCCGTCGGCGCGTGGGCGGAGGCCCGGGTCAGGGTGCGGCCGGCGTGGATCAGGAGGGCCAGGGCCGCGGTCGCGCAGGCGAGGGTGGGGACGCTGCCCGGGCCCCAGGTGTCCACGAGCGACCGGACCGGGGTGGCCAGGAAGGCCCATCCGGGCAGGCGGCCCCCGAGGACCAGGGCCAGGGCCGCCGCCTCGCTCGCGCACGCGGCGGCCAGGACGACTGCCGGGGCGTGGCGGTGCTGGTAGACGGTGAGGAGGCGGGCGAGCAGGAGGAGGGCGCCCAGGGTGAGGGCCTGGGGGTAGGCCGCGGGCTCGTGCAGGGCCGCGCCGCACAGGGCGAGCAGGCCCGTGAGGGCGCCGAGGAACAGGGCGACGGCGCCGAACAGCACCGGTTGCGTGGCGGCGGAGAACTCCTCCAGGCCGCGGCTGACCGCCAGTTTGCGGCGGGCCCGGGCGGCGAAGAGATGGGCGCACCAGGCCGCCGGGGCGCAGGCCAGGGTGAGGGCCAGCACGGGCGCGGTGGCCAGGGGCCAGAGGGCGTCACCCGCGGTGACGGTCGGCAGGTCGTCGGGGCCGCCGTCCAGGGTGGCGCGGAGCAGGCCGTCGCCGAGGAGGGCGTAACCGAGCAGCCAGATGGTCCAGGCGCGCGTGCGGGTCGTCCTGCGCCAGGCGCGGGTGCCGTCCGGTGCGCTCAGCGGGCCCCGGCGCAGTGCCGCGCGCAGGGCGAGGGCGACGGCGAGGAGACCGCAGGCGGCGATGAGCAGACGGGGCCGGCCGTGGGTGTGGTGCAGGCCGGTCACGACCGCCGCTCCGAGAGCGCCGGGCAGGAGGGTGAGCAGGGCCCAGCCGAGGCGGCCCCGGGGAGGGGCGGTGGTGTCGGTGGCCGGGAGGGGGGCGCCGTCGCTGGACACGCGCGCGAACATCTCCTCGGCGAGCGAGAAGACGTCGCGGTGGCGGAAGCGTGCGGCGGTCCGGTCGGTGACGCCGTGTGCCTCGAGGCCCGCCGCGATCTCCAAGGGGTCCACGGCGCGCTCGCACAGCTCGCGGTGACGGTGTATCAGCGCCTTCACGGGGTCGACGGCACCTCTGCGCGCGGTGGGTCTGCGGGTGCTGCCGGTTTCCGCGGCGGTGCCGCCGCTCGCCCGCGCCGGCGGCTCGGCGTCGGTGTCGGCGGCTGGGGTGAGCGGACCGCCGAGGGCCTCCGGCTCAGGCCCCTGCCCCGCTCCCTGCTTCCGCCGTTCCCCCGCCTCGTCCGGTAACTTCCCTCGCGTGTCCCACCTGCTGGGGCCGCCGGAGGGTTCGGGGCGGTTCAGTTCGCCGAGGTCGCTCATCGTGCCGCCTCCGTCGCCGCCATCGGGGTGGCCGGTGCCGGTGCGCCGGTCGCCCAGCCGGGGCCGTCCTGCCCGGGGACGCGGGCCCCGGACCCGGTCCAGCCGCCGGGGACGTGGGCCTCGGCCGGGACGGCGAACGGGAGGGGCTCGCCGGTCTCGCCGAGGACGACGCGCCGCACGGGACAGCGCGAGACGATCTCCAGGTAAATGCCGTGAAACGCCGCGATGTTCTGCTCGACGGTGAACAGTTCGAGCGCCCGGGCGCGTGCCGCGGCGCCCAGGCGCGCACGGCGCTCGGGGTCGCGCAGCAGCGCCACGCACGCCTCGGCGAGCGCCCGCGGATTGCGCGGAGGGACGACCAGTCCCGTGCCGCCGACCGCCTCGACCACCGCGCCGACGTCCGTGGACACCGTGGCACGGCCGCAGAACATGGCCTCGACCAGGCTGATCGGGAAGCCCTCGACGACGCTGGACAGGACGACGACGGCGCCCGCCGCGTAGGCGTCGGCGAGGGTCGGGACCTCCGGGTCGCCGATCTCCTCGAAGGAGACCGGGTTCTCGCCGACCGCGTGCACGCCCTCCGCCTCGTCCGGGAAGAGCTGCGCGGCCAGCGCCTTGCAGTGGCCCAGGTACGCCTGGTTCTCGGGGCCGGTCGCCGCGCCCACGATGCGCAGCCGTGCCTTGGGCTCGCTCCTGCGGATCTCGGCGAAGGCGTGCAGCAGCGACATCAGGTCCTTGGCGGGCTCCACCCGGCCGACCCACACCAGCGTGTCCGGGTCGGCGTGGTCCGGGGACTCGCCGATCTCCGTGAAGCGGGACGCCTCCATGCCCGGGTGGACGGTGCGGATCCTGGCGCGGTCCGCGCCGCAGCGTTCCTGCCAGCGGCGGGCGTGCGCGTTGCCGGGGGTGATGATCGCCGCCCCTCGGTAGACCTCGGCGGCGAGGCGGCCGTGGAAGGCGGCGAGCAGGGCCCGTACGGCCGGGGACGCGGTGTCGGGGCCGGAGGCCAGGTAGTGGGAGCGCAGCTGTACGCCGTACTCGGTGACCAGCAGCGGCACTCCGCAGAAGTGACCGGCGAGGAGTCCGGCCAGGGCCGCCGGGCCGCCGCTCGTCGCGTGGCACAGGTCGGCCGAGCCCAGGCTGTCGTCCTCGTACCAGTCGAGGGAGAGGGGGCGCAGAGCGCGTTCGAGGTGTGCGGCGACGGTGAGCAGCTCGGGGACGCGGGCCTCGCGCGCCGCTCGCCGGGCGCCGGGCGCGTGGCAGGCGCGCTCCAGTGCGCGTACGGCGGTTTCGGAGCGCAGCGCGCCGGGCAGCCCGCCCTCGTCGCGCGCCAGTTCAGCGAGTCCGTACAGCGCGTTGCCGAAACGGTCCGCCTGATCGTCCGGTTCCACGCAGACCGCCCGCGCGAGGTCGCCGTAGCACTCGGCGAAGCGCCGACGCGCACGCCGTCCGTGTGGGACCCCGTCGTCCTCGGCGGTCCACAAGGGCGCGGTGCGCACCCGGCTGACCTGCGGCGGAAGCGGGATCCAGCCCTCGTCCTCCTGTTGCCGGGAACGGCTGAGCGCGTAGATGTCGAACTCGTGCTGCCCGAGCCCCCGCACGAGCCGGTCGCACCACAGTCTGGCGTCACCGCTCACATACGGGTAGCCGCCCTCTGTCAGCAGTCCGATGCGCACGTGTGCACCCCCGATCTCCCTTCTGGGGAGCCGCCGTTGTCCAGGCGGCTCGCAGCGGGACGAACGTATGCGGACAAGCCGGTGGCGCGACGGACGGTTGTCCATCGCGCCACCAAAAGGGGTGAACGGTCGTAACTTTCCCGTGCGGGTCGCGTTCTGTCGCGCTAGGAGATCACGCAGACGCGTTCGGTCACGCCACCGCCGGCTCCCGGCGGGCGGCCCGCCGCTCGGCCGCGACCTCGGGATCGAGGGCGGGCACGGCGGCCAGCAGCTGCCGGGTGTACGGGTCCCGCGGGTTGTCGTACACCTCGTCGGCGGGCCCGAACTCCACGATCCGCCCGCGGCGCATCACCGCGACCCGGTCGCTGACCTGCCGTACCACGGCGAGGTCGTGCGCGACGAAGACCAGCGCGATTCCGAGTTCGCGCTGCAACTCGCCGAGCAGGGCGACGACCTGGGCCTGGGTGGTGACGTCGAGGGCGGAGACGGGCTCGTCGCAGACGATGACGCGCGGGTCGGCCGCGAGCGCCCGTGCGATGCCCACGCGCTGGCGCTGTCCGCCGCTGAACTCGTGCGGGTAACGGTCGTAGTGCGCCCCTTCGAGCCCCACGCGCTCCAGCAGTTCCCGTACGCGCTCCCGGATGCGGCCCTCTTCCCGCTCCCCCCGCGCGCGCAGCGGGTCGGCGATGGACTCCCCCACGCTGCGGCGGGGGTTGAGTGAGGAGACGGGGTCCTGGAAGACCATCTGCACGGCCGGGTTCACACCGGTGTGGGCGCGGCCGTCGTGGCGGACCTCTCCGGCCGTCGGCTCCAGCAGGCCAACCAGCATGCGTCCCAGGGTCGTCTTGCCGCTGCCGCTCTCGCCCACGACGCCGAGGGTCTCGCCCCGGCGGACGGTCAGCGACACGTCGTCGACGGCCGCGAACCTCCGCTTGCCGCGTCCGAACTCGCGGCGCAGACCGGTCGCCTCCAGGACGACCTCCTCGGCCGCTCGCGAGGCCCCCCGCGAGTCCGCCCGCGAGACGGCGCGCGGCGCGTCCACGCGCGGGACCGCACCGAGCAGTTCGCGGGTGTACGGCTCGGCGGGCGCCCCCAGGACCGTGGCGACCGGCCCCTGCTCCACCGCCTTGCCGTGCCGCATGACCAGCACCTCGTCGACGCTCTCGGCGGCGACGCCGACGTCGTGGGTGACGAGCAGCAGGCCCATGCCGGTCTCCTCGCGCAGCGTGTGCAGCAGGTCGAGGATCTGGGCCTGCACGGTCACGTCCAGCGCGGTGGTCGGCTCGTCGGCGATGAGCAAGTCCGGCTCGCACGCCAGCGCCATGGCGATCAGGGCGCGCTGGCGCATGCCGCCGCTGAACTCGTGCGGGCGCGCACGGGACCGTCGTACCGCGTCCGCAATTCCCACCCGGTCCAGCACTTCGATGGCACGCGCGCGTGCCGCCCGCCGTGAGGCGCGCGTGTGCACGCGGTACACCTCGGCGATCTGGTCGCCGATCGCGTAGTACGGGTCGAGGGAGGACAGCGGGTCCTGGAAGACCATGGCGGCCTTCGCGCCGCGCAGCCGCCGCAGTTCCTCGTCCGTGGCCCGCTGCACGTCGGTGCCGGCCACCCGGACCGAACCGCCGACCCGGGCTCCCGTGCCCCGGTGCAGGCCCAGCAGGGCGCCGGCGACCGTGGACTTGCCGGAGCCGGACTCGCCGACCAGGGCGAGGGCGGCGCCCGGTTCGAGGCGGAACGACAGCCCGTCCACGGCCCGCAGGGTCCCGAACCCGACGGTCAGGTCCGTCACTTCCACCAGGCTCATACGAGCACCACCCGTCGGTCGGCCACCGCGTACAGCACGTCCGCGACGGCGTTGGCGAGGACCACGAAGAAGCCCATGACCAGGACCATCCCGACGACCACCGGCAGGTCGACGACCTTCACGGCGTGCACCATTTCCTGGCCGATGCCGGGCAGGCCGAACAGGGTCTCGGTGAGGACCGCACCGCCGACGGCGGAGCCGAAGGTGACGGCGTTCAGCGCGATGACGGACGCCACCGCTCCGCGCACCGCGTGCCGCGCGATGACGGAGCGCTCGCCGACGCCGTAGGCCCGGAAGGTGCGGATGTGGTCCTCGGCCAGTGTCTCCAGCATCGACGCCCTGGTCAGGCGGGCGAAGTAGGCCGCCTCGACGAGGGCGAGGGAGAGCCAGGGCAGCAGCAGGTTCCACGCCCACTGCTCGGGGTCGTCGGTGAACTTCACGTACTGCGGGAAGGGCAGCAGTTGCAGTTCGCCGCAGACGACGATCATCAGGATCAGACCAATGACGAAGACGGGCGTGGCCATGCCCGCGAGGGTGATCGCGGTCAGGACGCGCTCGGTGGGCCGGCCGCGCCGCCAGGCGGACAGCACGCCGGTGCCGATGCCGAGCACCAGCCAGATCACCATCGCGCCGAACACCAGCGAGAGGCTGACCGGCAGCTTGGCCAGGATGATCTCGGTGACCTGCTGGTCGCTCTGGTACGACAGACCGAGGCAGGGCGCCGGGCAGTGGTCGACGGCGGTGCCGGTCGAGTAGTCCTGGCCCACGAAGAGGCCTTGCAGGAAGTGCCCGTAGCGCACGTAGATCGGGTCGTCGAGGTGGAGCTGCTGGGCCACCTGCTGCACCTGGGCGGGCGAGCAGCGCGGGCCGCAGGTGATCTGGGCGACGTCGCCGGGTGCGACGTAGAAGACCACGTAGATGATCACCGACAGCGCGAACAACGTGACGACCGCGCCGACGACGCGGCGCAGCACGAAGCCGGTCATGCCGGGTCCTCCTTCCGTGTGGCCGTCTCCGCCTTGGCCTCGCGCTTGCGTCCCGTTCCGACGCGCAGGCGCGAGGCCGCGCGCGGGTCGAGGGCGACGCGCACGCCGTCACCGATGACGGTCAGCGCGAACACGGTCACGAACAGGGCCCCGGCGGGCAGCAACAAGTACTGCGGGGCCGCCTGGTACCAGACGTCGGCGGAGGTGAGCATCTGTCCCCAGGAGGGCGTCGGCGGCTTCACACCGACGCCGAGGAAGGAGAGTGCCGCCTCGACGCTGATGTTCTGCGGCACGAGGAGCGCGGAGTAGGTGATGACGGGCGCGGCGAGTCCGGGCAGGAGTTCGCGGCGGGCGATCCGCCAGGTACCCCAGCCGCTGAGCCGGGCGGCGGCGACGTAGTCGAGCCCCTTGAGGGTGAGCGTCTGGGCGCGCACCATCTTCGCCATCGAGCCCCAGCCGGAGACCAGGCCGACGATGAGCGCGACGAGCACGGGCCGCGGGAAGCTGCCCGGGACGATCGACAGCAGCGCGAGCGCCATGATCATCAGCGGCATGGAGATGAAGACGTCGGTGATCCGGCTGAGGACCAGGTCCACCCAGCGGTTGCCCAGCCCGGCCGCGACGCCCATGAGGACGCCGAGCACGACCTGGATCACCAGGGCGGCGAGGGCCACGCCCAGCGACACCCGCGCCCCGTACACCAGCCGCGCGAACAGGTCGCGCCCGGTCTGCGGTTCGACGCCGAGCCAGTGGTCGGCGCTGATGCCGCCGAACGAGCCGACGGGCACGCCGCCGCGCGCGGAGTCGATGAGGGAGGGGTGGTACGTGGTGGGGTCCTGGCCCTCGATCGCGGTGAGCAGCGGCGCGGCGAGCGCGACCAGGACGAGCAGCGCGACGACGACCGCCGCGACGAGGGCGGCGCGCTGCGCCCGCAGCCGCCGCCAGAACTGACGGGCCCCCGAGGCCGCCGGGACGGAGAGGTCCGTCCCGGCGGCCTGAGAGGCGACAAGTGCCTCGCTCACGGCGCTACTTCACCGCGACCTGCGAGATGTCCAGAACACCGGTCCAGTCGCTGATCACGATGTTCTTGACGTCCTTGCCGTACAGGCGCTTGTAGACGGGGTGGAACAGCGGCACGGTCAGCGCCTGCTCGCCGATCTTCTTGTCCAGCTCGCCCCACCGCTTGGCGGCGGCGTCGAGGTCCGTCAGCTTGTTGATCGCGTCGATCTCGGCATTGACCGACTTGTCGTTCAGCAGGCCGGTGTTGAAGTTCGCGCCGTCCTTGACGATCTGCCGGCCGTCGAAGATCGGGGCGAGGAAGGGGCCGCCGGAGGGCCAGTCGGCACCCCAGTGGGCGAGGAAGAAACCGGGCTCGGTCTTCACCTTGTGGATCTTGTCCCGGTAGTCGTTGTCCTCCAGGCCCTGCAGCTTGACCGTGATGCCGGCCTTCTTGAGGGCGTCCTGGATCGCGGTCGCGATCTCCGGGCTGGTCTCGAAGTCCTTGCTGTTGGAGTGGGTCAGCGTGATGGTGAGCCCGTTCTTGTACCCGGCCTCCTTCAGCAGCTCCTTGGCCTTGGCCGCGTTGCCGGTCTTGCCGGCCGGGAAGTGGTCGTACGGCGTGTAGCCGAAGGACTTCTGGTCGGGCAGATAGGTGGTCGCGGGCTCGGCCAGCGCCGAACCGCCCGCCGCGTTGATCACGGACGACCGGTCGATGGCGTACGAGATCGCCTGCCGCACCTTGATGTCGTTGAACGGCTTGACCGTCGGGTTGAACGCGATGTAGTTCGTGTAGCCGAAGTGGCCGGTGCCCACGCGCGCGGCCAGCTGCTTGTCGCCGCTCACCTTGGCGAGTTCGGCCGGACCGAGGTTGGTGTCGGTGGTGACCGCGGCGGCGTCCGCGCCCTGGGACGCGGAGAGCCGCTGGTTGATCACGGAGGAGTCGAGGCCGGAGCGCACGTCGACCGTGTCCGGGTAGGCCTTGCGCTCGGCGTCGACGGCCGTCGACCAGTACGTGTTGCGCTTCAGGACGACGTGCTCGCCGTCGTTCTCGTTCTTGACGACCTTGTACGGGCCGGACGAGACCGGGTGCTCCTCGTACTTGGTGCCCGTGTCCTTGCCCTTGGGGACGGGCGTGAACTGCGTCTGGGTGGCCAGGTAGGGGAACTCGCCCTCGGGCTTGTTCAGATGGAAGACGATCGTCCGGCTGTCCGGCGTCTCGATGGCCGAGAGGCCCTTCTTGTCCTTGTACGGCCCCTGGTAGTCCGCCGCGCCGACCAGCCAGTCCCTCAGATAGGGCGCCCCGCCGGAGAGTTCGGGGGCGAAGGAGCGCTCGATGCCGTACTTGATGTCGGCCGAGGTGATCGCGGTGCCGTCCTCGTACTTGAGGCCCTTCTTCAGGGTGTACGTCCACACGGTCGCGTCCTTGTTCGGGCGCCCGGTGTCGGTGGCCAGGTCGGGGACGACCTCGGCGCCGGCCGCGCCGTTCTCCCGGTTGCGGGTGGTGAGCGTACGGAAGACGAGGGAGGGGACGTTGCCGCCGCCGGAGGTGTAGAGGCGGGCGGGGTCGAAGTCCTGCTGCGGATCGGTGTTGAGGACCGTGAGGGTGCCGCCCTTGTGCGGCGTGGAGTCACTGCCGGAGGCCTTGGCATCGTTGTCCTTCGGCCCGCAGGCGGCGGCGCCCGCTGCCACGACCAGGCTGACGGATGCCGCGGCCACGCGGCGGGCTCTGACGGACGGTTGACGCATCGGAATGACGACCTCTCGGTTGGCTTCTCCACTGCCTCTCGAATGGCGAGACAGATGGACGAGGAGTGAGACGAAAATGAACAGACGTCTGCCCCGGCGCCGGGTCGTCGAAAAACCGTGAACGAATCACGGAGAAGGTGGTGCCAAGTCGCGACGCGAACGCCAGGGGCGGCGTCAGCGACAGTGGATGTCGGCCACGCAGAGCGCGGTCACACCGATGAGCGCCAGCTCGATGGCGGCGCTGCTGTCGACGGCATGACTAGACCACATGCGCAGAAATATGAACGAACATTCGGCGCGTGTCAATGTGACGTGAGCGCCACCCGTCAACTCCCGGGGTACGGCCAGGCGTTGGGCAGGCAGTGGATCCCGTCGTGGTCGAGGAACTTGGTCTGCTGCTGCATCACCGGGGCGAGCTCGCCGTCCTTGTCGCAGGTGACATGGCCGTAGCCGAGACGGTGGCCCACCTCGTGGTTGATGAGCATCTGACGGTAGGCGTGGATCTTGTCCCCGTAGGTCTTCGAGCCCTGCGCCCAGCGATAGGCGTTGATCATCACGCGTTCGGTGGCGGCCGAGTCGCAGGACACGTTGTCCTCGGTGGTGTCCAGGCCGGACTTGGCGCACCACTCGGCGGTGGTACCGGGGCTGGCCAGCGTGATCACGAAGTCGGGCTTGCCGGAGTAGACGCGCTCGAAGGTACGGGCGCCGTTGTGGGCCCAGCTGCGGTCGTCGTTCAGCGTCTTCTGCACGGCCTCGGCGAAGAGCTCGCCGTCCAGGCCGAGTCCCTGCTCCACGTCCACGCGGTAGGTGTACTTCCGCCCCTTGCCGGGCGCCTTGTCCAGACCAGGGACCGCGTCGAACTTCCCCGAGCCCTTGAGCGTGGCGCTGAGCGGGTATTTCACGCCCATCTTCTGCTGGTACGTCAGCGTCGCCACGCTCGGGGACCCGGAGGGAGCCGACCGGTCGCCCCCGCGCGAGGCGGAGTCGCGGGCGTCACGGGCGCCGTCGGCGGCGGACTGGGACTGTACGGCGCCGCCGTCGTGGTCGTCGGCGACCTGCCCGGCCACGATCACCGCGAGCACGGTGGTGACGGCGGCGGCCGCGATACCGGTGAACGCCCGCCCCTTGCCCCCCTTGGCCTGCGCGGTCTCGCCCGCCGGGGGTGCGTCGTCGTCCGCGCCGGCGGTCTCGGGTGCCTGTCCGGGCGCGGGAACGGACGACTGCGCGCGCTGCGCGCCGGGCCCGGGCCGGGGGGCGAAGACGTCCGCGTCCTCGCCGAAGGCGTCCAGGTACTCCCGCCGCGGCCCAGCGGGACCCCCCTGCCGCTGCCGCGGCACGACGGTCCCGGGCCCCGCCGCACCCGCGCCGGTCCGGCCGCCTTCACCCCGCCCCGCGAACTCGCCCCAGCCGCCACCGGCTTCCCGCTGCTCGGGGTGGCCGCCTCGGGCTCGGGGAACGCCGTGGGCCGGGGTGCCGTCGGCGGTGCGGGGCACACCACCGGCCGGAGCGCCACCGGCCCTACGCGGCGCACCCTGTGCGGGCGGGCCGTCGGCCATGCGTGGCACACCGTGGGCGGGTGTTCCCTCGGACGAACGCGGGACCCCATGAGCCGGGGTCCCGTCAGTGAAGCGCGGCATACCGGGAACGGGTGTCCCCTCAGGGAGGCGCGAAACGCCCCTGGCAGGCGTGCCGTCCGGCCGACGCACGCCCCCTTGCGCCGGAGCCGCACCTTGAAAGCGCGGCACACCGTGAGCAGGCGTGCCGTCAGGAAAACGTGGCATCCCACGAACCGGCGCCCCGTCAGGAAAGCCCTGTGCCGCGCGAGTCGGGCCGCTCTCCGGCCCCCGCGGCATCCCGTACCCCGGTCCGCCGCCCATCGGTGGCCGGCGCTGCCCGGGCACCGGTGCGGGAGCGGGCTCCTGCCGGTCCTGTGCGGGCCTGGGTCCGTCGGAGGTCTGTGATCCGCGTCCGGCGGACGCGTCCGCGGAGTCGCCCTTGCGGGCCGGTCCGCGGCGGCTGTGGCGTCCCACGTCGCGCCTCAGCCTCCCGCACTCATGGTGGCGGAGTCGCCCTCGCCCACCCCACCGGAAGCCGAAACCCCCGAGCCCGAAGCGGCGCCGGCGGCGCCACCTCTCACCAGTCCCAACTCCCCGGCCTCGGCGAGAAGTTCCCGGAACGCCCCGGCCACCGTCTCCGGATACTCCATCATCGCCACGTGCCCGGCGTCCGGCAGGGACAGCAGACGGGAGTCGCGGAAGGAACGGGCCGCCTTCTGGGCCATGCGGTAGCCGACCAGCTGGTCACGGCCGCCGTAGATCAGGAGTGTCGGGGCGAGGACGCGCTCGGCCTGGCGCCAGAGGCTGTGCTGGCCGCCGAGTGTGTAGGCATTGACGATCCCGCGCGCGGAACGCGTCATGGCGTCCCAGAAGTACGGCAGCCGCAGCCGCCGCTCCAGTTCCTCCACGGCGTGCCCGAAGGCCTCGGCCGACACCCGCCCGGGGTCTCCGTAGCACAGGGCCGTGACGCCCCGGACGCGCTGCTCGGCCGTCCACTCCTTGGTGAACCGGGTGAAGAGCGCGGCCACGCCGGGCACACCCAGCAGCGCCGTCGGCACCGCCGACCGCTGCACGCGCAGCTCGGGCAGCGCGGGCGAGACCAGGGTGAGCGTCCTTACGAGATCGGGCCGCACGGCGGACACGCGGGTGGCGACGGCGCCGCCCAGGGAGTTCCCGAAGAGGTGCACCGGGCCGCGCCCGGCCGCGTCGAGATAACGGATCACCGCGCGCGCGTGCCCGGTGACGGAGTAGTCGCCGTCGTCCGGCGGCGGGGAGTCCCCGAAGCCCGGCAGGTCGACCGCCTCGCTGTCGACCACGCCCTCGAGCTCCCGCATCAGCGCCGACCAGTTCTGCGAGGAACCGCCGAGCCCGTGGACGTACAGCGCGGGCGGCAGCCCCTCGCGCGCGGGTGGTCTCGTCCGGACCGTCAGCGTGGCCCCCGGCAGCGCCACCGACCTCAGCCGCTCACCCTCCGCGACCCTGACGGGCGACACCCTCGGAAGGACGCTCGCGGCCGAAACGGACGGCAACTCGGTCGAAGACATGCGGCAATGTTACGAGACGATCACGCAGTGGCTCATGTGTTCGCCGTCACAGGGCGCGGCCGTTCCCCACCGCTGAGCCCGTGGTGAACCGTGCGGCGATCGGGGGCACACGGCATAGCGTCCACATCGGGTGTCTCCTAGGCTCGTACAGAGGGCACCCGCATGTGGCCCCTGCTTCTCCCAGGGACGTTCGTAGGAAGGGAGCCCACCATGGCCTATGACCCCACCGATCCCGAAGCGTTCGAGGAACTCGAAGACGACGACGTCACGGAGATCGACGTCGAGGCCCCCGAGGGCGACGCCGCCGAGCAGCACGCGGACGTCACCCCGGACCGCGACGACCCCCTCACCGAGCTGGACCCGGACCGCGCGAACGAGGCGGACCTCGTCGAACAGGCGCGCGTCGTCTCCCTGGACGAGGACGACTACCGCTGACCGCGCGGCGGCCACCCCCGGCCGGGGCGCGACGCCCTGCCTTGATTTGCGCTTGTCCTGCGGCTTTCGTCCCCGTCCGGTACGTGAAATTCTGCGCTCGCACCGCGCACAGCACGGTTACCGAAAAGTACGATGGCCGCGCGGCGCACACCGCATGTGGACGTGATTTTGGAGGCGGCGTGACAGCCATCGAGCAGACAGAGGCGGCACGCCCGCGGGGCACTCGCCTGCCGCGCCGTGCCCGCCGGAACCAGCTCCTGGGCGCCGCCCAGGAAGTCTTCGTGGCCCAGGGGTACCACGCGGCCGCCATGGACGACATCGCCGAGCGCGCCGGGGTCAGCAAGCCGGTGCTCTACCAGCACTTCCCGGGCAAGCTCGACCTCTACCTCGCCCTGCTGGACCAGCACTGCGAGTCGCTGATCCAGGCGGTACGGCACGCGCTGGCCTCGACGAACGACAACAAGCAGCGCGTCCGGGCGACGATGGACGCGTACTTCGCGTACGTGGAGGACGACGGCGGCGCCTTCCGCCTGGTCTTCGAGTCCGACCTGACGAACGAGCCCGCGGTGCGCGAGCGCGTCGACAAGGTCACGACCGAGTGCGCCGAGGCGATCTGCGACGTGATCGCCGAGGACACGGGCCTGTCGCGGGCCGAGTCGATGCTGCTGGCCTCCGGCCTCGGCGGCCTCGCCCAGGTCGTCGCGCGCTCCTGGCTGCACAGCGACCGCAGCGTCCCGCGCGACCAGGCGGTGCAGCTGCTGACCTCGCTGGCCTGGCGGGGCATCGCGGGCTTCCCGCTGCACGGCACCGAGCACCACTGATCGCGCCGTGCGCCCCCGGCTGTTCGCTCCTGGCGTTCTCCGGCGGAACGTGTACGTCGCCTCACCGGGCTAATGTGTGCTGGGTACGGCGCGGAAGGCCGCGCACTCACTGACCGTCGGAGGGACATAGCCGTGGAGGTCAAGATCGGCGTGCAGCACGCGCCCCGCGAGATCGTTCTGGAGAGCGGTCAGAGCGCGGAGGAGGTCGAGCGCGTGGTGGCCGAGGCACTGGCCGGGAAGTCGCAGCTGCTGAGCCTGGAGGACGAGAAGGGCCGCAAGGTCCTGGTCCCGGCGGACCGCCTGGCATACGTCGAGCTCGGCGAGCCCGCGGTCCGCAAGGTGGGTTTCGGCCCGCTGTAGTCCGTACGCGGGAGACGTCGCACGCACAGCGAAGGGGCCCGGTGGCGATACAGCCGCCGGGCCCCTTCGCCGTCACCGGCCGGACCCCTTCACCACATGCGCGGACGGCCTCCACACGGGGAACACAAGCGACCCACAGGGAGGATTGCATTCCGCAGGTCACGGGTATGACGGGCTACGACCGTGAAGCGCCGGCCGGCCATGTGGGAGGGAACCCCGTCATGATCCTGGAAGCACTCGGCTCCGCCCTGCTCGGTCTGATGCTGGCCTGGGCCGCGGTGCACCGGCTGGAACACCGGCTGCCCACCCGCGCCCTGGTGTTCTGCACGGGCGTCGCCGGAGCCCTCTTCGGTGACTTCGTCACGCACAGCGCGCTGGGCCCCGGCTCCGTCCTGCCGAGCCTGCTCGGCGCGGCCGTCGTCTCCGCCGCCTCGCTCTCCCTGCTGCTGCGCCCGGCGGGCCGCCTGCGCCGACGATCGGCGACGGCGTAGCCGTCACCGACAGCCGGAAACCACCCGCACGCGGCGCTACGCCGCCAGGCCCAGCGCGGCCATCCGCTTGGTGTGGGCCTCGGTGATGCGGGAGAACATCTTGCCGACCTCGGCGAGGTCGAAGCCGTCCGCGACGCCGCCGACGAGCATCGTGGACAGCGCGTCCCGGTCGGCGACGACCCGCTGGGACTGCGACAGGGCCTCGCCCATCAGACGCCGCGCCCACAGAGCGAGCCTGCCGCCCACACGCGGGTCCGCGTCGATGGCGGCGCGCACCTTCTCGACGGCGAAACCGGCGTGCCCGGTGTCGTCGAGGACGGCCAGCACGAGCTCGCGGGTGTCGGAGTCGAGGCGGGCCGCGACCTCCCGGTAGAAGTCGCTGGCGATCGAGTCGCCGACGTACGCCTTGACCAGGCCCTCCAGCCAGTCCGAGGGCGCGGTCTGCTTGTGGAAGCCGTCGAGTGCCGCGACGAACGGCTCCATCGCCGGGGTCGGCTCCGCGCCGATCTCGGTGAGCCGGTCCCGCAGCCGCTCGAAGTGGTGGAACTCCGCCGACGCCATCTTCGCCAGCTCCGCCTTGTCCTCCAGCGTGGGCGCCAGTTTGGCGTCCTCCGCGAGCCGCTCGAACGCCGCGAGCTCCCCGTAGGCGAGCGCGCCGAGCAGGTCCACGACCGCGGCACGGTACTGCGGGTCGGTGGACGCCTTGGCCCAGTCCTGGGCGGCGACGCCGGTGTGTTCGGCGGTGGCGTTGTGAGGCTTGTCAGAGCTCGTCATGCAGCGCACAATAACCCGCTCTCCGCCCGGAGGAAGCCCCTGGTCAACCACTGTGATGACGACGACGTGACCAAATCGGCCATCACATATGCACGATTCCGGGGTATGGTGGTAATGCGCCTGCTGGTACGCCGACGTAATTCGACGTGCCTCGACAGGCCGCACGCATGAGGATGCCCGGTCGGTGGCCCGATCGGCTCCGACCCGACAGCCCTCCCGGCCGTACAGCAATACGCGTACGACAACCGGAGGGACACCTCAGCGGCAAGAGCGCTAGAGCGTTGGCAGAGGTCCCGTGCCATACGGCCCGCCCGTACGGCGGCCGACGTCCCCGGCACGGTCCGACACGACCCCCGCGCTCGCCTCGCGCCGCATACACAGAAGAGGCAGCACCCTGACTACGACGTTTCGAGAACTCGGAATCTTTCCCGAGACCGCCGAGGCCCTGGAGGCCGTCGGCATCATCACTCCCTTCCCCATCCAGGAGATGACGCTTCCCGTGGCCCTCTCGGGCACGGACGTCATCGGCCAGGCCAAGACCGGCACCGGCAAGACGCTGGGCTTCGGCCTCCCGCTCCTCGAGCGCGTGACCGTCCCCGCCGACGTCGAGGCGGGCCGCGCTCGGCCCGAGGCCCTCACCGACGCCCCGCAGGCGCTCGTCGTCGTCCCCACGCGCGAGCTGTGCACGCAGGTCACCAACGACCTGCTGACCGCGGGCAAGGTGCGCAACGTGCGCGTCACCGCGATCTACGGCGGCCGGGCCTACGAGCCCCAGGTCGAGGCCCTGAAGAAGGGCGTCGACGTGGTCGTCGGCACCCCGGGCCGCCTGCTGGACCTGGCCGGCCAGAAGAAGCTGGACCTGAAGCACATCAAGAGCCTGGTCCTCGACGAGGCCGACGAGATGCTCGACCTGGGCTTCCTGCCCGACGTCGAGAAGATCATCAACATGCTTCCGGCCAAGCGCCAGACGATGCTGTTCTCGGCCACCATGCCCGGCGCGGTCATCGGTCTCGCGCGCCGGTACATGTCCCAGCCCACCCACATCCGCGCCACCGCGCCGGACGACGAGGGCGCGACGGTCGCGAACATCAAGCAGTTCATCTACCGCGCGCACTCCATGGACAAGCCGGAGATGATCGCCCGCATCCTGCAGGCCGACGGCCGCGGGCTGGCGATGATCTTCTGCCGTACCAAGCGCACGGCGGCCGACATCGCCGAGCAGCTGCAGCGCCGCGGGTTCGCCTCCGGCGCGGTCCACGGCGACCTCGGCCAGGGCGCCCGCGAGCAGGCGCTGCGCGCCTTCCGCAACGGCAAGGTGGACGTCCTCGTCTGCACCGACGTCGCCGCGCGCGGCATCGACGTCGAGGGCGTCACCCACGTCATCAACTACCAGTCGCCCGAGGACGAGAAGACGTACCTGCACCGCGTCGGCCGGACGGGCCGCGCGGGCGCCAAGGGTACGGCGATCACGTTCGTCGACTGGGACGACATCCCGCGCTGGCAGCTGATCAACAAGGCGCTGGAGCTGGACTTCAACGATCCGGTGGAGACGTACTCGAGCTCTCCGCACCTGTTCTCGGACCTCGGCATCCCCGAGGGCACCAAGGGCACCCTGCCGCGCTCGGAGCGTACGCGCGCCGGGCTGGCCGCGGAGGAGCTGGAGGACCTGGGCGAGACCGGTGGCCGCGGTGCGCGCGGTCGCGGTGGCCGGGGCGGTCGCGGTGACTCCCGTGGCGCCGAGGCCCGGACCACCGAGCGCGAGCGCCCGGAGCGTACGCCGCGCCGTCGCCGTCGTATGCGTGGCGGGAACCCGCTGGAATCCGCGCCCGGCGCGGCGCCGGTCGAGTCCGCGTCGCCGGCCGCCGAGGCCGTCGCGGCGGAGGAGACCGCCGCACCCCGCACGCTGCGCCGCCGTCGCCGTACGCGCGGCGGGGCACCGGCGGAGGCGGTGGCGGCCGTCGAGCCCACGGTGACCGAGGCCGCACCGGCCGCGGAGACCGCCGTGGCGACGGCGGAGGGCGAGGCCACGGCCGACGCCACCGAGAAGCCGCGCCGCCGCCGCACCCGCAAGTCGGCGGAGCCCGCCGCGGCACCGGCGGAGGCCGCGCCCACGGCCGAGGCCGAGGTGGCTGCCGCCCCGGAGGCCCCGGAAGAGAAGCCGCGCCGCCGCACCCGCAAGACGGCGGCTGCCGCCGAGACGGCGGTCGACACGGCCGAGGCCGCCGAGGCCAAGCCGCGCCGCACCCGCAAGACCGCGGCCCCCGCCGAGGCGGCGGTCGACACGGCCGAGGCCGCCGAGGCCAAGCCCCGCCGCACCCGCAAGACCGCCGCAGCGGCCCCCGCCGAGGCAGCGGTCGACACCGCCGAGGCCACGGAAGCCAAGCCCAGGGTCCGCCGCACCCGCAAGACCGCGGCGGCCGTCACCGAGGCACCGGCCACGGAGTCCACGGAGGCGGAAGCCGAGGCCAAGCCGAAGGCTCGTCGCACCCGCAAGACGGCGGCCGCCGCCGAGACGGCGGTCGACACGGCCGAGGCCACCGAGGCCAAGCCCCGCCGCACCCGCAAGACCGCGGCCACCGCGGACGCGCCGGAGTCGGTCGACGCCGAGGTCAAGCCCAGGGCGCGCCGCACCCGCAAGGTCGCCGAGGCTGCGGTCGACACCGCCGAAGCCGCCGAGGCCAAGCCGCGCCGCACCCGCAAGACCGCGGCCACGGCCCCCGCCGAGGCGGCGGTCGACACGGCCGAGGCCGCCGAGGCCAAGCCCCGCCGCACCCGCAAGCCCGCCGCAGCGGCCCCCGCCGAGGCAGCGGTCGACACCGCCGAGGCCACCGAGGCCAAGCCCAGGGTCCGCCGCACCCGCAAGGCCGTCGCCGAAATTCCGGCGCAGGCCAGCGAGGAGCCGGAGGTCAAGCCCAGGGCGCGCCGGACGCGCAAGGCGGCCGAGGCGCCGGTCGACACGGCCCAGGCCGCGGAGACCAAGCCCCGCCGCACCCGCAAGGCGGCGGCGGCCGTGGAGGCCACGGAGGCCTGATCCGGCACCCGGAGCGACCGCTCACGCGACGCAACACCCCGACGGCCCGGCCCACCTCGTGTGGACCGGGCCGTCGGCGTCCGGCCGCTCCCGATAGCCTCTGCTCATGAGCAGGCCTCCCACCTTCGTCCCGCCCCCCGGCGCCCGCGCCTACGCGTTGCGCACCGCGCGCGGTGAGTTCGCCGTCGTCGACGCGCCCGTGGCCGCCGGTGTCGAGCCCAAGGGGGTCGCGCTGCTGGTGCCCGGATTCACGGGCAGCAAGGAGGACTTCAACCCGCTGCACGTGCCGCTCGCGGAGCGCGGCTACCGGACGGTCGCCGTGGACGGGCGCGGGCAGTACGAGTCGGACGGGCCCGAGGCGGACGAATCGGCCTACGCGCAGGAGGAGTTGGCGCGGGACGTGCTGGCCCAGGCGGAGGCGCTCGGCACGCCGGTGCACCTGCTGGGGCACTCTCTGGGCGGGCAGATCTCCCGCGCGGCCGTGCTCCTCGACCGCTCCCCCTTCCGCTCGCTCACCCTGATGGCCTCGGGACCGGCCCAGATCTCCGTCTCCCAGCAGCAACGCGTGAAGCTGCTGCGGGACGCGCTGGCCGTGATGACGATGGCCGAGGTGTGGGAGGCCATCCAGGCCATGGAGCCGCCCGAGGAGACCTCCACCGGCGAGCTCGACGGCGGCCTCGACGACCGGGAGGACCTGCGGCGCCGCTGGCTGGGCAACAAGCCCGCCCAACTCCTCGCCACCGGCCGCCAGTTGTGCACCGAGCCGGACCGCGTCGCCGAACTGGCCGCCGTTCCGCTGCCCTTCCATGTGCTGTCCGGCGCGCTCGACGACACCTGGCCGCTGCCGCTCCTCGACGAGATGGCGGCCCGGCTGCGGGCCCGCCGCACGGTCATCGAGGGCGCGGAGCACTCCCCCAACACCGACCGGCCACTCGCCACGGCCCGCGCCGTCGCCGACTTCTGGGACAGGTCTTAGTACTGCGTCTGCAAGTGCTCCCAGAACCCGTCCCGCAACGCCCGCCGCAAATCCGCCTGGCCGCGCAGGGAGTACTGGAGCAGGCCCTCGGCCTCGACGAGGAGGTCCTGGTCGACGGAGCCGGGCAGGTAGGGGTGTCCGGGGAGCAACTCCACCAGGGCCTCCCGGCCCCGGGCGGCGAGCCACTTCGCCGCGATCTGGGCGCCGACGAAGCGGACGTCCTCGCGGGCGGGCCGGGCCGCGCCGGTCGCGTCGTAGGGGAGGGCGGTGCGCCGGGAGACGTACGGCTTGAAGAACTCGAGGTCGAAGGTGCGCTGGCTGTCGACCTCCCAGAGCAGCGGTTCGGCCTGGTTGCGTCCCTCGGGGGCCTCGATGCCCCAGAGGTGGACGCGGGCGCCGTACCCCTGCGCCGCCTCCACCGCCGACACCAGGTCCTCGTCGCCGCCGAGGAGGGCCGCGTCGCTGATCGCGCGGTGGCGGGCGAGGGACTCCAGGTCGGAGCGGATGAGTGAGTCGACGCCCTTCTGCTGGTTGTTGGCGTTGAGGTTGCCCAGGCGGACCTTGACGTCGGGGAGTTCGGCGATGGACTGCTGCTCGGCGGTGTGGATGCGGCGCCGGGCGCCGTCGTACCAGTAGACCCGCAGCAGCCTGCTGTCCGCGAAGATGGTGCGGGCGCGGTCGATCAGCGCGTCGATCAGGCCCTCGGCGTCGAGGTCGAAGGCGCGCCGGTCCTCGGTCCCGGCCACCAGCCTGCCCGCGGCCGCGTAGAGGTACCCCGCGTCGACGAAGATCGCATGGGTCGAGGGCGTCTTCGCCACTTCGGCGAGCATGCGCTGAAGCAGCTCGTTCGTGCGGTCGATGCGGGCTTGCAGGGCCGCGAGGTCGTCGTTCATCGACTCCATTGTCCCGGCGGTCACGCTGCGAACACAACTGGTCCCGGTCAGTCTCACAAAGACCTCTTACCGGTCAGTAATTAGTCGTTCGAAAAATTTCTTTAGCGTAGGGAATGTTTGTAACACGCAGCCCGTTGAATACGTATGTCACGACGACACCAGTAGTTCTCCTCAGGAGGATGACCAGACGAAGGGAGAAGCCAGTGCGCTTCGAGATCATGCGACTCGACGAGGTCGACGGCACCACCGTGGACAGCACCGTCGTGGACGCCGCCTCCGTCAACCGGATCGTTCAGCAGGCCGCCGCAATCGGGCAGCGACTGTGGATCCGGCCGGCCGAAGCCCCGGCCTCGTAACACTCAAGCTTTCCGGGGGAGCCGAGACCGCGTCTCAGCTCCCCCGGATCACCTGAGTGACACCGTTGATGATCTGCTGCACCGCGATCGCCGAGAGCATCATGCCCGCGAGCCGCGTCACCAGCACCACACCGCCGTCCTTGATGACCCGGATGATCAGCAGCGAGTAGCGCATCACCAGCCACAGCACGACATGGATCGCGAGGATCGCGGACCACACCGATACCTGCGTGGCGACACTGCCGGCCTTCTGCACGGCCAGGATCACGGACACGATGGCCCCCGGGCCCGCCAGCAGCGGCATGCCCAGCGGTACGAGGGCGACGTTGACGTCCTTGGTCTGCTTGGGCTCGTCCGTCTTGCCGGTGAGCAGATCGAGCGCGATCAGCAGGAGCAGCAGCCCGCCCGCGATCATCAGCGCGGGGACGGAGACGTGCAGGTAGTTCAGGATCTGGTGCCCGAGGACGCCGAACACGGCGATGACGCCGCCGGCGACGCAGACGGCCTGGAACGCCATCCGCTTCTGCACCTTGGCGGGGCGTCCGGCGGTGAGCGCCAGGAAGATCGGGGTGATCCCGGGGGGATCCATGATGACAAAAAGGGTGAGGAACAGGGAGCCGAAGACGGCGACGTCGAACATGGGTGAGTAACAGGCCTTGCTGGAAGAAGTACGAAGGTGAGCGGGTGAGGGGCGGGCCTCAGGCTCCGCCGGTCCCCGGCACCGGGAACGCCCCGGTCGCCCGCCGTGTGATCTCCCCGTACACCTCGGGGTCGGTGACGTACTCGCCGAGGGCCACGGTCTTGCGGCTGCCGTGGTAGTCCGAGGACCCCGTGACCAGCAGCCCCAGTTCCTTCGCCAGCCCGCGCAGACGCGTGCGGGCGTCGGCGTCGTGGTCCATGTGGTCGACCTCGACGCCGTCGAGGCCGGCCGCGGCCAGTTCGGCGATCCGGGACTCCGGCACCGTACGACCCCGCTTGGCGGCGGCCGGGTGTGCGAACACGCAGACCCCGCCCGCGCCCTTGACCAGCCGGATCGCCTCGAAGGGGTCGGTCTCGTGCTTCGCGACGAAGGCCCGGCCGCCGTCGGCCAGCCACTGGTCGGTGAACGCGTCGCTCACGGTCCGGACCACGCCCAGCTCGACCAGCGCGGAGGCGACGTGCGGGCGCCCGACGGAGCCGTCCCCGGCGATCCGCTTCACCTGCTCCCAGGTGACCGGCACGCCCAGCTCGTTCAGCTTGGCGATCATGCCCTTGGCCCGCGGCACCCGGTCGTCGCGCACCAGCTCGCGCTCGGCGAGCAGGGCGGGCTCCTCGGGGTCGAAGAGGTAGGCCAGCATGTGCATGGAGATGCCGTCGACACGGCAGGACAGCTCGGCGCCGGTGACCAGGGTGAGGCCCTCGGGCAGCGCGGCGACGGCCTCGGCGTGTCCGCGGGTGGTGTCGTGGTCGGTCAGCGCGACGACGTCCAGACCGGCCGCGGCGGCGGCCAGCACCAGCTCGGCCGGGGTGTCCGTACCGTCGGAGGCCGTGGAGTGGCAGTGCAGATCGATGCGCACGACACGGGCTCCAGGCGGGGACGGTACGGGAGGGGACACCTAAGGATAGCGGGACCGGAGGGGTGCCCTGTCACACCCGCAGCCGCCTCGCGCCCCCTACAGCCGGCGCTCAGGGTTCCAACAGCCTCGGGGACAGCGCCCCGCACGGCACGAGGTCCAGCTCCGCCCCGGCCTCCCGCAGGTCCGTCAGCACCAGCTCGTCGTACATCAGCAGCCCGGACCGCTCCGGCCACACCACCGCCCACAGCCACATCCCGAGCGCCTCGCCCGCGAAGACGGCGCGGTCGTCGGGGGTGCGGTAGACGTGCCAGAGCGGGGTCGGGCGGCCGGCGGCGAGGACCTTGGCCTCGGGTGGCTTCTCGACGTTCATGTACGGGCCCGGGTCCGGGCCGTCGATGCCGGCGTAGCGGGCGCCGAGGCCGACGCCGAGTTCCTCGGCGACCAGGATCAGCTCCCCCATACCGCCGAGCGGGCCGGGTCCGGAGCAGGCCACGGCGGTGGCGCGGCCCCCGCTGCGGTCGTCACCGGCGTACGTCACCCCGGTGAACAGCCAGCCGACCGGCAGCGGCCACGGCATCCACACGGGCACCTGTGTGCGGTGCACCACCACACCGAGGGCCTCGACGCTGGGCGGGATCACGGGCTGCAGTGGATACACCGCCCCGTGCACATCGCACTGCCAGGAATCGGCGAAGAGGCCGGGAGCCCTGACCCGGCCACCACACTTCGGGCAACTGGGTTCGCCCCTCATAGGGCTCCACGGTCCTACCCCTGCACCGCCACGTCAAGGACGATCACCCGTCCGGACGGAACCGATTGCGGCGGGCCCTCTCGACGTCCAGATGGATGTAGCTTGCATTAATTAGCGTCCCTAACTTACTATGTTGCATATACCAACTACTTCACGGACAGGAGAAAGCATGGACACCCTCGATGCGGGAGCCGGCGGCCTCCTGCGGCAGCCCAAGGCGGTCTGGGCGACGGCCGGCGCGTCCGTCGTCGCCTTCATGGGCATCGGCCTGGTCGACCCGATCCTGCCCTCCATCGCCCAGGGCCTGAACGCCACCGCAGGTCAGGTCTCCCTGCTCTTCACCTCCTACTTCCTGATCACCGCCGTCGCGATGCTGCTCACCGGCTTCGTCTCCAGCCGCGTCGGCGGCCGCAAGACCCTGCTGCTGGGCCTGGCCTTCGTGGTGGTCTTCGCGGGCCTGGCCGGCACATCGGGCTCGGTCGCGCAGCTCGTCGGCTTCCGCGCCGGCTGGGGCCTGGGCAACGCCCTGTTCGTCTCCACCGCCCTCGCGGTCATCGTCGGCGCGGCGGCCGGGGGCAGCGCCGCGGCGATCCTGCTGTACGAGTCCGCCCTCGGCCTCGGCATGGCCTGCGGTCCACTGCTGGGCGCGGTGCTCGGAAACGCCAGCTGGCGCTACCCCTTCTTCGGCACGGCCGTGCTGATGGCCATCGGCTTCCTGTGCATCACCGTGTTCCTGAAGGAGCAGCCGAAGCCCGCCCGCAAGACCTCGGTCCTGGACCCGGTCAAGGCGCTCGGCCACGGCGGTCTGGCCTCGGCGGCGGTCTCGGCGTTCTTCTACAACTACACGTTCTTCACCGTGCTGGCCTTCACCCCGTTCGTACTGAACATGACCCCGTACAAGTCGGGCGCCGTGTTCTTCGCCTGGGGTGTGCTGCTCGCCGTCTTCTCGGTGATCGTGGCGCCGCGTCTGCAGGAGAGGTTCGGCTCGCTGAAGGTGCTCGGCGGCTCGCTGGTCCTGCTCGCCGCCGATGTGCTGGTCCTCGGCTACGGCGGCCACACCGCCGCGATCGTCTGCACGGTCCTGTCCGGCGCGTTCATCGGCGTGAACAACACGGTCTACACCGAGCTGGCCCTGGGCGTCTCGGACGCGCCGCGCCCGGTGGCGAGCGCGGGCTACAACTTCGTGCGGTGGTTCGCGGCCGCGGCGGCGCCCTACTTCGCGCCGAAGATCGAGGAGTGGAGCGACGACCACATGCCGTTCGTGGCGGCGGCGGTCACCGCGGTGCTGGGCGCGGCGGTGGTCGTCGTGAGGCGGAAGGCCCTCACCCTCCCCCACTCTCGGCTTCGCTCGAGCGGGGGGACCCCCACCGCGGAGGAGCTGGAACCCCGGCACGCGGCCGAGGACGGTGTCACCGTCTTCGCCAACTGACCGGCCATGGCCGGACGTTGGTGAGATCGGTCACGTCGGCGTCAGTCGAGCGGGACGGACCTGCGGGCGGGATCCCGCAGGTCCGTCCCGTTCGCCAGCCAGCGCTCCTGGAGGGCCTGGGCGCCGTGGACGCGCTTCCAGGCGGCCTCGTTGGGGGTCATCGGCAGCAGCGGCAGGAACCGTACGGGCTCCATCGGCTCGTCGAGCTCCAGGTCCTCCACCAGCCCACCCGGCTCGGCGACCAGGACCGAGGTGAAGGGGGCGTCGGGCCACAGCGGGCCGCCCACGTCCAGGGAGGCGCCGGGGGCCACCACCACGCCCTCCACCTGCGGGGACGCGGCGAGCACGGCGAGCGGGCGGAGCACCTTGTCGGTGTCGGCGAGCCCGGCGCGAACCGAGAGGACCAGCTCGGCGCGGGGGCCCTTGACCGGGTCGGCGAGCATCGCCGTGGGGTCGGTCATGGGGTGCGCGGACATGCCGAGCGTGGCGTAGCGGACGACGGCACCCTCATGGTCGCTGCCCTGGAATCGGAGCACCTCGATGCGGTCCGTACCCAGGAAGGTGACCGCGGCGCGCGCGTCCGGTTCTCCTAGCGCGGTACTCAACCGCGCCTCGACGAGGGGAAGAACATCAACCATGCGGTGAGCATAGAACTCGTCAGCTCCGGGCAAAGCGGCGCCTTGACACTTCGGGCGGCTGGTACTCTGAGCCGGTGGTTCGGGCAGCACGCAGAAGCGTCGCGATCAAGCCCCGACGCCCGATGGGACTCCCTTACGAGGGACCGGCCGGAGGAGGTGGGGCTGTCATGGATCGAAGTCGACCGTGCAGTACCACTCGCTCTTCCGGCTGCTGACGTAGCTGCTCTGGCTGCGCTGCTCCTGCTGCCTGGCTGGCCGCCACCTCTCACGCTCGTGCCGCGTCATTCGCGTCATCCGGAAGAGCACTCGTTTCGCTTTGCCTGATCCGTCTGATCTGTGTCAGTTCTGAATCAGTAGCGAAGTCGCCACCGCGACGGTGCGGTGCTCCCCGCTTTGTGGACGTGCCAAACATCCGCAGTGAAAACGTCCTCATTCCGGGTAGTTCCACCCGTCGCCGGCGGTCTTTCGTTGCTCGCCCGCGAAGGAGCCTGCCCATGTCGATGATCCGCGATCTGCGCGCCGTCGTCCGCCCCTCCCGAGTCTCGCTGCGCAAGGAGACCAGCGCGTACGACACCACCCGCGACCCCGCCACGCCGTCGGCCGTGGTGGACTGCGCCGTCTACCGCGACGGGGCCCGTGTGGAGTTCGGCAAGGCCCTGACCCCGCAGGAGGCGATGCGCCAGGTGCGGCGCGACGGGGGCTTCGTGTGGATCGGGCTGCACGAGCCGACCGAGGCCGAATTCTCCGGTATCGCCGGTGAGTTCGGGCTGCACCCGCTGGCCGTCGAGGACGCGGTGCAGGCCCACCAGCGGCCCAAGCTGGAGCGCTACGACGACTCCCTCTTCACCGTCTTCAAGACCATCCACTACGTCGAGCACGACCGGCTCACCGGCGACAGCGAGGTCGTGGAGACCGGCGAGGTCATGTGCTTCACCGGCCGGGACTTCTTCATCACCGTCCGGCACGGCGGGCAGGGCTCGCTGCGGGCCCTCAGGCACCGGCTGCAGGACGACCCCGAGCTGCTCGCCAAGGGCCCGTCGGCGGTGCTGCACGCCATCGCCGACCATGTCGTCGACGGGTACATCGCGGTGGCGGACGCGGTGCAGGACGACATCGACGAGGTGGAGACCGAGGTGTTCTCACCCGGCCGCAAGGGCGGGGTGTCGCGCGGTGTGGACTCGGCCCGGATCTACCAACTCAAGCGCGAGGTACTGGAGTTCAAGCGGGCGGTGTCGCCGCTGCTGCGTCCCATGCAGTTGCTGAGCGAGCGGCCGATGCGGCTGATCGACCCGGACATCCAGAAGTACTTCCGGGACGTCGCCGACCACCTCGCCCGGGTCCAGGAGCAGGTGCTGGGCTTCGACGAACTGCTGAACTCCATCCTCCAGGCCAACCTCGCGCAGGCGTCCGTCGCGCAGAACGAGGACATGCGGAAGATCACCGCCTGGGCCGCGATCATCGCCGTGCCGACGATGGTGTGCGGGGTGTACGGCATGAACTTCACGTACATGCCGGAGACCCACTGGAAGTACGGCTACCCGGTGATCATGGGCATCACCATGGCGATCTGCGTGGGCATCCACCGCACGCTGAAGCGCAACGGCTGGCTGTAGGGCTCCTCGATAGGCTGGGCGCATGACATCTACGGAGCTGCTCGGCCAGGCCCTCGTCGAGGAGGCCACCAAGAAGTCCGGCCTCATCTGGGTCAGGGGCGCCGGGGCCCCGGCCGCGCGTGCGCTGTGGCACGTGTGGCACGAGGGAGCGGCGTGCCTGGTCGGCGACGGGCCCGGGGAACAGCCGCTGCCCGGGCTGACCGACGGCGGCTCCGCCGAGATCACCGTCCGCAGCAAGGACAAGGGCGGCCGGCTGGTCACCTGGACCGCCACCGTCTCCGAGCTCGCGCCCGGCTCCGAGGAGTGGGAGGCGGCGGTCGCCGAGCTGAAGGGCAAGCGCCTCAACGCGCCGGACGGCGAGGCGATGACGCGGCGCTGGCTCAGCGAGTGCCGGGTGCTCCGCCTGGTTCCGGCGGGTTCATCGGTGCCGTTGCCCGAGGGCAGCCTCGTCGAGCCGCCGTTGCCGTCTCCGGCGACGACGCGCCGGCCGATCCCGGCGGGGCTGCCGCGGCTCCTCGCCAAGCGGCGGGGCCGGAAGTAGCGGGGGCCGCCGGACGCTACGACGTCGGCAGCTGCTTCCCGTAGTCCACCGTCTCCCCCTTGGCCGGCTTGGAGACGGCGAAGTCCTTCCCCCAGTCCGAGAAGCGGAGCGTCCCCGCCCCGCCGCCCCGGACGAGGCGGAGCGGATACGGCTTGCCCTCCAGGGCGACGTCCAGGCTGCCGCCGGAGCCCTTGTCGCCGGTGATGCGCACGGTGCGGACGCCGGACTGCTCGTAGCGGCCGTCCGTCGCCAGCGTGCCGTGCAGGGTCAGCAGACCGTCGAGGAGGACGTCCTTGTCCGTGAAGCCGCTGAACTTCCTGTACGCGGGATCGCCCTGCGGCACCTTGACGTACTTGCCGTCGAGCTTGCCCGCCGCCGCCGCGTCCCCGCCGCTGCCGTCGGTGTGGTCCCAGAATTCCGCGTCGGCCATCAGATACAGCTGCTCGCCGACCCGCAGCAGCCGGAAAGTCGCCCCCTTCGACGTGACCGACCCGGTGCCGCCGTCGTCCTTCAGCCGCATGTCCAGCGTGTATGTGCGCCCGCTGGTGACCACGGTCCCCGACAGCCGCACGGCCGCCGCCGACCGGGCCTCCGTACGCGTCCGGGACTGGATCTTGGCCGGGGACAGCTTGGCGATCCCGTTGGTGCCCGCGTCCGGATCGTCGCTGCTGCATCCCGCGAGCGCCACCCCTGTCACGACCAGTGCGCACGTCGCGCTCAGCAGAGCGGCTCGGCGGGTACGGCCCTGGGGAATCGCAGTCACAGGTGGGGCTGCCTTTCTGACGGGTCCTGAGCGGCGTACCGCAGCGTACCGGGGCGGCGGACCCGGAGCGGAGCCAGACCGTCCGGACCCCTCACCAGGGCGCCCGCGATCGGGACGGGCTAGCCTGAAGCCCACCCGAGCGGGCAATTCGGATAAGGAACGCACCCAGTGCGACAGCCCGATGCACGCCGTAGAGAAGGAAGCACAGCCATGGCAGCCGGCGCCCCCCGGATCTTCGTCTCGCACCTCGCCGGTGTCCCCGTCTTCGATCCGACCGGCGACCAGGTGGGCCGCGTCCGCGACCTGGTCGTCATGCTGCGCGTCCGACGGCGGCCCCCGCGGCTGCTCGGGCTGGTCGTCGAACTCGCCACCCGCCGCCGTATCTTCCTGCCCATGACCCGGGTGACCGGCATCGAGTCCGGACAGGTCATCACCACCGGCGTGCTCAACGTCCGCCGCTTCGAACAGCGGCCCACCGAGCGCCTCGTCTTCGGGGAACTGCTCGACCGGCGCGTCACGCTCGTCGAGGCCGGCGAGGAGGTCACCGTCCTCGACCTGTCCGTGCAGCAGCTGCCGGCCCGCCGCGACTGGGAGGTCGACCGGGTCTTCGTGCGCCGGGGCAGAAAGGGCGGCGCCTTCCGCCGCGCCAAGGGCGAGACGCTGACCGTGGAGTGGTCCGCGGTCACCGGGTTCTCCCTGGAGGAGCACGGGCAGGGCGCCGAGAGCCTGCTCGCCACCTTCGAGCAGCTGCGCCCCGCGGACCTCGCCAACGTCCTGCACCACCTCTCGGCCAAGCGGCGCGCCGAGGTCGCAGCGGCCCTCGACGACGACCGCCTCGCCGACGTCCTGGAGGAGCTGCCGGAGGACGACCAGATCGAGATCCTCGGCAAGCTGCAGGAGGAGCGCGCGGCGGACGTCCTGGAGGCCATGGACCCCGACGACGCGGCCGACCTGCTCGCCGAGCTGCCCGAGGAGGACAAGGAGCGGCTGCTGAGCCTGATGCAGCCCTCCGACGCCGCCGACATGCGGCGCCTGATGGCGTACGAGGAGCACACCGCGGGAGGTCTGATGACCACCGAGCCGATCGTGCTGCGGCCGGACGCCACCGTCGCCGACGCGCTCGCCCGGGTCCGCAACCCCGACCTGTCCCCGGCCCTCGCCGCCCAGGTGTACGTCTGTCGCCCGCCCGACGAGACCCCGACCGGCAAGTACCTCGGCACGGTCCACTTCCAGCGCCTGCTGCGCGACCCCCCGTACACGTTGGTCAGCTCGCTCGTCGAGGACGACCTCCAGGCCCTCGGCCCCGACGCCGCGCTGCCGATCGTCGCCGGGTTCTTCGCCGCGTACGACATGGTCGCGGCGCCCGTCGTCGACGAGGCCGGGGCGCTGCTGGGCGCGGTGACCGTGGACGACGTACTGGACCACATGCTGCCCGAGGACTGGCGGGAGACGGAGTTCCACCTGGACGAGGAGGCGGCCGGGGAAGCCGCCGGGGAAGTGGCCGAGGGGGTGCGTGGTCATGACTCCTGAGCGCGAATCCGGCTCCCGCGAGCGCACCCTGGCGGGGGCGACGGCCGCCACCCGGCCGCGCACTCCCCGCCTGGACCAGCCGCGCCCGCCGCGGCGCCGGTTCCTGCCCGAGTGGGATCCCGAGGCCTTCGGACGGCTGTCGGAGAAGATCGCCCGCTTCCTGGGCACGGGACGCTTCATCGTCTGGATGACGGTCGTCATCATCATGTGGGTGGTGTGGAACATCGCGGCGCCGCAGGACCTGCGCTTCGACAACTACCCGTTCATCTTCCTGACCCTGATGCTGTCGCTCCAGGCCTCCTACGCGGCCCCGCTGATCCTGCTCGCGCAGAACCGGCAGGACGACCGCGACCGGGTCAACCTCGAACAGGACCGCAAACAGAACGAGCGGTCCATCGCGGACACCGAGTACCTGACCCGTGAGATCGCCGCGCTGCGGATGGGCCTGGGCGAGGTGGCGACCCGCGACTGGATCCGCTCCGAACTGCAGGACATGATCAAGGAGCTGGAGGAGCGAAGGGACGGCCACGTCGTATTCCCGGCGGAACGGTCGCGGGCACGTGACGTAGACGACCGCTGACGGGGCTTTCCGCAGCCCCCGCCGGGCGCCGTACCATCGTGCGTATGGCTACGGATGACGCGGTGCGCGAGGCACTGGCGACGGTGAACGACCCCGAGATCAACCGACCCATCACCGAACTCGGGATGGTCAAATCGGTGGAGATCGGTGCGGACGGGGCGGTCGCGGTCACCGTGTACCTGACGGTATCCGGCTGCCCGATGCGCGAGACGATCACGCAGCGGGTGACCGAGGCGGTCTCCCGCGTCGAGGGTGTCACGCGCGTCGACGTCACGCTGGACGTGATGAGCGACGAGCAGCGCCGCGAGCTGGCCTCCGCGCTGCGCGGAGGCCAGGCCGAGCGCGAGGTCCCCTTCGCCAAGCCCGGCTCGCTCACCCGTGTGTACGCGGTGGCCTCCGGCAAGGGCGGCGTCGGCAAGTCCTCGGTGACGGTGAACCTCGCGGCGGCGATGGCGGCCGACGGGCTGAAGGTCGGTGTCGTCGACGCCGACATCTACGGCCACTCGGTACCGCGCATGCTGGGCGCCGACGGCCGCCCCACCCAGGTCGAGAACATGATCATGCCGCCGTCGGCGAACGGTGTGAAGGTCATCTCCATCGGCATGTTCACCCCGGGCAACGCCCCGGTCGTCTGGCGCGGCCCGATGCTCCACCGCGCGCTCCAGCAGTTCCTGGCCGACGTGTACTGGGGCGACCTCGACGTCCTGCTCCTGGACCTGCCGCCCGGCACCGGCGACATCGCGATCTCCGTGGCCCAGCTGGTCCCGAACGCCGAGATCCTGGTCGTGACGACCCCGCAGCAGGCGGCGGCCGAGGTGGCCGAGCGGGCCGGCTCCATCGCCGTCCAGACCCACCAGAAGATCGTCGGCGTGGTCGAGAACATGTCCGGCCTGCCCTGCCCGCACTGCGGCGAGATGGTCGACGTGTTCGGCACGGGCGGCGGGCAGACGGTCGCCGACGGCCTGACCCGTACGACCGGCGCGTCCGTCCCGGTCCTCGGCAGCATCCCGATCGACGTCCGCCTCCGCGAGGGCGGCGACGAGGGCAAGCCGGTCGTCCTCACCGACCCCGACTCCCCGGCGGGTTCCGCGCTGCGGGCCATCGCGGGGAAGCTGGGGGGACGTCAGCGGGGCCTCTCGGGCCTGTCGCTGGGCATCACGCCCAAGAACAAGTTCTGAGCTTCCGGCCCTGCGACGAGGGGCCTACGACGAAGGGGCGCCGCAAACCCACGGCGCCCCTTCGTCACGTCGTCACGCGTACGCGCCGATGTCCTTGATCACGGCGAAGCCCAGACCGTACGCGCTCATGCCCCTGCCGTACGCCCCCACGTGCACCCCCTCCTGCGTCGACCCGGCGAGCACCCAGCCGAACTCGGACTCCCGGTAGTGGAAGGGCGTCGGCACCCCGTCCACCGGCAGGGAGAGCGTCGACCACTCCGGGCCGGACAGGTCGTCGGCCAGGGCCCAGGCGGTCTCCGTCTGCTGATCCAGCCAGTCGTCCCGCAGGCTGTGGTCCATCTGCCCGGGCCAGGTGAAGGACAGCAGCCCCACCCCGGCCAGCCAGGCCGCCGAGGAGACGGACGTGGCCTCCAGCAGGCCCGTGCCGTCCGGGCTGCGCCGCACGGGGTTCGCGGCGACGGTGACCACGACCGCGAACTTCTCGCGGAGGTCGTTCGCCGACGCGGCGGTGTGCTCGTTGCGTACGGAGGGTTCGTCGCCGTGCCCGATCGACCCGTGCTCGACGGCACCGTCAGCCGCCGTACCGACCTGCATCAGCCAGCGCTGTCCCGTGAAGGCCTCGTCGAGGCCGTACCACGGGAAGGGCGCCAGCAGGTAGTCGCCGACCGTGCGCCGGGCGGAGGGGAGCTGCTGTCCACCCTCCGCGGCCGGCACCTGCGCGACTGACCGACTTGTGGTCTCCATGTGCCCGGACGCCTCCTCGTTCTCGTCGGACCGGGGCGGCCCGCCCCCCTTCGGGCGTACTCGCCCGGTCCGCACAACAACTCGGCAGCATATCCACACCACTCCGAGCCGCAGGGAAGCCGCCCTGCGCGTGGGTCAGGTGGCGTCGGCGTCGAAGGGCGGCCGGTCGTCCTTGCCGGGGTCCTCCGGCTTCTTCGTCATGTCGATCCGGCCGTCGGCGGAACCGGAGGACGAGGAGGTGGAGGAGGCTTCGTTCTCGCGCCCGTGGACCGCGTCCGTGACCTCGGCCATCTCCTTCTTCAGGTCGAAGCCGTTGCGGATCTCCTGCAGCCCCAGTTCGTCGTCGTCCAGCTGCTTGCGGATGAACGTCTTGGGGTTGAGGTCCTCGAACTCGAAGTCCTTGAACTCCGGGCCCAGTTCCTGACGGATGTCCTGCTTGGCGCTCTCGGAGAACTCACGGATCTTCCGGACGGTGCGCATCACGTCCTGTATGACCTTCGGGAGCTTGTCCGGACCGAAGACGAGCACGGCGAGGACAACGAGCGTCACCAGCTCGAGTGGTCCTATGTCATTGAACACCTGAAGCTCCTTGCGATGTCCTCGGTCCGCACCACGGTACCCGGCGCACCTGTCCGACCGGTACCGTCCCGAGGTGTCCGAGTGCGTGTAGAGAGCCGGTTTTCCGGGTTGTTTGCCATGTCAGGCCGCGGGTGGGCCCCGACCTGTGAGGTTTCTGTCAGTTGCGGCCCCGTCAGTTGTCGTCGGAGGACCCCAGTACGAGGGGGACCTCCTTCGTACGGCCGTCGCGCCGGACGGTGAGGCGCAGGTGGTCGCCGGGGCGGTGGGCGCGGGTTTTGATGATCAGCTCCTCGCCGGAGTGGACGGACCTGCCGTCGACCTCGGTGATCACGTCGCCCGCCTCCAGGCCGGCCCGGTCACCGGGGCCGTCCACGACGACCGCGGGTCCGCCACCGCCCTTGGCGCCGATCCGGGCGCCGTCGCCGGTGTAGTCCATGTCGAGGGTGACGCCGATCACCGGGTGGGTCGCCTTCCCTGTGTTGATCAGCTCCTCGGCGACGCGCTTGGCCTGGTTGACCGGGATGGCGAAGCCGAGGCCTATGGAGCCGGCCTGGCCGCCGTCGGAGTCGGAGCCGCTGTCCGCGGAGCGGATGGCCGAGTTGATGCCGACGACCCGGCCCCGGGAGTCCAGCAGGGGCCCGCCGGAGTTGCCGGGGTTGATCGGGGCGTCGGTCTGCAACGCGTCCACGTACGACACGTCGCTGCCGTCCCCGCTCCGGCCGCCCGCCGTGATGGGCCGCTCCTTGGCGCTGATGATGCCGGAGGTGACGGTGTTGGCGAGGTCGAAGGGGGCGCCGATGGCCACGACGGGGTCGCCCACCTGGACGTTGTCGGAGTTGCCGAGGGGCATGGGCGTGAGTCCGTGGACGCCCTTGACCTGGACGACGGCCAGGTCGTAGCCGGTGTCCCGGCCGACGATCCGGGCGTCGGCGGTGTCGCCGCCGCTGAAGGTCACCGTGATGTCGCCGCTGGACGCGGCGGGCTCGACGACATGGTTGTTGGTGAGGATGTGGCCGCGTGTGTCGAGCACGAAGCCGGTGCCGGTGCCCTGCTCGTCACCGCCCTTCACATGCAGGGTGACCACGCTCGGCAGCGCGCGGGCGGCGATCCCCGCCACGCTGTCCGCGGGCCGCCCACTGGGCTCCTTGCCCGCCTGCGGCAGCCGTACGGTCCCCGTCCCGCCCTCGCGTTCCAGATACGCGCCCACGGCACCGCCGACGCCCCCGGAGACCAGCGCGAGCACCAGCGCCCCGCCCACCAGGATCCGCTTGGCCCGTCCGCGCCGCTGCCCCGCCGTGGGCACGGCGGCACCGGCCAGCTGAAGCGGGGCGTGCGCGGGCGGCGCGGCGGCCCAGGGGTCGTAGCGCTGCCAGGGGCCTGCGGGCGGTGCGGCGGCGGGTGCGGCCGGAGGCGGGGCGGTGCCCTCCGGGGCGGCAGGCGGCAGTGCGTCCACCGGGCCGGGGGGCGCGGGAATCGCGGTCGGCCTGGGTTCATCCTGCGGCGCGGCCGGTGCCGGGATCGCCGTGCCGTGGGTGGGCGTCGCCGCCGGGTGCTGGACCGGTGGGGCGGGGGCCCAGGGGCCCGGCCGGCCGTACGGCGGGGTGCTGTACGGGTCGGGGTCGTGCAGGGGTCTGGGGCGCTCGGCGTCCGAGGGGACGACGGGGACGGGCGCGGGGACCTCCGCCGAGGGCGTCACAGGACCGGCCGGCTCGAAGTCGTCCCCGCCCGGATCACCGGGCGCGGTCGCCGGTCGCGCCAGCTCGAAGTCACCCTCGGTCTCCCCCGGCGGGACCGGATTCCCCTCGTTCATGTTCTCCCCACGGCTCGCCGCGGCCCCGCTCGTCGATGCTGGCCGCGGATCGTCGAATCCGTGCCCCGGACTCCGCCGCGGGCACGGCCCACACAGGATTCAACCAGGTGTGCGGGCCGTGGCGCAGAGGCCGGTCAGGGGGCGAGGCGGGAGGAGGCGGACGGGGAGGGGGTGACGGGGTCGGAGGCCGTGTCGGGGACGGGTGCGGCGAGCAGGCCCGGGCCGGTGACCTCGGGGACCGAGGACCATGCGGTGAGGGCGAACGGCGGGTTCGGACCGAGCGGGCGTATCAACGGGGACATGACCGCCGCACCGACCACCACGGGGGTGGTCAGCGTGGTGTCCTGCTCCCGCCCGCTGACGGACGGAATCCCGGGCAGCAGCGGCGCGGACACCGAGGTCGGCACGGCAGGCGTCTGACCGAGCGAGGTGCCCTGCACCGTCAGCGGCCCGGACGAACGGCGGCGCTGCGCCTCGGGCGCCGCCGCTGCTCCCGTGCCCGAGGTGCGGGCCGGGGCCACGCTGCCGCCGCTGCCGGAGCCGCCCCGGGCGTCGGCGGCCGGATCGGCCGGCATGCCGGCGGTCACCCCGCCCAGCGCTACCGCCGCCAGCGACACCGCGCCGGCGGCGACGAACGCGAACCGCCGCCCGCGCGAGGCGGAGCGGTCGGCGTCCGGGCGGCCGACGGGGTGGATGCGGAAGCCGCGGTCGGCGGCGGAGGTGTGCGGACGGACGGGAACGTACCCGAACTCGAACCGCTCGCCCCGGCTCACTCCGAAGACCCCCGCGTCGGAGGCCGGTCCGGAGAACCCCCCGTCCAGCGGCGAGCCACCGCCGTCCGGGTCGCCTCCCCCGGGAAGACCCTGGAGCCGGGCCAGGAAGCTTTCGGAGGGCGGCGGAGGGGCCGCCTCCGCGAACACGTTCTTCAGTCGGCGCTGGGCGTCCGCCTCCGCCTTGCACCTGGCACAGGTGGCCAGGTGGGCCAGGACGCGTTCCCTCGACTCATGACCGAGCTCGCCGTCCACCAGGGCGGAGAGTCGGTCTCCCAGATGCTGCTCTGCCAGGTGTCCCTCGGCAGGTTTGGGCCGTGATCCACTCACGCGGTCGCGCCCCCTCCTCCCAGGACGGGGACACGGGCCACGAAGGAGCGACGCCCGGCCGCCCGGGCCTCCGGAGAGCGGTGCGCGAGCGCCTTGCGGAGCTGGGAGCGGCCACGGTGGATACGGGAGCGCACGGTGCCGAGCTTCACGCCGAGGGTCGCGGCGATCTCCTCGTACGACAGCCCCTCGATGTCGCACAGGACGACCGCGGCACGGAACTCCGGCGCGAGGGTGTCCAGCGCCTGCTGGACGTCCGCGTCGAAGTGCGCGTCGTTGAAGACCTGCTGCGGGGTGGGCTCACGGCTGGGCAGCCGCTCGGCCGCGTCGTCGCCGAGGGCGTCGAAGCGGATGCGCTGCTTGCGCCGGACCATGTCCAGGAAGAGGTTGGTGGTGATGCGGTGCAGCCAGCCCTCGAAGGTGCCCGGCGAGTACGTCGACAGCGAGCGGAAGACGCGGACGAAGACCTCCTGGGTGAGGTCCTCGGCGTCGTGCTGGTTGCCCGTGAGACGGTACGCCAGCCGGTAGACGCGACCGCTGTGCGTGCTGACGATCTCCTCCCAGGTGGGCGGAGTCCACGCCTGCCCGTCCGCGTCGGTGGAGAAGGTCGCGGTCTGGGCTGTGTCGGCGGCGTGGCCGTGGTCAGCGGTGTCGTTCACGGATTTCGGCCTGCCCGCCGATCCGAGGAAGCGCCGCAGCACTCCTCCCCGATCCACAGGTGCAGCCGCACCTCCCCTGTCGGCTCTGGTGGTGTCCAGTGGAGCCCCTACCATAGCCACCTCGCCCGTTAGCTCCGGATAAGCGGTTTTACGAGAAATTGATCTGGGCTGATACGGCTCATACGGCTGCGTCAGCACTTGCTCGGCGCTCTCGTCCATCTCCTACCCCCGTCGGGTCCCCCACCACTCGCTCAACCCTTTAAACGCCCGGTCCCATCTGCGGGTTCCCGGGGCAACGGATACAGTCACGCCCAGGCAACCACGGGACAGGAGAGGGCCATTACCGGCAACCGGCTGACGAGCTGGGCGTTCGCCGACGCCTTTGTCGCCGAGGACGACGCGCTGCGTTGGGCCCGCGACCGGGCCCGGGAGGCCGGGCTGCGCTCGGTGTCGCCCGGCACGGGCTCCGCCCTGCGGTTGCTCGCCGCCACCGTGGACGCCAAGGCGGTGGCGGAGATCGGCACCGGTACCGGCGTCTCCGGGCTCCACCTGCTGCACGGCATGCGTCCGGACGGGGTGCTGACCACCGTGGATCCCGAGCCCGAGCACCAGCAGTTCGCCCGGCAGGCCTTCCGCGCCTGCGGCTTCGCCAGCAACCGCGCGCGTTTCATCCCCGGCCGCGCCCTGGACGTGCTGCCCCGCCTCGCGGACGCCGGCTACGACCTCGTCTTCTGCGACGGTGATCGCCTCGAGTACCTGGAATACCTCGCTGAATCGTTGCGGCTGCTGCGGCCCGGCGGACTGGTGGTCTTCGAGGGCGTCTTCGCGCACGGCCGGACCGTGGACTCGGGACCGCAGCCGACGGAGGTGCTGCGGCTGCGGGAGCTGCTGCGCACCGTGCGGGAGAGCCAGGAACTGATGTCGTCGCTGCTGCCGGTGGGCGACGGGCTGCTGTGCGCGGTCAAGCGCTGACGGCGGTCAAGGTCAAGTGGTGACAGCGGCCGGGTGGTGACGTACGCCCGTCCAGGCATGGAGGGCGTGGGCACGGGTACGCGCGCAACGGGGCAGGTCCGGGAACGCGGCTGCCCCGGCACCGCGATGCGGGGCCGGGGCAGCCGGGAGGACATGGTCGCCGGCGCGTCAGACGACTACCTTCTTGAGGGCGTCGCCCAGCGCCTCGGCCTCGTCAGGGGTCAGCTCGACGACGAGTCGACCGCCGCCTTCGAGCGGAACGCGCATGACGATGCCCCGCCCCTCCTTGGTCACCTCGAGCGGGCCATCACCCGTCCGCGGCTTCATGGCCGCCATGCTCGTTCCCCTTCCTGAAACCCAGCTCATCGTCAGCAGCCGACGGCCCTGGGAGGGCACGCGCGGTCCGACAGGACACGCGACACCGGCATCGAACACATTGCTTCCAGGCCATTATCCCGCATCTCAGGACCCGATGACCAACATCAGTAGGCATCGCTTGCGCAACGCGCGCGAGCAAAACCACTCAATTCGGCGATGTGACTGCGATACTGCGCCGCCGCACACATATCCGCCGACCGGATCCCGGTCGGCATTGTTTGACGCAGGTCACACGTCGGGTCCGGTACGCCGACGGCGATCTCCGCCATGCTGTCCTTCGGACACAGGGCGTACCGACCGGTACGCCCTAGCCGCGAACCGGAGGGATGCGCCATGGCGGACACCGTGCTCTACGAGGTCAGCGACGGGCTCGCGACGATCACGCTGAACCGCCCCGAGGCGATGAACGCGCTGAACATCGCGACCAAGGTCGCCCTCCGGGACGCGGCACGGGCGGCGGCGGCCGACGACTCCGTCCGGGCGGTGCTGCTGACCGCGGCCGGGGACCGGGCGTTCTGCGTGGGGCAGGACCTGAAGGAGCACATCGGGCTGCTGGCCGCCGACCGGGAGACGGGCTCGGGGCAGACGATGAGCACGGTCCGGGAGCATTACAACCCGATCGTGCGGGCCCTGACCGACGCGCCGAAGCCGGTGGTCGCGGCGGTCAACGGGGTCGCGGCGGGGGCCGGGCTCGGCTTCGCGCTCGCGGCCGACTACCGGGTGGTGGCCGACACGGCGTCCTTCAACACGTCCTTCGCGGGCGTGGCCCTGACCGCCGACTCCGGGATCTCCTGGACGCTGCCGCGGGTCGTCGGCCCGGGCCGGGCGGCCGACCTGCTGCTCTTCCCGCGCACCATCACCGCGCAGGAGGCGTACGAGCTCGGGATCGCCAGTCGTCTGGTGCCCGCAGGCGAGTTGCGGGCCGAGGCCGAGAAGGTGGCGCGGGCGCTGGCCGAGGGCCCGACCGTGGCGTACGCGGCGCTCAAGGAGGCCGTGGCGTACGGGCTCACGCACTCCCTGGCGGAGACCCTCGACAAGGAGGACGAGCTCCAGACCCGGGCGGGGCAGTCCGACGACCACGCGATCGCGGTGCAGGCCTTCGTGAACAAGGAGAAGCCGAAGTACCTCGGCCGCTGATCCGGCCCCTCCGGCCCCGCGCGCTCCCGCGCGCGATCAGGCGCGGCGGGCGGTGCAGTCCACGAGGTGGTCGTCCACCAGCCCGCACGCCTGCATCAGCGCGTACGCCGTCGTCGGGCCCACGAAGCGCAGGCCGCGCTTCTTGAGGGCCTTGGACAGGGCCGTCGACTCGGGGGTGACCGCCGGCACGTCGGACAGGCTCTTGGGGGCGGGACGGGCGGCCGGGTCGGGGGCGTGGGACCAGATCAGCTCGTCCAGCTCGCCCGGGGACCAGTCGGCGAGCACGCGCGCGTTGGCGAGGGTCGCGTCGATCTTGGCGCGGTTGCGGATGATGCCCGGGTCGGCGAGGAGGCGTTCGCGGTCCTCGTCGGTGAAGTCGGCCACGGCCGCGATCTTGAAGTCGGCGAACGCGGTACGGAAGCCAGGGCGGCGGCGCAGGATCGTGATCCAGGACAGCCCCGACTGGAAGGCCTCCAGGCTGAGCCGCTCGAAGAGGGCGTCGTCGCCGTGGACCGGGCGGCCCCACTCCTCGTCGTGGTACGTCACGTAGTCCGCGGTGGACAGCGCCCAGGGGCAGCGCAGCGCGCCGTCCGGACCGGCGAGGGCGGTGCCGTCGCTCACTGCTGCCCCTCCTGAGCGGGCTTGTCCTGCGGGGCGTGCGCCGCCGCCCGGGCGCCGGCCAGCGCGGACTCCAGGTCGGCGATACGGGCGTCCCGCTCGGCGAGTTCGGCGGCGAGGCGGCCGAGGGCGTCGTCCACGTCGGCCATGCGGTAGCCGCGGGGGGCGAGCGGGAAGCGGAGGCTCTCCACGTCGGCGCGGCCGACCGGGCGGTCCGGCGGCAGCGGGTCGGCCAGGCGCTCCGGCGTGGCCTCGGGCAGCGGACCGCTCTCGCCGCCGCCCACCACGGCGAGTGTCACCGCGGCGACCACGACGGCGAGCGCGACGACCAGGAACAAGAACATAACCATCGCTGAGGGTCCCCACGCTCGATGTGCTCGGTGTCGAAAGTATCCGGGTCCGATCGTGCCATGCGACGCTGACGGTTAGGGTCGCAGGCGGCCCTGGAACGGGACATACGCAGGTCTTACTGGGAGAGGTCACAGGGGATGCTCAGGCTGGGCAGGCGGGAATTCGAGCCGCACGAGCCGGTGATCATGGCGATCGTGAACCGGACCCCGGACTCCTTCTACGACCAGGGGGCCACCTTCCGCGACGAGCCGGCGCTCGCGCGCGTGGAGCAGGCGGTGGCCGAGGGCGCCGCGATCATCGACATCGGCGGGGTCAAGGCCGGGCCCGGCGAAGAGGTGTCCGCGGCCGAGGAGGCGCGGCGGACGGTCGGGTTCGTCGCCGAGGTGCGGCGGCGGTTCCCGGACGTGATCATCAGCGTGGACACCTGGCGGGCCGAGGTCGGGGCGGCGGTCTGCGAGGCCGGGGCGGATCTGCTGAACGACGCCTGGGGCGGGGTGGATCCTGGACTGGCGGAGGTAGCCGCTCGGTACGGGGTGGGGCTGGTGTGCACCCATGCCGGGGGTGCCGAGCCGCGGACTCGGCCGCACCGGGTGACGTACGACGACGTCATGGCCGACATTCTGCGGGTGACCGTGGGGCTGGCCGAGCGGGCGGTCTCGCTCGGGGTGCCCAGGGAGTCGGTGCTGATCGATCCCGGGCACGACTTCGGGAAGAACACGCGGCACAGTCTTGAGGCGACTCGGCGGCTGGGCGAGATGGTGGCCACCGGGTGGCCGGTGCTGGTCTCGCTGTCCAACAAGGACTTCGTCGGGGAGACTCTGGACCGGCCGGTCAAGGAGCGGGTCGTCGGGACGCTGGCGACGACGGCCGTCTCGGCGTGGCTGGGGGCCCAGGTGTACCGGGTGCACGAGGTCGCGGAGACCCGGCAGGTACTGGACATGGTGGCGTCGATCGCCGGCCACCGCCCACCGGCAGTGGCCCGCCGGGGGCTGGCGTAGGGTTCCTCGCCCCCGCCGACCCTACCCGTCCCATCCCCCAGGGGCTCCGCCCCTTCGCCCCCCACCGGGGCTCCGCCCCAGACCCCCGCCCCAGACCTCCGCCGGGGCTCCGCCCCAGCACCCCGCCAATGCTGCACCCCAGACCCTGGCCAGGGCTCCGCCCTAGACCTCCGCGGGGCTACCGCCCCAGACCCCCGCGGGGCTGCGCCCCAGCCC